>DATBFU010000018.1:0-9773 GCA_036558325.1 Thermoanaerobaculia bacterium | reverse complement strand
GTGCGCCGCGCGAAGGAGGAAGGGGAGGCGCTCGCGATCGGGCATCCGCATCCGGCGACGCTGGACGTGCTCGAGAGGGAGTTGCGAAATCTGCCGGCGAAGGGCGTCCGGCTGGTTCGGGTTCGGGATCTGGTGAGGTAGCTACTCTTCTTTCTTCGCCTCTTCCCAGTAGCGGTCGAGCTCCGCGAGCGGAATCTCGGTCATCTCGCGACCGGACTCGCGGGCGCGCCGGGAGACGCCCGCGAACCGCGCGCGAAACCGCGCGGCGGTCCGCCGCAGCGCGGCCTCCGGGTCGATGCCGCGCCGGCGCGCGAGGTTGACGGCCGAGAGCAGCAGGTCGCCGATCTCCCGCTCCTCGTGGTCGCGGTCGCCGCCCTCGGCCGCCGCCCGCCATTCGGCGAGCTCCTCGGCGATCTTGTCGGCCACGTCGGCGTCGCGCTCCCAGTCGAATCCGAGATCGGACGCGCGCGAGGTCATGCGGTAGGCGGACGAGAGCGCCGGCAGCCCCGCCGGAATGCTTCCCAGCGGGTCGGCGTCGGGGCCCGCGGCGCGGCGCTTGCGCGCTTCCCAGCCGCGGGCCACCTCCTGCGCGTCGCGCGCGGGCGTCGGCCCGAAGACGTGGGGATGCCGCTCGATCATCTTCTCCGCGATGCCGTTGGCCACGTCGTCGAGCCGGAACCAGCCGCGCTCGGAGGCGAGCGTCGAGAGAAAGAAGATCTGAAACAGAAGATCGCCGAGCTCGGCCTTGAGCCGCCCGGGATCTCCCTCGTCGATCGCTTCGAGCGCTTCGTGACATTCCTCGAGGAGGAACGTCCGGATCGTCTCGGGCGTCTGCTCCCGGTCCCAGGGGCATTCGCGCCGGAGGCGCTCGACGAGAGACGCGAGGCGCTCCAGGGCTTCGGGTCGTGTCATGCGGCGATCATATGCAGCGGGGGCCGACGGAGGACGGATCCGGGCCGACCTGCTAAGATTTCGAGCGATTCTCGCCCGCAGCGCCATGGCCGAAGAAGAAGAAAAGCCGATCCGCGTCGTCGACCGGCGAATGTTCACCGCCGACGGCGAGCTGCGCCCCGAGTATCAGTCGTCCGAGCCCGAGCCTCCGCCTCCTCCCGCGACCCCGCCGCCGGCGGCGCCGTCGCCTTCCGCCGCGCCGCCGAAGGCGAGCCCGCCGCCTCCCCCCGCGGCGTCCGAGGAGCCGGCCGAGAGCGAGCCGCCGCCCGAGGAAGCGTCCGCCGGCGAGCCGCGCGGCGCCTTCGCCCTGATCGTGCAGATGCTCGCGATGCCGGCGTATGCGGCGCTCGGCATGGTGCCGGACCCGGCTTCCGGGAGGCAGCGAGTGGACCGCGCCGTGGCGCGCGAAATGATCGACCTTCTCGCGGTCCTGGAGCAGAAGACGCGCGGAAACCTCTCCTTCGAGGAATCCAACTTTCTCTCGCGCGTGCTCTACGATCTGCGCCTCGCCTTCGTGGAGGTGAGCCGTCCGCCCGCGAAGTGAGCGCCGGCGGGTCCGCCCCTTTCTCGGCCTTTTCCTGACGGCCGTCCTGACGGCGGCCTCGGCGCGGCCGGCGCGCGCACAGGCGACGGTGGCGCCGCTGCCTCCGCCCGTCACGCGCGGCCAGTACCGCGCCAACTGGTTCGAGTTCCTGAACGCGCTGCTCGAGGACGACGCCAGCGCGTCGAACCAGGCGCTCCTGCGTCTCCGGCGCTCGGCGCAGGCCGTGGGCGTGCGACGCCTCTCCGACTTCTCCCGCACGGCCGTTCACGAGGGCCGCCGCGCGGAGCGGCAGGGCCAGCTCGCGCGGGCCGCGCGCGCCTATGACGCCGCGATCGCGCTCGACGATACGAGCTTCGACGCCATCGCTTCGAAGATCGGGTTCCTCATGAGGCGCCACGAGTACGGCCGCGCGATCGGCCTCGTGTCGGACGCCGTGGGCGCGCTCTTCCAGACACGGGAGGCGCGGTTCGCCCTCCTGTCGTCGCTGGCGGTTTGGGGGGCCCTCGCGCTCGCCGCCGCCGGGCTCGCGACGGTGCTGATCGTTCTCGGGAGATGCGGAGCGCGCCTCTTCCACGACCTCGGGGAACGGGCGGCGCGCTGGTTCGGGCCCGGGGCGGCGCTGCCCTTCGCGCTCGTCGTTCTGGCGCTGCCGCTCGCCGGCGGACTCGGGCCGTTCTGGCTCGTGCTCTGGTGGGCGATTCTCGTCTTCCCGTACGCCCTCCGGCTCGAGCGCGCCGCCATCGCCGCCGGACTCGTGGCCGCGGCGCTCGCTCCGCTTCTCGCCACGGCGATCGGGCGAGAGAACATCATCCGGCGGTCGCCGCTCTACGTCGCGGCGGCGGATCTCGAGGAGCAGCGCGAGGACGGCGCGGCGGAGGACGGCCTGCGGCAGGCCTCGGCCGTGTTTCCGGAGGACTCGGACGTCTGGTTCCTGCTCGGCATGTACGCGCAGCGCGCGGGGGATTCGCCGCGCGCGATCGCTTCGTACGACCGCGCCGTGGCGGCGGATCCCCGGGACTATCGCGCCTACGTCAATCGGGGCAACGTCCGCTTCGAGGAAGGGGACTATGGCGAGGCGAGCCGCGACTACGCGGCCGCCGTCGAGCGCAACCCGCGCGCCGCGGAGGCGTACTACAACCTCTCGGTCGCGCGCGGCGAGGCGTACGACTTTCAGGGACAGGCGCAGGCCATGGCCCAGGCGCGATCCATCTCCGACTCCGCGGTCGACGCCTGGTCGAATCGGCTGACGCTCTCGCGCGTCGTGCCCGCCGCGTATGGCGAGGCGCGCGCGCGGCAGCAGATCGAGCGCTGGAACGCTCAGGCGAAGAGCCGGCGGCTGCCCGGCCACCTGCCGGAGGGCGCGATGCTCGCGGCGGTGCGCTCGCCCGCCGCGATCGGTCCCGCCGCCGCGCTCGCGGCCGCGATTCTCTGGGCGTGGTGGATGCGTCGCCGCGGCACGGCAGGGGAGTGCGCCTACTGCGGCCGTCCCTTCTGCGGCGCCTGCAAGCGCTTCGGCGATCCGCCCACCTACTGCACTCCGTGCGTTCGCCTGGAGACGCGCCGCGAGGATCCGGCAATCGACTCCCAGGTGCAACGCACGCAGGAGATGCGGCGCCGCATCGCGGTGCGCGACCGCATCTGCCGTCTCCTGTCGCTCCCGTTCCCCGGCACGCACCAGTACTTCTCGGAGCGCACGGTCGCCGGATTCCTTCGGCTGCTCGCGTTCTTCTTCGCGATCGCCGCATTCGTGATCGCCTGGCGCTTCTTCGAGATCCGGCCGCTCGCGCCCCGCGCGCCGTGGGATCCGCTCCCGATCGTGGCGGCCGCCGCGGCCGTTCTGCTGTGGATCTCGGGCAACGTGGCGGCCTGGAGGAGCTCGCATGGGTCTTGAGGGAACGCTCAAGGCCTTCTCGCTCGGGGACATTTTTCAGGTCCTCGGCATGCAGCGGAAGAGCGGCGTGTTGTCGGTCGAGAGCGCCGACGACGCGATCACGATCTCGTTCCTCGGAGGTCAGATCGTGTCCGCGGAGTCGCGCCAGCGGCGGCACGACAACCAGATCGGGAAGCTCCTGCTCCGGGCGGGGCGCCTCTCCGAGAGCGACCTCGCCCGCGCCCTGGAGCTGCAAAAGGAGACGCGCCAGCGCCTGGGGTTCCTGCTGATCCGCGAGCGCATGGTCACGCCCGAAGATCTGAAAGAGGCGCTCCGGCTGCAGATCTTCCGCACGCTGCAGATCGCCTTTCAGCTGACGGACGGGAGCTTTCGATTCAGCCAGGAGGGACAGATCGAGTACGACGCCGATCACATGGCGCCCGTGCCGACCGAATCCGTCCTCATGGAGGCGGCGCAGATCCACGACGAGCTTCCGCGACTCAAGGAGAAGATCCGTTCCGTCGAGATCGTGTATCGCCGGGCGCCCGGGAAGGAGACCCTGCAGCTCGTGCCCGGCGAAGGCGCCGCGCTGCCCGAAGGGGCGGCCGGCGGCTCGCGCGCGGAGCGCGAGGTCTGGCAGTGGATCGACGGCAAGCGTCCCGTGGCGCAAATCCTCGAGACCGCGTTTCTGTCGGACTTCGAGGTCCTCAAGGGGCTCTCGGATCTGCTCGACCGGAAGCTCATCGTCGAAGGACGCGTGCCGGAGGCCGTGCCCGAGCAGATCCTCGAGCCGGCGGCCGCCGAGCCCGCTCCCGCGCTCGAGGCCGTCGAGCGGCCGTCCGGGCTCTCGCTCGGAGCGATCGGACTGTGGGCCGCGGTGCTGGCGCTCGGCGTCGTCGCCGTCTGGAGGGTGCCGCGCAATCCGTGGAACTCGCTCTGGCAGCCATCGGTCGAGAGCTCGCCGTTCGCCGTCTTCTTCAAGTCGGTCTCGCTCGATCGCCTGTCCGCGCTCGAGCGCGCCGTGCGCGTTTTCTACGACGCGACCGGCCGGTACCCGCGCGAGCTCGAGGAGCTCACCGCCAACGGGATCCTCGACGAGCGCGCGGTCTCGGATCCGTGGGGCCGCCAGTATCGGTACATCCTGCGGCCCGATCGGGGGAAGTTCGGCCTCTACGGGCGGGACGCCCGCGGGCAGATCGACCTCGACCTTTCCTTTGATCGCACCCTCGCGCCGGTCGCCGAAGTACGGCCCGGACAGAGCGCGCCCAAGCCGCCGCAAGCTCAGCCGTCCGTTCAGGTTGTGGAGTAGGAGAACGTACGAGCCGAATGGCTTGAGTCTATTAGGCTTAGATAATAACAGTTAGAGCTTGACAATCTCTCGCTAAGATCCTATAGTTCGCGACTCCGGGCCGGTCCTGGATGGCCTGCCGCTCGGGAGCGAAGGAGAGGTTGTCATGAGCAAGATCATCGGTATCGATCTCGGCACCACGAACTCGTGTGTCGCCGTGATGGAGGGAGGATCGCCCGCGGTCATCCCCAACGCAGAAGGAAATCGCACGACCCCGTCGGTCGTCGCGTTCTCGAAGACCGGCGAGCGTCTGGTCGGCCAGGTCGCCAAGCGCCAGGCCATCACGAATCCCGCCAACACCGTCTTCTCGATCAAGCGGTTCATGGGCCGCAAGTTCTCGGAAGTCTCCGAGGAGATGAAGATGGTGCCGTTCAAGGTCGTCGCGGCGTCCAACGGCGACGTGCGTGTGTCCGCCGGCAGCAAGGAGTATTCGCCTCCGGAGATCTCGGCGATGATCCTGACGAAGCTCAAGGAGGCCGCCGAGGCCTATCTCGGAGAGAAGGTCACGCGCGCCGTCATCACGGTGCCGGCCTACTTCAACGATTCGCAGCGCCAGGCCACGAAGGACGCCGGCCAGATCGCCGGGTTGACCGTCGAGCGGCTCGTCAACGAGCCCACGGCCGCCGCCCTGGCGTACGGCCTCGACAAGAAGAAGGACGAGACGATCGCCGTCTACGACTTCGGCGGCGGAACGTTCGACATCTCGATTCTCGAGGTCGGGGAGGGCGTCGTCGAGGTCAAGTCCACCAACGGCGACACGCACCTCGGCGGCGACAACATCGACCAGCGGATCATCGACTGGATCCTCGCCGAGTTCAAGAAGGACCAGGGCGTCGATCTGTCGAAGGATCCCATGGCGATGCAGCGGCTGAAGGAGGCCGCCGAGAAGGCCAAGATCGAGCTCTCGAACGTCGTCGAGACCGACGTCAACCTGCCGTTCATCACCGCCGACGCCTCCGGGCCGAAGCACCTGCAGCTCCGGCTCACGCGCGCGAAGCTCGAGCAGCTCGTCGAAGACATCGTGACGAAGTCGGTCGCGCCGTGCAAGCAGGCATTGAAGGACGCGGGCCTGACGGCGAAGGACATCGACGAGGTCGTCCTCGTCGGCGGGCAGACGCGCATGCCGCGAATCCAGGCGCTGGTCAAGGAGCTCTTCGGCAAGGAGCCGCATCAGGGCGTCAACCCCGACGAGGTCGTGGCGGTCGGCGCCGCGATCCAGGGCGGCGTGCTGGCGGGCGACGTCAAGGACCTGCTCCTGCTCGACGTCACGCCGCTGTCGCTCGGCATCGAGACTCTCGGCGGCGTCACGACGCGCCTCATCGAGCGCAACACGACGATCCCGACCAAGAAGAGCGAGACGTTCTCGACCGCCTCGGACAATCAGACCTCGGTCGAGATCCGGGTGCTCCAGGGCGAGCGCGAGATGGCGCGCGACAACAAGACGATCGGCGTCTTCCATCTGGTCGGCATTCCGCCGGCGCCGCGCGGCATGCCGCAGGTCGAGGTCTCGTTCGACATCGACGCCAACGGCATCATGAACGTGTCGGCCAAGGACCTCGGAACGGGCAAGGAGCAGAAGATCACGATCACCGCGTCCTCGGGGCTCGCCAAGGACGAGATCGACCGGATGGTGAAGGAGGCTTCCTCCCACGCCGACGAGGACCGCAAGCGCCGCGAGGAGATCGAGGCGAAGAACCGTCTGGACAGCCTGATCTACGCGACCGAGAAATCGTTCAACGAGAACAAGGGCAAGCTCGACCCCGCCGACGTCTCGAGCCTCGAGTCCGCCATCGCGGAAGCGAAGAAGGCCCTCGAGGCCGGTGGAACGGAGAACCTGAACGGCGCCGCGGAAAAGCTGCAGCAGGTTTCCCACAAGCTCGCCGAGGTCATGTACAAGAGCGCGGCGGGCGCCTCCTCGTCGGGCTCGGGCGGCCCGGGATCCTCGGGCGCGAGCGGGCCCGGTTCCGATGCGGGCAAGGAAGACGAGGTCATCGACACGGAGTACGTGGACGCCGACAAGAAGTGACCGGCGCGGCTTCGCGCCGGTCATCCCGAGCGCAGCGAGGGATCCTGGGCTTCATCGCCGCGGGTCCCTCGCTCCCCCTCCGGAGTAAACTGGTGATCAATCCATGACCGACTTTCGCTGGAACTCGCTCCAGGACCTCTTCGGGATCCAGGAAAAGATGAATCGCCTCTTCGAGGAGACGATCCACCGGACGGAGTTTCCGGACGAAGGCCTCTCGACCGCGCTCTGGTCGCCGGCGGCCGACGTTTACGAGACCCCGGAAGAGATCATCCTGCACATCGAGCTGCCGGGCGTCCGTCTGGAAGACGTGCGGCTCGAGTCGGTCGAGGGGAAGCTCCGCGTGTCGGGCCACCGCCGGCCCGACAACGGCGTCGAGCCGAAGCACTTCGTTCGGATGGAGCGGATCTACGGAAGTTTCTCGCGGGAGTTCGCCGTCCCGGTCTCGCTCGATCCGGGCCAGATCAAGGCGACGCTTCGGGCGGGGGTGCTCAAGATCGTGGCCGCCAAGAGCGACCGCGGGCAGCCGATCCCGGTCGAAGCGAAGAAGTCGCGGTGAGCTCCCGGACCCGCCCCGGCGTCTTTCGGATCGGCGCGATCTCGGAGCGCTTCGGGATCCACCCCCAGACGCTCCGCCTCTACGAACGGGAGGGTCTCCTGCGGCCGGCCCGGACCGAAGGCAACACGCGCCTCTACGACGCGAGCACGATCGAGCGCCTGGAGATTATCCTGACGCTGACGCGCGACCTGGGAGTCAACCTCGCGGGCGTGGAGGTCATCCTCCACATGAAGGAGCGGATGGAGAAGATCCAGGGCGAGGTCCATACCCTTCTCGACGCGATCCGCGAGGACGTCGGAACGCGGCGCGGCCAGATCGATCGCCGGTTCGCGCTCGCCCCTCTTCCAAAGAAAAGCTAGTCGCTCACAGCCGGACAGATCCCTTCCGGGCTGTCGGCGGTCGGCTGTGAGCTCCCCCCGGAACGCCTCTTGCTTGAGGGAATGGGGCTAGAATGCGCCCTCTCGAAGGGAGGAGTTCCGTGAAGAGATTCCTTTCGGCCGCCGCGGCGTTCGTTCTGGCCTCCGCCGCCCTCGGCCAGCTCTCCAAGTACAAGGACTGGGCAAAGACGCCCGAGGCCGACTTCCTGACGCCCGCCGAGCGGCAGGCGTGGTCCAAGGTCACGACCGACGTGGATGCCGAGAAGTTCATCGCGGACTACTGGGCCAAACGGGGCGGCGAGCCGTTCCGGCAGGAGGTGGCGCGCCGGATCGCGGCGGCCGACCAGCAGTTCAAGCTTCGCGGGCAGAAGGGCTCGGAATCGGCACGGGGCCGGGTCTTCCTGACCCTGGGAAATCCCTCTCGGGTCCAGGAAGTCCGCGCCGGAAACGACGCCTCGAGCCCGGACGGCTCGTCGGGACAAAGCTCGGGTCTGGCGGCCCTCCAGGACACGGGAAGTGCCGCCGCCGTCGTCCAGACGTGGATCTACGACAAGTCGAAATTCGACTCCTCCTGGGACGTCGGCGAGGTTCGCGCGCAGATCAACGTGGACCCGCAGCGCGGACGCGACGAGCTCGTCAATACGGGGCTCGTGAACAAGGCGATCGACAAGGTCAACGAGGGGCGGCTCGCGGAAGTCCAGAAGAAGATGGTGGCCGCCGGCGCGACGGGCGCCGCGGCCGGAGCGTCCGCAGGCGCCGCCGGCAGCGCCGCCTCGACGGCTCCCGCGGCGGCGGCGGCGCCACCGCCTCCCCCGGCTCCCGCGGCGGCGGCCGCCCTTCCCGCGGCCACGCGCGCGCTGCTCGAGCCGATGCTGAAGGCGGAGTCGAAGTCCGTCGCCGGCTTCTGGGGCGGCGAGTTCCAGACCGTCACGGGAGATCCTTTCTACGCGTTCCAGATCGTCAAGTTTTCGACTGGGACGGAACCCGCTCCGGACGCGATGAAGCTCGGAGGCGTCGTCACGAAGGAGGACGGTACCGAGGCCCTCTCGATCTGGGAGGACGCGCAGCCGC
Source organism: Thermoanaerobaculia bacterium (assembly GCA_036558325.1). Lineage (GTDB taxonomy): Bacteria > Acidobacteriota > Thermoanaerobaculia > UBA5066 > Gp7-AA6 > DATBFU01. The sequence continues at coordinate 1,030 of DATBFU010000018.1, read as the reverse complement.
AGGACATGAAGGGCATCAACGGCATGGACAAGGCCGTCGATCATTCGGTCGTGCTCCCGCCAGGCACCTATCGGGGCGCGTTTGGTCTGTTCTCCGCCGACGGCGCGACGGCCCTGACGTCCGCCTCGACGACGTTCACGATCTCCGCGAAGTCGAACGACTTCAAGGTCTCCCCGATGATCCTCGCGGCCACCCTCACGCCGCAGACCAAGCGGCCCAACCCGACCGACGCGTTCATCTTCGGCATGGAGAAACCGATCCGCGTCGAGCCGCGGGGCAACCACGATTTCTCGCGCGAGGACGGCCTCTGGTACTTCTACACGGTCGCCAATCCCGTCGTGCCCGCGACCGCGGACGCGGCGGCCCCGGCCCCGGGGGCGGCCCCTTCCGCTCCAGCCGCAACGACTCCGGCCGCCGGCGCTCCCGCGGCCGCCGCGACGCCCGCGGCACCGTCGGCAGCCCCGCCGCCTCCGCCTCCGGCGAAGCCGCGCATCATGACGCGCATCGGCGTGCTGCGCGACGGGAAGCCGGCCTTCCAGCCGGCCACGCTCCCGGCCGAGCTCCAGCCGCTCGGCACGAATTTCTACGGCAGCGGCAGCGAGATCCCGCTCGCGAGCTTCGAGCCCGGCTACTACACGTTCACGTTGAACGTGCGCGATCTGAATGCGCCGCGCGACTCGGCGGCCTTCAAGGGCATCGACCGCACCGGCGACTTCGTGGTTCTCGGGCCCGACGGAAAGCTTCCGCCGACGCCGACGCCGATCCCGGCCAAAGCCACGCCGACGCCGCGCCCGAAGAAGAAGGCCTAGCCGCCGGGCATCACTCCCCGCCGTCGAAACGAGCCCCGCGCGAGCGGGGCTTTTTGTTTTTGTCCCACCATCCGGACGATTCGTCACCAAACCGAGTTGTCTCATCCCTACGAATGTCTGGACGAAGATTCAAAAAAACGGATACAAATGTCGTAGTACATATTGTGAACACTGATAACTCATTTGTTATCAGTAGATTTAATTGATTCTAAGTTGGGCCA
>DATBFU010000017.1:0-5090 GCA_036558325.1 Thermoanaerobaculia bacterium | reverse complement strand
CCCTCGTCGGGCTGGGTCAGCCCGGCGAGCATCCGGAGGATCGTGCTCTTGCCGCTGCCCGAGGCGCCGAGCAGGACGAAGAGCTCGCCGGTCTTCACGTCGAGCGAGACGCGGTCGACCACGACCTGCCCGCCGCCGTAGCGCTTCGTGACGTTCTCGAGCGTGATCGACACGGCTAGTCGTCCCCGCGTCCGGTGTAGCGGAGGAGCACGAAGAAGATGAGGAAGGAGAGCAGCGCGAGCACCGCGGCCACCGCGTTGGCCGCCTCGATGTTGCCGGCCTCGAACTGCGCGAAGATGTAGAGGGGCGCGGTCTGCGTCTTGAGGCGGAGGTTTCCCGAGACCATGACCGTCGCGCCGAACTCGCCGAGCGAGTGTGCGAACGTCAGCAGCGCGCCGGCGAAGAGGCCGCCCTTCAGAGTCGGCAGGACCACGTAGCGGAAGGTCTGCCACGTCGTCGCGCCGATCGTGTACGCCGCCTCCTCGTAGGTCTCCTCGAGCTCGTCGAGGACCGGCTTGACGGCCCCGAGCATGTACGGGAACGTCACGAAGAGGTGCGCGAGCAAGACTCCGGCGGGCGCGAACATCGGCTGCAGCCCGAGGGGGCCCAGCGCGCGTCCGAGCAGCCCGATCGGCCCCCACAGGAGGAGCAGCGAGGTGCCCACGACCACCGTCGGAATCGCGACGGGAAGGTTGACGATGACGCCGAGCGTGCGCTGTCCCCGGAAGCGGTAGCGCGAGAGGACGTACGCGGTGAAGGTGCCGAGCACCGAGTTGACCGCCGCCGTCGCGAACGCCACGAGCAGCGAGAAGCGCAGCGCGAACTGCGCCTCGGGAGTGCGCAGCGCGTTCCAGAAGGCGCCCGGCCCGCCGCGCAGCGCGAACACGAAGACCGCCGCGAGTGGCATCAGGATGAGCGGCAGCAGGAAGAGCACGACGAGCGTCGCCGGCAGGGCGGCGCGGCGCCCGGCGCGCGTGACGGCGTAGGCTCGGGTGCTCATGGCTTCGGGGGGATCTTCATGACGCGCCGCTTCCAGACCTCGTCCACGATCTCCTTCTTCGCCTTGCGCCAGCCGCCGAAGTCGGCGATCCGGAACGGGTCCTCGATCCGCCCGAACTCGGGATGGCCCGCGTTCAAACCGTCGCGCACGCTGCGGAATCCGTACCGGACGAAGATCTTCTGGGCCTCTTCCGTCCAGAGAAACTGCGCGAAGCGGTCGACGAGGGCGCGGTCGCGCTTCGGGACGTTGCGGTCGACCACGACGAGCGTGTGCTCGGAGAGGATCGTGCTGCGGGGGACGACGACGTCGGCCTCGAGCCGGCCGCGGCTCTTGTCGTAGACGGCCTCCTGCTCGTAGGTGATGAGCGCGTCCCCGAACCCGTTCTCGAACTGCGTGCGCGCCGCGCGCGCGGAGGCGGCCTGCGCCGCGACGTTTCTCCACACGCCGGCGAGCAGCGCCTCGCCCGCGGCCGCGTCGTTGCCGCCCGCGCGGTACCCGGCGCCGTACTCGGCGACGATGGCCCAGTTCGCGCCGCCCGACGTCAGAGGGTCCGGGTGCACGACGCGGACTCCGTCGCGCGTCAGATCCGCGAAGTCGGCGATCCCGAGCGGGTTGCCCCGGCGCACGAAGATCACGAACGGGGTCCGGTTCACGACTCCGGCCTCCGGCAGCCGCTTCCAGCTTCCGGCGGGGATCACGCCGGCGTCGGCCAGGCGATCCGCGTCGCTCTCGAGGGAGAGGAGCGCGAGCTCCGCCGGCGCGCCGAGGGCGATCTGGTTCGTGATCGTGCCGGAGCCGGCGAAGGAGCTGCGGAACGCGACGTCGCCGTGTTTCTCGGCCACCCATCGCTGCCGGAAGGCGGGGAAGATGCCCTTGTTCATCACGTCGGCGAGGATGCTGAAGCCGTAGAAGACGATCGTCGGCGTCTCGGCGGTGCGCGAGAAGGGCAGCCAGGGCCACGCCGCGTACAGGAGCAGCGCTCCGAAGAACAGCACGGGCAGCAGCCCGCGCGGAACGATCCGGCCGCCGCGTCTCATGCGTGGGCGAAGGATATCGTCCTGCGGCGCCCCCGGCGGGGCCCGCACGGGCGCCCGCAGCTTAGACTGGCGCGATGGCCGCGTCCCGCGAGTTCAAGGTGAAGACCGCGCGCAAGATCCAGCGTCTGGACATCACCGACCGCGTCCGCGAGGCGTCGGAGGCGATCGGAGCGAAGGAGGGCGCCCTTCTCGTCTCGGTGCCCCACACGACGGCGGCGATCGTCGTGGGCGAGGCCTGGGACCCGGACGTCACGGGCGACGTCGAGCGGGCGCTCGCCGCCTGGGTTCCGGACGTGCGGTTCGACCACGGAGAGGGTAACTCGGCGGCGCATTTTCTTTCCGAGGCGATGGGCACTGCACGCCTCGTGCCGCTCGCGAAGGGCGAGCCGCAGCTCGGCCGCTGGCAGGGGATCTTCCTGATCGAGCTCGACGGTCCGCGGGAGCGGACGGTGCGGGTCGCGGCGCTCAACGCCGCGCCTTGAGAGGTTGCGGCGCTCAACGCCGCGCCATGAGAGGTCGCGGCGCTCGAGGCCGCGCCATGAGAGGTCGCGGCGCTGCCGGGAACGACCTAGGGGATCTCCGGCAGCTCCTTCTCCTCGCGCGCGGTGTGGGCGTCCCAACGCCGCGCCAGGTTCGCGGCGAGCCGCTCGGCTCCCTTCACGTCCCCCTGCTCGGCGAGGCGCCGCATCATCGCCGAGAGCTCGCGAATCTGGACGTGCTCGAGGCGCAGCTCGCGCCCGAGCCGTTCGGACTCCGATTCGGACTGCTCCTCGCCGGGAACGAGCCTGCGTCCCGACGCGGCCACGGGAGGCAGGAGCCGCTCCTCCTCGTCCGCCGTGTGGCGTCGAAGCGCGTCGTCGAACGCGGCCGCCGACTCGCGCGCCGCGTCGGCCGCTCCCGCGTGCGCGGCGCCGAAGAAGCGGCCGAGGAGCGCGTCGAGCTCGCCGTGCGCGCGACGCAGGCGATCGCGCGGGGATTCGTCGGTCGCGTCGGACATCGCCCCATCCTCTCAGGATTGGGCGCACAATGGAGACATGCGCCTTCGCCCTCTCCTGCTCTGCGCCCTCGGCGTCTCCTTCGCCGCTTCGGCCTGCAAGCCCGCGGGGGATCCGGTGCGCGCGACGCTCGACCGGATGACTCTGGCGGCGCACGCGCGCGACGCGGCGGCCGTGGCGGCGAACCTCGCCGCGGACTTCCAGGCCGCCGACGGCAGCTCGCGCGCGGACGACGAGCAGCTCCTCCGCCGCTACTTCGCCGCGTACGAGAGCCTCGACGTGCGGCTCGAGGACGTCCAGATCGAGCGCGCGGAGAACACGGCGCGCGTGAGGCTGCGCGCGGTGATGTCGGGCCGGCCGCGCGAGGTCGCCGGGCTCGCCGGTCTGCTTCCCTCGTCCGCGAAGTACGACTTCGACTTCCGGATGAGCCGGGACGGCTCTTCCTGGAAGGTCGCCTGGGCGTCGTGGACTCAGGCGGAGTAAGCGCCGCAAGCGGCGGAGACGCGGTGAGCCGCGAGCCGGCGCGCCCGGCTCGGTTGACACTCCGGGCCTCGGCCGCTATCCTCTGCGGTCCGCTCTTTTCCTCAGTAGCTCAATGGCAGAGCATCCGGCTGTTAACCGGAGGGTTGTAGGTTCAAATCCTACCTGAGGAGCCATTAGCCTCAGTCGCTTACGGAAACCCTCATTAGTTCGCGTGAGCCTGCTCGGGGTGATTCTCGGGGGACTCTTCCCGAAAACCGGGCCGGTCGAGCACGCTGATCGCCTCCCTGAGAGTGCCTTCGGACAGATGGCCGTATCGATAACTCATCCGCACGGCGGTCGAGGCGCTCCAACCCGCCAGGCGCGCGACCTCCGAAAAGCTGCGTCCCCTCTCGAGCAGCCGCGTCACGAAGGAATGCCGCAGGTCGTGGAAGCGGCAGACCACGGTAGGGATGCCTTTCTGTTCGTCGGCGGTGCGCTTCTTAGCCTGCTCCCAGGCTTCTTTCAGGCGTCCTATCGGCTTGGTCGGGTCCGAGTCGTAGACCGCTCCGCCCTCGCCGTACCTCTCGGAGGGAAAGACGTAGTGCTCGGGCTTTCTGGCGGGGAACCGCTCCGCCCACATCGAGAGAACGGCGTGAGCCCTCGGCGTCAGCGGAACGACACGGCCCCGGCCGGCGGCAGTCTTCGACGCACCTACCGTCAGGCGACGGGCCGTCAGATCAACCTGCCGCCACTGGAGCGCCGTCAGCTCCCGGTCGCTACGAAGACCTGAATCCAACGCGAGGACGAAGGCCGGATAGAGCGCCCGTGAACGGCTCTCCCGGCAGGCTTGCAGAAGTCTGGTCTCCTCTTCGTCGGTGAGTGCGCGGCCCACGTTCTCCGCGACCGGAAGCATCTTCACGTCGGGTTGAAGTCGAGCCCACAAGCCAGAGCGACGTAGAACAGCCCTCATGGTCCCGACCTCGAGATTGATCGTGGAACCAGCGGCCTTCTCGCCGAGCCGAGTCTGCTGGTATCGCGCCACGTCGGCGGCCTCGATGTCGCAGACGAGCACGTTGCCGAAGTGGGGCAGCAGGTGATCGAGGCTTTTCTCCTCGATACGGTAGCTGCTGGCCGCTAGCGTGTTGCGCTTCGTCGCGAGCCATTCGGCGGCGGCCTGCCTGAAGAGCTTGGGCCGTACCCGCTTAAGGCCCGAGGAGCCTTCGGCGAGCTTCTGCCGGCGAGCTCGCTCGGCATCCCTGGCGGCCGTCTTCGATTCGAGGCAGGTCTTCTCACGGATGCGTGTTCCCGCGAAGCGAAACTCGTAACTCCAAAACTTGGAATGGCGGAGTTTGCCGGTCTGCCGGTCGCGGTAGGTCTGACGGAACAACACGGCTACGCCTCCTTCTCGACCTTTGGGGGCCTTCCGCCCTTCTTCCCGTTCTCGCGGGCGATTTCCTGGAGCCGGCGCAGTCCAAACCGCTCGAGCCTGGCTCGATAGCTCCGCTGCCCGAGGAGCCGCCCCGCCTCACTTCGCGCCGATTTCGTATCTCGCATGTAGTTATCCTAAACGTTCAGGTTTACTTGGTCAAGCTGCTT
>DATBFU010000016.1:0-6228 GCA_036558325.1 Thermoanaerobaculia bacterium | reverse complement strand
GCAGATCGAGCTCGCGGATGATCTCGGGGCGCAGCAGCGACACGACATAGGAGCAGACGGAGAACTGAAAGCCGGGGAAGACCTCTTCGGTCACGGCCGCGCCGCCGAGCACGTGGCGGCGCTCGAGGACGACGACCTTCTTTCCGGCGCGCGCGAGATAGGCCGCCGTGACGAGACCGTTGTGTCCGCCGCCGATGACGACGGCGTCGTAGGAATTGTTCGTCTGTCCGCTCATTGCTCGGGCGTCGGAGCATACTTATAATCGGCGCCCGCGACAACGGCGAACGGAAGAACGGCGAACGAAGATTCGAGGTCGAGCGTGCCGATCGGAACCGCGTTTCACGACAAGACTCTGCCGTACTGCGAGAGCCTGAACTATCGCGACTGGTCCGGCTACTACGCGGTGTCCGCGTACGAGACGCATCACGAGCACGAGTACAACGCGATTCGCAACGCCGCCGCGCTGATCGACGTCTCGCCCCTCTACAAGTATCGCGTCTCGGGTCCCGACGCGACGCGTCTCGTGGATCGCATCGTGACGCGGGACATGCGGAAAGTGTCCGTCGGTCAGGTCATCTACACGCCCTGGTGCGACGAGCGCGGGAAGGCGATCGACGACGGGACGGTGTCGCGTCTCGAGGAGAACGTCTATCGCTGGACGGCGGCGGACCCGTCGTTGCGCTGGTTCGAGCAGAATGCGGGCGGCCTGAACGTCAAGATCGAGGACATCTCCGAGGAGGTCGCGTCGCTCGCGCTGCAGGGGCCGACGTCGGGCCGTCTGCTCAAGGCGGTGGCCGAGGCGCCGGTCGAGAACCTGAAGTACTTCCGCGTCACGAAGGGCCGCATCGGCGGCATCCCGGTGGACATCTCGCGCACGGGGTACACGGGCGACCTGGGCTACGAGATCTGGATGCCGTGGAAGGACGCGCCGCGAGTCTTCGACGCACTGATGGACCGCGGCAGGGCATTCGACATCCACCTCGCCGGGATGCTCGCGCTCGACGTCGCGCGGATCGAGGCGGGGCTGCTGCTGATCGACGTGGACTTCCAGGGCAGCAAGAAGGCGCTCATCGAGTCGCAGCGATACTCGCCCTACGAGATGGGGCTCGGCCGGCTCGTCGATCTGGACAAGGCGCGGTTCGTCGGGCAGGCGGCGCTGCGCGAGGAGAAGCGCGCGGGCTCGCCGCGCGAGATCGTCGGGTTCGAGGTGGACTGGACGCGCGTCGAGGCGCTGTTCGACGCCGTCGGCCTTCCGCCCCAGGTCCCGGCCGCGGCCTCCCGCGTGTCCGTGCCCGTTTACGGAAGGCTGGGGCAGGTCGGGAAGGCCACTTCGACGACCTGGTCGCCGACGCTGAAGAAGCTGATCGGCCTCGCGACGGTCTCCTCCGAGTACGGGAAAGTCGGCACGAGGCTCGAGATGGAGCTGACCGTCGAAGCCGTGCGGCATCGCGTGCCGGCGACCGTCGTCAAGACGCCCTTCTTCAATCCGAAGCGGAAGACCGCGACTCCGGTCTGATCGCGGGCCAGGAGTTCCGATGGACAGCCCCCTCCCGCAGGTCCTCGACCGCTACGACGCGAAGGCGACGCTCGAGAGCGCCTGGACGATTCCGGCGCCGTGGTACGTCGACGACCGCGTCACGGAGCTCGAGCGCCGGACCGTCTTCTCGAAGACCTGGCAGATGGTCGCCCGCGCCGACGAGGTCGCCGGCGCCGGCCAGTTCGTGACGGCCGAGCTCGCCGGCGAGCCGGTGATCGTCGTGCGCGGCGAGGACCGCGTGCTCCGCGCGTTCTTCAACGTCTGCCGGCATCACGCCGCGGCCGTCGAGCCCCGGCCGGCCGGCCAGACGCATCTTCTGCGCTGTCCCTACCATGGCTGGACCTACTCGCTCGCGGGGGAGCTCAAGGGCACGCCCGAGTTCGGCGGCGTCTGCGGGTTCGAGAAGTCCTCGAACGGCCTCGTGCCCGTCGAGGTCGCGGAGTGGGAGAAGTTCGTGTTCGTTCGCCTCGAGAAGGGAGGCCCGTCGATCACGGAGTCGCTCGGCGACCTCGTCGCGCAGTTCCGGCCGCTCGACCTGTCGCGTTTCCACTTCTTCGAGCGCCGCGAGTGGACTTTCGAGTGCAACTGGAAGGTCTTCGTCGACAACTATCTGGACGGCGGCTACCACGTGCCGCACATGCACAAGGGTCTGTCGTCGGTCCTCGACTACAGCCAGTACAAGATCGACGTCGGGCCGAACTGGTGTCTCCAGCACAGCCCGATGACGCAGGACGGCGCCGCGCCGGACGTCGGGGCGGTGCGCCAGGGCGAGAAGGCGCTCTACTACTGGATCTATCCGAACTTCATGATCAACTGGTACGAGGGCGTCATGGACACGAATCTCGTCCTGCCGCTCTCGACGGGAAAGTCCCGCGTCATCTTCGACTTTTACTTCACCGACGTCGCGAGCCCCGAGGCGATCGCGCGCAACCGCGCCTCGATCGACGTCGGAAACAGGGTCCAGGACGAGGACCTCGCGATCTGCGACTCCGTGCAGAGGGGCCTGACGTCGCGCGCCTACGTCGCCGGGCGGCTGTCGGTTCGACGCGAAGCGGGCGAGCACCTGTTCCATCGCCTGCTCGCGGCAGACCTCAAGGCCGGGCTCGGACAATGATGCCGAGGCGAATGTTCGTCGTCCTGGCTTTCGCGGCCGGTTGCGCCGCGGCGGCGGCCAACGGCGAGGAGCCTCGGAGCACGCTGCGCTTCGGCACGAAGGACCGGACTCTCGAGCACATGGGCGTGGGCGACTTCGTCCCCATGGGTTCCTTTTCGTATTTCATCGACTCCGGAAATGGCTCGAACATCGGTCTCTACTCGACTTCGGCCTTCGGTTTCTGGTGCGCGAACGGGCATCTTCCCGCGGGCAGCCTCCTGACCTATGTCGAGCTCGACTATTGCGACTCGAACCCGACGGCGGACGTGGTTCTTTCCGTGATGGACTGCAACAATCTCGGCGACGACTGCGACACACTGAAGACGCTCTTCTCGAGCAACGGATCCCAGACGTGCGGCCCCGTCTCGGCCGACCTTACGTCCCTGAATTACCGGATGGACCCCTCGCACCGGCAGATTCTCGTCGTTGCGGAAACGCAAGGCGCCGGCAGCGCCACGCAAGTCCTCGGCGCCTACCTGGGTTACAAGCTCCAGATCTCTTCCGCGCCGGCGACGCCGACTTTCACGGACGTGCCGGCCTCGCACCCCTACTTCCGCGCGATCGAGGCGCTCGCGGCGTCGGGGATCACGGGGGGCTGCGGCGCCGGCAACTTCTGTCCAAACCAGAACCTTACTCGCGGCGAGATGGCCGCCTTCCTCGCGCGGGCGCTCGGACTCCACTTTCCGAACTGACGCGGAGTTCGGAGCGCGGCTAACTCTTGCCGCGCCGCTCGCGGCGGCGCCGGTCCGAAGAAGCGCTCTCGCCGACCGAGAACCGCGGGGCGGAGCGCCGATGCGCCCGCCGGCGCTCATCGGCCCTCCGGTCGCGCTCTGCGCGGCGCTCCGGCGGGCCCGCCGAACGCGCCTCGGGCTTTTTCCGGCGGGTCAGTACACGCCTCCCGTCAGGTGGACGATCGCCGTCCAGACGCCCCGGCTGAAACGGAACGAGATGATCGGGAAGACGACCGCCGCCGTGCACCACACCCAGAGGCTGGTCCGGACCGTCCAGTTCGGAGACGCGATGATCCCGACCATGAGGACAAGGGCCGTGAGCAGCGTATTGATGTCGAGCGAGCCGACCCACTGTCCGTGCTCGCGCGAGAAGCCCACGCCGCAGCACGCGCACCGGTCGTTCATCCGAAAGTACGTCCGGAAGAGCTTGCCCTGCCCGCAGACCGGGCACCGCAGCCGGAGGCCTCGCCCCACCACCTTCTTCCAGTAGCCCTCGGGAAACCGCGTCGTGTGGCGGGCCGTCGCGCGCCAGGGAAGGACGGGCTGCCCGGGGCCGGGAGGACTCTGCGGGGTGCGCGGATCGGACGAGGCGCTCACGCCCGAATGCTAGCAGGTTGCCTGCCAGGCATTCTCGAGATCAGAGAGGCTGCCGTTCGCCCTCTCGCGCCACCCCCAGGCCGCGCGCCTCGAGGTTCCGCACGGCCTCGGTGTCCCAATAGAGGCGGTTCGTGTGATTCAGGTGGACGAAGCGGACGGCGGCGGCGGGAGGCCCGCGGCGCGCGAGGATCTCCGCCGTGTCGGGCACGAGCGGGTGCGGGATGTCCTCGATCGCGCGGCCCGGGATCTCGTCGGCGGAGAAGAACGTCCCGTCGAGGAACATCGTCAGGTCCTTGTCGGCGGCGAGCCCGGCGAGACTTCGGTCCCACTTCTCCCAGCGGTCGATGTCGGGCAGCCAGAGCACGCGCCGCCGCGGTCCTCGCACGAGATATGCGACCGTGTCCGAGTCCTCGTCGCGGTGAGGGACGAGGATCGCCGTGGCGTGGAGGCTCTCAGTCAGCGCGAATTCTTTTCCGGGCTCGATCTCGCGGATCGCGATGTTGCCGCGTTCGACGAGCCGGCTCCACGGCTTGTTCTCTCGCAGGAACCGGGCCATGGATGCCGTGCAGTACACCGGGAGATTCTTCGCGTTCACGACCTCGCGGCCGAGCTGCGCGAGTCCGAGGTAGTGGCCGATGTGCGCGTGTGTGAGAAGGATCGCGTCCGGCATGCCGCCGAGGAGCTCCACCTGCGCCGGAAAGTCCGGTGTCGCGTCGATGAGGAATCGCTTGCCGGCGGCCGGGTCGACCAGCCCGAGGGAGGCCACGAGCCGCCGTTTCGAAGGATCGCGGCGCGCCTCGACGCAGAGCGCCTGGCGGCAGCCCAGGTGCGGCACGCCGCCGTCCTGCGCGATGCCGAGGACGACGGCTTCGGGCTGCGGTTCGGCGGCCGGCGCCGGAAGCGCCGCTCGCGCCGCAAAAAGAAGCGCCAGCGCGGCCGCGGAGCGCGCCCCGAGCCCCATGGTTAAATAGACCCTCCGGAGGTCATTATGGCGCGCCGCTCGCTTTCTGCAGACACTGCCCGGGCCCTGGCGCCCGTCGTCGTTCCACTGGTCACAAAGGTCGCTCTGCCGATCTTCATCGAGACGCTTCGGAAGCGCCGCCCGTTCGACGGCGACGCCTACTTTCAGGAGGCGAGCGAGAGCCTGAAGAAGGGCTACGAGAAGGCGCGTCCCGACCTCGAGGACGTGAAGGGCCGCGCCGCCGAGCGCGGCGCGCAGATCTACGAGGAGGCGCGCAAGCAGGGCGAGGAGCTGGTGGAGCTCCTCTCGAAGAAGGGCTCGAAGCTCGCAGAGGACTGGCTCGACGACATCCGTCCGCGCAAGCGGCGGCGCGGCGTGCGGTGGGGAGTGCTGCTCGGAGTGATCGCGGTGGTCGGAGTGGGAGTCGCGATCGCGACGCGAGATTGAAGAGGGGCGGCCGCGAGGGCCGCCCCTACGATTCCCTCATCCCAACGCCAGCTTCTTGTACCGGATCCGGTGCGGCTGGTCGGCCTCGATGCCGAGCCGCCGCTTCCGGTCCTCTTCGTACTCCTGGTAGTTCCCTTCGAACCACACCGTCCGGCTCTCGCCTTCGAACGCCAGCATGTGCGTCGCGATCCGGTCGAGGAACCAGCGGTCGTGGCTGATGACGACCGCGCACCCGCCGAAGTCGAGGAGCGCGTTCTCGAGCGACCGCAGCGTGTCTACGTCGAGGTCGTTCGTCGGCTCGTCGAGCAGCAGCACGTTGCCGCCCTTCTTGAGTGTGCGCGCGAGGTGCAGCCGGTTCATCTCGCCGCCCGAGAGATCCCCGACGCGCTTCTGCTGGTCGGCGCCCTTGAAGTTGAACATGGCGCAGTAGGCGCGCGAGGGGATCTCCCGCTTGCCGAGCGCGATGCGGTCCTGGCCGCCCGCGATCTCGTCGTGCACGGTCTTCGACGGGTCCGGGCGCTCGCGGTCCTGGTCCACGTACGACGCGACGACGGTCTCGCCCACGGAAAGCTTGCCGGCGTCGGGTTTCTCGAGGCCCATGATCATCTTGAAGAGCGTCGTCTTCCCGGCGCCGTTGGGCCCGATGACGCCGACGATGCCGCCGCGCGGCAGGTCGAAGGAGAGGTCCTCCATCAGGAGCCGGTCGCCGTAGGCCTTGCGGACGCCCTCGGCCCGCACGACGACGTCGCCCAGGCGCGGCCCGGCGGGAATGAAGAGCTCCTGGGTCTCGCCGCGCTCCTCG
>DATBFU010000015.1:0-10219 GCA_036558325.1 Thermoanaerobaculia bacterium | reverse complement strand
AGGCCAGGATCGAATCCGAGCCCTGCCCGATGTCGGTCGAGCCGCAGAACACGGCCACACCTCCGCCGCGGTCCACCTTGACCTGCACGCCCGAGTGCGGCATCGCGTTCCAGTAGATGGGCAACCCGGCGCCGCTGATGTAGGCCGAGCCGGCGATGCCGATGCCGCGGCCCGGGCCCAGCTTCCGGTACTTGTCGCGGAAGCCGCTCCTCTCGGCCACGCGCTCCACGCACTCGCCCAGGCCGATGGTGCGCACCTTCATCTGGTTGGCGGTGACGGTGCCCGGGGCCACCGCGTTGCGCAGCCGCCACTCCACCGGGTCGAGGTCCAGGTCGCGGCACAGGCGCTCGATGTGGCACTCCAGCGCGAAGCGCGGCTGCGGCGTGCCGTGGCCGCGCTTGGGGCCGCAGGGCGGCTTGTTCGTGAAGACCCGCGCCCCCTCGAACCGATAGGAGGGAATCTCGTAGGTCACGGTCTGGAGCGCGCCCGTGTAGTACGTCGACGCGACGCCATAGGAGCCGTAGCCTCCGCCGTCGAGGAGCGTCTGGAAGTGCATCCCGGTGATCGCGCCGTCTCTCTTCACTCCCGTCCGGACCTTCATCAGGGTCGGGTGCCGGCCGCGGTGGCAGTAGAAGACCTCTTCGCGCGTCAGGCAGATCTTGACGGGGCGTCCGGCCACGCGGGACAGATGCGCGACGACGATCTCGTGCGCGAACGGGTCGGACTTTCCGCCGAACCCCCCGCCGTTGGGCGTCGCGATCACGCGGATCTTCGCCGGCGGCATCTCGAGGACCTTCGCGAGCGCGCGGTGGACGTAGTGCGGCGTCTGCGTCGAGGACCACACGGTGAGCTTCCCGTCCGGGCCGAAGTCCGCGACCGCCGCGTGCTGCTCGAGCGGCAGGTGCGTCGAGCCCTCGTAGAAGAAGAGGTCTTCGTACACGCGGTCGGCGCGCGCGAAGCCCGCCTCGGTGTCGCCGAACTCCATCGCCACGAGCTTGTGGATGTTCCCCGAGTCGCCGTAATCGTGTATGGCCGGCGACGCCGGCGCGAGCGCCTGCTCCATGGTTCCGACGGGCGGCAGGGGCTCGTACTCCACCGCGATCGCGGCGAGCGCTTCGGCGGCGGCGTCCTCGTCGACGGCGGCCACGGCCGCGACGGGATCGCCCACGAAGCGCACGCGGTCGATCGCGAGGGCGTGCTCGTCCTGCGAGACCGGCAGGATCCCGAAAGCGATCGGGAGCTCGACGCCGGTCGCGACCGCCGCGACTCCCGGAAGCGCGCGCGCTTTCGAGGCGTCGATGCGGAGGATGCGGGCGTGCGCCAGGCGCGAGCGCAGGATCTTGCAGTGGAGCATCCGCGGCAGCACGACGTCGTCCGCGAAGCGCGTCTGCCCCGTCACCTTGGCGGCGGCGTCCACCTTCGCGTAGGGCCGGCCGACGACGCGGGTCCTCGCACGGCCGCTCACCGACGCTCCGATCGCAGGGGCAGACCCTGCGGCCGCCCGTCGTCGGCGCGGGCGACGACAAGCCCCGCCCCTACGGTCGCGGATTGATGAACCGGCAGCAGGCCGCTTTCGTCGAAATCAAAACCGTAGATCGCCTCTTTCCGCGGCGCCGCGTCCTCTCCGCGCATCCAGGCGGCGGCGAGCTCGACCGCCTCGAAGATCTTGACGTAGCCGGTGCAGCGGCAGAGATTCCCGGCCAGCGCTTCCCGGATCTCCTCTCGCGACGGCTTCGGCCGCTCGGCGAGGAGCGCCTTCGCCGTCAGGAGGAACCCCGGCGTGCAGTAGCCGCACTGGGCCGCACCGAGGTCGGCGAAGGCCTTCTGGAGCGGATGGAGACCCGACGCCCCCGCCATCCCTTCGACCGTCTCGACGGCGCGGCCCTCGCACTCCAGGCCGAGCGCGAGGCAGGAGAGCACGGGCCGCCCGTCCACGAGCACCGCGCAGGTCCCGCACTCGCCGAGCTCGCAGCCGTGCTTCGTTCCGGTCAGCGCGAGGTCCTCGCGGAGCACCTCGAGGAGCGTCTTGTGCGGCTCGAAGGCCGCCTCGACCGGCTGGCCGTTGACGACGAGACGGACGAGCCGCTTGCCGGCGGGAGGGGCGGATTTCTTGGAGCGTCGCAGCATCTCGCCGAGTGTAATCCCTTTGTTTTGATGAAGAAATGCCTGATGTATTGACCGATCAGTCAGTCAAATCTCGACGTCACGAGGCGCCCTCGACGCAAGCCCTTCCTCGCCATAGGCTTGCCGCCCATGAACCGCGAAACGCTCTTCGTGCGCGCCGGCCACCGCGTGGATCCGTCGACCGGCGCGATCGCTCCCCCGCTCCATTTCTCGACCACCTTCGCGCGCGACGAGAAAAACGAGCTTCTGGGCCCGAGCCAGTACATCCGCGAGGGAAACCCCACGCAGACGCTCTTCGAGGAGGCGCTCGCGCCGCTCGAGAGCGGCGAGGCGGCGCTCGCGTTCTCTTCCGGAATGGCCGCGGCCAGCGCCGTCCTCCAGACGCTCGTCTCGGGCGACCATCTCCTCCTCCCCGACGACGTCTATTACGGCGTGCGTGTGGCGGCTTTCGACTTTCTGCGCCCGTGGGGAATTCGCACCGATCTTGCCGCCATGGACGATCCCGCCGCGCTGCGCGACGCGATCCGGCCGGAAACCAAGCTCGTCTGGCTCGAGACGCCGTCCAATCCGCTGATGAAGATCACGGACCTCGCGGACGCGATCCCGATCGCGCGCGAGGCGGGCGCCTTCGTGCTCGTGGACAACACGTTCGCAACGCCGGCGCTCCAGAGCCCTCTGGCGCTCGGCGCCGACGTCGTGCTCCACTCGACGACGAAGTACATCGGCGGCCACAGCGACGTCCAGGGAGGCGCGCTCGTCTTCGCGCGGAAGGACGCTCTCTACGGCAGGGTCGCGCACGCGCGCCACATTCTCGGCGGCGTCGCCTCGCCGTTCGCCTGCTGGCTCGCCTTGCGCGGCCTGCGGACGCTCGCGCTCCGCATGGAGCGTCATAGCGCGAATGGCGTCGCCGTTGCCAATGCGCTCGCCCGCCACCCCGGCGTTTCCGCCGTGCACTACCCCGGGCTCGAGTCCCACCCGGGCCACGCCGCGGCGCGACGGCAGATGTCCGCGTTCGGCGGCATGCTCTCCTTCCGCGTTCGGGCGGGACGCGAGGCGGCGATCCGGGCGGTCACGCGCGCGAAGCTCTTCACGCGCGCCACGTCGCTCGGCGGCTTCGAGAGCCTCATCGAGCACCGCGCCACGAGTGAGGGCCCGACGTCCCGGACGCCGCCCGATCTCATTCGCCTCTCGATCGGAATCGAGCATCCGGACGACCTCATCGCCGATCTCGAGCAGGCGCTCGCGGGCTGATCCGGGCGGGGACGAGCCTCGCCCCGACGAGAACGTTTGCTTCTCCCGCAGGGACGGCTGTCAGCGACCGGCGAACCCGGCGTTTGTCGCGCCCTTCGGGCGCTCGGAGCGCGGCCGCCAACCTACGGTCAGTGGCCACGCCGGCAGCCGTCGCAGCGCGAGCGGATTGACTCGGGCGCCGGCCAGGCGCGCGCTCCAGTGCAGGTGCGGCCCCGTGACCCTGCCCGTCGCCCCGACGAGACCGAGCCGCCCGCCGGCCTCGACGACGTCTCCCGGGGCGACGTCGATCTTCGAGAGGTGAAAGTAGCTCGTGAAGAGTCCGCCGCCGTGGTCGAGGATCACCGTACCCCCCGAGAAATAGAGCTCCTCGGCCAGCGCGACGCGCCCTGGCGCCGGCGACTCGACGGGCGTGCCGACCGGGGCGGAGAAGTCCACGCCGTTGTGCGGCGCGCGTTTCTGCCCGTTTAGGATCCGGCGCGCGCCGAAGTTGTCGCGCACGGCGGTCTTCGAAAGGGGCATCCGGAACGGGCCCGTCCATCTCCGATCCCGATCGCCGGTCTGCCAGACGCGCGCCACGCGGGCGCGCTCGGCCTCGATTCGTTCCGCGACGGAGGGCGGTGGCTCGACGAAGCCCGGATCGACGCGCAGCGGCTCGACGGCGAATCGGCCCGCCGCGATCCGCAGGGTGTAGGCGAACGAGAAGGGCCGGCCGCCCGCGTCGGTACCCCGGAGGGTCAGGGTGCGCGGGCCCGCCCGGCGCTCGAGGTCGACGCCGAGGAGGCCCCGGAACCTCACGCCGCCCGCCTCGGGCTCGATCCAGAGGCCCGCGTCGCCTCCGCCTCTGCCGCCGTCTCCGCCTCCGGACGCCTCGAGGCGCGCCAGCGGCCGGTCGCTCGCGATCGTCAGCACGACGACGGCACCCGGCTTCGGGCTCGCGGGAGATGCCCGGATCCGGAGCACGGGATCGGTCCCCGAGAGCGCGGCCCACAGGGCCGCCGCGGCCCCGACGACGCCGAAAACCGTCTGGGCGGACATTCCGGAAAAAACTCTAACAGGTGGATGAAAATCCGGCTGTCCGAGCCTCTCGAGGCATAGTCTCGGCCGAATTCCGGAGGACGCTTGATTTCGACGCGATCGAAGAACCTCGCCCTGGCGGGTCTTCTCGGCCTCTGCGCGGCCGCGGCCGCGGCGGATCAGACCATCACCGTGGGCCCCGGGATCTCCTTCTCGCCCTCGACCGTCTCGATCTCGGCCGGCGAGACGGTGACGTGGACGTGGGCCGCGGCGTCGCTTCCCCACTCGACGACGAGCGACGCGACGACCGGACCCGAGGTCTGGGACTCCGGGGTGCAGACGGCCGGCTCGTTCTCGCACACCTTCAACACGCCGGGCGATTACGCCTTCCACTGCCAGGTGCACAGCTTCGCGGGAGGGACCGCCATGAACGGCGTGGTCCAGGTCGCGGCGGCCGCGACGCCGACGCCCACCGCGACGACGCCGCCGCCTCCCGTGACGCCGACGCCGGGCGCGGGAAACGCGATCCCGGCACTCTCGGCGGCGGGGCGTATCGCCCTGGCCGCGGGACTCGCGCTCGCGGCGATGCTCTGGCTCGCGTTCTCGCGGCCGCGCTAGCGCTCCGCGCGGTCCGGACTTCCGCTTCCGCGCCGCGCGGATAGCCCTTAGACTCCCCGCGTGAGTCCCGCGGATCCGTCCTCGCCGGCGCGCGTCCTCCTCGTGGCCGGCACGCGGCCCGAGGCCATCAAGCTCGCCCCGCTCGTCCGGCGGCTGAGACGCGAGCCGGACCGGTTCGAAGCGATCCTCTGCGCCACGGCGCAGCACCGGGAGATGCTCGACCAGGTCCTCGAGGTTTTCGATCTGGCGCCCGACGTCGATCTGGACCTCATGCGGCCAGGTCAGTCGCCGAACGAGGTCGCCGCCCGCGTCTTCGCCGCGCTCGATCCGCTCCTCGCTCGCCTCGCTCCCGACTGGCTGATCGTGCAGGGCGACACGACGACGGCGATGTGCGCCGCGATCGCGGCGTTCCACCGGCGCGTCCGCGTGGGCCACGTCGAGGCGGGCCTGCGCACCGGAGATTTCCAGCATCCCTTTCCGGAAGAGATGAACCGGCGCGTCGTGGATCTCGTGGCCGACGTCTATTTCGCGCCGACGCGCCGGGCGGCCGCGGCGCTCGAAGCGGAGAACGTGTCCCGCGAGAAGATCCATCTGACCGGAAACACGGTCGTGGACGCCCTGCTCGAGATCGCCGCGCGCGACGGCGAGGAGCCGGAGACCGATGCGGTGCTCGTCACGGCGCACCGCCGCGAGAGCTTCGGAGAGCCCCTCGCACGCGTCGTGCGCGCGATCGCGCGCCTGGCGAACGCGTTTCCGCAGACGCGGTTCTTCCACGTGGTGCACCCGAACCCGAACGTGCTCGCGGCCGTCCGCGTCAATCAGGGCCTGCCGAACGTCGAGCTCCTCGAGCCGCTCGACTACCGCAGTCTCGTCCGGCTCCTCCGGCGGTGCCGCTTCGCGCTGACCGACTCCGGCGGCATCCAGGAGGAGGCGCCGACGTTCGGGAAGCCCGTCCTCGTGTTGCGCGAGAAGACCGAGCGCCCGGAGGGCATCGAGGCGGGGCTCGCGCGTCTCGTCGGCACGGACGAGGACCGGATCGTCGCCGAGGCGTCGCGGCTGCTGTCGGATCCCGCGGCGCGCCGGCGGATGGCCGAAGGCGGCAACCCCTACGGCGACGGCCGGGCCTGCGACCGGATCGCCGACGTCCTCGCCGGCCGCCCCTACGAGAGCTTCGCGCCGGTCGCGGACGCGGCGCCCGGAGCGGACCGCCGCGCGCCGTGAGACCGGACTGGGAGAAGGGCTTCCGCGGGCGCCTCTACGCCTTCGGCCGCCGCCTCCTTCCCCTGTCCTGGCGCCGCGCGCTTCGCCGGCGCGTCGCTCCGGAGCATCTGCTCGGGATCCGCAAGCCCGAGGTGGACATCCCGCGCTTCGCGTTCGATCCGAACGAGGCGCTTCCGGGCCGTCCCGACTTTCTCTTTCTGCCGGTCATCGCGTGGTCGTACCGACGTCAGCGTCCGCAGCAGCTCGCCGAGGCGCTCGCGCGGCGCGGCCGCCGCGTGTTCTACGGCGCGATCCGGGGGCCCGGCGAGCCGGAGAGTCCGACGGGCGCCGCGCCGGGCGTGCTCCTGCTGCCGATCGCCGGGGTGCTTCGCGAGGATCCGGCCGACCGGCGGCTCGAGGGCCGGGCGCTCGACGAGGCGTTCGCGTCGCTGGCCGCGGCGCGCGACGAGTACGGCCTCTTCGAGGCGGCGCTCGTCGTGCAGACGCCGTACTGGACGCCGCTGGCCGGGCGCCTCGCCGACGCGTTCGGGTGGAAGATCGTCTACGACTGCCTCGACGAGCACGAGGCGTTTTCCTCGAATCGTCCCGGACGCATGGGAGAGGCCGAGCCGGAGCTCGTTCGGCGCTCGCACCTCGTCACCGCGACGTCGGAGGTCCTGCGCGCTCGCCTCGCCCGAGGGAACGCGAACGCGATCCTCCTTCCGAACGCCGCCGACGCGGGACTCTTCGCGACGGCGGCGCCCGCTCCGGACGCGACGGACCGCCGGCCGCTGACCGTCGGGTACGTCGGCGCCCTGGACGACTGGTTCGACGCGGACCTCTTCGAGCGCCTCGCGCGGCAGCGCCCGGACTGGCGCTTCGAGATCGTCGGTGGCCGCGAAGGCGGCCGCGAGGATCTCGCGCGCGGCCTCTCCAACGTGACGTTCCACGGCGAGCGGCCGCACGCCGAGCTTCCCGCGATCCGCGAGCGATTCGACGTGGAAATCATCCCGTTCCGGCCCTCCCCGCTCACGCATGCGGTCGATCCCGTCAAGCTCTACGAGGCCGCCGCGGCGGGGCGACCCGTCGTCGCGGCGCCGCTCGACGCCCTGCGGCATCACGCCGCGGCCGGGATCGTGCGCCTCGCGGGCACGGCCGACGAGTTTGCCGCGGCCATCGCCGACGAGGCGGCGCACGCGTCGGAGAACGCCGCGCGTCGCCGGCGCTTCGCCGCGGAGAACACGTGGGACCGGCGGGCGGAGACGCTCGACGCCGCCGTGTGCGCCCTGTACCCGCTCGCGTCGGTCGTCGTCGTCACCCACGAGGGCCTGCCGCTGACGAAGCTCTGTCTCGCCTCCCTCGATCGCCGGACCGACTGGCCGCGCGTCGAGCTCGTGTTCGTGGACAACGGTTCGACGGACGGCACGCGCGAGTTCCTCGAGCGCGAAGCGTCGCGCCGGGGCGACCTCTTTCGGCTCGTCGCCCTCCCGGACAACCGGGGCTTCGCCGCCGGGGCGAACGCCGGGGCCCGCGCCGCCCGGGGCGACCGGCTCTGCTTCCTGAACAACGACACCGTCGTCACGCGGGGATGGCTCTCGGCGCTCGTCCGCCACCTCGAGCGGGATCCGTCGCTCGGCCTCGTCGGGCCCTCGACGAACGAGATCGCCAACGACGCGAAGGTTCCCGTCGGCTACCGCGATCCGGAGCAGCTCGAGCCCTGGGCGCGCGCTTTCACGCGCGCCAACGCCGGCCGCTCGGAGCGTCTGCCCATGCTCGCCTTCTTCTGCGTCCTGACCCGGCGAGCGGTCTTCGAGCGCGTCGGGCCGCTCGACGAACGCTTCGCCGTCGGGATGTTCGAGGACGACGACTGGTGCCGCCGGCTGCGCAACGAGGGCTTCGGCCTCGCCGTCGCGCGCGACAGCTTCGTGCACCACTGGGGACGCGGCAGCTTCCGCCGGCTGCCCGACGAGGAGTATCTCCGCATCTACCGAGAGAATCGCGAGCGATACGCGCGCAAGTGGGGGTCGGCTCCCGCAGAGCCGGAGATCGGCCCGGGCTTACGCAGATAGATCCGCGACGATAGACTTCGCCCCCATGCATCGCCTGCGAGAGCGCGCGGCGTGAGCGCCGCGGCCCCCCCGGCCGGCGCGGCGCTGCCGGTCTACGACTCGGCGAAGGGAGGACCGGCGGCGCTCGAAGAGGCGCGCGCCCTCTGGGCCTACCGCGGCCTCGTCCACGAGCTCGTCGTGCGCGACATCAAGGTCCGTTACAAGCGCTCGATCCTCGGCCTGACGTGGACGATGCTCGGTCCGCTGCTGAACATGGCGACGCTCACGCTCGTCTTCTCGGCCCTCCTCAAGACGTCGATCGCGAACTATCCCGTCTACTTCATGACGGGATTCCTGTTCTGGAACTTCTTCTCGCAGAGCACGTCGTCGGCGGCGTTCCAGACCCAGGACGCCAACGCGACCGCCAAGCGGACGTTCGTGCCGCGGTCGGTCTTCGTCGCCGCGGCGATCGGCGGCGCGCTCGTGAACCTTCTCCTGTCGCTCGTGCCGCTGCTCGGAATCCTGGCCGTGACCCATTTTCCGTTTCACGCCACCTGGATCTTCCTCCCGGTCTCGATCCTCATGGGCGCGCTGTTCGCGGCGGGCATCGGGTTCTTTCTCTTCACCCTGGCGTCGCGATTCACGGACGTGCGCGAGATGTACACGGTGTTCGTCCAGGTGTGGTTCTACCTGACGCCCGTCGTGTACCACATCTCGATCGTTCCGGTGCGGTACCGCGTTCCGATCTGGTTGAACCCGATGTACTACCTCGTCCAGACGTTTCGAAAGCCGATCTACGATGGCGAGCTGCCGCCGCTCGACGTCTTCCTCCCGTCGCTGACGGTCTCGGTCGTCTGCTTTCTGGCGGGCTGGCTCTATTTTTGCCGGCGCCGGGATTCCTTCGCCTTGATGGGCTGAGCCGGACATGACCGTCGCGATCCGGCTCGAAGACGTCCACGTCGGCTACCTCGTGCCCCGCGAGCGCATTCGCTCGATCAAGGAGTACGCGATCCGGAAGCTGAAGCGCACGATCTTCTTCGACCAGTTCGAGGCGCTGCGCGGCGTGTCGTTCGAGGTCGGCACGGGCGAGACGCTCGGGATCGTCGGCCGCAATGGCGCCGGAAAGAGCACGGCCCTCCGCGTGATCGGGCGCATCCTCCCCCCCACGGGCGGCCGCGTGGTCGTCACGGGCCGCGTCGCGCCGATCCTCGAGCTCGGCCTCGGCCTGCACGGCGAGCTGACGGGACGCGAAAACGTCATGCTCCAGGGCGCGCTCCTCGGCTTCTCGCGGGCCGAGATGAAACGCCGCCTCGACCGGATCGTGGCGTTCGCGGAGCTCGAGGAGTTCGTCGACGCGCCGCTGCGGACCTTCTCGACGGGCATGGCGGCGCGCCTCGCCTTTTCCGTGGCCACCGACGTCGATCCCGACATCCTGCTCATCGACGAGGTGCTCGCCGTCGGCGACGAGCGTTTTCAGCTCAAGTGCCAGGCGCGGATGAACGAGTTCCGCCGGGCCGGCAAGACGATCGTCCTCGTCTCCCACTCGACGCGCCAGATCCAGGAAATCTGCAATCGGGCCGTCTGGAT
Organism: Thermoanaerobaculia bacterium; assembly: GCA_036558325.1. Classification (GTDB taxonomy): domain Bacteria; phylum Acidobacteriota; class Thermoanaerobaculia; order UBA5066; family Gp7-AA6; genus DATBFU01. The sequence continues at coordinate 377 of DATBFU010000015.1, read as the reverse complement.
CCACGAGGGCCTCGTCGTCCGGCAGGGTCCGGCGGACGAAGTCGCCGAGGCGTACCACCAGTGGTCGGTGAACGGCGGAGCGCTGCCGCCGACACATGACCCGAAGAATCAGTAGGACTTCACCTAGGGTCAGACCCCAGCCTGACCCCAGCCTGACCCCAGCCTGACCCCAGCCTGACCCTAGCCTGACCCCAGCCTGACCCCGGCAGGGTCCAGGGTCAGACCCCAGCCTGACCCTAGCCTGACCCCAGCCCGACCCCGGCCTGACCTCCCAGTGGTCGGTGAACGGCGGAGCGCTGCCGCCGACACATGACCCGAACGATCAGGGTCCGTAAAGCTTCAGCCCGCCCGCGTTCGCCAGGAACTTCGCCATCTCG
>DATBFU010000014.1:0-6787 GCA_036558325.1 Thermoanaerobaculia bacterium | reverse complement strand
GCGCGATCGACCGGTCCTCGACCGGGCGGCCGTTCACGAAGAGGTACTGGTTGCGGCGCGAAGCGAACGTCACCGATCCGCGCGTCGCGAATCCCGAAACGCGCAATCCTCCGGCCTTCGCCTCGAACTCGACGAGCTCTCCGAGCGTGTCGCGGCCGAAGACCTGGAGGATTCGGGCGGCGCGGTCCACGGCCGCGGGCGCGTCGAGCACGCGGCGCTCGCCGGACCGCACGAAGAACGCGACGGACGGATTGGCGAGGGCGGCGCGGGTGACCGCGGCCGCGGCGGCGCGGCCCTCCGCCTCCGGCGAGGAAAGGAACTTCCGCCGCGCCGGCGTCCGTTCGAAGAGGCCTTCGACGAGAACGTCGGTCCCTCGCGGCCTCGCGGCCGGCTCGACGGCCGCCGCCTCTCCGTGCGCGATCGTCACGCGCGTGCCCTCGGGCGACGACCCGTCGGACGTCGTCAGCCCGAATCGCGAGACGGAGGCGATCGACGGCAGCGCCTCGCCGCGGAACCCATAGGTCGGCACCGTCACGAGGTCGCGGTCCGAGGCGATCTTCGACGTCGCGTGGCGCTCGACGGCCAACCGCGCGTCCTCGGCCGACATGCCGCTGCCGTCGTCGCGGACGAGAATCCGCCCGATCCCGCCGCCGTCGATCTCGATCTCGATCCGTGACGCGCCGGCGTCGAGCGCGTTCTCGACGAGCTCCTTGACGACCGAGGCCGGCCGCTCGACCACCTCGCCGGCGGCGATCCGGTCGATCACCTCCCCGGAGAGACGGCGGATCCTCGCCATGTGGCGCGAGTCTAACCTCAAGCGAAGCACCGCCGCGCCGTCAGAACGGTGCGGACGCTACGGGCGCGAGAAGACGACTTTGCCGCCGACGACCGTTTCGTCCACGGCGATCTTCTCGATCTTCTCCGGAGCGACCGTCAGCGGATCGTCGGAGAGCACGACGAAGTCGCCGAGCTTGCCGACTTGCAGGGACCCCTTGTCGTCTTCTTCGAATGCCGCGTAGGCCGCGGTCACCGTGTAGGCCTCGAGGGCTTCCTCCGGGCGGATCTTCTGCTCGGGTACCCATCCGCCCGGCTGCTTGCCGTCGATCGTGGCGCGGGTCACCGCGGCCGCGATCCCGAGAATGGGCGAGAGCGGCGCGACGTCCCAGTCGGACCCGAACGCCACCGTCGCTTTCGCGTCGAGCAGCCAGCGGAACGCGTACGCGCCGCGGCGGCGCTCGGGACCGAGGCGCCGGTCGGCCCATCGGCCGTCGTCGACGGCGTGGTACGGCTGCATCGAGGCGATGACGCCCTGCGCGGCGAACTTCGGGACCTCCGCCGGGCGCAGGTGTTGCGCGTGCTCGACCCGGAAGCGCCGGTCCTTCGGCCCGTTCTTCGCGGCCACGCGGGCGTAGATGTCGAGGAGCTCGGCGATCGCGCGGTCGCCGATCGCGTGCACTTCGACCTGAAGGCCCGCGGCGTCGGCGCCGGCGATCCGCTCTTCGATGAGCGACAGCGGAATCGCCTGCGCCGCATAGACGCCGGTGTTTCCGGGGTCGTCGGAAAACGCCTCGAACATCCGCGCGGTCCCGGCGCCGAGCGCTCCGTCCATGAATCCCTTCACGCCGCCGACCTTCAGCCACTCGTCCTGCCGGTACTCGGACTGCGCCCGCTTCGCGGCCTGCCAGTCGACGATCGTCGGACGATAGTTGACGCGGACCGTCAGGTCCCCCGACTTCCGGATCTCGTCCCAGGCGGGCAGGTCGAGCGGATCGCCCGGCAGGTCCTGCACGGAGGTGACGCCGTTCCGCGCCGCGTGCGCGACGGCGGCGCGCAGGCCCGCGACGATTTCGGATTTCGTGCGTGCCGGACGGACCTTTTCGGTCAGGCTCATCGCCGCGTCTTTCAAGATCCCCATCGGCTCGCCCGAGGCGTCGCGCACGATCACGCCGCCGGGCGGATCGGGCGTGGCGCGCGTCACCTTCGCGAGCTTCAGCGCGAGGCTGTTGCAGACGACCATGTGCCCGTCCTGACGCGAAAGACACACGGGATGGTCGCCCGTCACGGGATCGAGGAGCTCCTTCGAGGGAAGGCGCGGCGGGTTCCACTGCTCGTGGTCCCAGGCGCCGTCGGTGAGCCAGACGCCCGACGGCTGCTTCGCGGCGTATGCCGCGACCATCCGCGTGAACTCGGCCGGATCCTTCGTATGGCGCAGATCGAGGGCGAGGAGGTCCAGGCCTCCCCCCGACATGTGCGTGTGGCAGTCGATCATCCCGGGCACGACGCGCCGTCCGCGCGCGTTCACGACCGCCGTCTTCGGACCTTTCCAGGCGGCGACGTCGGCGTCGGAGCCGACGGCCACGATGCGCCCGTCCTTGACGGCGAGGGCCTGCGCCTCCGGGCGTTTCGGGTCGCCCGTCCAGATGCGGGCCGAGACGAGCACGAGGTCGGCGGGCGGCGCGGAGCTCACGGCGGCGGCGATCGCGAAGGCGGCCACGAACGGGCTCATGCTCTGAGCGCTAGGCCGTCGACGAGTCGCCGGCCTTGCCCTCGGACATCGCGGCCCGCGCGGCCGCCAGACGCGCCACGGGCACGCGGTAGGGCGAGCAGGAGACGTAATCGAGGCCGGTGGCGTGGAAGAACTCGATCGAGGCCGGATCGCCGCCGTGCTCCCCGCACACGCCGACCTTGAGCTTCGGAGACGTCTGCCGCCCTCGCTTCGTCGCGATCGCGACGAGCTCTCCGACGCCCGCCTGGTCGAGGCTCGCGAACGGGTCCTCCGGCAGGATGCCCTTCTCGATGTAGGCCGGCAGGAAGGAGGCGGCGTCGTCGCGCGAATAGCCGAACGTCATCTGCGTCAGGTCGTTCGTGCCGAAAGAGAAGAAGTCGCAGTTCTCGGCGATCCGCCCGGCCTGGAGCGCCGCCCGCGGAATCTCGATCATCGTGCCCGTCTTGTACGCGACCGCGCGCCCGGTCTCCGCTTCGACCTTCCGTGCCGTTTCGTCGACGAGAACCTTCAACTTCTCGAATTCCGCCGCCGTCCCGACGAGCGGGATCATGACCTCGGGGGCGGGCGTGCCGCCCGCGCCGGCGACTTCCGCGGCCGCCTCGAAGATCGCGCGCACCTGCGTCTCGTAGATCTCCGGATGCGTGAGGCCGAGGCGGCAGCCGCGGTGCCCGAGCATCGGGTTCGTCTCGTGGAGCTGCCGCACGCGCTCGCGCAGCCGCTCGACCGGCACCCGAAGCTCCGCGGCCGTCCGCGCGAGCGCGCCTTCCTCGTTGGGCAGGAATTCGTGGAGCGGCGGATCCAGCAGCCGGATCGTGACCGGCCGGGCTCCCATCTCGCGGAAGATCCCGACGAAGTCCTGGCGCTGCATCGGCAGGATCTTCCCGAGCGCCGCGCGACGGCCCTCGACGGACTCGGCCAGGATCATCTCGCGCACCGCGAGGATGCGCTTCTCCTCGAAGAACATGTGCTCGGTGCGGCAGAGGCCGATTCCCTCGGCGCCGAAGACCACCGCGACTTTCGAATCCGTCGGCGTGTCGGCGTTGGCACGCACGCCGAGACGCCGCTTCTGGTCCGCCCACGCGAGGATGCGTTCGAACGCGCGGTACGTCGGCGACTTGTCCGGCGCGAGCGTCTTTTCGAGCGCGACCTGCAAGACCTCGGACGGACGGGTCGGCAGCTGGCCGAGGAGCACCTCCCCCGTCGTGCCGTCGATCGAGATCCAGTCGCCCTCGCCCGCCGAGAGGCCCTTCGCGCGAACCTGCTTCTTCGCCTCGTCGACCGTGATCTCGCCCGCGCCGACGACGCAGGTCTTGCCCATGCCGCGCGCGACCACGGCCGCGTGCGACGTCATGCCGCCGCGCGTCGTGAGGATTCCGGCAGCCGCGTGCATGCCGGCGATGTCCTCGGGCGAGGTTTCCTCGCGCACGAGCACGACGGGCTTTCCCTCCGCGGCCATCGCGACCGCCCGCTGCGCCGTCAGTGCAATCCGCCCGGAGGCCGCGCCCGGTCCCGCGGGAAGGCCCTTGCCGAGGAGCCGGTTGCCCTGCATCGCGGCCGCTTTCTCCTTCGCGTCGAAGACCGGCGCGAGAAGCTGGACGAGCTGCTCGGGTTCGACGCGCGACAGCGCCTCCTCCGAGGTGATGAGCCCCTCGTCCACCATGTCCGTCGCGACGCGCACGGCCGCGAAGCCGGTGCGCTTCCCGTTGCGCGTCTGCAGCAGGTAGAGCTTCTTGTCCTCGATCGTGAACTCGAGGTCCTGCATGTCGCGGAATCGCTTCTCGAGCAGGTCCCGCACGCGCAGGAGCTCCGCGTAGGCCTGCGGCATCGTCTCCTCGAGCGACCCGCCCGAGCCGTCCCGGTTCAGCGGACGCGGCGTCCGGATGCCGGCCACGACGTCCTCGCCCTGCGCGTTGGGCAGAAACTCGCCGTAGAACTTCTTCTCGCCCGTGGAGGGGTCGCGCGTGAAGGCGACGCCCGTCGCCGACGTCTCGCCGCGGTTGCCGAAGACCATCGCCTGGACGTTGACGGCCGTGCCCCAGTCGTCGGGAATCTTGTGAAGCTTCCGATACGTCTTGGCGCGCTCGTTGTCCCAGGACTTGAACACCGCGCCGATCGCGCCCCAGAGCTGCTCGCGCGGGTCGTCCGGAAACTCGCCGCCCGCCTCGCGCCGCACGATCTCCTCGTTCCGGCGGACGACGTCGGCCAGGTCTTTCGCGTCGAGGTCGGTGTCGGAGGCGACGCCGCGCGCCTTCTTCTTCTCCGAGAGCACGTGCTCGAAGTGATGCCGCGGGACGCGCAGCACGACGTTCGAGTACATCTCGATGAATCGCCGGCGACAGTCCATCGCGAACCGCTCCCCCAGGGATGCGGCGAGGCCGGGCAGCGTCTGCGACGTCAGCCCCAGGTTCAGGATCGTATCCATCATGCCCGGCATCGACGAACGCGCGCCGGACCGCACGGAGACGAGGAGAGGGTTCTTCGGATCGCCGAAACGGCGGCCGGCCGACTGTTCGACGCGCGCGAGGGCGGCGTCCGCTTCCTTCTTCAGGGCGTCGAGCGACTCGCCCTGTCCGTACTCCGCGCAGACGGCCGTGTGGATCGTGAATCCCGGCGGGACCGGGACGCCGAGGGCGGTCATCTCCGCGAGACCGGAGCCCTTTCCGCCGAGGGCGTCCTTCCCGAGCCCCGCGCCCTCCGCCTTGCCGTCTCCGAAGAAGTAGACCTTTTTCATTTCTGGGCTTTCATTTTTCGACTCTATTTTTCGACAACGATCTCCGAAAAGTCCGCGAGCTTCGAGAACGCCTTCTGGATCGACCCGAGCAGGGCCAGCCGATTCTGCCTCAGTTCGGGCTCGGGGCAGTTGACGAGAACCTTCTCGAAGAAGAGGTCGAGGGACGGCGAGATCGAGGCGATCGTCTCCATCGCGTCGCGATACCGGCGCGCGGAGGAAAGGTCCTCGACGATCGCGCGGGCCTGCAGGAAGTCTCCCGCGAGCTGGCGCTCGGCGTCCTCGCGATAGAGCGCCGGATCGGGATGCCCGGGGGCGTCCTGGCCGAGGATGTTGCGGATCCGCTTGGCCGAGAGGATGAGGGAGCGGAAATCCGTCCCGCGGCGCGCCTGCGCCAGCGCGGACGCCCGATCGGCGACGTCGGCGAAGTCCCAGACGCCGCGGTTGAGCACCGCCGAGATCTCGTCATGCGAGTGGCCGCGCCGCTCGAGCAGGTTCCGGAGCCGCTCGGCGAAGAACTTCTCGAGCTCCGCGAGCCCCTCCTCGACGCCGCCCTTGGGCAGGTCCACGTAGCCCGCGAGCGCCTCGCGCGCCACCGGCTTCCAGTTGACCTGCCACGCCCGGCCGATCACGATCGCCACGATGCCCGAAGCCGCGCGGCGCAGCCCGTAGGGATCGCGCGAGCCCGTCGGCACGAGGCCGAGGCGGAAGAGACCGCCGAGCGTGTCGAAGCGGTCCGCCGCCGAGAGCATCGCCCCCGTCAGCTCCCGAGGCGGGTCGTCCCCGCCGCCCGTGGGACGGTACTGCTCGTAGATCGCCTTCCAGACCGGCTCGGGCCGGCCCTCGAGACGCGCATAAATTCCGCCGACGACGCCCTGAAGGTCCGTGAACTCCTTGACCATGTGGGTCGTCAGGTCCGCCTTCGAGAGCCCCGCGGCCGTCACGGCCGGCTCGACGAGATCGGGCCGTCCGATCGCGTGCGCGATCGTCTCGCAGAGACGCCGGACACGCTCGGTCTTCTGCCGGTAGTCGCCGAGCTTGTCCTGGAACATGAGGCGCGAGAGGTCCGGCACGCGGGACTCCAGACTCCGTTTGCGGTCTTCCTCGAAGAAGAAGCGGGCGTCGGCCAGCCGGGCGTTCAACACCCATTCGTTTCCCTTCGCGATCAAGCCGCGTCGGTCCTCCGAGTTGTCCATGACCGAGACGAAGTGCGGAACCAGGCCGCCGGGCCCGCGGACGGGCAGGTATTTCTGGTGCGTGCGCATCGCGGTCGTCGTGATCTCCTCCGGCAGCTCCAGGAACTCCGGCGCGAACGATCCGCGCACGACGCCCGGCCACTCGACGAGATCGGCGAGCGTCGAGGCCAGATCCGAGTCCGACTCGATCGATCCGCCGACCTCCAAGGCGAGCGCGCGGGCGCCCTCGAGGATCTTGAGCCGACGCTCCGCCCCGTCGGGCTCGACGTACGACGCGCGCAGCTTCCGGAAGTATTCGTCGGGACCCGAGACGCGGATGCCGAGCTCCGACAGCACGGGATGTCCCACCGTGCGCGC
>DATBFU010000013.1:0-46745 GCA_036558325.1 Thermoanaerobaculia bacterium | reverse complement strand
AGCGGCGCGCGAGCTCCCGCGCCAGCTTGACGCGCTGCGCCTCGCCGCCGGAGAGCGTCGTCGAGGATTGTCCGAGCTGGATGTAGCCGAGGCCCACGTCCACGAGCGTCCGGCAGATGGTCGCGATCGCCGGAATGTTCTTGAAGACCTCGAGAGCCTGCTCGGCCGTGAGCGCGAGGATGTCGGCGATCGACTTCCCCTTGTAGTGGATCTGGAGCGTTTCGCGGTTGTAGCGCTTGCCGCCGCAGACGTCGCAAGTGACGTAGATGTCGGGCAGGAAGTGCATCTCGATCTTGATCTGCCCGTCGCCGCCGCACGCCTCGCACCGCCCGCCCTTCACGTTGAAGGAGAACCGGCCGGGCGGGTAGCCGCGCGCCCGCGCCTCCGGCGTGCGCGACATGAGCTCGCGGATCGGGTTGAACACGTTCGTGTAGGTCGCCGGGTTCGATCGCGGCGTGCGGCCGATCGGCGACTGGTCGATGTTGATGACCTTGTCGAGCTCGAAGAGCCCCTCGATGCGCTCGTGCCTGCCCGGACGGTCGGAGGCGCCGTGCAGCGCGCGCGCCAGCGCGCGATACAGGATGTCGTTGACGAGCGTCGACTTTCCGGAGCCCGAGACGCCGGTCACGGCGGTCATGACCCCGAGCGGGAAGCGCACGTCGATCGATTTCAGGTTGTGCTCGGTCGCGCCGCGCACCACGACGGCCTTCCCCGAGCCGGCTCGCCGCACGGGTGGCGTCGGAATCTCGAGCTCTCCGGAGAGATACTTCGCCGTGAGCGACTCCGGGAACTTCCCCAGGTCCTCGGGGCCGCCCTGTGCGACGAGGCGGCCGCCGTGCACCCCCGCGCCGGGTCCCAGGTCCACGACCCAGTCGGCCGATCGGATCGTCTCTTCGTCGTGCTCGACCACGATCACCGTGTTGCCGAGGTCGCGCATCGAGAGGAGCGTGTCGATCAGCTTGCGGTTGTCCCGCTGGTGCAGTCCGATCGACGGCTCGTCGAGGACATAGAGCACGCCCATCAACTTCGAACCGATCTGCGTGGCGAGGCGGATGCGCTGGGACTCGCCGCCCGACAGCGACGCCGCCGCGCGCGAGAGGGAGAGATACCCGATGCCGACGTTGGCGAGGAACCCGAGGCGGTCGCTGACCTCCTTGAGGATCTTCCCCGCGATCTCCCGCTCCCGGGCCGTCAGCCGCAGGCTCGCGAAGAACTCCGCCGACTCGGCGATCGTGTCGGAGGCGACCCCGTCGATCGGCCGCCCGCCGACGAGCACGGCGAGCGCCTCGGCCTTCAGCCGACGCCCCTTGCACTCCGGGCACGGTTCCGCGGACATGTAGGCCTCGAGCTCGGCGCGGTGCTCGGGGTTCTCCGTCTCGCGATAGCGCCGCTCGAGCATCGGCACGAGGCCCTCGAACGACGAGCGCCAGTGGTACTCGCCGCGCTCCGCGACGTAGGAGAACCGGATCTCGTCGTCGCCCGAGCCGTACAGGATCACCTTCTGCGCGGCCTTGGGCAGCTTGGAGAACGGCTGATCCAGGCGGAACTTGTAGTGCTTGGCGAGCGTCGCCATCTGGCGGGAGCGCCAGTTCGTCGAGCCGGGCTTCAGGATCGCGATCGCGCCGTCGGCGATCGACTTGTCTGGCGCCACGACGAGGCGGTCGGGGTCCGCCTTGAGGATCGTCCCGAGCCCCGAGCACGCGGTGCACGCGCCGTAGGGCGAGTTGAAGGAGAAGAGCCGCGGCGTGATCTCGGTCAGCGACGTGCCGCAGTCCGGGCACGCGTAGTTGGCCGAGAGCACCTCCTCGGGCCCGTCCGCCACGCCGATGGTCACGAGCCCGCCCGAGACGCGGATCGCCGTCTCGATCGAGTCGGCGAGGCGCTTGCCGTAGTCCTCGTCGTCCGCGCTCTTCGACACGAGGCGGTCGACGACGACCTCGATCGTGTGCTTCTTCTGCTTGTCGAGCTCCGGCGGATCGTCGAGATCGTAGAGCTGGCCGTCGATGCGCGCCCGGAGGAAGCCTTCTTTGCGCATCTCCGCCATCGGCTTCTTGTATTCGCCCTTCTTGCCCGACACGTACGGGGCGAGCACGGTGAACCGCGTCCCCTCGGGCAGCCGGCGCGCGCGGTCGACCATCTCCTGGACGGTCTGTGCCTGGATCGGCCGGCCGCATTTCGGGCAGTGGGGCTTGCCGATCGACGCGTACAGCAGCCGCAGGTAGTCGTAGATCTCCGTGACCGTTCCGACCGTCGAGCGCGGATTCTTCGAAGTCGTGCGCTGCTCGATCGAGATGGCCGGCGAGAGACCCTCGATTGAGTCCACGTCGGGCTTCTCCATTTGCTCGAGGAACTGGCGCGCGTAGGCGGAGAGCGACTCGACGTAACGGCGCTGGCCCTCCGCGAAGATCGTGTCGAAGGCGAGGGAAGACTTTCCCGAGCCGGAGACTCCGGTGATGACGACGAGGCGGTTGCGCGGCACGTCGAGCGACAGGTTCTGGAGGTTGTGCTGCCGCGCGCCGCGGATCCGGAGGGCGTCCATGGAAGGGGCCGATTCTAATCGTTCGTTCCGTCCCGCCAGACGGCCGCCGGCGGCGCTCGGATTGCGAACGGCGCCGGATGGTGTAGAATAAGTACAGTTTTTCAGGACAAGGCTTAAGTGAAATCGAGCAACCCGGGCGCTCCCTGCGCCTTCCGCGCGTCCCGACACCGTGTGTCCGCCGCTGTCTCGTGGACGATCATCGGCTTCCTGGCCGCCGCGGCGGCTCACGGTCAGATCGCGTTTCGCAGCGCGAAATCCGCCGGCGCCTCCTCCGGAACGACCACCCTCACGGTGGGCGTCCCGACCGGGGCGACGACGGGCGACCTTCTCGTGGCCGTCGTCGCCGTGCGGCCCAGCAGCGTCACGATCACGGCGCCGGCCGGCTGGACCCTCCAATTTCGCACCAATCAGACGAACAACCCGGCGTCGTCGCAGGCGGTCTACACGCATGCGGTCGTCGGCGCCGAGCCCGCCAGCTACAGCTGGACGCTCTCGGCGGCGACCGCGGGCTCCGTCGGCGGCATCCTCGCGTTCTCCGGCGTCGACTCCGTGACTCCGATCGACGTCAGCGCCGGCGCCCCGACGCCTTCGTCCCTCAGCCACACGGCGCCGAGCGTCACGACGACCGTCGCGTCCGACATGCTCGTGACCGGCCACAGCTACACGTCGTCCGGTACCTGGACGCCGCCGGCCGGAATGACGGAAACCGTCGACGTCGCGTCGCGGCCCGTCCCCAACGTCCTCGGAATCTCCCTCGAAGTGAACTACCTCGGCCTGGGCGCTCCGGGACCGACGGGCGCCAAGACGGCCACCGCGTCGAACAGCGCGGGATTCGGCGTTGGCAACACGATCGCCCTTCGTCCCGCCGCGCCGGCTCCAACCTCCACGCCGACGGCCACCGCCACGCCGACGCGGACGTTCACTCCGACGGCTACTCCGACGTTCACTCCGACTGCCACTCCGACGTTCACTCCGACGTTCACCCCGACGTTCACCCCGACCCCAACTCTGACGCCGTCCTTCACCCCGACCCCGACTCTGACGCCGTCCTTCACCCCGACCGCGACGGCCACTGCCACGCCCACGGACACGCCGACTCCGACTCCCACGCCGACGCACACCCCGACGGCGACGCCCACCGCGACGGAGACGCCGACGCCCACTGCCACCCCCACGGTCACGGCCACTCCCACGGACACCCCGACCGAGACCCCGACGCCCACCGCCACGCCGACGGTCACGCCGACCCCGGTGCTCGCGCCGTTCGCCATCGACGTGGATTCGCCGGGCGGCTCGGGCTCCGACGGCAACGGCGTGCTGGAGCCGGGCGAGACGGCCGGCGTCGCTCCGACGTGGAGCAACCAGGGGGCCTCTTCGGTCGATCTGCACGGCACGGCCTCGGCGTTCGACGGACCCTCCGGGCCGACGTATTCCATCGTGGACGCGCTCGCCGCCTACGGCGTCATCGCGCCGGGCGCCAGGGGCAGCTGTGCCGGCGCCTCGGATTGCTACTCCCTGATGGTGAGCGCTCCCGCGACGCGGCCCGCGGTCCACTGGGACTCGACGTTCGTCGAGACACTCGACGCGGCGGCGGAGCCGAAGACCTGGGTCCTGCACATCGGCGACAGCTTCCTCGACGTGCCGCGCGGAAACGCGTTCTACCGGAAGATCGAGACGATCTTCCACAACGGGATCACGCTCGGGTGCTCGGCCACGGAGTACTGCCCCGCGCAGGCCGTGCCGCGCTCGCAGATGGCCATGTTCATCGCGCGCGGGCTGACCGGAGGCACGGGCCTGCCGGCGAGCGGCACCGTCGGTTTGCAACCCTACAGCTGTACGAACGGCGGGATGTCCGTCTATACCGACGTCGCGCCGACCGACATCTTCTGCCGCGGCGTGCACCTGATCGCCGCGCAGAACGTGACCTCCGGCTGCGACGTCGGGAAGTTCTGTCCGTCGCTCAATGTCTCGCGCGCCGATATGGCGCTCTTCATCGCCAAGGCGGTCGTCGCGCCGGCGGGCGGCGCGGGCGTTCCCGGGACCTACGGCCCGGATCCCGACACGGGCCTCTCCTACTCGTGCGACGCGGGCAGCCCGAACCTGCACTTCACCGACGTCTTCCCGTCCGACGTGTACTGCAAGCACGCGCATTACCTGTGGGCGCGCGGAATCATCACGGGGTGCTCGGCGAATCAGTACTGCCCGGATCTCAACGTCCGCCGCGACGAGATGTCGAAGTTCCTGACGAACGCCTTCAGGCTACTGCTCTACAAGCCCTGACGCGCCGGCCGCCGCCCGGCCTCGGGGCCGGGCTTAGGATGAGCGGCCATGTTCTCCTCGCCCGAAGGCAAGTTCGCTCTCCTCGCCTTCTCGACGCTCTTCTCCGTCATCAATCCGATCGAGGCGGCGCCGATCTTCGTCTCTCTGACGTCGCATGAGCCCGGACGGCGGCGCGCGTTCGCGCTGAAGGCCTGCGTCGCCGCCGCCGTGATCCTCGCCGTGTTCGCCGCGACCGGCGGCGCGATCTTCGCGTTCTTCGGCATCACGCTGCCGGCCTTCCAGATCGCCGGCGGCATCCTCTTCACGATCATCGGCCTCAAGACGCTGCAGGAAGACGACCATGAGCGCGACGCAGGCAGCGCCACGCGCTCCGACCCGTCGATCGTGCCCATCGGAATGCCGCTCATCGCCGGGCCGGGCGCCATCTCGACCGTGATGGTTCTCGTCGGGCAGGCGCGGGACGGCTTCCATCGGATTGCGCTGGCGCTCGCGATCGCGGTGAACATCCTGCTGACGCTCGCGATCCTGCTGGCCGCGCCGTGGCTCGTGGCGCGGATCGGCGAGAACGGCCAGCGCATCGTCTCGAAGATCATGGGTCTGATCGCCGCGGTCATCGGCGTTCAGTTCGTCCTGAACGGCGTCGAGACCGTGGCTCTGGCGATCCTGCGGGCCTCCCGCGCCTGACGCCGGGGACGGACAGGGCCATCGGCCTCGAACCACACTGGCCATCGGAGCAGATGCGCCGGACCGGCTCGACTCTCTAGAATTCCTGCCAACAAACCGAACAGATCGGAGGCGCTTCTGTTCCGACTGCCAACGGTTCTCCGGATCTCCTTCACTCTCGCCGCCGCGGCGCTCCCTACGCGCCCGGCCATCGCCGCGACTCCGGACGTGGCCGGCCTCTCGCCGGACTCCGGTCCCGCGTCCGGAGGCGCGGCCCTCACCGCTCTCGGCTACGGATTCCAGCCGGGCGCGACCCTGAAGATCGGATCGGCGCTCGCTTCGGGCGTCGCCGTCGCGAGCACGACCCGCCTGACGGCCGCCGCTCCCGCGGCGCCGGCCGGCACGCTCCTCGAGGTCCGCGTCACGAATCCCGACGATTCGACGGCCGTCCTGCCGGGCGGCTGGTTCGCCGACTACACCGACGTCCCGGCCTCGGATCCCTTCCACGCGGCCATCGTGAAGATCACGCGCAAGGGAATCACGACCGGCTGCGGCGGCGGCGCCTACTGCCCCGGCCTCGCGGTCACGCGCGGACAGATGGCGGTCTTCCTGCTGCGCGGCGAGCACGGCGGCGCCTATTCGCCGCCTCCCGCGACGGGAACGGTCTTCACGGACGTTCCTTCCGGCGCGCCCTTCGCGCGATGGATCGAGCGCCTCGCGGCCGAGGGAATCACCACCGGATGCGGCGGAAAGAAGTACTGCCCGGACCAGCCGGTCACCCGCGGCGAGATGGCCGTCTTCCTGATGCGCGCCGAACACGGGGCGGCCTTCCGGCCGCCGGCGGCCAAGGGAACGCTCTTCACCGACGTTCCGGCGGGCGCGCCGTTCGCCGCTTGGATCGAGCAGCTCGCGGGCGAGCGCGTGACCTCCGGATGCGGCGCGGGCGCCTTCTGCCCGGGCAGCACGAGCACGCGGGCGCAGATGGCCGCCTTTCTGAACCGCACCTTCAACGCCGACATCGTCCGCTTCCTCGAGCAGGCGACCTTCGGGCCGAACGACGCCGCGATCGCGCACGTCCGCCAGGTCGGCATCGAGGGATATCTGGACGAGCAGTTCGCCGCGGCCGTCTCGGGCTATCCGGACCTGCCGCTCCAGCCGGACGAGGTTCCGCTCACGTGCGATTCCGACTGCCAGCGCGACAACTACACCGTCTATCCGCTCCAGCTCCGCTTCTTCACGAACGCGCTCTCGGCCGAAGATCAGCTGCGGCAACGGGTCGCGTGGGCGCTTCACCGGCTCATGCCGGTCTCCGGATGGGACATCTCGATGCCGTCCTGGTACACGCCCTACCTGCAGGTCTTCCAGCACCACGCGTTCGGCCACTACCGGCAGCTGCTCCAGGAGCTCACCCTGAACCCCGCCATGGGCGACTACCTGGACATGATGGACAGCACCAAGTACGACCCCAACGAGAACTACGCGCGCGAGATCCTGCAGCTCTTCTCGATCGGCGTCTTCCAGCTCAACTCCGATGGAACGCCGAAGCTCGGGACCGACGGACTGCCGGCCCCGACCTACGACCAGAGCGTCGTCACGAATTTCGCGAAAGTCTTCACGGGCTGGACCGCGGCCGATCCCCCGGTGGACGGCACGTCGAACTACCGCGACCCCATGGTGCTCGTGGCGAGCTACCACGACAACGGCACGAAGAAGCTTCTGAACGGGCAGACGATCCCGAAAAATCAGGGCGGCGCCAAGGATCTCTCCGACGCGCTCGACATCATCTTTCAGCATCCCAACGTCGGGCCCTTCATCTCCCGGCACCTGATCCGCAGCCTCGTCACGAGCAACCCGAGCCCGGGCTACGTCGCCCGGGTGTCGGCGGTGTTCGACGACGACGGCATCGGCGTGCGCGGGGACCTGAAGGCGGTCGTGCGCGCGATCCTCCTCGATCCCGAGGCCCGCGGGGACGAGAAGAGCGGCGCGGACTACGGGCACCTCAAGGAGCCGGTCCTCTTCGTCACGAACATCCTCCGCGCGTTCAACGCCCACGCATACTCGGATTCCTCGCCGAGCGACGGCTACCTCGACCCGTACACCTGGGACATGAGCCAGGACGTCTTCCGGCCGGACAGCGTCTTCAGCTACTACCCGGCCGACTACACCGTGCCCGGCACGAGCCTCGCCGGGCCCGAGTTCGGCATCCTCTCGGCGACGACGGCGTTCGCGCGCGCGAACTTCCTCCAGTTCCTCCTCTTCTGGGGCATCGACGAGTCGGACAACGGGCCGAGGGGCACCGCGCTCGATCTCACGCGCCTCCAGACCCTCGCCGCCGCGAGCCCGGACGCGCTCCTCTCGGAGCTCGACCGGTTGCTCCTCCACGGCACGATGTCGGACGACATGCGGTCCTCGATCCGGACGGCGATCGTCGCGATGGCCGCGGACGATCCGGACCAGGTGGTGGCCCAGGCCCTGTATCTCGTGACGACGTCCTCGCAGTTCCAGGTCGAGAGGTGAGCATGGACCGCACCCGCAGGGAATTCCTCGCCCGGACAGGCTGTGCCGCCCTCGGCATGGCGGCCTTCCAGGCCGGGCTCGACAAGCTCGGCCTCATCAGCGCGTACGCCCGGCCGGCGGCGGCGGATTACCGCGCGCTCGTGTGCGTCTTCCTGGGCGGCGGCAACGACGGCAACTCCATGATCGTGCCGCTCGACGCCACGGGCTACCAGGCCTACAGCGACGCGCGCACCGGCTCCGGGCTGGCCCTCGACTCGGGCCAGTACCTCTCGGTCACGCCCGCGACCCTCGGAACGCCCTTCGGTTTCCACCCGAGCATGACGGCGATGCCCCAGCTCTTCACCGACCATAAGCTCGCGGTCGTCGCCAACGTCGGGCCGCTCGTCCAGCCGCTCACGCGCGCGCAGTTCCAGAACGGGGACCCGCAGCCCTACGCCCTCTTCTCGCACTCCGACCAGGTCACCCAGTGGCAGTCGGCCCGCGCCGACGTGGACACGCGACTCGGGTGGGGCGGGCGCACGGGCGACTTCACGGCGGCTCTGAACAGCGGCGCGATCTTCCCGATCGTGACTTCGGTCAACTGGGGCACGTCCCTCTTCGGCCTCGGGTTGACGACGCGGCCGCTGGGCATCGCGCCGGCGCCGACGCCGCTCGACGAGGTGCTCGTGCTCTACGGCTTCTACGGCTCGCCCGGCGAGAACGCACGCCTCACGTCGATGAACCACCTGCGCACGATCGACCGGTCCGCCACCCTCGTCGCCGCGACGAGCGACGCCACGCAGCAGGCCTACGACATCAGTCAGGCGCTCTCGACCGATCCCTCGATCACGACGCACTTCCCGGGATCGGACCTCGGCGACCAGCTTCTCCAGGTGGCCAAGCTCATCAAGCTCAACCAGACCGCTCCGACGCCGCTCAAGCGCCAGATCTTCTACTGCGAGACCGGCGGCTACGACACGCACACCGATCAGATCGACGATCAGGCCGACCTGCTCGGCGAGCTGTCGGCCGCGCTGAAGGCCTTTTACGACGCGACCGTCGAGCTCGGCGTCGCGTCGCAGGTCACGACGTTCACGCTCTCCGACTTCGGGCGCACGCTCCAGCCGTCGGGCGACGGCGGAAGCGTCGGCACCGACCACGCCTGGGGCAATCACCAGCTCGTGATCGGCGGCGCCGTCGGGGGCGGCGACTTCTACGGCGTGCCCGGCTCGACGGGCTCCGTCTTCCCCACGCTCTCGCTCGGTGGCCCCGACGACACCGACGACCGCGGCCGGTGGATCCCGACATGCGCCGTCGAGCAGTACGCCGCGACGCTCGCGAGCTGGTTCGGCGTGGCGGCCGCGGACATCCCCACTCTCTTCCCTCTCATCGGGCGCTTCACGACGCCGAACCTCGGCTTCCTGCCCTAGGTTTCGTCCCGGAGGCCTGCCCCTTTTCCATCTCGTAAGCGTCTTTGCCATCCCCGTAGTAATCGGGGATCCGCCCGACGCGGCGAAATGCGAACGATCGATAGAACGCGATGGCCGGGGCGTTTCGGACGTCCACCTCGAGCTGCACGGTCCGCGCGCCCGCGGCTTCGAGCCGCGCGAGCAGCTCCCGAAAGAGCGCGCGCCCGACGCCTCCGCGCCGGCGCTCCGGTTCGACGTCGAGCGTCAGAACCCCGCCGAGTCCGGGCCGGCGCAGATATCCGATGGCGAACCCGATGAGCTGCCCGTCGGCGTCGGCCGCCACGGCCTCGAGACTCTCGAGGGCCAGGAACGATTGGATCTGCGCGCGCGTGAACGCGATGCCGGGCTCGAAGCAGCGATGGTCGAGTCGGTACATCGCTTCGCGATCGGCCTTTCGGATCTCCCGGAGGAGGGGCGTCATCGCGGACGGTCGGGCGCGGGCGTTCGCTTCGCGAACGGCGGCATCCGGTCTCTTGCGGCCTCCGGGAGACGGCCCCGCGGCCTTCGGAGCGACATCCCGCGCCAATTTCCGCGATCCGCTAGCGGCGCCGCATCGCGCGATCGGCCTCGCGGCGCAGCTCGCGGTCGCGGATCGCGTGCCGTTTGTCGTGGAGCTTCTTTCCCTTGACGAGGGCGATCTCGGCCTTGGCGCGCGCGCCCTTGAAATAGAGAGAGAGCGGAATGCAGGTGACGCCGCGCGTCGCGACCGCGCCCGCCCAGCGGTCGAGCTCGCGGCGATGGAGCAGGAGCTTTCGGTCGCGCTCCGGCACGTGGTTGGTCCAGGAGCCCGCCCCGTAGGGCGAAATGTGCGCCGACACGAGGAAGGCCTCGCCGTCCCGAAACTGGACGTAGGCGTCCTTGAGCTGGGCGCGCCCCTCGCGCAGCGACTTCACTTCGGTTCCGGTGAGCACGAGACCCGCCTCGGCGCGGTCTTCGATGAAGTAGTCGTGGTGCGCCTTCCGGTTCGTCGCGACGGGCTTGATCGCTGCGGCCCTCGGCCCCGCCTTTTCCACGCTTCCCCGCGCCATGGCCGCGAGTCTAGCCTTCACCCGGCTCGCGGCCGGCCGGCCCGGCGGCGCTCCGTGGCGCCGGCGCCACGCATGTGTCCCAAAAGTGCTACAGAAATGGCACCGGCCGACGGCCGACCTCCGGGAGGAAACGGAAATGAAGTCTCTTGAAATGAAAGACTTCCGGTGTTCGTTCTTCAGGCGGCACCCCCTGGCATTGAAGATGCGGAGAAGGTCGGCGAGCAGAGCATGATCAGGTCTCAAACCACACTGAAAACAGGGGTTTCCATCGAGGGCATCGGGCTCCATTCCGGCCATCCGGTCGCTGCGCATTTCCTGCCGGCGCCCCCGGACACCGGCCTCGTCTTCGTCCGCACGGACCGGCCGGAGACGTCGATTCCGGCCCGGGTCGCTTCGGCATCGACGTTCGACTACGCGACGACGCTGTCGCGCGATGGAATCTCGATCGGCACGGTCGAGCATCTGCTCTCGGCCGCGGCCGGCGAGGGGCTCGACAACTGCCGGATCGAGATCGCCGGACCCGAAGTGCCGATCCTCGACGGCTCCGCGCTCCCGTTCGTCCGCCTCTTCCACGCCGCCGGTTTCGAGCGCCAGGACGCCCCGGTCCGGCCGGCGGCGCTCGACCGCGACCTCGCGATCGAGCGCGGCGACCGCGCGATCCGGTACACGCCGGACGGCGACGGCCTGACCATTACCTACGACATCGACTTTCCGCATCCCTACGTCGGCCAGCAGACCCTGACCTGGACCGTTCGCCCGGAAGAGTACGCGGCGCGCATCGCGCCGGCGCGGACGTTCGGATTCGTCAAGGACGTCGAGCAGCTGCGGGCGCGCGGGCTCGCTCGAGGCGGCTCCCTCCAGAACGCCGTCGTCCTGGGCGACGCGGGGATCCTCTCGGGCCCGCTGCGGTTCCGCGACGAATTCGTGCGCCACAAGATCCTGGATCTCCTCGGGGACCTCGCGCTCCTCGGCCGGCCGCTGACCGGCCGGATCTTCGCGAGCAAGGCCGGCCATGCCCTGCACGTGGAGTTCGCCCGGGCCCTCGAAGCCGCGCTGCAGGCGCCGCGATCGGAGTCCGCGGCGGCGCCGCGCCGGGCCGTTCGGACCTAGCCGCCTCTCCCCGAGCGCCCCGGTCCCTCGGCCGCCTCGCCTAGAATTCGCCCGTGCGGCCTACACGCCGGGCCCCGGCGGCCCTTCTGGCGCTTTGTCTCTGCCTGGACGCGTCTTCCGCGGCCACGGCGGCGGACGCGTCCCCGGCCCGGCCGGAGGTCACGATCCTTCGAGTCACGACGCGGGGCGCGGACGTCTTTCTGAAATTCGAGCTGACCGGCGTCCTGAATCCCGAGCTCGCGCGCAAGATCGAAGCGGGCCTCGAGACGACGATCCGTTACGAGATCCGCCTCTACCGGCAGTTCCGCTACTGGTTCGACACGTACCTCGACTCCCGACGCTACGCCGTCTCGGTCACCTTCGATCCGGTCACGCGGGAGTACGTCGTCGTCGAGACGCTCGACGACAAGCCGCTCTCCCGGGTCACGACGGCCGACTTCGAGGACGTGAAGCGGCAACTGATCTCCGGGCAGAACCTGCTGGCGTTCCACGTGCGCGCCGATTGGCCCCGACGCAACCTCATCGTCCACATGCGCGCGGCCTTCGACTCGAAGTACCTCTTCGCCTTCATCCCCGTCGACTCGCGCACGTCCTGGAAGAAGTCGAAGAAATTCGTGGTTCCGGAAGGCATTCCGTGAGGCGCGCGTCATGAAGATCGCGGGCGAGATCCTCCGCCGCCGGAAGGACAACCGTCTGATCGTCGCGCTCGTGCTGGCGGTACTCGTCGTCTGGGCCGCGGTCTCCGTGCTCGAGCAGCGCGCCGCCGAGCTCGATCCCGCGACGATCACGCGCGGCCTGCTCCTCTTCGTCCTCTCGTACCTGAACGTCACGCTCATGGCCGCCGTGCTCTTCGTGCTCGGCCGGACGCTCCTCAAGAACTGGCTCGACCGGCGGCGGCCCGCCCTCGGTTCGCGCTTCCGGACGAAGCTGCTCGTCACATACATCGGCCTGACCGCGATCCCCGTGGCCCTCGTGTTCTTCTCGGCGACGGGACTCCTCCAGAGCACGATCGACCGGTGGTTCTCGACGCCGGTGCGCCAGGTCGTCGTGCAGGCTCGCGCCGTCCAGGATCGCGCGGAGCGGCGCGTCCTCGACGAGGCCCTCCAGGAGGCGCGGACCGTCGCGACCGCCGCCCCGGAGCTCTCGGAGAAGGCCGTTCCGCCGCTCGACGCGAGACGGCGCGAGCGCGGGCTCGATTCCCTCGAGATCTACCGCGGCGGAAATCGCGTGGCCGTCGCGGCCGAGGATCCGCAGCCGCCGCCGCTCGCCGCCGGCACGCTCGGGGGCGACGGCGCCGAAGGCGAGCCCTTCAAGATCGAGGTGCTCCCCGACGGGGGCCACCGTTACCGCGCGGCTTTCCGCAGCGGCGACCGTGTTTACGTCGCGGGGATCCGCCTGCCGGCCGCCGAGGCGCGGTCGCTCGACGGCATCGCCGCCGCCTGGAGCGAGTACCAGAAGCTCGAGGTCCAGAAGCCCGCGATCAAGGCGGCGAACATCTCGACCTTTCTGCTCCTGACGCTCGCCATCCTCTTCGCCTCCATCTGGACCGGCCTGACGCTCGCGCGCCGGATCACCGAGCCCATCGGAGCTCTCGCCGCCTCGACGGGCAGGCTGCGCTCGGGAGACTTCTCCGCCCGCGTGGACGTGCCGGCGACCGACGAGCTCGCCGTGCTCGTCGAGTCCTTCAACCGCATGGCCGCGGGCCTCGAGGACGCGCGCGGCGCTCTGCTCCACACGAACGCCGAGCTCCAGGACTCCAATCGCCGCCTGGAGCTCGAGCGGCGCCTCTTCTCGACGGTCCTCGAGTCCGTCACAACGGGCGTCATCGCCGTGGACGCGGGCGGCCAGATCACCGTCTGCAACCCCGCGGCCCGCGCCCTGCTCGGCCTCACCGACGAAGTCACGGCCGTCGCGCTCGCCGCGCGTCCCGATCTCGATCCGCTCGTGGGACTCCTCGAAGAGGCGCGGTCCGGCGCGCCCGCCGCGGCGCCGCGAGAGATCGTCTTGAGCGACGAGTCGGGCGAGCGCCACATCGAGGTCTCGCTGCGTCCGCTCCCGCGATCCGACGGGCAGGCTCGCGGGTGGGTCCTGGCGCTCGAGGACACGACCCACGTCGCCCGGGAGCAGAAGCTCGCCGCCTGGAGCGAGGTGGCGCGGCGCGTCGCCCACGAGATCAAGAATCCGCTGACGCCGATCCGGCTCTCGGCCGAGCGCATCCTGCGGCGGTTCCGCGCCGGAGAGCCGGACCTGCCGGAGACGATCGAGCGCGGGACGCGGATCATCGTCGAGGAGGTCGGGTTCCTGAAGTCCCTGGTCAACGAGTTCTCTCGCTTCGCCCGCCTGCCCCAGATGCGCCCGCAGCCGACCGACCTGACGGAGCTCGCGCGCTCGGCCGTGCGCCTCTTCGAGGGCGAGCGCGAAGGCATCGCCGTCCGCGTCGATTCACGCCTCGCCCGCGAGACCGTCGTCCTCGACCCCGACCAGATCAAGCGCGCCCTCGTCAATCTGATCGACAACGCGCTCGAGGCCTGCGGCGAGAAGGGAGAGATCGTGGTCACGCTCTCGGACCGCGCCGGCGTCTGCACGATCGAGGTTGCCGACACCGGCCGCGGCGTGCCCTCCCGCGACCGCGACAAGCTTTTCCTTCCGGACTTCACGACGAAGGGGCGCGGCACGGGCCTGGGCCTCGCGATCGTCTATCGCATCGTCGCCGATCATCGCGGCACCATCCGCGTCGAAGACAACCGGCCGAGCGGCGCGCGTTTCATCATCGAGCTGCCCGCCGCGTGAAGAAGAAGCGCATCCTGGTCATCGACGACGAACGCGCGGTTCGGGAGACGCTGTCCCAGATCCTGACGGACGAGGGCTATCTCGTGACCGCGGTCGATTCCGGCGAGGAGGGTCTGCGGCGCATCTCGGACGATGCGCTCGACCTCGTCTTCCTCGACGTCTGGCTCCGCGACCGCGACGGCCTCTCGATCCTCGAGGCGGCGCGGGACCGGCTGGGCGACCTTCCGGTCGTCATGATCTCGGGACACGCCAACGTCGAGACCGCGGTGCGCGCCGTGCGCCTCGGCGCCGAGGATTTCCTCGAGAAGCCTCTCTCGCTCGAGCGGGTGCTCCTGACGGCGCAGAAGGCGATCGAGCGGCGGAGCCTGCTCGCCGAGCTCGCGTCCTTCCGTGGCCGGAGCGAGCCCGAGGAGCTGATCGGCGAGTCCCCGCCGCTCCGGCGCCTCAAGGAGGAGATCGCCCGCGTCGCGCCGACCGATGCGCGCGTGCTCATCACCGGAGAAAGCGGAACCGGCAAGGAGCTCATCGCCCGCGCGATCCATCGCCGCTCGGCGCGCGCGGACTCGCCCCTCATCGAGGTCAACTGCGCCGCGATTCCGGAGGAGCTCATCGAGTCGGAGCTCTTCGGCCACGTCCGCGGCTCGTTCACCGGCGCCTCCGAGGACCGGCGCGGCAAGTTCGAGGAGGCCGACGGCGCGACGCTCTTCCTCGACGAAGTCGGCGACATGTCGGCGCGCACGCAGGCGAAGGTCCTGCGGGCGCTGCAGGAGGGCCGGTTCACGCGCGTGGGAGGCACCCAGCCGATCGAGTCCGACGCGCGGATCCTCTCGGCGACGAACAAGAACCTCCCCGCGGAGATCCGCGCCGGGCGTTTTCGCGAGGACCTCTACTTCCGACTCGCGGTCGTGCCCCTCGACGTGCCGCCGCTCCGCGAGCGCTTCGAGGATCTTCCGACGCTCTGCGATCGCTTCCTCCACGTCGCCTCCCAGCGCCTCGGCCGGCGGCCGAAGCCCCTGTCCGCGGCGGCGGTCGACGCGCTGCGCGCCTACCGCTGGCCGGGCAACGTGCGCGAGCTCAAGAACCTCATCGAGCGGCTCATGATCCTCTCGCCGCACCCGGAGATCGGCGTCGACGATCTGCCCGGCGAGTTCCGGCCCGAGGGCGGCGCGATCGCGCCCGACGCGCCCCTTCGGGAGGCCCGAGACGATTTCGAGCGGCGCTACATCCTGACCGCGCTGCGCCGCCATCGCGGCAACGTCACTCGCGCCGCCGAGACACTGGAGATCGAGCGATCGAACCTGTATCGAAAGTTGAAAAGCTACGGCATCGAGGTGGAGCGAGAGTAGGCGACCCGACGCGCTCCCTAGACGTGATCTTCGCGCCCGGTCAGGAAGTGCATGAACTCGACACCCTCGCGCAGCCGGCGCCGCATCATCTCCGTGCTCCGGATCATCTCCGAGGTCATCTCGACGATCTTCCTGGGTCGGAAGTAGAAGCGCTTGTACATCCGGGCCACGGCCTGAAAGATCTCCTTCTTGGAGAGGTGCGGATAGGAGATCGACGAGAGCTGGACGCCGTTCGAGCCGACGAGGCTCTGGCCGTCTCGGTCGAGCCATCCGTTGGCTGACGCCTGCTGATAGAGCTCGGTGCCGGGATACGGGGCCGCCAGCGAAACCTGGATCGTGTGCGGGTTGATCTCATTCGCGAAGCGGATCGTGCTCTCGATGGTTTCCGGCGTTTCGCCCGGCAGCCCCACGATGAACGTGCCATGGATGACGATGCCGAGCCTGTGGCAGTCCGCCGTGAAGCGCCGCGCCACGTCCACGCGCGTTCCCTTGCGGATGTTGTTCAGGATCTGCTGGCTGCCCGTCTCGTAGCCCACGAGCAGCAGGCGGAGGCCGTTGTCCTTCAGAATCTTCAGCGTCTCGTACGGAACGATCGCCTTCGCGTTGCAGGACCACGTGACTCCGAGCCGTCCGAGCCCCCGCGCGATCGCTTCCGCACGCGGGAGATCGTCGGTAAACGTGTCGTCGTCGAAGAAGAATTCCCTGGCCTGGGGAAAGAACTCCGAGGCCCGCCGGATCTCCTCCAGCACGTTCTCGGGACTGCGCGTGCGGTAACGGTGGCCGCCGATCGTCTGCGGCCAGAGGCAGAATGTGCACCGCGACCGGCAGCCCCGCCCCGTGTAGAGCGAGACGTACGGGTGCAACAGATAGCCGATGAAGTAGTCCTCGACGCGGAGATCTCGCTTGTAGACGTCGGTGACGAACGGGAGCGCGTCCATGTTCTCCAGTGTCGCGCGTTCCCTGTTGTGCACGATCCGGCCGTCCGCCTTGAAAGAGATTCCATCCACGGTCTCCAGGAGCCGTCCTTCCGCGATCTCGAGAATCGTGTAGTCGAATTCGGCGCGCGCGACGAAGTCCAGCGCTTCCGAGGCCTGAAGCGAAGCCTCCGGGGACACGGCCACGTGCGCGCCGACGAACCCGATCTGGAGGTTCGGGTTGGACCGCTTGAACTCCTCGGCCACGCGCACGTCCTCGGGGAAGGACGGCGTGCTCGTGTGGAAGACCGCCAGCTCATATTGCCCCGCCAGGGGCAGAACGTCGGCCAGCGAGAGCCCCCGGGCGGGCGCATCGACGAGCCGGCTGCCCGGCACCAGCGCCGCGGGTTGGGCGAGCCAGGTGGGATACCAGAAGGAGCGGATCTCCCGCCGCGCCTGGTATCTCGAACCCGCTCCGCCGTCGAATCCCTCGAATGAAGGCGGATTCAAAAAGAGCGTCTTCTTCATCACCGTCGACCTTCGAGAATATCAGGTGATGAAAAATGCGCGGATCGAGCGTGCGCTAACATCCGCCGCTTCCGCCCGGCCTCGGGCGCCATCATGAGAAGGTTCATCCGGTTCGCGCCCGGCAGCCTGCGCCGGGTGTGCTCGCCAGGCAGCCTCGCGTGGCTCTGGGCGACGGGAACGCTGCTCCTCGGAGGACCGGCTCGGGCGCGCGCTCTCGATTTGTGCACCGAGCCGCCCCTGCGCCTGGAGAAGCAGGGGGGACCCGGTGTCGAGCAATCGGGGTTCCGCCTCTTCGCGAAAGGGCCTCGGGGCTCGGACTTCGAGCGGATGACCTTCGCCGCCGAACGGCCGGTCCTGCCGGCGGCGCACTCGTTCGAAGCGCCCGTCTCCTTCGATTCCGAAAATGGGACCGCGTCGGCGCCGACGACTCCGAAGAAAAATTATTGGATGGCCGCCGGGGAAGTTCTCGGAGTGAACGTCGGCTTGTGGCTCATCGAGCGGTACATCCTCAAAGAACCCTGGTCTTTCATCTCGCCGGAGAGTTGGAAAGCCAATCTGAAGACGGGCCTGGTCTACGACCACCACGACGACTTCCCAACCAACCAGACTTTGCACCCTTTCAACGGAAGCATCTACTACAACGCCGCGCGCACGAACGGATTGAGCTTCTGGGAATCGAGCCTCTTCGCGGCGGCCGGCAGCCTGATGTGGGAGTACTTCGGCGAGACTGAGGCGGCATCGCTCAACGACGTCCTCACCACGGCTCTCGGCGGCGCGGTAACGGGCGAGGTCTTCTACCGCCTTTCGACCATGCTCCTGGACAACACCGCCGGCGGAGCCAGTCGGTTCTGGCGCGAGCTCGGTGCGGCCGTGCTCAATCCCCCCGGTCTCTTCAACCGGCACGTTCGTGGAGAGTTGACGAAGGACTTTCCGAACCCCGACGACCGCATGCCGGCCGCTTTCTCGGCCGAGGTGTACGCGGGCTATCAGCGGCTGAACGACGGTCCTCCCTCCGTCGTCGTCTCCCCCAACCAAGGCCTCCTCGGGATCTTCATCCGCTACGGCGACCCGTTTTCCGGCCGGAACTCCAAGCCTTTCGACTCCTTCGAGGCCTTGATCGAGGTCTATCCATCCTCGAGCACGGTCGGAAGCCGGTGGTGGGAGCGAGGACTCCTCGCGTCCTGGGGGATCTCGTCGTCGGCGGCCGCCGAACATCGTCTCGGCTTGTTGATGGGATACGAGTACACGAACAATCAGTCCGAGATCTTCTCGGCGCAGACGTTTTCGGTCGATCTGCTCTCGCGGTTCCCGCTGTCCCGAGGACTGGAGCTGCGCACCGAGGTCATGGGCGTCGGCTTTCCCGTCGTCGCCCTTCAAGCGAACGACGCGCCGTACGAGTTCACTTCCGCCGGACGGCCCTACGATTTCGGCGTCGGCGGCGGCGTGCGCTCCCTGGCGAGGCTCGACCGGGCCGGCCTCGACCTCCTCTCGATCGGGTACGAGGCTCTCTGGACTCACACGACCAGCGGGGCGTCGAACCCCCCGGCGGAGGCATCGCTCTCGAGCCGCCTCCAATCGTTTCGGGTGGAGGGCCGATTGCCGGTCTCCGACGCTCTGGCGGTCGGAGGAGG
Organism: Thermoanaerobaculia bacterium; assembly: GCA_036558325.1. Lineage (GTDB taxonomy): Bacteria > Acidobacteriota > Thermoanaerobaculia > UBA5066 > Gp7-AA6 > DATBFU01. The sequence goes on along the minus strand of DATBFU010000013.1, from coordinate 27,951 downwards.
CTGGACATGGAACGACCGGGTGACCGCTTATCCGGAGCGCACCGCCGCGGTTGCGGGCCCCGAATGGCGCGTGTTCGCGTCGGTGCTTCTACGCTGACACGGAACCCGACGCACGCCGACTCAATTCGGCGGGCTGCCCTTCCGTTTCGAGGCGTCCCGAGGAGACGACGAAGAATCGCTCCTTCTTCCACACCAGGCGGCGGCCGAAGAGGCTTGCCATCCGGACCGTGAAGGACAACACGTCCCGCACCGGAAGCAGCCAGATCGGATCCGGCCCATCGATGGCGAATCGGCGCCGAACCATCTTGTGGAGGCCGAGCCGAAGGACGGCCGCCGCGGTAAAGAGGCCGATCGCCAGGGGCTCGCCGCCGGACAGCAGGAGGAAGAGCAGCGCCCAGACCGTCGTGTCCGTCAACACCGAGAGGGTCCAGCCGGCGGGACGCACCGTGCGAAACGTGCGGCCCCACCGCAGCTCGTGGGCAAAGAGCGACGACAGGCTGGGCTCCGAAATGACCGTCTCGACCACGTACGACGCCAGCCGCACGTCCAGGCCCCGGTCGCTGACCCGGCGTCCGATCAGATAGTCGTCGGCGAGATACGTGGTCAAACCTCGAAATCCTCCGATCTCTTCGAGCACTTCCCGGCGGACCGCCATCGTGTTGCCGAAGAGAAAGCGGAGCCTGCCCAGGCCCAGAGCCATCAGGACGGACGGCAGGATGACGTCGTTTATGAAATCCGCGCCGAGCGCCGACCACAGGCCGCACTGCGGCTTGCCGACGTAGAGACAGGTCAAGGCGCCGACCTTCCCGCTCGCGAACGGCGCGACGACGGAGCGGAGGTAGTCGGGCCGGACCCGCCCGTCGGCGTCCGCCGAGACCAGGATGTCGTGGCGCGCGGCCTCATACATGTTCGTGAGGTTGGACAGCTTGCGATTGGCGCCGTACACACGGCCGTCGACGACGAGCGAGGCGTCGGCGTGCTTCGTCTCGCGTAAGAGCCGCTCGATGACGGCGACGGCGGGATCGTCGGGCTTCCGGACGCCGAAGATGATCTGGTAGCTCGGGTAATCCTGCTCGCAGAACGAACGGAGGCAGTCGTAGAGAATCGGCTCGGGCTCCAGGCCGCAGACCGGCTTCAACAGAGTCACCGGAGGCGTGAAGGCGCCGTCGGGCTTTTCGGGAAGGCGAAAGAACGCGACGCGCAGCAGCGCGAGGATGGAGTACACGATCGAAATCGAGAGCGTGACGAGAAGAACGAGAGATGCCGCGTGGGGCGCCGTGGAAGCGAAACCCGCCATCCAACTCATCCACGCTCTAACATAGCGGAAAGCGACGGGCGCAAGTTGAGCTCGAATTCATTCGGCAACGATTTAGGATCCCTTTAGATTGCCTCGCAGAAAATTCGGCGGGCGTCCCGGCTTCGAGTGTGCGCCATGACGCGCGCGACATCCGGCCGGCGGGTCGAGACCCGGCGCTGGCAAGACTCTCCATGGACGATGGCTGCCGTGGGCCTGGCGGTTCGCCTGGTGGTCCTGTACTTCACCTATGCGGATCGACTGAATCCCGCGCGGGACCATTGGACGTTCGGATGGGAAACGGCCCGGGTCGCGCGATCGATCGCCACCGGCCACGGCTTCAGCTCCCCTTATCCCGAGCCGACGGGGCCCACGGCCCTCATGCTTCCCGTGTACACGTACCTCGTCGCCGGCGTCTTCCGGCTTTTTGGAACCTATTCGACCGCGTCGGCCGTGATCATGCTCACCCTGAACGACCTGTTCTCGGCCCTGACGTGCGTGCCGGTCTTCTTCATTGCCCTTCGGGTCTTCGGGCTCCGGACGGCGCGATGGGCCGGGTGGTTCTGGGCGTTCTTCCCGTGGGCGATCGCGCTGGCGAACACCACCGTCTGGAATACGCTGCTCACGGCGCTGCTGTTCAGCCTCGCGATCCTGGCGACGCTGCGCCTCGAGCGGTCGACGGCGGTCGGCGCCTGGCTGGGTTACGGCGTGTTGTGGGGAGTCGCCGCGCTCACGGACCCGGCGCTCCTTTCGTCACTGCCTTTCCTCGGCGGCTGGGTGTGGCTGCGCCATCGGCGGCGCGGGGAGAGTTGCACGGCCGCCGCGGCCGCCGCCGCTCTCGTTTTCTTCTGCATGACGGGACCCTGGATCTGGCGCTGCAGCCAGATCTACGGGCGCTTCGTCGCCTTCCGCGGCGGCGTCGGCCTGGAGCTTCTCGTCGGCAACACGGACCCGCGCGTTCCGTCCAACTTCAACGTGCTCCCCGGCGACGATCCGGCGGAGCTGGCGCGAATCCGGAGGCTCGGCGAGCCGGCCTACATGGCCGAAAGGCAGCGCGAGGCCTGGGAAGTGATCTCGCGCCGGCCGTGGCGCTTCGCGGGCCTCGCCCTGCGGCGCGTCCTCTACACCTGGACCGGCTTCTGGAATGCCCCTCTCCGGTGGAATTTCGACGGGACCGGCCTTCCGAACCTCCTCACCTACAGCTTCGTCTCCCTGCTCGCCTTCACGGGACTCTTTCGGGCGATCCGGGAACGTCGCGATGGCGTGGCGGCGCTGGCGATCCCGCTCGTCTTGTTTCCGCTCACCTACTATCTGACGCATTCGGACGCACGCTATCGGCATCCGATCGATCCCATCGTCGCGATCTTCGCGGCGTACGCGGCGACGTCTCGGCGTCCCGATTCCTCCACGGTCTCGGTCTAAGATCCGCGCGTGACCGGTGCCGCGGCGCGTCGGCGAGTGAGCGGGCCGTGGCTCCGCTCTCCCTGGACGACGGCCGCCGTGGCCTTCCTGATTCGCTTGATGGTCACGGGTTTGGTCTACACGAATCGACTGGATCCGGCGCGGGACCATTGGACGTTCGGCTGGGAGACGGCCCGGGTCGCGCGATCCATCGCCACCGGCCGCGGCTTCAGCTCTCCCTTTCCCGAGCCGACGGGGCCGACCGCCGTCGTGCCTCCCGCGTACACGTATCTCGTCGCCGGCGTCTTCCGGGTTTTCGGAATCTACACGGCGGCTTCGGCCGTGGTGATGTTGACCCTGAACGACGTTTTCTCGGCCCTGACCTGCCTGCCGGTCTTCTTCATCGCCCTCCGGGTTCTCGGGCTCCGCGCCGCGCGGTGGGCGGCGTGGATCTGGGCCTTCTTCCCGTGGGCGATCGCCCTGGCGAACGCGACCGTCTGGGAAACGACCCTGACGACGCTGCTCTTCAGCCTCGTGATCCTGGCGACGCTGCGCCTCGAGCGGTCGACGGGGCTCGGCGCCTGGCTGGGTTACGGCGCGCTGTGGGGAGCGGCGGCGCTCACGAATCCGGCCGTCGTCTCCACCTTGCCTTTCCTCGGCGCGTGGGTCTGGCTGCGCCGTCGGCGAGGCGGGGAGAATTGCACGGCCGCCGCGGCCACCGCCGCTCTCGTCTTCTTCTGCATGACGGGACCCTGGATCGGGCGCTGCAGCCGGAGCTACGGGCGCTTCGTCGCCTTCCGCGGCGGCATCGGCCAGGAGCTCCTGGTCGGAAACAGCGACGACACGAGCCATGCGTCCAATTTCCTGGTGATCCCCGGAAACAACTCCGCGGAGATGGCGGAGGTGAAGAGGCTCGGCGAGCCGGCATACATGGCCAAAAAGCAGCGTGAGGCATGGGAGGTGATCTCGCGCCGGCCTTGGCGTTTCGCGGGCCTCACTCTCCGGCGCGTTCTGTACACCTGGACCAACCTGTGGGATTTCCCTCCGCGCTGGAGCCTGGACGAGGAAGGCCTGCCGAACGCGCTCACCTACAGCCTCGTCTCGCTGATCGCCCTCGCGGGACTCCTCCGGGCGATACGGGACCGCCGGGACGGCGTGATTCCTCTGGTGATCCCTCTCGTCGTCTTTCCGATCGCCTATTACCTGACCCACTCCGAAGTTCGCTACCGTCACCCGATCGATCCCATCGTCGTCGTCTTCATGGCCTCGGCGGCGACGGCCCGGTCGGAACGGAAGCTCGCCCCTTGACCCCGTCGAGCCCGCGCCCCCGAGAAGCCGTTTGCGTCCGAACCTGACTCGCCTCGTGCTCGTGGCGGTGGCGGTCTGCTCCGCCGCGTGCGCGTCACGCCGAACCGAAACCGCGCCAGGGGGGTGCGGAGGCGACTGGTGGAAATGCGTCTACGCGCCGGAGCGACTCGTCATTCAGGAGCCCTGCGTCACGGTGCGCGGCGTCGTTCTGAGCGCGCACGGCGTTCTCGATGGAGACGCAATCGTGTACCTGAGACTCGACGGAGACGACGCACACTTCGCGAACCGGACGGACTTCGACGCTCTGGGCAAGGACGTGCTGGAGATCGAGATCGTGTGCCGGCACCCGGTCTTTCGACTCTTCGTCTTTCGCTGCTGGACGTGCCGCAGCAGGCTGCGCGTGCCTCGCGTCGGAGACCACATCGAAGCGGAGGGCATTTACGTCCAGGACACGCGTCATCGGCACATGGAGCTCCATCCCGTGACGAGAATCACCTGGCTGCCGGGTTCGCCCCCGGCGTCGGACGGACCTCGCTCTCACTCCTCCGCTTCGAGGAGCTTCGTCTCGAGAACCTGCTCACCCGAGAACTTCTCGAGACGCAAATAGTGCTCGGCTGCCATGAAGAGGGCGTCGGCCGGCGTGAGGCCCACGATTTCGGAGCCGACGATCGGCACGCCGTGGCGCTCGGCCTCCGACCGGACGCACTCGAAGACGCGGTGGAGCGGCGTCTTCCTGTAGTTCGTCATGTTGATCGACACCTGGACCTGTCCGCGGTCGGCGAGCTCGACGCCCATCGCCTTCACGAACCGAAACCCGCCGCTCAGGTGGCGAATCGCCTTGGCGATGCGGTCCGCCACGGCCAGATCGCGGGTCCCCAGATTGATGTTGTAGGCGATGAGCGGCGCGCGCGCGCCGACGGCGACGACGCCGGCCGTCGGGTGCGGACGTTCCGGCCCGAAGTCCGGCTTCCAGTCGGCGCCCTTCATCTTCTCGGCGAAGCCCTCGAACTCTCCCTTGCGAACATCGGCGAGATTCCGCCGCCGCTCGGACGACGCCGAGTCCTCGTAGAGGAACACCGGCACGCCGAAGCGTTCGGCGATGTCCGCGCCGACCGCGCGCGAGAGCGCGACGCACTGCTCGACCGTCGCGCCGCGGATGGGAATGAAGGGCACGACGTCCACGGCGCCCATGCGCGGGTGCTCGCCCCGGTGCTTCGTCAGGTCGATGCGCGGCAGCGCCGCTTCGAAGAGGGCCCGGATCGCTCCGGCGACGCCCGCCGCGTCGCCGACGAGGGTCAGGACGCTGCGGTTGTGCGAGGCGTCGGAGGAGACGTCGAGGAGTCGCGCGCCGGGCACGGCCCGCACCGCCGCCGCGATTTCCTCGACGCGCGAGCGGTCGCGCCCCTCGGAGATGTTCGGGACGCTTTCGATCACCGTGCGCATGCCGGCGAGAGTTTATAATTGGCACAACCGTGAATTGCGAATCGCCTCGGCCGTCCCGGACGCCGGCCCGCGGAGCGTCCCGGTGAGCGGCAACTCCACCAATCCGGGCGTCTACCCGGGCAATCCGTCCCTGCCGCGGGAGGTGCGCGACAAGATTCTGTCCACGTTCAAACACACGCTCTCCCTCTACCAGGAAGGCAAGACGGACGACTGCCTGATCGGCTGCGACTTCATCCTGAAGATGGACCCGCGCTTCTCTCCGGCGCGGCGGCTGCTCGAAAAGACCAAGAATCCGGCCGCCGAAATCGACCTCATCGAGCTCGAGGCCATCGTGGCCGGAGCGCCGGCGCGCGGCGGGCGGCCGACCGCCGCCGACGCCGAAAAGATGCTCGTCCGCGCGGTCGAGAGCTACAACGCCCGCGATTTCGACGCGTGCATCAACGCGGCCGAGCAGGTCCTGACGGCGCTGCCGGGCAACGTCCACGCCACCGAGCTCATCGAGAAGTCGCGCCAGCGCAAGGAAGCCGCGACGGAGTTCGAGGGCGCCCGGACGCGAGCCCTCTCTCTCCTCGAAGCGCGGCGTCTGCCGGACGCTTCGCGCGAGCTCGAGCGCATGCGCGCGCTCGATCCCGAGCATCCCGCGGTCTCGCTGCTCGAGCGCCGGCTCTCCGAAGGAGGCGGGCGCGCGGCGGCGGCCGCGCCCGCGTCCGAGCCGCAGCTCGGCGGCATGATGGATCTGGACGCTCCCGCCGGGACGGCAGGATTCGGTCCCGCCGACGAGCCGCACATCTCCTTCGACCTCGGCGAGACGCCCGCTCCGGCTCCGGCCGGCGACGGGCTCGACTCGCTTTCGCTCGACGCGCTCTCGCTCGACGCGCCCACGGCGGTCGCTCCGCCGCGGGACATGCCGTCCACTCGAAAAGGACCGCTCGACCGTCCGGTCGGATCGCCGGGCTCTCCCGGCGATCTCTGGACCGACTCGCCGGAAGCCGCGCCCGCGGCGCCGCCTCCCCCGGCCGGAAGGCGCGCGGCGCCGGAAGAGGACGCCGGCCGCTCGGAACGCGAGGTCGCCAACCTGCTGCGGCAGGGCGACGAAGCCGCGGCGCGCGGCGACCACGAGGGCGCAATCGAGATCTGGTCGCGCATCTTCCTGATCGACATCAACAGCGTCGAGGCGGTCACGCGTATCGAGAAGACGCGCCAGGTGATGGCCGAGGGCGATCAGCGCCTCGGCCACATCCTGAAGAAGGGACAGACGGCGTTCGACGCCGGCGACCTCGCCGGAGCACGCGCGACGTACCTCGAAGCCCTTTCGATCGACGGCGGCAACGCGGTCGCCCGGGAGGCGCTCGACCGCATCGAGAAGGAGCTCGCCGAGGTGCCGGCGGAGCCTCCGGAGGAGGCGGCTCCGGCCGAAGAGGAATCGGCGCTTCCGGAGCTCGAGGAGACTCCCGCGCCCGCGCCGAAGAAGCGCGGCGGAGCGGGCGTGCGGATTCCGCCCCGGGTCGCGCTCATTGGGGCCGTGTTCGTCGCGCTCGTGGGCGTCGGCGCCTGGCTCGTTCTGCGCCAGCCCAAGCCCGCGCCGGCGCCCGCCGTCGAGGCGGTCCCCGGCGCCCGCCCCGGCGGCTCGCTCGAGAAGGCCACCGCGTATTTCCAGGAAGGCAAGATTCCCGAGACGCTCGCCGAGCTCAAGCGCATCCGGCCCTCCGACCCGGACTACGCGAAGGCCAAGCAGCTTCTCGAAACCCTCTCGAAACCGGCCGACGCGGCGCCGCCTCCCGCGGCCGCGGCGCCCGGTGTGGACACCGTGGCGGATCCCTCTCCGATTCGGTCGCGCGCGGAGCGGGCCCTGGGCGAGAAGCGGTACATCGACGCGCTCAAGGACTTCAGCGCCGTCGCGTCCTCCTACCCGTCGGACCCCGCGTTCGCGGCGGGAATGTCCACGGCCTCGGAGCACGTCGCGGAGCTCACGCCCGCGGTGAAGCTCTACAACGAGGGCGAGTACGAAACGGCGATACCGGTTCTCTGGAGGATCTATCAGTCCGACAAGGGAAACCAGGACGCGCGCTCCTATCTGCTCCGCTGCTACACGAACCAGGGGATCACGCAGCTCCAGAACGGGCTCTATCCGAAAGCGAAGCAGTCCTTCGACGAGGCGCTGGCTCTCGATCCCGACGACGCGGAGTTGCAGCGGCACCGCAAGTTCGCCGAGCGCTACCAGAAGGGCGACCTCGACCTGCTCGGGCGCATTTACGTCCGGCACCTCTCCCATCGGCCTTGAGATCGATCTCCCGCGGCGTCGCGGCGCCGCCCGACGTTCTCGCGGAGTTCCCGCTCCAGGAAGAGCCCCTGCGCGGGAGCGAGACGCGCGCGTCGGCCGCCCCGGCGGCGGCGGAGGTCGGCCCCGAGCCCGTTGCGACGCTCGGAGCCCGCGCCTTGGCGTTCGCGGCGGACGTGGCGGGGGCGTCGCTCGCGGTGACGGTGGCGCTGATGGCCGCCGTGGCCTGGGTGGGGCGCGGGCCGCGCACGACGGGCCTTGCGTGGGCGGGGGCCTTCGGCGCGCTCTTTTCGCTCGTCTTCGTCGGCCTGCCGCTGACGCTCTTCGGGCGCACCGTCGGCATGAGCCTGGCGGGCCTCGCCGCGCGGCCGGGGCCGTCGGGGCGCGGGATGACGCCATCGGAAGCCTCCCGCCGGTGGGCCGGCACCGCGCTCGCCGCGATCTCGCTCGGACTGCCCCTGTGGCTCGGCCGGCGCGATCCCGAACGGCCGACTCCGGCCGATCGCCTGTCCGGACGGACCCTCGTCCGGGAAGCCGGGTCCTGAGGGCCGCAGAGCGCGTCCGCTCGAGCCGGACGCCGCCCCGCCGGACCGCTTCTTGACTCCGTCCCCGGGACCCCGAAGACTTCAGGACCGATGACCCGTCCGTTGCGCGTCGGCGTGGCGCAGATCGACACGACGATCGGCGATTTCGCCGGCAACGTCGCGAAGATCCTGGCGGCGGGCCGGCGCGCGCAGGCGGCGCACGCCGACGTGGTCCTCTTTCCCGAGCTCGCCGTCTGCGGGTATCCGCCGCGCGACCTGCTGGAGCATCGCGACTTCGTTCGGGAGGCGGAGGCGGCGGCCGGGCGGATCGCCCGCCAGAGCGGCCCGGCGCTCTGGATCTACGGCTCCGTCGCGCGCAATCCCGCGAAGGCCGGCCGGTCGGTCTTCAACGTCGCGGTGGCGGCGCGGGGCGGGCGGGTCGCGGCGACCTACCGCAAGCGGCTCCTGCCGACGTACGACGTGTTCGACGAGGGCCGTTACTTCGAGGCCGGGTCGAAGCCACTCGTGCTGCGCGCCGCCGGCGCGCGCATCGGCGTGACGATCTGCGAGGACATCTGGAATGACGGGACGTTCTGGAAGAGGCGGCGCTACGCGGTCGATCCGGTCAGGGATCTCCGGCCCTTGCGGCTCGACCTCCACGTCAACGTCTCCGCCTCGCCCTGGGAGCTCGGCAAGGCGCGCCTGCGCGAGCGCTTCATGTCGCGGATCGCTCGGTCGAGCCGCACGCCGCTCGTCTGCTGCAATCTCGTCGGCGGCAACGACAGCCTCGTCTTCGACGGGGGCTCGCTCGCGTTCGACGCACGCGGCCGCCTCGCCGCCCGCGGCCGGTCCTTCGCCGAGGACTTCTGGACCGTCGATCTTCCAGGCGGGAGCGCCGCGATCGCGGAGCGGGAGCCGGATGCCCGGCGCGTGCGCGAGGCGCTCGTCCTCGCCCTTACCGACTACGCCGGCAAGTGCGGCTTTCGGACCGCGGTTCTGGGTCTCTCGGGCGGAATCGACTCGGCGGTCACGGCCGCGATCGCGGTCGAGGCGCTCGGCGCCGATCGCGTCCTCGGCGTCGCGATGCCCGGCCCCTACTCGTCGCCCGGCAGCGTGACGGACGCCCGCGAGCTCGCGCGCCGCCTGAAGATGCGACTCCTCGAGATTCCGATCGGTCCGGCGCTCGAAGCGTATCGCGCGACGCTCTTTCCGGCGCTCGGGACGATCGAGCGCACCAAGACGGAGGAGAATCTCCAGGCGCGAATTCGAGGCGCGCTCCTGATGGCGCTCTCGAACAAGGACGGGCATCTGCTCCTCTCGACGGGAAACAAGTCCGAGATCGCCGTCGGCTACTGCACGCTCTACGGCGACATGGCCGGAGGGTTCGCGCTCCTCTCGGACGTCCCGAAGACGCTCGTATACGCCGTTGCGGCCGACATCAACCGGGGCTCCGAGATCATCCCCGCCTCCTCGATCACGAAGCCGCCTTCGGCGGAGCTCGCCCCGAACCAGAAGGACTCGGACTCGCTCCCGCCCTACGAGGCGCTCGATCCCCTCGTCGAGGCGCTCGTGGACCGCTCGCTCCCGGCCGAAGCCGCGGCGCGGCGCGCCGGCGTCTCTCCCGAGGTCGCGCGTGCGATCGCGGGCCGCATCGCCGGCAACGAATACAAGCGCCGCCAGATGCCGCCGGGACCCAAGATCACCGGGAAGGCCTTCGGCGAAGGGCGACGCTACCCGATCGCGCAGAAGTTCGGCGGCTGAGACACGGAGGCGCGGTGAGCGAGGCTTCCGAGAAGTACGTCTGGAAGGAGATCCCGTCGTCCTCGCACGATGTGCTGCGGCGCCGGATCCGCGAGCTGCCGTCGGGACTGAGGCTGCTCGACCTCGGCGCCGCGGGCGGACATCTGGGCCGCGCGGTGCGCGACCGGTGCGCGTTTCTCGCCGCGGTGGAGCCCGATCCCGGCACGCCGGCGGCGGCGCGCGCCGTGTACGACGACTGGCGCACGGGAGACGCCCTCGCGGCCGGGCCGTGGGAGAAACCGTTCGACGTCGTCGTTTGCGCCGACGTGCTCGAGCACGTGGCCCGACCCGAGGAGCTCCTCGCGCGCATCTCCGGCTGGCTCGCGCCGGGTGGGACGCTCTTCGTTTCGCTGCCGAACGTGGCGAACGCCAGCGTCCGGGCCGCGCTCCTGCTCGGCCGATTTCGATATGCCGATCGCGGCATCCTCGACCGGACCCACCTGCGCTTTTTCACACGCGCCACCGGCCGCGAGCTGCTCGTGGCGGGCGGATTCCGCATCGCGTCGGTCCGTCCGACGGCAATGCCCTACGAGCTCGCCGTTCCGGCGCTCGCGCGCGCCCCCTGGCGCGGACCGGTGCGCGGCCTGGCTTCGGCGACCGCCCGGATCTGGCCCACGCTCTTCGGATATCAGTTCGTCTTCGAGGCGGTCCGCGCGTGAGGTCGGGCGCGGCCGAGGCCGCCGCACGGGCGTCGCTCGTCCTGCCCGCATACAACGAGCGCCGTCGGATCGAGGCGTGTCTGCGGTCGGTGGCCGACTGGCGGCGCGCGAGGCCGGGCGGCTGGGACTGGGAGGTCCTCCTCGTGGATGACGGCTCCGCCGACGGCACGCGCTCCGCCGCGGCGCGGATCGCGGCGGAGGCGGACCTTCCGCTCACCGTCCTCGCGCACGAGCGAAACCGGGGCAAGGGCGCCGCGATCCGGACGGGAGTGCTGGCGGCGACCGGCGATCCGATCCTGATTTCAGACGTGGACCTTTCCACGCCGCTGTCGGAGTGGGTCAAGCTCGCCGAGCGCTTGCCGAGCCATCCCGTCGCGATCGGCTCGCGCGCGATCGAGCGCGACCTCGTCCGCAAGAGCCAGCCGTTCTATCGCGTCGCTCTCGGCAAGGCGGGGAACGTCCTCGTGCGGATCTTCGCCGTGCCGGGAATCCGCGACACGCAGTGCGGCTTCAAGCTCTTTCGCGGCGACGTCGCGCGCGACTTGTTCGCGCAGGCGCGGATCGACCGCTTCGCGTGGGACATGGAGGTCCTCTACCTCGCGCGGCGCGAGGACATTCCGATCGCGGAGGTCCCGGTGCTCTGGTTCAATTCGCCGGACTCGCGGGTTTCGCTCGTCCGCGACGCGTTCGTCACGCTGCGGGATCTGCTGCGGATCCGGTGGATCCACCGGAGCGACCGGCGGCGTCCGCGCTCGAGGCCGGGAACGTTGGACTGAGCCGCAGCGCGAGAGCCGCGGCGGCGAGCGGCGCGAGGCCGGACGCCGTTCGCGCGAACGCGGTACGCACGAGCCAGTCGGGGCCCCAGACGCAGAACGCCGGCAGGAGCGCGTAAGCCAGGAGCGGCAGCGCGGCGAGCGCGAGGAGGGCGCGGGCGGGCGCCGACCGCCGGCCCGCGGCGAAAAGGAGAACGAGCCCCGCCAGAAGCGGCCCGGCGGGGAGCACCACCTCGCGGCCGATCGTCTCGAGACCGAGCGCCAGCCGTCCGGCGAAACCCGGTTCGAAGAGGAAGCCCGTCCGGAAATCGCGCAGGGGCAGCGGCCCCGTCCGCAGGCGGTGCGCCGCCGCGGCGGCGAGCGCCGGCAGGATGGCCGCCAGCGCCGCGCGCGTTCGCACGCCCCGCGGCCGGCCTCGCCAGAACGCCGCCACGAGGGCCGCGGCGACGGCCGCGAAGAGCCCCTCGTTCTTGAGCGCCGCCGCGCCGAGCGCCGCGAGCGCCAGACGCCGGATTCCGCCCGGGTCTTCCTCCACCGCGTCCGCGAGACTCGTCCCGAGAGCGAGCAGGAAGAAGGACAGCGGCACCTCGGCCATGCCCGTCGTAAACGCGCGGTAGAGGGGCTCGAACAGCGCGAGCGCCGCCGACGCCGCGAGGGCGACCGGCCGGCGCGCGCCGCGCCGCTCGAGCCAGCCGGCGAGCAGCAGAAGCGTCGCCGCCTGCACGGCCGGGAAGAGGAGCGCCAACGCGTGGTCGTCCCAGCGCCCGAGCAGGAAGGCGGCGCCGGCGTCGACGAGCGGCAGACCGGCCGGGTACTCCGGATGCGTGAAGCCGAGATCAGGTATGGTCCAGGTCCAGGACGGAAGGCCTCCGGACCCGAAGATCACTTTTCCCTTCCAGCCCCAGATCGCGAGAAAGTCCGCGGCCCACATCGGCTCGGTCAGCGCGCGGAGAAAGTAGAGGAGAACCCCGGCCGCGATCGCCGCGCGGAGCGCAAGAGCGACTCCGGCGCCGCCGCGCTCCGGCTTTCCGGCGGCCGTCGATCGCTCCGGCGAGCCCGGCCGCCCCGCGGCCTTTGCCGCCGCGCCCGCGAGGACCGCCGCCGCGGCGAAGGCCAGCCATCCCGGCCGCCCTCCGACGGCCAGAGTGACCGCGACGAAGCCCGCAAGGAGGAGGAGTCCCAGGAGGAATCCCCACGCGATCCGTTCCATCCGGCGGCCGGGCGGGACGAGGGCTCGCGCCGCGAAGAATCCCGCGGCGGACGCGGCCAGCAAAATGCCCGCGATCGCGGCGAGAGACGGGAAGAGCCCCGTCATCGCGCGCGCTCGAGAAGCGCGCCGCCGGAGACTTTGGCGATCTCGCGCCAGCCGGCCGGACGCGCATCGCCCTCGACGGCGAGCACCCATCCGGGCGGAATTTCCTTCGGCGCGACGAGCGCGGGCCGCGGCGCGAACACGTAGAGCGCCAGGTCGCGGTGCGCCGCGGTCGGCGCCGGCGCCAGCACGGCGATCCCGCGCGCGCCCGCCGGCAGACGCCGCCGCGCCGACTCCAGAAAGTAGAAGTACCGCCGGTCAAACGCCGCCGACGAGCCGTCGAGCCGCCGCACCGCGAGGTCCTTGGCGGAATCGCGGGCGACGAGGCGGACTCGGCGGGCCAGCTCCGCCGGGCGAATGGCCGCGGCGAGGGAGGCGAGAAGGATCAGATAACCGGCGAGAGCGACGAGGCGCCGCGACCTCATGCGACCAGCGGAAATCCCTCGCAGAGCTCCCGGACCCGGCGGCGGACTTCGGCGCGCACGCCGGCGTCGTCCGGCGCCTCCAGCGTGCGCGCGAACGCGTCGGCGACGCGCTCCATCTCGCCGGGTCCCATCCCTCGCGACGTCACCGCCGGGGTGCCGACGCGGATTCCCGAGGCGACCATCGGCGGCTTCGGATCGAACGGGATCGCGTTCTTGTTGACCGTCAGGCCGACGGCGTCGAGCGCCTTTTCGGCGTCCTTGCCGGTCAGGCCGCGCGCGCCCACGTCCACGAGCATCAGATGGTTGTCGGTGCCGCCCGACACCAGCCGGAAGCCGCGAGCGAGGAGGGCCGACGCGAGCGCCTTCGCGTTCTCGACGATCCGTCGCTGATAGTCGGCGAACTCCGGCGTGGCGGCCTCGGCGAGCGCGACCGCCTTGGCGGCGATGACGTGCTCGAGCGGTCCGCCCTGCAGCCCGGGAAAGACGTTGCGGTCGAGGTCCTTGGCGTGGGCGCTGCGGCAGAGCACGAGGCCGCCGCGCGGCCCGCGCAGGGTCTTGTGGGTCGTCGTCGTGACGAAGGCGGCGTGGGGCACGGCCGACGGGTGGAGGCCGGCCACGATGAGGCCCGCGATGTGCGCCACGTCGGCCATCAGCACCGCGCCGATCTCGTCCGCCACCGCGGCGAAGCGCGCGTAGTCGATCTCGCGCGCGTAGGCCGACGCGCCGGCGATGATGAGCTTCGGCCGGTGCTCGCGCGCCACCCGCGCGAGCTCCTCGTAGTCGAGGCGCTCGTCCTCGCGCCGCACGCCGTAGGCGACGACCTTGTACTCGCGGCCGGAGAAGGAGAGCGGATGGCCGTGCGTGAGATGCCCGCCATGCGAGAGGTTCATCCCGAGGATCGTGTCGCCGGGCTGAAGGGCGGTCAGATAGACCGACATGTTCGCCTGCGTGCCGGAGTGCGGCTGCACGTTGGCGTGCTCCGCGCCGAAGAGGGTCTTCGAGCGGTCGATCGCGAGCTGCTCGACCTTGTCCACGAACTCGCAGCCGCCGTAATAGCGCTTGCCGGGATAGCCCTCCGCGTACTTGTTCGTGAGGACGGAGCCCTGCGCCTCGCGAACCGCGCGGGACACCCAGTTCTCCGAGGCGATGAGCTCGAGGTTCTCGTTCTGGCGGCGTTCCTCCTCGGCGATCCAGTGCGCGACCTCGGGGTCCACGACGTCGATGTCGCGGTCGAGAAATGCCTGCGGAGGCAGAAGGACGCCGGCGCGGTTCATCGGGTGCTCTCCCCTCCCCTCATCCTATGACGAGCTCCCGATACTCCTTGTCGCAGTAGCTGTCGGTCATCCCCGCGATGTGGTCGGCGATCGCGCGGTACAGCTCCGGCCGGGGACGGTAGCGCGCGGCGATCTCCGCCTCGACGTCGCGGAGCGCGATCTCGCGCAGGAAGCGCGTGCCGAGCGCCGGCGCGAGACCGGCGAGGACGTCGTCGGGCAGGAGGCGCGGATTCTCCGCGTAGGCATGGAAGAGCCCCGCGATGACGCGCCGCGCATGGCCGTCGTGCCGCGAGACGGGGAACGAGTGAATGATGTGGCGGTACACGAAATCCTTCAGCTCCCGGTACCAACCCTTCCCGGTCTCCGAGAAGCCGACGAGATCGCCCGGCAAGGCGTCGCGCCGCCCGTAGAAGTCGTCCGGCGTCCGCACGCCGGCCGATTCGACCCAGCGCTCGAGGCGCATTCGCGAAGCCTCGATGAGGTCCGTCGTCAGCGCGGCGATCATCCCGCGGATCAACGCGGCCCGGCGTGATGCGCGGTCGCTGCCCGACGGCCCGGCGGCCCGCACGTGCCGCGCGATCGCGAGCAACTCGATCGCATCCTCCTCCGTCAGCGGCAGGCCGTCCTCGAGATCGTGCGTCTGCTGCGCGATCTCATCGGACCAGTTCACGAGCTGCGCCTCGGGGGATCCTCCCGAGTCCGGCCGCAGACCCTCGCGAAAATCGAGCGGGAAGGGAAAGTTGACGCTCCAGGCCGTGTGCTTCCAGACCCCCTCGCGCACGTCGTCGGTCAGGTTCAGCCCCGGCTCGTCATAGCGCTTCTCGAGCCGGTCCACCACGCGCACGGACTGGAAGTTGTGCTTGAACCCGCCGGCGTCGGGGTGGCTCTCGCGCAGCAGCCGGTCGAGCACGTTCTCGCCCGAGTGCCCGAAGGGCGTGTGTCCGAGATCGTGGCCGAGCGCGATCGCCTCGGCCAGATCCTCGTTCAGGCCGAGCGCCCGCGCGGCGCTGCGGGCGATCTGCGAAACCTCGATCGTGTGCGTCAACCGCGTTCGGAAGTGATCGCCCTCGTAAGGGATGAAGACCTGCGTCTTGTGCTTCAGGCGGCGGAAGGCGCGGGAGTGGATGATCCGGTCGCGGTCGCGGACGTAGGCCGTGCGCACGTCTCCGGGCGCCGCCTCGACGGGGCCGCGCGGCCGGCGGGCGCGTCCGCTGCGCGCCGCGTAGACGGCCAGCCGCTCCTCCTCCAGGCGCTCGAAGTGCTCGCGGTTCGCGGCGGGGACGGCGGTCGTCATGCGCTGGCGCGCCCTTCCGCGGCGAGGAGCATGGCCCGCGCCTCGCCGACCAGGTAGAGCGAGCCCGCCACGATTATAGGGTCGCGCCCCGGAAGACGCCGCGCGCGCGCGAGCGCGTCGGCGAGGTTTTCGGTGCGAACGGCGTCGGGGCGGACGGCCGCGACGCGGCGCGCCAGCTCTTCGGCGCCCGCGGCCCTTTCCGACGGCGCCGGGGCCAGGAAGACCGCCGCCGCGAGCGGAAAGAGCGCGGCCGCGATGCCCGCGACGTCCTTGTCCGTCATCGCGCCGAAGATCACCGGGCACCGGCCCTCGAGCCCCGCGTCCGAGAGGAAGCGCGCGAGGGCCTCCGCGCCCTCCACGTTGTGGCAGCCGTCGAGGAGGAGGTCGCGGTCCTCGGATCGGCGTCGCTCGAGGCGGCCCGGCCAGCGGACACGCGCGAGACCGTCTTCGATCGCGGACCCGCGCGAGAGCGGCGGCGCGGCGTCGCCGTCATCGAGGAGCTCCGCGGCGCGGACGGCCAGGGCCGCGTTCCAGGCCTGGTGGGCTCCCGGCAGCGGGGTCGCGAGCGAGATCCGGCGTCCGGGTGTCGCGAGGCGAAACCGCGTGCCTTCGAGCGAGACCCGCTCGACGGCGACGTCGAGCTCCTCGAGCGCGTCGTGCCAGACGGCGCCGGCCTCCCGCGCCGCCTGACGCAGCGCGTCCCGCGCGTCCGCCTCGACCGCCCGCGCGAGCGCGGGCCGGCCGCTCCGGAAAATCCCGGCTTTCTCGCGCGCGATGAGCGGACGGGTGGCGCCGAGCTCGGCCGTGTGGTCGAGCCCGATCGACGTCACGACCGAGACCGCGGCCGGCGCGACGTTGGTCGCGTCGAAGCGGCCGCCGAGGCCGACCTCGAGGATCGCGAGATCGAGCCGACGCGAGGCGAAGGCGACGAACGCCGCCGCGGTCATCGCCTCGAAGTAGGTCAGCGGGATCCCGGGGGCGGCGTCGGCGGCGACGAACACGGGCGCGAGGGCCGCGTCGAGCTCTTCGCGAGAGAGGTCCGCGTCGTCGACGCGCACGCGTTCCGTGACGTCCACGAGATGGGGCGACGTGTAGAGGCCGGCCCGCGAGCCCGCCGCGCGCGCGATCGCGGAGAGCGTCGCGGCGGTCGAGCCCTTCCCGTTGGTTCCCGCGATCAGAATCGATCGCACGGCCCGCTCCGGGCGGCCGAGCCGCGCGCACACGGAGTCGATCGCGTCGAGGCCGAGCCGCATGTTTCGGACGGAGAGCGACTCGAGGCGCCGGAGCGCGGCGAGACCCGAGCTCATGCGCGGCGACCCCGTCGAGTTACGCCGAACGGCGAACGTCCCAGAGGAGGCGCAGGCAGCGCGCGATGGTCGCTTTCATCTCCGAGCGCTCGACGACGAAGTCGAGCATTCCGTGCTCGAGCAGGAACTCGGCTCTCTGGAAGCCGTCCGGCAGGGTCTGCCGGATGGTCTGCTCGATGACCCGCGGCCCCGCGAAACCGATCAGCGCGCCGGGCTCCGCGATGTTCAGGTCCCCCAGCATCGCGTAGGACGCCGTGACGCCGCCCGTGGTGGGATCCGTCATGACCGAAACGAACGGGATGGCCGACTCCGACAGCCGGGACAGAGCCGCGGCGATCTTCCCCATCTGCATGAGCGAGAGGATCCCCTCCGGCATCCGCGCGCCGCCCGAAGTCGAGACCAGGATGAGCGGCCGGCGCTCGGCGAGCGAGCGCTCGGCCGCCCGCGTCACCTTCTCGCCGACGACCGACCCCATCGAGCCTCCCAGGAAGAAGAACTCCATCGCGCCGATCAGAACGGGGATCCCGTCGAGCATCCCCGACCCGATCACGATCGCGTCGGACGGGCCGATCGACTCCTCGTACTCCGCCAGGCGGTCCCGGTAGCGCTTGGTGTCGCGGAAGCGGAGCGGGTCCGTCGAGCGGAGCTCCGACTCGAGCTCCGCATACTGCTCGCCGTCGAAGAGCATGCGCAGGCGCTCGGACGCCGACAGCCGGAAGTGAAAGCCGCATTTCGGGCAGATCTTGTAGTTCCGGGCGAGCTCCTTGTTGTAAAGGATCTGCCGGCAGCTGTCGCACTTGACCCACAGGCCCTCGGGAACCTTGCTCGGGCGCCGGTCCCGCGGCTCTCGCGGCTCCTTGGGCTCGCGGACTTTTCGGAACCAGGCCATGGCGAAGGGCGAATGCTAACAGCCGGCACAACTGATTGATTCTAAAATGGTTATCGTACGACCGGCGGCCGGTCGGGCAGGGCGGCGGCCTGGAGCCCGGCGGGCCCTTCCCGAAACTCGACGTCGAACGCGCGGCGCAGGTTGTCGACGGTCAGGACCGCGTCCGGCGGGCCCGAGGCGAGCGTTCGCCCGCGCCGCAGCAGCAGGACGCCGTCGGCGATCCGGGCGGCGAGATCGACCTCGTGCGTGACGAGCAGAACGGTCCGCCGCGATTCGAGATGCCGCCGCCGGAGCACGTCGAGGAACTCGAGACGGTGGCGCGGGTCGAGGCCGGCCGTGGGCTCGTCGAGGAGCCAGATCTCCGCCTCCTGCGCGACCGCGCGCGCGAGGAAGACGCGCCGCGTCTCGCCGCCCGACAGCGCCGAGGCGTCCCGCTCCGCGAGGTCGAGCACGTCGCAGGCCTTCATCGCGTCGAGCGCGCGGGCGCGGTCCTCGGGCGAGTCGGCCGAAAAGCCGCGGGCGTGCGGCGCCCGCCCCTGGAGAACGAGGTCGAGCGCGCGGATCGGAAAGACGAGCTCGACGCTCTGCGGCACGTACGCGACGCGCCGCGCGGTCTCGCGGCGCGGCTGGGAAAGGAGCGGCGCGCCGTCGAGGAGAATCTCTCCCCCGGAAGGCGGCCGGATGCGGGCCAGGACCTTCAGGAGCGTCGACTTCCCTGAGCCGTTCTCGCCGAGGATCGCGACGATTTCCCCCGCCGGGATCCGGGCGTCGAGGCCGGAGAGCGCCTCCGTTCGGCCGTAAAGAGCGCGGAGCCCGCGCGTCTCGATCCGCGGAGTGCCGGAGCTCGCGTCAGGGCTCACGCAGCAGCATCCATGCGAAGAGCGGCGCACCCACGGTCGCCGTCACGGCTCCGATCGGCAGCTCCGCCGGGGCGAAGACCGCCCGAGACAGGGCGTCCGCCGCGACCAGGAGCGCCGCGCCGCTCACGGCGCAGATCGGGAGGAGGCGGCGCTGGTCGTTTCCCGCGACGGCCCGGACCGCGTGCGGCACGAGGAGACCAACGAAGCCGATGATGCCGGCGAACGCCACCGCCGCGCCGGTCAAGAGCGACGCCGCGACGAAGACCTGGCGCTTGGCGCGCTCCGTGTCGACGCCGAGGGCCGCGGCGCTGTCCTCGCCGACCGCGAGCAGATTCAGACGCGCCGCGTAGAGCAACAGGACGGCGGCGCCCGCGGCGGCCCACGGGAGAAGGGCAACGACCTTGCCGAAGGACGCGTCGGCGAGGCTTCCCATCATCCAGAAGAGCATCGTGCGGGCGGCGGAAGCCGAGGCCACGGAAAAAACGCCGAGCAGAAGCGCCGAAAAAAACGCATTCGCGATGAGGCCGGAGAGCAGGAGCCGCTGCAGATCGAGCCGGCCGCCCCGGCGCGCCAGAGCCGCGACCGCGACCGAAGAGGCCGCCGCGCCGGCGAACGCCGCCGCCGGCGAGAGAAGCGGCGAGATCCCGGCGAGCGATGCGAGCGCCGCGCCGGCCGCCGCGCCGCCCGACGTTCCGAGGAGGAAGGGGTCGGCGAGCGGATTCTTGAGCAGCGCCTGCATCGCCGCGCCGGAAAGCGAGAGCGCGGCGCCGACCAGTGCGGCGAGCGCGACGCGAGGGAGGCGAATCGAAGCCACGAGGCGCGCGGCCTCCCCTTCCGCGCCGGCCCCCGACCAGAGCGCGGGCAGCGACAGGTGGACGCCGCCGACGAGGATCCCGAGCAGGCCGGCTCCCGCGAGCAGTCCGAGGGCGCCCGCGAGCGCGAGGCGCGGCCGTCCGGCGGCTCCGGAGGTCATTCGGCGGTCTCCTTGTTCCACGCTTCGGGATGGAGCTTCTTCGCCAGCGTCTCGAGGGCGTCGAAGACGCGCGGACCCGGGCGCGAGAGCTCGTCGTCCGGAATCCGGACGACCCGCGCCGCTGCGGCTGCGCCCCGGGACAGGGCGCCGGAGGCGCGCGCCTTGTCGAACGCGGGCCGTGCGTCCGCGGAATCGGGAACGACGAGGACGGACACGTCCGCGGTCGCGAGGAACTCGGCCGAGAGGACCGGCCAGCCGCCGCGCCCGGCCGCGAGGTTGCGCGCCCCCGCCTCCTCCAGCACGTCCGCGAGGAAGGTGCCCGCGCCCGCGGCCTGCGGCGGGTCGGGCCAGACGAGGAGAAGCGCCGCCGTTTTCGGCCGCCCCGCCACGCGGTGGCGGACGTCCTCCCGGCGGCGCGCGAGGTCTTCGGCCAGGCGACCGGCCTCCTCGCCGCGCCCCAGACGCTCGCCGACCTGGCGGATGCCCGCGAGAACGGCGTCGAGCGACTCGCCCGAGACCGCGAGCACCGGCACGCCCGCCGCCTCGAGAGCCTGCACCGCTCCGCGCGGGTTTCCGTCGCGGCTCGCGAGAACGAGATCCGGATGCAGCGCCACGATCGCCTCGGCGCTCGCGTCGAGCCCGCCGACCCGCGGCAGACGGCGGGCCTCGGGCGGGTAGTCGGAAAAGTTCGAAACGGCGATCAGCCGGTCTCCCGCGCCGACGGCGAACGCGATCTCGGTGAGATTGGGAGCGAGCGCCACGACGCGCCGGGGAAGGTGGCCGGACCTGTTCGCGCCGGGCGCGCCGCGGCAGGAGGAGAAGAGGCCCGCTGCGGATGCCAGCGCGAGGGCGAGCCCGAAGGCCGCGGCGGGGGCGAGCCGGCTAGCCCTGAGTCTCGGCTTCTTCGAGGTCGTTCGCGATTCCGAGTCGCATGCAGGCGGCGTCGTACATCTGGCGCGCCGCCTTCTGGGCGTTCTGAAGCTCGGCCAGCCGGTCCTTGACCTTCGCCAGCTCTTCCTGAATCAGGACTTCCAGATCGGTGATCTCCCGCTTGGTCACGGCGAGAGTGTTCTCGTAGAACTTCTTCTGATCCGACGACAGACTCATTTACCCTCCTGCAGGCGAGTCGAGGCTGGCCGCAATCCTACCGCGAGAATCACGGTTTTACGTCCACGACGACCGGACGCCACATCTTGACGGGAACGCCGTTCTTCGTGGCCGGCCGGAATTTCGTTTTCTGCACCGCGTCCATCACCGCCTCGTTGACGCCGCTCTTGGGCGCCACGCCCTGCTGCAGCCTCGCTTCGGCGACGTGACCGTCCTCGTCCACGAGCACGAGCACGACGACGCGGCCGGAGCCGATGCCGGCCTGCCGCGCGATCGGCGGATACGTGATCTTCGGCTTCGCGATCATTTCCGGCTCGACGACGCCGGGACCCGGACCCACGAGATCGCCGCGGTGAGTCTCGTTGCTCTCGGCGGCGGCGGAAGCCGGAGCCGCGGCGCGGACCGGCGCCGGCACCGCCGTGGGCGGGGCCGGAGGCTCGGTCGGCTCCTCGGTCGGAACCGGGGCCGCCGCCGGAGCGGCCTGTACGGGCGTCGGCGCGACGGGCTCCGCCGTCGGCACGGGCGAAGGCACCGCCTCCGCCGCGGCGGCGGTGGGCGCGGCCGCCTCGGCCTGCTTCTTCTCCGCCGCGAGGGCCTTCTGCATTTCCTTCTTCTTCTGCGCCATCTGGCGTGAAACTTCCTCTTCGACCTTTTTCGCGTCGATCGTCGGGACGAGCGTCGGCACGACCGCGGGCGCCGGTATCGGCGTCGCCGGCGCGGGCGTGGCTTTCACGGCGACGGGGGCCGCGGTCTTGCGCGTCGTCAGCCAGTAGATGCCGGCGCCGAGCACGAGCACGGCGACCGCGATGATCGCGATCAGCGCCGTCCGGCTCTTCTCCTCCGTCTCGGTCTGCCGCGAGGCGTAGGAACCGAAGACTCCGGGCGCCGTCCCCCCCGGCTTCGGGGCCGCGGCGGCGGCGGGTTTCACCGCGGCGAGAGAGGGCGCGGGCTCCGCCGTTTCGGGGGCGGGAGCCTTGGTCACGGTTCCGGTCCGGCGGGCGACGGGCGCGGCCTTGGCGCGCCGCGGCTTCTGCTCGACTTCCGCCTCTGGCACGGCGCGGGCCGCTTCGCGCGCCCTCGCTTCGGCGACGGCGGACTCCTCGGCCTGGAGCCGGTGCAGGAAGATCGCGAGATCCGCGCTGCCGGGCGCCGGCGAGTACGAGTAGAGCACCTGCTCGAGGTCGCGCAGAAGGTCCGAGGCGTTCGCGTAGCGGTCCTCCGGCTCCTTCGCGAGCGCGCGCAGCACGATCGCGTCGAGCGCCTTGGGCACGTCCGGGTTGGCGGCGGAGGGAGGATCCGCATTCGCCTTGCGCACGTTTTCGAGCACCGTCAGATCCGAGTCGCCGTGGAAGAGCTTCTGCTCGGTCAGGAGCTCGTAGAGGACGCTGCCGAGCGAGAAGAGATCGCTCCGCCGGTCGATGGGCTTGCCCCACGCCTGTTCGGGCGACATGTACTGGATCTTTCCCTTCAGCGCGCCCGATTCCGTCTGCGACACCTTCGAGGCCGCCTTGGCGATGCCGAAGTCGCACAGCTTGATGTCGCCCTCGTAGGAAATGAGGATGTTCTGCGGGGAGACGTCGCGGTGCACGATGTGCAGGTCGCGCCCCTCCGCGTCGCGGCGCCGGTGCGCATAGTCGAGGGCCGAAGCGACCTTCGACGCGATGTACACCGCGAGCGGCACCGGCAACGGCGTCCCCATCTCGCGCGCGGAGTCGAGAATCGCGCGCAGGTCGCGCCCCTCGACGTGCTCCATGGCGATGAAGTAGCCGCCGCCCTGGATCTTGCCCAGGTCGTAGATGTGCACGATGTTCGGGTGGTTGAGCTGCGCGGCGAGCTTCGCCTCGTCGGCGAACATCGTGATGAAGCCTTCGTTGTCGGCGAGATGCGGCAGGATCTTCTTGATCGCGACGATCTTCTGGAAGCCTTCGACGCCGCTGCGCCGCGCGCGGTACAGCTCGGCCATCCCCCCCGAGGCGATCCGCTCGAGGATCTCGTATTGGCCATAGTGATCCGAGACCGAGCCCTCGGCGCTCGGCGGGGCGGCCGGAGCGGGGACGGCCGGCGGACTCGGCGGCGCGGGACGGGCCGCCGGGGACGGAGGCTTCGGAGCCGCGGGAGGAAGCGTCGGAGCTGCCGCAGGCGCGGGCTTCGCGACCGGCGGAGGAGGCGTGCGATCGGCCGCCGGCCGCGGCCGGGGCGGCGTCGGAAGGCCCGACAGCGTGTCCGAGATCATCCGGTCGATGTCCGCATCCCCGGCGAACTTCTTTGGAGCCGCCGCCGGCGGCGCGGGGGTCTTCTCGGTCGGGCGCCCGCCGAGCATTCCCGAGAGGGTCTCGCGCAGCCTCTGCTCGACGTCGTTCGACGGCGGCGCGGCCGCCCTGGCGGGGGCCGGCGGCGTGCTCGCGCCGGGAGGGGGCGCCGGCACCGGCTTCGGAGGCGGCGCCGGCGGGGCGGCCGCGGGTTTCACCGGCTTCGGCGCGTCGGCCGCGACGTCCTTGAGCACGTCGGCGAAGATGTCCGATGCCGTCAGCTCCGGTCCTGCCGACGCCGTCGCGAGCGGGATGCGCACGGTCTTCGCGCCGACATCGGTCGCGTCGATCGCGCCGCGCACGGCGCTCTGAAACGCGTCGTCGGTGAACGGCTTGACGAGCAGGTCGAAAGCGCCGACCTTCTGCGCGTCGGCCTTCGGATTGCTGCCCTTGTAGCCCGTGACCATGAGGAGGATGGGCGGCGCCGTCGCTCCGCCCTTCCGGCGAATCTCGCGGATGACCTCGCCGGAGGCGAGCCGGGGCAGCATGCCGCCGAGCACGATCGCGTCGAAGTGCGGCGCCGAGGAGAAGGCGGCCAGACCCTCCTCGCCGTCCTTTGCGACCGCGACCTGATACTCCGGAGACAGCAACGCCTGGAGCCGTTCCACGGAGCGCGGCTCGTAGTCGATCAGAAGGACCCGTTTGGCCATCAGCGAACTGTCGATTTGCTGGAAATTTCGTTGTCATGATACAGGACAATCGCTCGACTGTCAGGTCCGGCGGCGCGTTTTTCGCCCGGGGCGCGCGCGATCCCGGCGCCGCCCGCACATATAATCCCCGCCGAAAAACGACGAACGGGAGTCTCCGATGTCGGGTCACAGCAAGTGGGCGACGATCAAGCACAAGAAGGGCGCGGCGGACGCCAAGCGCGGCCGGCTCTTCACGAAACTCATCAAGGAAATCACCATGGCCGCGCGGCTCGGCGGCGGCGACCCGGGCGGTAATCCGCGGCTGCGCAAGGCGGTGGACGACGCGAAGGCCGTCAACATGCCCGCCGACAACATCAAGCGCGCGATCCAGCGCGGCACGGGCGAGCTGCCGGGCGTGACCTACGAGGAAGTCACGTTCGAGGGCTACGGGCCGGGAGGCACGGCCGTCCTCATCGACGCGATGACGGACAACAAGAACCGCACGCTCCCCGAGATCCGAACCATCTTCTCGAAGAACGGCGGCAACCTCGGCGAGGCGGGCTCGGTCCGATTCCTCTTCCAGAAGAAGGGGTACATCACGATCGAGAAGGACAGGGCGACCGAAGACCAGGTGATGGAGGCCGCGATCGAGGCGGGCGCCGACGACGCGCGCATCGCGGGCGACTTCCACGAGATCCTCTGCGCGCCGGAGGTCCTCGGCGAGGTCAAGACGAAGCTCGAGGCGAAGGGCCTGCCGCTCTCGACCGCCGAGGTGGAGATGCTGCCGACGACCGAGGTCGCGCTCGATCAGCGCAAGGCGGATCAGATGATGCGTTTGATGGAAGCGCTCGAGGAGCACGAGGACGTACAGCACGTGTGGGCGAATTTCGATTTCGAGGAAGGCTAGCTGTCAGCTCTCAGCTGTCCGCTTTCAGCCAGAGCGGAATGGCGCCGCGCGACTCTGGCTGAGAACTGAAAGCTCGTGCGCATCCTCGGTCTCGATCCCGGCACGGCGGCGACAGGCTACGGTGTCGTGCTCTTCGAGTCCGGAAGCCTGCGTCTCGAACGGTGCGGGGTCTGGCGACCGGGGGCGGGACTCGCGCTCCCCGACAAGCTCCAGATGCTCCTGACGGCCGCCCGGGCTCTCATTGCCGAATGCCGGCCCGCGGCTGTGTCGGTCGAAACCGTGTTTGCCGCCAAGAACGTCGCCTCGACGGTCAAGCTCGCGCACGCCCGCGGCGTGCTGCTCGCGGCGGCCGCCGAGACCGGGCTCCCGGTGTTCGAGTACGAGCCGCGGCTCGTGAAGAAGGCCCTCGTCGGCTACGGCCAGGCCGAGAAACCTCAGGTCCGGGCGATGGTCCTGTCCCTGCTCGCGCGGCAGAGGTCGCGGATTCCGCTCGACGCGGCGGACGCGCTGGCGGTCGCCATCTGCCACATCCACGCCGCTCCCGCCGCCCGATAGGAGGCCGTCTCCGGGACCGGCGTCCCTTCCTTGCTATCATTCACGGCAAGGCATGTCGTTTCAGGGATCCATCCAGGAGCTTCCGGTCCCGGACATCATTCAGCTCGTCTCGGTCTCGGGCAAAACCGGAATGTTTACGCTCGTACGGGGCGCCGAGCGGGGGTTCATCTATCTGAAAAACGGACAGATGATCCACGCCAAGGTCGGCGAGATGACGGGCGAGGAGGCGGTCTACGCCCTCGCCATCTGGTCCACCGGCGAGTTCCAGTTCACGCAGGGCGAAGAGCCCGACACCGTCACGATCGACAAGCCCAACACGAGCCTCCTCATGGAGTCGGCGCGGCGCCTGGACGAATGGAAGGTGCTGTCGCGAAAGATCCCCGGGCTCGACTACGTCCCGGTCCTTCAGCCCCGCAACCTCGCCGAGCCCGTGACGCTCTCGCCGCCCGAATGGAATCTGGTCATCCACATCGACGGCAAGCGCTCCCTCGAAGACCTCGCGCGCGCGATGGGGTCGTCCTCTTTCGATACGGCGAAGGTCCTCTACGGTCTCATCACCGCCGGCCTCGCCGAGATGCGCTCGAAGGAAACGGCGCGGCCCACCGCGGCGCCCGCGCCGGCCGCGGTTCTCGGAGACGAGAAGAAGATCCTGATGATCCTCTGCACGCGTGTGAAGCAGGAGGCGGAGGTGGCGCTCGGAGAGTCGAATCTGCCGAACCTCGAGCGGCCCTACCGGCAGGCGCTTTCGGAGATCGACCAGGGGCGCGGCGTCGAGGCGGTGCGGGACCTGATCCGGCAGACCGAGAAGGCGATCTCGGCCCTGCGCGGGCCGGCCCGCGTCAAGGCGTTCCAGGACAAGATGTCCCTGGTGATGCAGCCGAAAGTATAGGTTCGCCGCCCGTTGGCCGTCCCTTCCGCCGGGAAAAGCCATAAAACCGAGGGAAATCGCTCATCCTGCCTTTGGCCCGCCGCCTAAGCGCCTGAGATAGATAAAGTTGTTTGGCGTTTAGGCACTTTTGTCTTATTCTATTAGGCAGTCACCTGGTCGCTTCGAAAGGAGATTGCATGAAGGCAAAGCGGACCGCGCTCCTCGTGGTGCTTGCGTGCCTGCTCGGCGCCGCGGCACCCGCGCAGGTCGCCGTGAACAATCAGGGCGACATCGGTCTGTTCACGATCCCGACGGCCGACCAGCCGCTGCCCGGTCACTTCACGCTGGGCGTTTACGGATGGCTCGATCAGGCGGTCGCCGGCGACCTCCCCGGCAACGACACGCTCTTTCGCGACCGCACCTATCGGCACGCCGCCGGCGAGTTCTCGCTCGGCTTCGGTTTCAACAGGTACTGGTCGATCTTCGCGAGCTTTGGCGGCGAGAACTACCACAGCCGCGGCGGCTGGCAGGGCGGCGCCATCAACGGCACGCTCCTTCCCGCGCCGTTCTCGTCGAACGAGGCGATGAAGGTCCGCGTCGGGACCAAGGTCACGCTGTACTCGGAAAACGACGCGAACTTCCGCGTCGGCCTCTGGCTCGCGGCGCACGCGCCGGTCAACAACGCGACGCTCGAGATCAACGGCGTCCCCTCCGACGAGCAGATCAACTCACGCCGCACCGACTGGGAGTGGGGCGGCGTCATCACCAAGGGCATCTTCACGGGCATGGCGTCGTACACCCTCGCCGGCCATCAGGACAACGACGTCCGGCCCGCCAACCAGCTGCGATTCGCTTTCGGCGTGGACGTCCCGATGGCGGGGCTTCCCTTCCACGTGATCAGCGAAATCGACCGCACGATCTACGACGGCGGCGACTTCCCCGAGCCGAACCAGTCCTACCTGAACGCGGGCGTCCGCTTCTGGCTCGCCGACTCCGGCGTTGCGGTCTCGACGGCGTTCAACGTGAACATGGACCTGCTCTTCAAGCACGGAAACAACCCGACGCCGTTCGGCGGGATCATCGGCATCACGTACGCGGCCTGGCCGCCTCCCCCGCCGCCGCCGGTCGTCGTGCCGCCTCCGGCCGCGCCGACGCCGGTGGTCGAGGAGACGAAGCCGGCGCCGGCGCCCGCCCCGGCCCCCGCGCCTCCCCCGCCGGCGGCGCCCAAGAAGACCACCGACGAGATCTTCTTCGACGCCGGCAGCGCCCGCTTGACCAACATCGCCAAGGCGATGCTCGACGGGATCGCGCTGCGGATGAAGAACGATCTGAACTCCACGGCCGTCATCACGGGCTACACGGACAACACCGGCAAGAAAGAGGACGCCAACGTGGCCATCTCCGCCAAGCGGGCGGAGGCCGCCAAGGAGTACCTCGTCACCCGTCACGGGATCGACCCGAACCGGATCACCACGGTCGCCAAGGGCTCCGCGGAGGCGGGTTACGACAACGCGACGGCGGAAGGCAGGGCCAAGAACCGCCGGGCCGTAATTGTGGTAACACTCGTCTCCGGAGCGTGAGCAAAGCGGACATTTCGCACGACACAGAGCCCCCTCCCCCGGAGGGGGCTTTTTTGACTCCGGCGACGAAGCCGGCCGGCGGTCCCGCGCCCGCCGCGGGGGTGGTCCGGTCGGCCGGCGCGGCGGTTCTGTCGGCCGCCGCGATCATCGCGCTCCTCTACGCCGGGCGAAATCTCTTCGTC
>DATBFU010000012.1:0-36843 GCA_036558325.1 Thermoanaerobaculia bacterium | reverse complement strand
CAGGAACTTCGCCATCTCGCCGCGCGTGACCGAGGAGCCCGTGCAGTAGGCGTCGGGGGCGCAGCCGGCGATCACATTGCGCGCCCAGAGATAGTGGGCGAGCTTGCAGTACGGATCGGACGCCGGCACGTCGGTGAAGTGGACGTTCGGCGCGGTCGGACTGCAGTTGTAGGAGCGTCCCGTGGCGGGATCCGGCCCGTAGGAAGCCGGGACCGCGCCGCCTCCGCCCGGCGCGACCATCTCCCGCGCGACGAACCCCGACATTTCGAGCCGCGACACGGCGGCGCTCGGGCAGAAGAAGCCGCCCCCGCATCCGAGGGTCACGTTCTGGACCGCCAGGTAGTGGGCGTGCTTGCAGAAGGCGTCCGTCGGCGCGACGTCGAGAAAGAGCGAGACGCCTCCCGGCTTGCAGGAGTACGACTTTCCGCTCCAGAGACCGGCCGACGGCACGTTCGACCCGCCGCGCGCGAGCATGTCGGCGAGGAAGATCGCCATCTGGTAGCGCACGACGGCGTCGTCCGGACAGTAGAGCCCGGCGGCGCAGCCCGACGTGACGCCGTGGTGGTACAGCGTCTCGATCTTCGCGTAGAAGGGGTTCGCGCGGGGGACGTCTCCGAAGCTGTCGCCGACGTGGAGCGTCCACTTCCAGACGCCGCTCGTCGAAAGGGTCTCGGTGACCGACGCGTCCCAATGCGCCGCCGGCCGGACCGCGGGCGCCGAGACCGCGACGCGGTAGCAGTTGCCGGAGCCCGCGCAGGAGACCGTCGCGCCGTCGCCGGTCGCGACGGCTGGAACGGTCCCGTACGACGCCGCCGCGTCCGCGAGCGTGTAGGTCGCTCCGGCCGGCCCCGCGAGCGCCGAGGCGGTCCCGGCCAGCGACTTCGACGCGTTGCCCTGGTAGGTCCAGGACGGCTCCAGAATCACCGTCTCGCCCGGCTCGAGCACGCCGTCGGCGTCCGACGACGTGCCGGTCCCGGAGTGCGCGTCCGCGGCGAGGCCAGCCGCGACCTGCGGCATGTAACCGAGCTTCACGACCTCGAAGTCCGACGGCGCGAGATCGCCGAAGGCGGGATTCAGGATGTCGTTGTTCCACCGGGTGTCCCAGGTCCCGCTCACGTACAGGTCGGTCCCGTTGTCCGCGACGACGAGCCCGTACTTCTTCATCGCGCGAAAGATCTTCTGCATGGCGGGGTCGTAGCCCGAGATGTCCTTCGAGGCCTTCAGCCTCAGGCGGGCGCCCATCGGCAGCGCGCCCGCCTGCGAGCCGGCGTCATGCGAGGCGGGATAGACGTAGCCGTTCGAGTCGCGCACCGTCACGCGGAAGGCGTGCCCGATCTCTGCGGGGCCGTAGACCTCGTCGTAGCGGACGAGACCGGGCAGGATCGCGAGCCCGGCGGCGTCGGCCGACGTCCAGGTGTCCGGCCGGCGTCCGTTCCTCCCGAGGTCGAACGCCGCGCCCGATCCCGCCTTCCAGCGCGAATTCACCGTGTCCCACTTGAGGGCGAAGAGCTCGTAGAGGATCTTGTTGTCCTGGTCGAGGATCAGCATGTGGCGATCGCCGCCCACGGTCGCGTTGCCGGGCTGGCCGCCCTCGATCCAGTGGCTCTGCGTGATCGCCTCGTCGGGAATCGGATAGAACGGCAGGCCGGCGTGCGTGCCGTAATCGACGCCGTCGCTCTCGTCCCAGTACTGGAAGGTGACGGCCTTCTTCGCCTGCGTCCCCGAAACGACGCAGTACGGGAAGCCGTAGATCGCGACGGGGCCCGCGTTCCCGCCGAAGTCCGGATGCGCGCCCGTCACTCCTCCGGCGCCGAGGAAGGTGATGTAGGACGCCGAGTCCGGGTCGAGCGGAGCGCCCGACACGTCGAGGTTCCACCAGTTCGACGTCGGGAAGAGCGGCAGCGGGGGCGGCACCGGGCCGCCGAGCGTGGCCGCCGGCGCGCGCAACGCAATCGAAGAAGCGGCGACGAGGATCAAGAAGAGCCGGGCGCCGGCTCTCGTTGCTCCCCGCCGCGGCGAGGGCTCGCGAGATGTCATGTTCGTTTCCTGTCCGAGGACCTCTTCTCTCCCTCTCCCTCCTCGACGATTAGGGCGGCAACGAAACGGAAAACGTCCGGGCGAGAAACGCGGCCATCTGGGCGCGCGTCACGACGAGGTTCGGGCAGTACTTTCCGGTTCCGCAGCCGGCCGTGATTCCGCGCGCGGCGATCTCCTCGATCCACGCGGCGAACGGCGCCGAAGCCGGAACGTCGCTGAAGACACCCTTCGCCGCGGGCGGCTCGTACGACGGGCCGTCGAGCGCTCGCAGCAGAAACTTGGCCATGGGCGCGCGCGTGACGGGAGCGGCCGGACAGTAGTTGCCCAGGCCGCAGCCCGTCGTGATGCTCTCGGCCGAGAGCCGCTCGATGAACGCCGCGGCGAACGCCGCCTTCGAGACGTCGGAGAACAGGGTTCCGGTCGCCGCGGGCGGCGCGTAGGACGCCCCGTGCTCCCCGCGGAGCAGGAGGATCGCCATCTGATCGCGCGTCACGGGCGACTCCGGGCAGAAGATCCGGTCGCCGCAGCCGGCCGTGATCCCCGCCGCGGCGATTCCCTCGATCGGGCGGCGCAGCTCGTGGGAGAGCGGCACATCGAGGAAGCGGTTGGAGATCGAGAACGACTTGCCGGTTGAAACGCCGCCGCCCGGCGAAGGGTTCGCGACCGCGACGAGCGCGGTGCCCGGCGCCGCCACGTCCGCGGCCGGGATCGCGGCCTGCAGTCGCGTGCGCGAGACGTACGTGGTCGCCCGCACCGCCCCGTTCCAGCGAACAACGGACGCCGGCGTGAAGCCCGATCCGTCCACGTTCAGGACGATTCCGGGGTCGCCCTTGATCGCCGCTCCCGGCGCGAGCGCCGCGACCGTCGGTTTGAGGAACGTCGCGACGCTCGTGATCTTCTTCACCGAGCCGCTGTGCTCGACGACGTAGAGCTCCCCGGCCTCGTCCTCGCCGAAGGAGCTGATGAACTGCGACGTCGCGATCACGCGCTCCGACCAGACGCCGGCCGCGTCGCGCACGGCGCCCCAGATTTTCCCGCTGCAGTAGTCGCCGTAGACGTAGACGCCGTTCAACTGCGGATACGCCGCGCCGCGATAGACGTAGCCGCCCGTGACGGAACAGCCGAGCGAGTGATCGTGCTCGAGGATCGGCAGCGTCAGCGTGCCGTCCTTGCAATTGGCCGCGGGGTCGTAGCAGTGGAAGCCTTCCATCCGCCTCCAGCCGTAGTTGCGGCCGCCGGGCGTCCCGGCGGGCTGCCAGTCGACTTCCTCATAGAGGTTCTGTCCGACGTCGCCGATGAAGAGATCGCCGTTCTCGCGGTCGAAGCTGAAGCGCCATGGATTGCGCAGACCGTACGCCCAGACTTCCGCGCACGCGCCTTCCGTAGCGACGAACGGGTTGTCGTCGGGAATGCCGTAGGGCGCGTAGGGCGGTCCCGGAGCGACTTGCCCGCAAGGGATCGTCCCTTGCCCGTCCACGTCGATCCTCAGGATCTTCCCGAGGAGCTCGCCCTTGTTCTGCGCGCGATTGCCCGGGTCGCCGCCCGAGCCGCCGTCGCCCATCGCGATGTAGAGATAGCCGTCCGGACCGAACTGAAGCTGTCCGCCGTTGTGGTTCGGGAACGGGTCGGGCACGACGAGCAGGATCGTGGCGCTGTCGGGGTCGGCGACGTCCGGGTCGGAGGAGACCTTGTACCGCGCGATGGTCTCGTCGCCGTTCGTGTTCGTGTAGTCGATGAAGAAGAGACCGTTCGACGAATAGTTCGGGTGGAACGCGAGACCGAGCAACCCCTGCTCGCCGCAGCCCGTGCTCGGATCTTCGGGGCAAGGGAGGAGCGCGGAGACGTCGAGGAACGTCCCGAGACCGGTGTTCCCCTGATAGACGAAGATCTTTCCCCGCTGGGTCACGACGAAGTTGCGCCCGCTCCCGTCGCCCGCGTTCACGAAACCGAGCGGAATCGTCAGCGAGCCGATGTAGGGCGCAAGCGTGACGTCGGGGGCCGGCTGGGCGATCAACGGCGTCGCTCCGGCGGCGAGCGCCAGGACCGCGAACGCCAGGCCGGCGGCGCGAGAGAGTCTTCTTCCCCGGATCCTCAAGATCTGTCCTGTGTTTGGGCGTTTCCGCCCCGACACCAAAATTGTAACCCGCAGATGGGAGCGAAATACGGCCTTTAGGCGCCCCTGAGGGGCGATCGCCACAGCCGGCGCCACTCCTCGGCCTGCTCGTCCCAGGTGGGCACGGACGCCATCGCATTGGCGCGGATGCCGGCAAAGGCCGCCGGGTCGCGCAGATAGGCTCGCACGAGACTCTGCGCCTCCAGGAGGTCCGGGCGGCCTCCGTCCGAGCGGACGAGAAAGCCGTTCCAGCCGTGCCTCAGGAACTCGGCGTTCGCGCCGTGCGCCGTGGCGATGACGATGACGCCCGCCGCGAGCGCCTCGGCGGTGGAAAGCGAGAAGCCGTCCACCCACTCGGTCAGATACAGCATCAACCCGTAGTCCGCCATGCGGCGCTCGACTTCGCTCTGCGGCGTCTCGCCGGCGCGGCGCACCCACTCCGGCAGAACCCGCTCCGCGGACGCCGCGGCGCCGTCGGCCCACAATCGCTCCGAGCCGTACACGTCGAGCCGCACGCCGGGGAACTCCGCGCGCAGATGCCCGAGCACCTCGACCGCTTCCCGGAGCCCCTTGAACGGGTGGCTCGCGTAGATCGCCGCGAACGGATCGCGCGACGCCGCCTCGGAGGCCGCGCGCCTCCGGCGCACCGCTTCGCCGGGAATGACGACGACCTTCTCGGGAGGATGCCCCCACTCGTCCACGGCGCGCCGGGCGAGAAACTTCGCCGGCGCGACGTACCAGTCGACCCGGCCGGGGGGAAGCTCGGCCCGGCCCGGTCCGTTCTGCCAGAACAATCGGCGCGCGGCCCGGATCGCATCGACCTCAGGGTCGCGGAAGTGCCCGTAGGAGCCGGTGACGTAGATCGCGACGTCGTACTCTCCCGCGGCCTCGGACATCGAAGCAATCGTGACACCTTCCGCGCTCTCCGTTCGCACCGCGCCGGCGGCCACCGTCACGGGGTGCCCCGCGCGAGCCCAGGCGTCGGCCAGCCGAAGGATCGCCGTCTTCCCGCCGCCCGTTGCCGCCTCGTCCGTCCGTCCCGGCCACAAGCGGACGTTGGTGTCAGGGCACACGACGATGACCGACTCCGCTGCCATTCCGCGGCGGAGTGTACGCCGATCGGGCGGATACGAGAGAACCCTACTGCAGGCTTAGGAGGACGAGGATCTCCCCCTTTGGCGTCGCGTCCACTCGGACCCGGACGCGTCCCGAGGACCCGATCGGCACTCGGCGGGCACACGGACCGAGGCCGTCCCTACCGCCGCGCCACCTCCAGCCGCACGCGCGCGACTTCGACGCCGCCCTCGTCGATTCGGTTCGCGAAGACGAGTCGCTCCGGAGCGGCCTCTTCGACGACGGTCGTCAGACGAAAGTCGGCATCGCCGCGCATCGGGCGCACGAGTTTCAGCACGAATCGTTCCGGGCGGGTCCCGTCTCCGAGCAGGCGCCGGGCGACGTCGATCGCCATCCCTTCGGGGATTCGCCCGAAAGGATGCATTCGGCGGCCGAGCGGATGCGCGTGGCCGGCCACCGGATGAATGAGGAGATGGAAGAGGTCGCCCGGGTATTGCCACTCCCAGGTCTCCCCTGCCCGCGTCTCCGCGACCGGTGGCTTTCGACCGGAAAGAAGACGCGGTCCCTCCAAACGGAAGAGGTCCGGGCGAACGTCCTCGGCCGGCCTGGTGAAGCCCGCAGGGGCGTCGCCGGGAGTCATGCCTAGGAGGCCGGCCGGGCGGTCGAGAGCTTGCGCGATCTCGACGCGGAGCATGTAGCCCGTCGAGCGCGTCGCCTCGAAGGCGATCGTCGGGAGCTCCTCGATACTCGCCGTCCAAGACGTTCCGGCGAGCGGCAGACCGTCTTCGAGCACCGCGAGCGACAGGACGTCGCCCGCCTCGGCGATCGGCGGCACCTGAACCGTCAGCCGGGCGGGACGGTCCGGCGCGATCGGTATGCCTCTCCCGAGGATCCGGATCGAATAGATCGCGGTTTTTCCGTCGGCCGAACACCAGCCGAGTCGATCCGGCACGGCAAGAGGGACGGGAGTGTAGTAGTCGAGGAACTCGAGAGTCACCTCGGACGCCGTCCCGAATCGGATCTGCGGATACGCGCGGCGGACGTGGAGCAGATGAAGGTCGATCTTGTCGAAGTCGCCGCCCGAGACGTCGCGGAACGGGTCGGGCGCCCCGCGGACGAACATCGCGTGTGTCATCGCCACGATCGCGCGCACGCCGGGCCCGCGCGATTCCGCCGCCCGCCCGTCGAACCACGCGTTGAGCTCGGCGAGCGTCCCCTGCTCGAGCTGGTGCGGCGGCGCTCGCAGCTCGACGAGGGACGCCGCCGCCAGATCATCGACCTCGCGGTCCAGGTCATCGCCTCGGGCGAAATAGATCTGCCGGCCCCGGGGCAGCGGCACGTCCGTGTGGTAAACGCCGGAATCGGAATTGCCGAGAATGCCGTTCGCGAGGGATGCCCGCGCGCTCACGCGCAGATCCTCCGGAGTCCCTCCGAAGTCCGCCGCGCCGGTGCGGGCGACGCGCGTCGTCGGCGACTCAAGGGACAGACGGGCGAGATGGCGGAGCGCCCGATAGAGCGACCCCTTCTTCGAATCGGGATCTCCCAGGCTTCCCTCGGCGCGCACGTACGCGATCCCCTTCCGGCCGCCGTCCCAGCCGTGGTACTTGTGGTTGGGGTTCGACCCCGCGTCGTAGTACTCGTTCGGAAGGATTCCGTCCGTCTTCTCATCGTAGAGGAGGCGAGGCTGCGGTGGCAGCTTCGAGTCGGGCTCGTAGTCGAAGTGGATGTGCGGCGCGTACTCGTGTCGCTGCGACCCTCGGCGTATGGATTCGTCGAGCTCCCGTGCCACCAGCTCCCACGCACCCGTCTTCGACCGGCTGGCCGCCCAATCCGTCGCGAACCGCTGCGGCACCGTCCAGAAGTGCGTCCAGCGAGCCCCGTGCTTT
Source organism: Thermoanaerobaculia bacterium (assembly GCA_036558325.1). Classification (GTDB taxonomy): domain Bacteria; phylum Acidobacteriota; class Thermoanaerobaculia; order UBA5066; family Gp7-AA6; genus DATBFU01. The sequence continues at coordinate 29,733 of DATBFU010000012.1, read as the reverse complement.
TCAGCGATCGCGTTCAACGCGTCCGGCTTCGCGATCATCTGCACCCGGTAGTCCTCGGGATCCATGAAGTCGTTGTGATTGCCCAGAACGCGCGCCGCGCCGTAGTTGCCCGTCTTGTCGCCGCCGTCGAAGGTCTCGCAGTCCTCGGTCAGCACGTAGAAGAGGCGGCCGGGCTCGGGATCGGGAGCGCGGACCTCCAGGCGCACGGCCCCGAGCCGTTCGCCGCCGGCGGAAGCGACGGCGTCGACGGCCCACGGACGGCCGAGGTTGACCTCGTCGGGACGGCGCGCCGCCACGCGGACCGGAATCGTCGCGACCGCACCGGGTGACAGCCGCAGGCGCGTGTGCGTCGGCGCGACCTCGAGGCCGTACCCGAAGGGAGGCTCGATGTGCACTTCGACGTCCTGCCAGACTCCGGCGCGGGCCCGCACCTCGAGCTCGACGTCCGCCGCTTCGCCGGGACGGAGCGACAGCGAGGGAATCGACCAGCGGACCGAAGCCGCGGGCGCCGGCGCCGGGGGAGGCTCGCTCACGGCGCGGCGCAGATCCTTCAGGTGCCAGTACGTCAGACGCAGCTTGCGCGCTGTGGACGCCGGGAGGATCCGGTCGGCGAATCGCGTCTTTTCGGGCGAGGGAGGCAAGGCGACCGACGGCGGGCCCGGCGCTGCCGGCGGAGCCGGCGCCGGCGCAGATCGCGCCAGGAGTTTCGGATCGAACGGCCGAACGCCTTCCGGGCCGACACAGGCGAACACGGTCCGGCCCTCGAGCAGCAGGTCCCCTTCCTCGCGACTCACGGCGCGAAACGGAATGACGACGGACGCGCGGCGCAGCGACGCAACCCGGACCGTCGCGACGGCGATCTCGCCGGCACGAAGCGGTCGGCGAAGCTCGGCGATGACCTCGGTTGCTGTCCAAGGCTGAAACTCTTCGCCGACCAGCGCGAACGCCGCTGTTCCGACCGCAGAGATGGGAAGCACCCACTCGGGCGCGAGAGTCTCTCCCAACCGTTCGCCGCTCCCATCTCGCAGGCTCAAGAACTCGAGCAGCCCCGGCCCGAAGTCCGCGACCGCCTCGTCCCCCACCGAGAGACGGAAGGGGTCGGCCCGCCGCACGCAGAGAACGCGGGACCAGCTCACCCTCACGGGTGAGGAGTCTACGCCGGGCCGGCTCGCCTCCGATCGGAAGCGATCGCTAGAAGGGCCCCAGGTTGTAGTCGTTCCAGTAGAGACCGAGCGCCCGCACCATGAACTTGGCGACCTCCTGCCGCGTCACGGTGCCGTTCGGACAGAAGTTGTTTCCGCCGCAGCCGCTCGTGATTCCGGAAGCCGCGAGCGCCTCGATGACCCGAAAGTACGGATGATTCGTCGGCACGTCCCCGAAGGTCGCCGTCGCGGGCGCCGGCGCGATCTGGCGAGTCCACCAGATGTCCACGGCTTTGAAGCCGAGAGAGGACGAGGGAAGGGTGACCTGCACGATGAGCTGCGAGCCGCCGTTGTACTGGACGTCGTTGTTGACGGTGTAGGCGAAGCTTGGGGACGAGGCATATCCCTTCCCCGAGCTGCCCGACGACGACGCGATGTCGCCGATCGGGACCAGGTCGGCGGAAGGGCCGCTGCCGCTCGCCGCGAGAATCTTCGCCGACAGGTCGTAGTCGCCGTCCGTGTCGTTGTAATAGACGTCGACGTACTGGATATTCGCGCCGCTCGGGAGCTGGAGGGGCGCCCAGCCGTGCGCGTTGAAGTTCGAGCCCGTCGTCGAGAAATAGCCCTTGTCATCGTGGGTCCAGGTTCCGTTAAAGGGGACGAACGCGGCCGCCGGGATCTGCAGGATGTTGACGTTCCCGACTCCGTAGTCGCGTGGCGAGACGTGCTTGCCGGCCCGAAAGTCCGCCTGGATGTCGGGCTCCGGACGGGTCGGGGACGGCGTGTCGAGATTCGGAAGGGCGGCCGCCTGGGCCCGGACGATGCCGGTGACCCCGAGAGCGGACACCAGAACGACGGCGAGGACGCGGGATCCCTTCATGGTGCAGCCTCCTTGAGCGCGGCTCGAAGCCGGGCGGAGTCCGGGCGAAGAATCGCGCGCGCAACCGACATTTTTCGAACCGGAACTGTCCAGATTGTAGTCGCTCCGGGCGGCGGCGACAAGCCGCGCGCCGGAGCTCTACGGCGAGTGCAGCCCGAGAGCCCGGGCCAGGAACGCCGCCATCTCGCCGCGCGTCACGTTCTGATTCGGGCAGAAGTTCCCGCTGCCGCAACCCCCCGTGATCCCCGAGGCCGCCAACGCCTCGATCGCCCGGAAATAGATGTAGTCGGTGGACACGTCGCCGAACGTCGCGACGCCCGGAGCGGCGGAGATCGTGCGGTGCCAGCTCACGCGGCATTGCTGGAGCGCCGTGTCGTCGGCGAGGTCGGCGCGAAGGAAGTAGACGTTGCGCCGCGTCCCGTCGGTGTACCGGATCGTGGTGTTCAACACGGGGGACCCGGGTTGCTCGTAGCCGAGCGATCCCGTCGAGCCCCAGAACCCTCCCATGGCGAAGACCGCCGGGAGGTTGTTCGAGGAGTCGTGCTGCGCGCGCTGAAAGCTGATCGTCACGTCGTTGGCCGCGCTCGTGTCGTTGACCCAGCACTGAATCGCCGTGACCACGGCGCCGGCGGGCAGTCGGACCGGGGCGAAGTAGCCCTCCGGATCGTCCGACCCGGGGCTGTTGAAGTAGAAGAACCCAGCGTGCGCGAGCGCGGGCGCCGTCGAATCCAGGCGTCCGGTGAACTCCGGGGCCTCGATGACGAGCGTTTGCGTGTCCAGGCCGTAGGCCTCCGAGACGGCCGGAACGTCGCCCGGCGGGCGGCTCGGTTCGTCGCCGGCCGCCAAGCCGGCGACGCCGAAGATCGCGAGGGCGATCCGTACGGACCGCGTGCTGCTTGGAGAGGACATCTTGATCTCCTCAGCCGGCCGCCGGGAGTCCGGGCCTGGAAATGAATTCTAGCCCGGCCGCGGCGGCGCCGGCGGGGAAATGCCGATGCGGCTCACTCCCCTCCTATGTCGCCGTGCGGCGTCGCTGTCGCCCGACTCGCCAGCGATCGTCAGAATGTGAACGAGTCGCTATAGAAGAGACCGAGGGCCCTCGCGAGGAACTTCGCCATCTCTTTCCGCGTGACGACACCATCGGGGCAGAAATTGCCGCCGCCGCAGCCGCTCGTTATTCCGGATGCGGCGAGCGCCTCGATGACCCGGAAGAACGGATGGCTCGTCGGGACGTCGCCGAACGTCGCGGTCGGCGGCGCCGGGCTCAACTGGCGCTCCCAGAAGACTCGAACGTCCCGGAAGCTCGTGGTCGCGTCTGTACCGGTCATCGCCACCTCGACGATGTAGTCGTAGGAGAGTTGATTGACGGTCTCCACCGGATCGACCACCGCGGAGAACAAGGTGCATCCCGGGGTCCCTGGGGAGCCCGTGTGAATCGAGGCGAGGGTGTCGCAGGCGACTCCCTGACACTTGTAGAGAAAGGCGGCGACCTCGGCGCCCGAGTTCGTGTCGCACGCATCCAGATGCATTCGGGTGATGAGCCCCCCCGTCGGAATCGAGACGCCTCCCTCGAAGTAAAGGCTTCCGCCCGTTCGATACCGATACAGCCCGGACCCGTATCCGTAGGTCATATCCGACACGAGGGGAACCATGGCGGCGGCCGGGATCGTGGCAGACTGCTGGGTCCCCACTCCGAAATCATGCGGTGCCTTCGCCTCGGATCGACCGGGCGGTCTGGCGCTGGACGCCGAGGCTTCCATCGAGCCCGTGATGGCCGGCGGCGTCTGCGCGCCGGCCGAGCCGGCCGCGAGTGCGAGAAACGAAATCGAGATCCACTTCATAACGACTCCTCTTGAGAAAACCCGGTCAGTACGGCCAGTGCAGCCCGAGCGCGCGGGCGAGAAAAGCCGCCATCTCGCCGCGTGTGACGTTCTGGTTGGGACAGAAGTTGCCGCTTCCGCAGCCGCCGGTGATGCCCGAGGCGGCCAGCGCCTCGATCGCCCGGAAGTAGAGGAAGTTCTTCGGCACGTCGCCGAAAGTCGCCGTCGCGGGCGCCGGGCTCATCTGGAGGCGATACCAGACATTGACACCGCCGAACGCCCGGGCCTCGGCGCCGTTCCAGACGGCATTGCTCACGTAGATCAGGTAGCGATTGTTGTTATCGATCTGCACAGGCGGGCTGATGACCTTGAAGGAGTACCCGTAGCCTCCGGATCCACTCGAACGGACGTCGGCCAGTAAAGTCTCCACGGGGGGTGGAGTTGGCCCCGAAAACATTCGGAGCTCTGCCAGGACTTCGTTGGGGCCCGGGTCGCTGTCGTACCAGTAGAGGTCGAGAAAGCTGACGAGGGCGCCGTTTGGGAGCACGAGCGGCGCGACGAAGGACCCCTGTTGGCCGGTTCCCGCCGATATGTAGCCGCGAACGGGCTCATCGATGGTCTCGCCGAGCCGCGTCTGAAAGGCGGCCGAGGGAATCTGATGGATGATCGCATCCTGCGTCCCGTAAGTGTTTCGCTGAAGCTCTTCGGCATCACTTGCGGGTGGAGGAGCCTGCCGGGCCGCGAGGCTCGAACCGGTCAACCCAACGAAGACCGCGAAAACCACCACGTGGGTTGAAATGGAATGAGTCATCGGCCGCCTCCTTTTCACGACCGCGGAGTGCTCAATACGGCCAGTGGAGCCCGAGCGCCCGCGCGAAGAACGCCGCCATCTCGCCGCGTGTGACGTTCTGGTTCGGACAGAAGTTGCCGTTGCCGCAGCCGCCGGTGATCCCGGAAGCCGCCAGCGCCTCGATCGCCCGGAAGTAGAGAAAGTTCTTCGGCACGTCGCCGAAGGTCGGGGTGAGCGGGGCCGGACTCATCTGAAGGGTGTAGTAGAGCCGTACCGCAGAAAACGCGACATCGTCTGTCGCCACGTTCGTCCGGATCCACACGAAATACGTCCTCCGATGGTTGTCTATCGTGACCGGAGACGGCACCGAGGCGAAGAAGAAGTCGCAGCCTGGGCTGCCTTGGGGCGAACTGGAGACGCCTGCGTGCGGCGTCGGCGGCTCCGTCAGGCCGCCCGACACCGAGTTCGAGTAGAGGATCGCGGCGAGGTAGCCCACGTTGCTGAAGTCGCAGCCCTGGATCTCCATCGCGGAAACCGACGCCCCGGCCGGGAGGTGCACCGCCGCAACGAGGGTGCCCGCGCTCGAGAGATACCGGTCAAATCCTGCGGAAAGAGACCATGTGACGTCGCTCTCGACCGGAACGAACTCCCACGCACCGATGGTCGACACAGTCTGATCCGCCGTTCCGTAGGTACGGGTTCCCTCGGCCGCGCTGCCGGAGTCTGCGGCGCTCGCGGGCGCGCGGCCGACGACGATCAGAGACAGAACCGCGGACGCGAAGACTCGGACGAAGCGGCGGGTCGACATGGAAGTACTCCTTTTCTGACCGGAATCCGCTATTGCGGCCAGTGCAGCCCGAGCGCCCGCGCCAGGAATGCCGCCATCTCGCCGCGGGTGACGTTCTGGTTCGGACAGAAGTTGCCGTTGCCGCAGCCGCCGGTGATCCCCGACGCCGCGAGCGCCTCGATCGCGCGGAAGTAGAGGAAGTTCGTCGGCACGTCGCCGAAGGTCGGCGTCGCCGGCGCGGGGCTCACCGTGCGGAGCCAGATGATCACCGCGCCGCCGAACCCGGTGACCGAGTAGATCGTGACCTGGTACCAGACGTAGTGCGATTGTCCGTCTCCGTCGAGATCGGCGACCTTCCGGATCAGAGTCGGACTTGGGAGGTCGACGCAGGTCTGATGGTAGCCCGGGGTGTCGTTGATTCCGCTCGCGAGCTCGACCAGTTTCGGCGCCGCGGCACCTTCGGCCATCTCCACGGCTTCCCAGGTGACATGCGCCGGAAAACTCACGTTGTTGTCGAGCGTGAAGCCGCAAACGTTGACCACGCTCGCCCCCGCTGGGAGCTCGACAGGGGCCTGGTAGGTTTCGATCCCGCTACTCGAGTTCAGGACGTATCCGTCGGATACGGTGTACTGGATCAGGTTGTTCACGGGCCGGAACGCCACCGCGGGAATCACGAGAAAGTTCGCGCCCGGTCCGTAGCTCTCGCCGCCCTGAGGGCGCGCCGGGGCCGACGCGCTTTGCTGAGAAAACACGGGGCGAGGCGAAGTCAAAACCAGCAACGGGCAGAGAATCGCGCGAGCGCATCGGAGGACCTTCTTGATCGCCTTCGGGCGGAGGCCAACGCCGGAATCTTCTGTATCGAGCCATGGGGACCGGGCTGAAACGCGATGACCCATCGTCCGCCTCCTTTCGACGACCGCCGCATTCTCAGTACGGCCAATGCAGGCCGAGCGCCCGCGCGAAGAACGCCGCCATCTCGCCGCGCGTGACGGTCTGGTTCGGACAGAAGTTGCCGCTGCCGCAGCCGCCGGTGATTCCGGAGGCGGCCAGTGCTTCGATCGCGCGGAAATAGATGAAGTTCGTCGCCACGTCGCCGAAAGTTGCGCTCGCCGGCGCGGGACTCACCGTGCGAAGCCACGTGATCACGGCGGGGCCCCATTGAAGGCTCGGTGTATTGGTTTCCAGATCGATCTCGAGGTCGTACCAGATGTATCCCGGCTTGCCGTCCCCGTCGAGGTCTCCGTACTTGCGAATGAGAGTGGGACTCGAAAGGTTGACGCAGGTCGAGCCGAAGCCCGGCGTTGCGCCGATTCCGCTGAAGCCGGTCCCCAACAGAACGGTCGCCCCGCCGCCCGCATCCTTCGCTTCGTGGGCCCTCCACTGGAGAGCGACCTCGTCGTCGGGATCCTCGTCATCGGTCGAAACGCAGATGTTCACGACGCTTGCGCCCGCGGGGAGCTGCACCCCGGCGATAAACCCTCCCGCCCCGGAGTTCGTCGCGTAGAGATAGCCGTCGAGATTGATCGAGTACGTGACGGTGGACGCCTTGGGATGGAAGTCCGTCGGCGGAATCACCAGGAAATTCGCACCGGGACCGAAGCTTTCGCCGCCGCCGGATTGGGGGATGGATTGGGAGGGAGGCGAGTGATCCTGCGCGAAGAGGAGCGCCCCTGGGCGGAGAAGGCACACGATCATCAGTGAAGTGAGATTTCTGCGCGAAAGACGCATGACGGCCTCCTTCACGAGATCGGATGTCCTCGCCATGCTAACGCGGGCTCAGCCCCACGGCATCGACCTGAGGCTATAGCGGCCAGTGCAGCCCGAGCGCCCGTGCGAGAAACGCCGACATCTCGCCGCGTGTGACGTACTGATTCGGGCAGAAATTGCCGTTGCCGCACCCTCCGGTGATCCCGGAGGCGGCCAGAGCCTCGATCGCGCGGAAGTAGAGGAAGTTCGTCGGCACGTCGCCGAAGGTCGCGACGGCCGGAGCGGCGCTCACGGTCCGCATCCACGTGATCACCGCGGCGCCGAAGGCGGTCTTGTTGCTTTCGAGCTGGACCTGAACGGTGTACCACGTGAAATTAGAGAAACCGTCGCCATCCAGATCCTGGTACTTTCGAATCAGATCGGGCTACTCAGAGGGGCACAGAGGCAGACGTAACCGGGCGCTCCCGTTGTCGAGGCGCCAGAGATACCCAAATAATTCGGGTCGGCGCGGGGGTCTCCCATCTCGTTCGCTCGCCACACGAAACTGGCGTTCGCGACCGCATCGTTGTCGTACAGGAATACACAGACATTGACCACGTTCGCCCCCGCGGGAAGCTCGACGGGGCCTGAAAGACCGCGAGTCCCGCCAACGGGACGATGTATCCATTGAGGCCCAGAGTGTAGCCACTGCCCGTCTGAGACTGGAACGCTGGGGAAGGGCACGAGGTAGTTCGCGTCGGGTCCGTAACTCTCCTGAGCGCGCGACGAAGAGGCAACGGCGAGCAGAGCGAACGGAACGGCAACCGCCACGAGGAGACATCTCACGGGAGCCTCCCTGCGATCCGGACATCGTACTCCCGCGGCCGGCTTTGAACACGGCTCGAAAAGCGCCCCTCCTTCATATACTTGCGCGCGAACGTGAACTCTCGCCGCATCCTTCTCGCCGGCTATTACGGCTTCGGCAACGCCGGGGACGAGGCGATCCTTGCCTCGATCCTCGCGCACCTGCGCTCCGCGGCGCCGGAGGCCGCGGTCACGGTCGTTTCGGGCGACCCCGGCGCGACGGCGGCGGCCCACGGCGTCGAGGCGGTCTTCTGGCGCGATCCGCTCGCTCTCGAGGACGCCGCGCGCGGCGCCGACCTCGTCGTTCTCGGCGGCGGCGGCATCTTCCACGACTACTGGGGCTTCCCGGCCGACGCGATCCTCACCGACCGGCACTGGGGCCTCTCCTACTATGCCGCGCCCGCAGTGCTGGCGCTCCTGCACGGCAAGCCGCTGATGATCTACGCGGCCGGCGTGGGCCCGCTCGAGACGGCTCCCGGACGCGAGTTCACGAAGGCCGTCTGCGACGCCGCGGCGTCGATCACGGTGCGGGACGAGGAGTCTCGCGACGAGCTCGCCGCGCTCGGCGTGCCGCCCGAGCGCATCGAGGTCACGGCCGATCCGGCGTTCGCGCCTGGGTTCGCACCGCGCGCCGACGCCGCCGTCGGCATCGAGACGCTGCCGCCGCTGCCCGAGTGCCGGCCGCTCCTCGGCGTCGCGCTGCGCCCCTGGGACGTCGGCGTCGAGCCCGACCGGTGGGAAGGCGAGGTGGCGGACGCGCTCGACCGGTTCGTGGAGGCGACCCGAGGCGCCGCGCTCTTCCTGCCGTTCCAGCAGGAGTCGGTCGCCGAGGAGAACGACGCGGCCGTCGCCGCGCGGGTCCGGGACCGGATGCGGCACCGGGAGGCGGCGCAGATCCTGCCGGGCGGCAGCGACCCCGCGCGGCTCGCGGCGGCCGTCGGCCAGTGCGACCTCGTGCTCGCGATGCGCCTCCACGCCGGAATCTTCGCGGCGACGGCCGGCGTACCCGTCGTCTCTCTCGAGTACGACCCCAAGGTCTCGCGCCTCATGCGGCAGATCGGGCAGCCGGACTACGCGGTCCCGCTCGCGGCGGCCGGCGGCGCGATCGCCGAGCGGCTTGCCGAGGCCTTCGAGGAACGGGGACGATACGCGCGGCATCTCGCGGAGCGGGCGCGGACGCTCGCGCGGAGCGCGCGCCGCACCGCGGAGATCGCCGCCGAGCGTTTGCAGGCGGAAGTGACGCCGGCGCCGGCGGCGACCGCGGGACTCCTCGACCTCGTCCGCCGGACGGCGCTCGCGCGCTTCCCGATCGAGCGGGAGCTGGTCCGAAAGGCCGGAGAGGTGGAACGGCGCGCGCAGTCGCTCGGCGGCCGGCTCTCGGAGAAGGAGCGCGAGGCGGCGTCCCTCTCCGCGTCGCTTCGGGCGGCCGAGAGACGCGCCGAGGACGAGGCGCGGCGCGGCCAGAGGGAGGCGGCGTTCCTTCAGAAGCAGCTCTCCGAGGTGCGCAACGAGGTCCTGACGATCCAGACCTCGCGCTACTGGAAGCTGATGTCGGTCTACTGGTCCGTCCGCCGGCGGCTGAGGCGGCTGTTGGGCGGCGCCGGCGAGACCGCTCCCCCGACAACCGCGCGGACCACCGCGCCGGCCGCGGCCGCATCGCGCAAGCCGCGCGCCGCCCACGTCCCGCTGGCCGCGCCGATCGCGGCCGCGAATCGTTTCGACGTGATCTGCCTGCCCATCATCGATTGGGATTTCCGCTTCCAGCGGCCGCAACAGCTCATGGCGAGGTTCGCCGCGGCCGGCCATCGCGTCTTCTACGTCGCGCAGGCGTTCCGCCAGAGCGGCGCGCCGTACGAGCTCCATCCGAAACGCGACAACGTGTGGGAGGTCTCGCTCCGCGGCCCGGCGCGCAACGTCTACCGCGAGACGCTCGACGACGGCGCGCGCGACGCTCTCTACGCCGCGGTCGACGCGCTCCGCCGCGATCTCTCGCTCGGAGCGACGGCGCTCGTCGTCCAGATCCCTTTCTGGTGGCCGCTCGCGAAGAAGGCTCGGGAAGAGCTCGCCTGGCCCGTCATCTACGACTGTATGGACGACCACGCGGGCTTCACGACCAACCGTCCCGAGATGGCGGAGGACGAGCGGGAGCTCTTCGCCGCGGCCGACCTCGTCGTGGCGTCCTCGCTGGTCCTCGAACGGCGCGCGCGCGCGGCCAACGCCAACGTCCTGCTGCTGCCCAATGCCTGCGAGCCCGGCCACTTCGAGATGGGGCCCTGCGCGCGCCAGGCCCGGCCCGTGATCGGCTACTACGGCGCGATCGCCAACTGGTTCGATTCCGACCTCGTGGCCGACGTCGCCGAAAGGCGGCCCGACTGGGACTTTCTCCTCGTCGGCTCGACCTACACCGCCGACACGAGCCGGCTGGCGAAGCTGCCGAACGTGGAGCTCCCCGGCGAGAAGCCCTATCCGGAGATCCCGAAGTGGCTCGCGAAGATGGACGTGGCGATCCTGCCGTTCAAGCGCAACCCGCTGACCGAAGCCACCAGTCCCGTCAAAGTCTTCGAGATCCTCGCGGCCGGACGGCCGATCGTCTCCGTGCCGATTCCCGAGGTCGCGCCGATGGCGCCGCTCGTGCGGCTCGCGAACCGCGCGGACGACTTCGAGCGCGAGATCGCCGCCGCGCTCGCCGAGGACGACCCGGCGCTCGTGACCCGCCGCCGGGCGTTCGGCCAGGAGAACTCCTGGACGCACCGGTACGACGCGCTCGCTCCCGCGGTCGCCGCGACCTTCCCGAAGGCGTCGATCGTCGTCGTGACCTACAACAACCTGTCGCTCAACCGGCAATGCCTCGAGAGCCTCTACGGCCGGACGGAATGGCCGAATTTCGAGGTCATCGTCGTCGACAACGCGTCCCGTGACGGCACGCGCGAGTACCTGCGCGAGGCGGAGTCCCGGTACCCGAACCTGCGCGTGGTTCTCAACGACGACAACCGCGGGTTTGCCGCCGCGAACAACCAGGGCCTCGCGCTCGCCGCCGGCGACTACTTCGTGCTCCTGAACAACGACACGGTCGTGACGCGCGGATGGCTGTCGGCGCTCGTCCGCCACCTCGCGGGGGAGCCGAAGCTCGGCCTCGTGGGCCCGGTGACCAACGCCATCTCGAACGAGGCCAAGGTGGAAGTCGGATACGAAAGTGTCGACGACCTTCCCGCCTGGGCCGAGGACTTCGTCCGCGAGAACGACGGCCACGTCTTCGCGATCCCGATGCTCGCCATGTTCTGTCTCGCGATGAAGCGCGAGGTCTACGAGTCGGTCGGCGCGCTCGACGAGCGCTTCGGCGTGGGCATGTTCGAGGACGACGACTTCAACCGGCGCGCTCGCGCCAAGGGCTGGGAGATCCGCTGCGCGCGCGATTCCTTCGTGCACCACTGGCAGAAGGCCTCGTTCCGGCTCCTCGGCGAGAAGCAGTACCTGGCGCTCTTCGAAGAGAACCGCAAGAAGTACGAGCAGAAGTGGGGCGAGTCGTGGAAGGCCGAGGGCGTGGACGTCTGGAAGCGCGCGGACCTGGGCTTCTACCAGGAGCAGCTCGAGACCGTGCGCGCGCGCATCGCGGCGAGCGAGGGCGCCGTCGTCTTCCTGCCGTCCGTCGGCTGGGGCATCGCGCTCTTCCAGCGGCCGCACCATCTCGCGCGCACGTTCGCGCGGCGCGGCTGGATCGCGATCTTCGACTGCTCGAACGCGCACGACGACGTGAACGGATTCAAGGAGATCCAGCCGAACCTCTTCCTTTTCCGCGGGCCGGAAGGCCTTCTCGAGCAGCTCGCGGAGCCGCTCCTCTGGGCGTTCACGTACAACTGGCACAAGGTGGACGCCTACGCCGCCGGGGCCGCGACCGTGTACGACTGGATCGACGACCTCGAGGTCTTCCCCTACGACCGGAAGCTGCTGGAGAAGAATCACGCGCGCGGGCTCGCCGAGGCGACCGTCGTCGCGAGCGTCGCGAAGAAGCTGCACCAGCAGGCGCTGGCCGTCCGGCCGGACGCCGTCAGCGTCCCGAACGGCGTCGAGTTCGAGCGCTTCGCCGACGATGAGGCGCCGCTGCCGGAGGACAAGGAGCTGCGCGCCTTCCGCGAATCGGGCAAGCCGATCGCCGGCTACTACGGCGCGCTCGCCGCGTGGTTCGACTACGAGCTGCTCGAGAAGGTCGCGCGGGCGCGCCCCGACTGGAACTTCCTGCTCATCGGCCCGATGTACGACCAGAGTCTCCGCGGACAGCCGGTGCTCAAGTGTCCGAACGTCCTCTGGCTCGGCCCGCGCGACTACCACTCCTTGCCGGGATATCTGCGCCTCTTCGACGTCGCGACGATTCCGTTCAAGATCAACGACATCACCGTGGCGACGTCGCCGTTGAAGCTCTACGAGTACTTCGCCGGCGGCAAGGCCACCATCACGACGCCGATGCCCGAGTGCATGGCGTATCCGGAGGTCACGATCGTCCGGACGGCCGACGAGTTCGCCGCGGCGCTCGACGCGGCCCGCGAGCGCGGACACGACGAGGCCTACCGCGAGCGCGTGCGCCAGGTCGGCCGCGAGAACGCGTGGTCGGCGCGCGTGGACACGGTCCTGGAGGCCCTGGAGAAGAAGGAGCGCGCGCCGAAGGCCGCGTCTCCGCTCCCTCGCGCCTCCGGCTCCGAGTCGGGCGCCGTGAGATCGGATGCCGCGGCGGGCCCGACCGACCCCCGGTTCCGAGGCATGTCATCGCTCTCGGGAACGTGCAACGTCTGCGGCGAGACGACGCGCTTCTACTACACGGATCCGATTCTCTTCCGCGAGTCGCTGACCTGCGCGCGGTGCCTCACGACCTCCCGCTACCGCTCGATCGCGCGCGGTCTGCTGAGAGCGGCCGAGGAGCTGGCCGGGGCGCGGGCCGGCAGCCTCGCCGCCCTCGCCGACAGGAGCGCGAAGCGCAAGCTCGCGGTCTACGACACGCAGGTCGCCTTCTACGGCGAGGGCAACGCCTACCCGATTCCGGACCTGCTCGCGCGATGCGACTGGATCGACGTCTCGACCTCGCGCTTCGATCCCAAGCAGAAGCGGGGAAAGCGGCTCGGCGGCGGCGCGACGAACCAGAACCTGGAGGCGCTGACCTACGCCGACGCGTCCTTCGACGTCGTCGTCACGAGCGACGTTCTCGAGCACGTCCGCCTCGACGAGCGCGCGCATCGCGAGATCCGGCGCGTTCTCAAGCCGGGCGGCATCCACATCTTCACCGTGCCGCACTTCCGCGACCGAATGACCATCCATCGCGTCGAGGTCGTAAATCCCGAAGATCCGTCGTCCGATCGGTATCCGATGGACAAGGAGTTCCACGGCGACGCCAATTCCGAGGAAGGGCGCGCGCTCTCGTATCGCTCCTACGGCACGGACCTGGATGACAAGCTCGCGACACTCGGGTTCACGGTCGAGTACACGATGGACGACTTCCCGGAGCAGGGCATCCGCAACACCGAGCTCTTCTACTGCCGACTGCCCGGCCCGCCGGGCTGATCCGCTGATGTCCACCGCGTCCGGCTCCCCTCGCGAAGTCGCGGGGGGAGACTCCGGGCCGACGCGCGGCACGACGGCGCTCCTGCTCGCCGCCGCCGGGCTGTCTCTCGTCCCGCGCCTGGCCTATGCGATGCATCGGCCGCTCTCCCACAACGGCGCCTGGCACCTCTTCGCCGCACGGTTTTTCCGGCACGAGCTCGGGACGATCGCGCATCCGCCGCTCTTTCTGCTGCTGCTCAAGGCGTGCGATGCCGTCAACCGGTCGCTCTTCTCGTATCGGCTCATCCCGCTCGTCGCGGGCGCGGCGTCGGTCTACCTCGTGGGCCGCCTGCTCGACCGGATGGGATGCCTCGTCCCGACGAGCCTTCTCGGAGCGCTCACGATCGCCTTCTCGACGACCGCGGTCGCGCTCTCCGGCCAGGTCGAGGGATTCACGCTTGCCGTGTTTTTCGTGCTCTCGGCGTTTTTCTTCGCGCTCGACCTGTTCCCGATGACCGGGACCCCTCCGGCCTCGAGCCGTACGGGATTTGCCGTTTTCGCCTCCCTCGCGCTCCTGACCGAGTACCTCTCGGGACTCTTTCTCGTCGCGATCGCGCTCGCGCCGTTGGCCGCCGCGGCCCTCCTCCCCGACTACCGCCGGCGTCTGCGCCCGGGGTTCCCGCGCCGTTTGGGCGCCGACGCGTTGACGCTTCTACCCCCGGCCGTCGTCGGCGCCGCGCTGTACGCCCTCCTGGCGGGCCGCTGGGTCGGGATGCTGAGCGGCCCGGCCAGCGGCCTGCCCCGCTACTATTTCCATCCGGGCGCCGAGACCGTGCGGGCCTTCATCCGGCGGACGCTCACCTCGACGTTCGATCTCTTCGCGCCCTGGAAGCTCCCCGACTCCCCCGCGTGCGCGGCGCTCGCCGCGTTCGTCCTGCTGGCGATCGCCGCTCCGGCGACCGAGCGGCTGCCGGAGACGCTCCGGGAACGCCGCGTCCTCCCGGCGCTCCTTCTGGCGCTGCTGCTCGCAGTCGGCATCGCGCTCGGTCTCTCCGGGCGCTATCCGTTCGGCGGCACGCACCGACACCAGATCCTGCTCCTCTACTTCGCCGTCCTCGCCGGCGCGGTGGCGTTCGACCGCCTCCTGCGGAGGGCCGGCCCGGCGGCAGGCGCCGCGCTCGCCGTCGCCGGCGCGGCCGCGATCGCGGCGAGCGCGCTCCACAACCGCGGCGCCCTTCTCTTCCGCGACGAGCCCATGAACGTGCGCGCCGGCATTTTCGCGAAAAACCTCGCTGGCCTCCGGGGCGGCGTGGTGCACTTCGACCAGCTGAACTTCATCGGCCTCTTCATGGACTTCTATGCCTGGGATTGCCGCTTCGGCGGGCGCATCTCGGAAAATCCGTGGGAAGAGCGCTACGAGTTCTCGCGGGGAGAGCGGCGCTTCACGGCGATCTACCACCGCTTCCGCTTCCTCATGGACCTCCGGAGTCCCGCGCTCTACGAGGACCTGCGCAAGACGTTTCCCGCGGCCGGGAGGGGATGCCAGACCGTCTTCCAGGTCGACCGGAATCTCTTCACCCGGCCCCACACGCTCCGTCCGGAAGCCGAGCGCGAAGACCTGCAGCGCGAGATTCCCGCGCGCGCATCGGCCGCCGGCCTCGACCTTCGGGCGATCACCATCGACGACGACTTCGTCGAGCTCGTTCTCTGCCCGCGGCCGTGAGGCCGGAGCCGCCGGGCCCCCGTCAGCGAATACGGAAGGCTCGGATCGCTCCGTTCCTGTAGATCTCCTCGAAATGCGCCTCGAAGACGCCGTCGCGCGGCAGCCGCGCCGGGAACGAGGACTCGTTGACGAGAAGGTAGTCCGCGCGGAACCGGCCGAGGCTCTCGAGAAGATCGCGCCCGCTCGAAAGACGCATGCTCCCGTAGGACGCCGGACCGAACCAGTCGCCCAGATGCCGGCCCTCGCAGAAGTACTTCATCGGCTCGTCGTGGAAGGCGTAGATCGTGTAGGCGGCCCCGTGACGTCCGTTCAGCATCCGGTAGAGCGGGTAGGACGGCATGCGCGACGTAAAGTACGCGGCGCGCGCGTTCTCGTCCATCGGGGGAAGTCCGCGCGGCACGAGGCGGCGCACCGTGTCGCGCGTCAGCAGCGCGGCGAACACGACGAGCGCCGCTGCCGTCAGGGCGGCCGTCGCGGCGGGCCGGCGCATCGGAAGGAAACGATCGGCGAAGCGGGAAACCGCCCCCGCGGTGAGCAGCGCGATCGCCGGCAGCCCCGGAACGAGGAAACGGATCTGCTGCGTCGTCGCGAACCAGAACAGGAGGAAGCCGAGACTCACGAGCGTCACCCAACGGAGGGACCGCGACCGCAGGCCCCACACGACGCCCACGGGAAAGAGGGCGAAGAGCCCGGGGAACAACCCGAGGCTCCCCGGCAGCCGGAAGACCGCGAGCCTCCAGGGCAGAGTCAGCAGAGCGGCGAGACGATGCGATCCGCCCTCGTGGCTCAGGCTCCACGTGGCCGACGCCACGTCGGCCGGCCCCCAGAATCGATAGCCGAAGATCTTGCCCAGGAACGGCCAGACCGGATTGCCCGCGAGGATCAGGTTGCGCAGGTACCAGGGACCGGCCGCGGCGAGGGCGCCGAGAGCGAAGAGGACGGCGCCCCGCGCGCGGGCGCCGGGCCGGCCGACGATGAGCGCGACGGCGAACAGCGCGGCGGCGAAGTAGAGGCCCGTGTACTTGGTCCCCGCCGCCCAGCCGGCGAGCGCGCCCGACACCGCGAGCCACGCCAGACCTCCGCTCACGCGCGCCCCCTCCATCGCGAGGAGGGACGCGGTCAAGAAGCCGGAGGCCGCCGGCTCGACGAGCCCGGAGCGCGCGAGCAGGAGCACGAGCGGCGAACCGATCCAGAGCCCGGCGCCCCAGACTCCCGCGCGCGGATCGCGGAGACGCTTCCCCCACGCGACGAGAAGGGCCGCCACCAGCACGCACCAGAGGAGGTTCAGGAGCGCGACGAGGACGTCGTCGCCGACGAGAAGCGCCGCCGCGTCGAGAAGCTCGGCGAGCTGCGGGAAGACCGGATAGCGCAGGTCGGGAAGCGCCGGAATCGCGCCGGAAACCGCGAAGGCTCTCGCGGCGGGAAGGTGGTACATCGTCGCATCCGGATCGGTCGGCGGGAAGAGCGATGCATAGAAAAGGGGAGTCAGCAGCGCGAGAGCGGCCAGCGCCTTTGGACCGGCGCCGCGGATCGCCTCGTGGGCGGCGCGGCGCTCCCGCCAGACGAGGAGTACGCCGGCGGCGAGCACGATCGCGACGGCCGGCGCGCGCAGGAGCCGCAGGCACGCGAGGCCAAAGAAGACCGTGCTCAGGAGGCCGAAGCCGAAGACCGTCGAGAGCGCCGCGCGCTCGAGCCGAGAGGCGAACCCGAGCGGAGTCGAGACCCGGCGCAGCGCCGCGCCGCCCGCGCCCCAGGCGGCTGCGGCGAACACCAGGAGCCGCAGCAGGTGGCCCGCGGCGAAGCCGGCGAGCCGGATCATGGCGACATCGCGAACTCGAACGAGGAACGGGCGGCGGCCCCCCAGCTCCAACCCGGCTCCGGCCGCACCGCCATCACCTCGAACGTCACCCGGCGTCCGGGAAGGGACGCGCCGTCGGCGACCGGCACCTCGAGCCAGCCCGCAAACGGTTCGTCGGCGACGTCGTGCGACAGCACCTCGCGCCCGTCGATCGCGACGCGCTGGACCATCCGTCCGGGCCTTCCTCCCGCGCCGTAGGCGTCCTCGAAGCGCAGCACGAGGCGCCGGCCGGAAGGCACGGCGGGCAGCGAGCAGACGGCGCGCGCCCGATCGCCGGGCGCGGGATCCGCAGTGAAAGTCTCGAGCGTCCCGCGCCGTTCGTCGAGCCCCGCGAGACGGCCCGCATCGACGTCGCACCAGACCCGTTCCGGACCGCCCCTGACGACGAGCGGAAAGCGGTAGGTGCGGGGCGCGTCGACGTCGGCGCTCGCCAACCGGCGCTCGAGCGGCGGGACGGCGGACAGGAGAGCGACCGGCAGCCCGGCGGCGAGGAGCGCCAGGCCGCCGCGCGCGCGCCGCCCGATCGCCGGAAGCTCCCCCGCCGCGAGTCCGATCGCGAGGAGCTCGAGGGCCGTCGCCGGAACGAGCAGGCGCGACATGGGAGAAGCGATCGCGTGGATTCCGATTTTCAGGGCGGCGGCGAGCGAGAGGACGAGGATCGCGCGGCTCCTTCGAAGGAAGCCCACGGCGACGGCCGCGGCGAAGAGACCCTGGATCAGCGCGAGCTCCGCCGTCAGCACCGGCCGGGCGATCGTAGCGAACGCCGCCGCCCGGGGCTGCCGCGCCGGAGGGAGCACGCCTGGTCCCAGGAGGCTCCAGTAGAGGTTGTCGCTCTCTCCCCGGACCGCCAGCGCCGCGGTCTGCGTCCCGATTCGGAGGACATGGAAGCGGAGGCGGCGCCGCGCCTCCGCGAGCGCCAGGCGCGCCGCGGCCGCGCGCAGGCGCGACTCGTCCTCCGCGAGAAGCGCCGGCTCGACGCTCGCGACCCAGGGTCTCGGGTCGATCCAGCCGGCCGCCGACGCCCCGGGTACGAACGAGCCGAGGAGCGACAGACCCGCATGCTCGGTGGTCAGCGCGAACCGCCCGGTCGCCGCCCTCCTCTGCGCGGCGAGCGCGAGCAGCGGCGCTCCGGCCGCGAGGATCAGGATCGCGGCTCTGCGCGCCACGAGACGGCGTTGTCTCGGCAAGGCCGCGGCGACGGCGAGCGGCAGGAGAACGACGAGCATCTCCTGCCGGATCGCCGCGGCGGACGCGTAGAGGAGGCCGGCGGCCGCGGGATGCGCGCGCGTCGAGGGCGAAAGCAGGACGCGCGCGGCGAGAGCGCCGAGGGCGACCGCCGGCAGGAGCACCCAGTTGTCCTGGGCGACGACTCCCGAAAAGGCGATCTGTCCCGGCCACAGCGCGAGGAGAAGGCCCGCGGCGAGTCGCACCCGATATCGCGCGGCGCCGCGCCAGAGGAAGTACGGCAGGAGCCCCAGGAGTCCGGTCGCAGCCGCGGTCAGGATCCGCGCGGGCGCTGCGCCGCCCGCCGGCGCCGCGCGGTACAGGAGCGACAGGATCATCGGCAGTCCCGCATTGAACTGCGTCCAGAACCAGGACGGGGCGGCCCAACCGGCGTCGCGCAGCCGCAGCCCGAAGCCGATGAGCGCCTGGAAGTCGGAAAACGGGCGCGCCGGAAAGACGGAGACGAAGGCGAGGCGCGACCCGACGCCGGCCGCGGCGATCGCCAGCGCCCCGAGCCGCTCGACTCCGGAGGCGCTCATCTCCCGCGGGTCCCGCGCCACGGAGCCATTCTTCACGCCGCGCGCCAAAGCGCAACGGGCCGGCGGATGCCGCGCGGCTAGAATCCGTGCCGTTGAGCGGCACGTCGCACGCGCCGGAGAGGCCGAAGGCATTCTGGGGACGGGTCGCCGGGATCGCCGCCGCCGGCCTGCTCCTGCGCCTGGCGGCGGTCGTCTGGATTCCCACGCAGCCGACGTCGGACTTCTGGGGTTACTACCACCGCGCGTTGAACCTCGCCGCCCACGGGACGTACGACGCGATCCTCGGCCGGGCCGACGCGTCGCATCCGCCGCTGTACGCGCTCGTCCTCGCCGCGGTCTTCCTCGTCGTTCCCAAGGCCGCCGGGCTCGCCGCGGCCAAGGTCGTCAACTGCTTCCTGGGCGCCTGGGCGATCGCGCTCGCCGCGCTTCTGACGCGGCGTCTCTGGGGAGAGAAAGCCGGGCTCGTCGCCGCGGCGCTTCTCGCCTTCTTCCCGCGGGCGATCCTGATGCCGTGCCTGCTCGCATCGGAAAATCTCTATTCGCCGCTCGCCTTCCTCTTCGTTCTGCTCGTCCTCGAGGGCGGGCGCGCGCGCCCGGCGTGGAAGATCGCCGCCGCGGCGGGGCTCGTCGTGGGCCTCGCGGCGCTCACGCGCACCGTCGCGTACCCGATGTCGGGACTCTGGCTGCTCGCCGCGCTGATCTCGCGCAAGAAGCCGCGCACGGCGATCGCCGAGACGCTCCTCGTCCTCCTGCTCGAGCATGCCGTGATGCTGCCGTGGGGAATCCGCAACCAGGCGCGCCTGGGGCGCTTCACGATCCTGAACACGGCGGGCGGCTACGGGATGTTCGTCGGAAACAATCCACGCGCCACGGGCGACTGGTACGACGCGACGGCGCAGCTGGCGGCCATCTCGCCCGGAGTCTTCGCGCGCGGCCCACTAGCGGTCAGCGACGCGTCGAACGCCGCCGCCTGGCACTGGATCAAGAAGCATCCTCGCCATGCACTCCATCTCTACTTCGTCAAGTTCGGGATCATCTTCCAGCAGACGTACATCATGGCGAGCTTCGCCGTCACGGCCGAGAAGGTCGAGCCGCCGGTGCCCGGAATCGCCGTGCTCCCCGGACCGCACTACCTGAAGCGGCACGCCTTCGCCCTCGACCGCGTTCTCTTCCTCACGGGCTGGGCGCTCGTCTATGCCGGAGCGGCGGGCTGGATCGCGCTCTTCGCGCGCGCGCGCCGGACGCGCTCGCCCCGCGACGGGTGTGACGCGGTCGTCCTGGCCGCCGCGACGCTTTTCGTTCCCGTGACGTCCGCGATCATCGCCGTCAACGGACGCTATCGCTGGCCCGTGGAAGACCTGCTCGTCCCGGCCGCCGCGATCTTCCTCTCGCGCGCGGCCGAATGGCTCCGGGAGCGATCGACGGAAGCCGCTCCCCGGCCGGCCGCCCGGTCCCTCGCACGAAGAATCGCCGCGCCCGCCGCTCTTCTCGCGGCCGCCGCGATCGTCGGGTATCAGCTCTTCCTGCCGCCCGTCGTCGGGCTGGCCGACGACGGAGATTTCGGGAGGGTCATCGGGCCGGTCGGCCTGAAGCCGGCGGCCCCGGCCCGGCCGTACGGGTACGTGACGGTCCGCTACGACGTCACGCCGCCCGGGCTCGAAAGCGGCGACCGGAGCTCCGAGGCGCTCTTCGCCCGCCTCGCGCGGGGCGCCGCCCGGCCCTTCTCGCACGGCGTCCTCGACATCCGCGCCGTCGGCGGCTTGCACGCGCTCGTCTTCCTCACCGCGCTCGCGCTTCTGCTCGCCGGCAGCCGCGGTTGGCCGGGCGCGGCGGCGCTCGTCTTCGCCGGGCTCCTCGTCTTCTTCTTCACGGACGTCGGATACGCCTCCTACCTGAACTCGTTCTACGGCGCGGCGGCCTCGCTGCTCTTTCTCCTGGTGCTCGCCGGCTGCGCCGTCTGCCTCTCCGCCGGCCGCCGGTCCGCGGCGGTCTCGACGGCTTACTGGCTCGCCGCGCTCGGTCTCGTGACGTCGAAGCCGCAGGAGTCTCTCCTCGCCCCCGTGCTCGGCCTCCTGGGATTCCTGCTCGCCCGCGAAGGTCGCGGCCCGGGAAGGCGCGGCCTCTGCGCCGGTCTCGCCGCGGTGCTGACGCTCTGCGGCGCGGTCTCCTATTTTCGAACGCCGATGTCCCTGAAGAGCGAAGCGCTCTACAACGACGTCTTCTTCCAGCTCCTGCGCTTCTCCCCCGACCCCGCGGCCGACATGCGCGCGCTCGACTTGCCTCCGCGGTGGTCCGTCTGGATCGGGACGTCCGCCGATGTCCCGAACTCGCCCCTCAAGGACCCCGAGTTCGAAGGAGAGCTCCTTCGACGCGTCGGCTACCGGCGGCTCGTCGCGTTCTACCTGCGCCGCCCGGCGCGTCTCGCGGAGCTCTTCCGAAGCGCCGCGGAGAACGCCTTCCGGATCCGCCCGCCCGATCTCGGAAACTTCCCGGAGGGCGCGGGATTTGCGCCGCGCCAGCAGAGCCGCGCATTCGCCGTCTGGAGCGACCAGAAGGCGCGCTGGAGCCGCGACGGGCCCTGGCTGCTTCCGGCCCTCTGGCTTGGGAACCTCGCCGCGGCGGCCGCCCTCGGCTGGCGATCGCGCCGGCCCGAGCCTCGCTGCCTCGCGATCGCGACGGCGGCGCTCGTGGCCGCCTCCGTCGTCGATTTCCTGGTTTGCGCGTTCGGAGACGCCCTCGCCGACGTGGGCCGGCATCTCCTGACCGTCAACGCGATGACGGATCTGCTGCTCGCGGCCGACGCCGCGTTCCTCGCGGCGGTCGTCGCGGCGGCCGCCGCGGGACGGCGCGATGCCGATCCGGCCGGAGTTCGCCCTACGGCAGGTTGAACGTCCGGACCAGGAACACCGCCATCTCGCCGCGCGTGTTGGAGCGCGACGGGCAGTAGATTCCCGCGCCGCACCCCGTCGTGATGCCCTCGGTCGCCAGGCGCTCGATGAAGCCCGCATACGGATCGGAGACGGGGACGTCGGAGAAGACGCCCGTCGGCTGTGGCGGGACGTAATCGCTTCCGTGCTCGGCGCGGAGAAGGAGCTCCGCCATCAAGGCCCGGCTGACGGATACCGAGGGGCAGTAGGCGAGCGGCGAGGGGTCGCAGGGATCGATGATCCCCTCCGCGTAGAAGCGCTCCATCCAGGCGGCGAACATCGTGTTCACCGAGACGTCGTCGAAGACGGACCCCGTCGCCGAGGGCGGCGTGTAGGACGAGCCGTGCTTGCCCCGCAGGACGAACACGGACATCTGGTCGCGGTTGACGGCGACGTCCGGGCAGTAGTTGTTGCCGCCGCAGCCGGTCGTGATGCCGCTCTTGAAGATCCGGACGACGGCGTTGTGGAAGATGTACGAGGGCGGAACGTCCAGGAAGTCGAAGAAAAACACGCCCGAGAGCGCGGCGCTCTTCCCATCGGGATTGGTCACGACGACGTCGGCGGTCCCTACGGCGTGCGCCGGCGTCTTTCCGGTGATGGTCGTCGCCGAGACGGTCGTCACGCTCGCGTTCGTGCCCCCGATCTTCACCGTGGCGCCCTGCTGAAAGTTCGTACCGGTGAGGGTGAACGTCGAGTTCCCGGCCGCCGTGCCCGTGGTGGGCGAGAACGTCGCGGCGGTCGGCGCCGGCAGGTCGGCGCAGGACGTCAGGCCGTCGCCATAGAGCCAGCGAATCGCGTCCTGGTCGTCGGTCCCGAGCGTCGTACGGTTCTGCGCGACCGAGCGCATGATGGCGGCGCCTTCGTCGCCGCGGCAGGTTTCGTGCGTCGAGACGTTCTGGTCGGAGTGGCCGAGACCGAGCGTGTGGCCGAGCTCGTGCGTCAGCACCGACTGTGTGATCGTCGTGCCGAAGGCGTTCAACGTCGCGTAGCAGCGCAGCCAGACCTCGCCGCCGTTGATCGTCCCGTAGTTGTCGCCGCGCCATTGGTTGGACCCCGAGAGGCCGTTCGGGCCGCCGCAGCCGATGACGCCGCCGCTCGACGTGATGCAGGTGCTCCACCCGCAGCCGCTCGAAGTCGGCGCGTTCAAGTGAATCTTGTTGGCGCCCGAAACGCTGGCCGTGTAGTTGATGTTCGTGTTCGGGTCGGTCGTCCAGGTCGCCAGCGCCGCCGTGGCCTGCGCGGTGCCCCCGCCCGTCATGTTCGCCGTGCCGTCGAAGGACCAGGCTTCGTTCGCGCCGTTGGTGTAGCGATAGAGGGAGTTGTTCAGGCCGCCCCAGCGCGGGAGCATTCCCTTGCGCGGCTCGCGATGCACGACGGGCGTCAGACCGCCGACGGCCGCCTCGGTGCGCGCGAGCGGGACGCCCGCTCCGGCGTCCAGGAAGTCGAGGAAGGCGCCGAGAGCGCGCGGCGCGGGATCCCAGCCGGCATCCGCCGCCGGCGTCGGCCGGTCGGGCCGCGCCGCGCCGTTCGCGTTCGCGTTCGCGTCCGAAAGCTGCTCGCCCGGGCGGACGGGCTCCGGAAGAGCGACGGGCGCCCGCAGGATCTCGATCCCCTCCGGATCCTCGGTCACGAGCGCCGGCACCGCGAACAGCCGGCCGCTCGCGTCCTGCGAAACGGCGAACTTTCCGAGCAGGAGTTCGGCCGTCTGGAAATCGCCGTCGGGAAGCGCGATGGCGAAGACGACCACCTCGTCTCCCGCGGCGTATTCCGGGCGGCCGAAGAGCTTGAAGAAGCGGCCGTCGGGCAGCGTCCCGCCCGCCTGCCGCAGCACGAGGTTGCCCGGGAGCGCGCCTTTCCAGACGCGCAGCGGCTGAATGAAGGAGACCGTCTCCGGCTGCCCGTCGCTGCCCTCGATCGTGTCGGAAGAGAGGACGATGCCGTGCACGACGACGTCGGCGCGGCGGTAAAGCTCGCGGTCCGAGATCGGAACGAAGGTCGCCGCGGAGAGCGTGCCGGCGAGCGCCAGCGCGAACGACGCGGCGAGAACCGTTCGGAGAGAGACCGCGAGGCGCCGCGAAGTGAGGTGCGTCATGAATGCCTTCCTTACCGTGCGTCGAGCCGTGCGTCAGACGAGGAAAGGGAGACGCCAGGGCGCGCCGCGCCGGCGAGACCGCCGCGCGACACCCGACCACCAGTCGAAGCGCCGTCCGAACATAGACCCCTCCCTTGGTTTGTACGGAAAGGAGGCAAGTTCCGTACCCCGCCGCGCTCCCCTTAACTCGTTGATGCGAAACGCCGGCTCACGCCGCGGCGGGGCGAAAACTGGCGGGCGAGCCGCTCCGGCGATGACATTCCCGGTCACGCCTGTCCGCGCGGACAGCGGACAGGTATCGAGGCACGAAAGTGGCGCGCGCATTCGATGTCGTCGAGGCCGACGAGCACCGCCGGCCGGGCGACGATATCGAACGACGCGACGAAAACGAAGCGCTACAACCCGAAGGTCGCGCGGATGAACTTGGCCATCTCGCCCCGCGTCACCGTGCCCGAGGGACAGTAGGACGGCAGCGGAACTCCGGCGGCGCAGCCGCCCGTGATCGCCTCGGCCTTCAGCTGTTCGATCCACTTCGCGAGAAACGTGTTGGTCTGCACGTCGGCGAAAACCGTCCCTGTCGCCGCCGGCGGATTGAAGCTCGACCCGTGCTTGCCGAGCAGCAGGAACTTCGCCATGGCGTCGCGCGTCACGTTCGATGACGGGCAGTACGGCGGCGGGGTGCCGGCCGCGCAGCCGGTCGAGATCCCCTCCACGGCGAACCGCTCCATCCACTTCGCGAAGGGCGTGTTGATCGTCACGTCCGAGAACACCGTGCCCGTCGGCGCCGGCGGGTTGTAGCTGCCGCCATGCTCGCCGCGCAGGATGAATACCGCCATCTGGTCGCGCGTCACGAGCTGATCCGGGCAGTAGTTGCCGCTGCCGCATCCCGAGGTGATCGCCGCGCGCAGGACCTTCTCGATCGCCGCGTGGTAGATGTACGCCTGCGGCACGTCCTTGAAGTCCGCGAACCAGCCCTTCGTGAGCTTGGCGCTCCCGGCGCCGGACGTCGTGACCTGGACGTCATAAAGCGCACCGGCGTCGAGCGCCGGCGTGTTGCACGTGATCTTCGAAAGCCCGACGGAGACGACGTTCGTCGCCGGGAAACCGCCGATCGTGACGCCCGTGACCGCGAAGAAACCCGAGCCGTTGATCGTGATCGACGTGCCGCCCGCCGCCGGCCCGGAGGTCGCGGTGATGCCGTCGATGTGCGCGACCGGGCCGCCGGTCACCGTCGGCGTCGGGGTCGCGGTCCTCGTCGGCGTCGCCGTCCGTGTGCTCGTCGGACCGGCCACGGTCGCCGTGCGGGTTGGCGTATTGCTCGGCGTCGGCGTCCGGGTGAAGGTCGGCGTGCGCGTGAACGTCAGCGTGGGCGTCGGCGTGCGCGTCGACGTCGGCGTCCGCGTGCGCGTCGGCGTGACGGTGGGAGTCCCGGCGCCGCAGTGGTTGCCGCCGTCGCCGTAGAGATAGCGGATGGCGTCCTGGTCGTCGGTCCCCAGGGCCGCGCTGACGACGCCGCCGCCGTCGACCGTCGAGTACATGATGGCGCCGCTCTCGTCGCCCTGGCAGACGTCGTGCGGGGAGGCGTATTGGTCGGGGTGATGGAGCCCGAGCGTGTGGCCCGCCTCGTGCTCGAGGATCAACTGCGTCGTCAGGGAGTCGAACACGTTCGCCTGCGTCCAGCAGCGCAGCCAGATCTCCGGCGAGGGGCCGCCAAAAGACCGGTAGTCGCCGATCTGGCCGTAGCAGTCCCCGCGGTACTGATGGTCGCCCGGGCAGGGATTCGGCGGGACGTCCCAGGCGGGACCGCCGCAGCCGACGACGCCCGACTCCATCGGCCCGATGCACGTGCTCCAGCCGCACGGCGCGCTCATGGCGCCCAGATGGAGCGGCAGCTTCGAGGTGTCCGATGTCACCGTGTAATTGATCGAGGAATTCGGGTCGTTGGTCCAGGCCGCCAGCGCGTTGGTCGCCTCGGTCACTCCGCCGCCGGTCATGTTCGCCGTCCCGTCGAGGAAGAACGCTCCCGTCGCGCCATTGAACCAGCGGGCGAGCTGCCCTCCCGGCTTGTCGCCGATGTTCGCCCACTCCGGGCGGCGGTCCGTCGCGAGCTCGGCGTGGATGACCGGCTGGAGAATACCGACCGGCGCGGCGGACATGCCGGGCGGCGCGGCCGCGGCGCTCGAGAGAAAGTCGAGGAACCGGTCGAGCTCGCGCGGCGGCGACACCGAATCGGGCTCCGCCATAAGACGCGGGTTTCGCGGCGAGAAGCGCGCCGAAGGATTCTGCTCGAAGTCCGGGCGCAGTCCGGGATCCGGCGCCTCCCGGCGCTGGATGACGATTCCCGGCGACCGCGCTCCGGAGAGGGCGGGCACGGCAAAGAGACGGCCGCTCTCGTCCGTCTCGACCGCGAACTTGCCGAGCAGCATCTCCGCCGTCTGGTAATCGCCTTCCTCCCACGAGATCGCGAAGACGATCACTTCCTCGCCCGGTGTGTATTCGGGGCGGCCGTCCATGCGGAAACCGACGCCGCCGGGGAGCGCCCCGCCCGCCTGATGGAGCACGAGGACGCCGGCGAGATCGCCCTTGAGGACGCGCAGCGGGCGGATGACCGAGACGGTCTCGGGCCATCGCGCGCCCGCCACGACGTCGCTCGAGACCACCACGCCGTGCACGACGACGTCGGCGCGCCGGTAGAGCTCGCCGTCCCGGATGGGGATGAACGTCGCGGCGGAGAGTGAAGCGACCCCGGCCGAAGCCAGAACGGCGGCGCCGACGAGCGTCCCGAGAATCCGACGAGGGATCTTCATGTCCTGTTCTCCCACTCCAATCCGGGTTACGATTTCGCGGCTTGAACCGCCCGAACATCGGAATTCGATTCGCTCTCGCCGCGGCGCTCTCGGCCGTCGCGCTTACCGCGCGCGCGCAGGCTCCGGGCGTCGTCGGACGCTGGGAGTCGGTCGAGCGCAGCCCCGGCGGCGTCGGCGAGACGATCGAGTTCCGCGCCGACGGGACGGCTTACCAGGTCTCCGCCGCCATGGGCGACGCGACTTACGAGATCAAGGACGACTGGCTCATCACCTCGTGGAAGGACCGGGAGACCGGCAAGGTCTCGGTGCTCGCCAACCGGGTGGAGCTCGAAGGGCTCGAGATGCTCCAGAAGGACGAGCAGGGCAATCTCGTTTCGCGGCTCGAGCTCGAGAAGCCGGCCGGGTCGGGGCCGGCGATCGCCGGGATCTGGTGCGGCGAGGACGGCCCGGGCCTGACCACGCTCACGGAGTTCACCCCGTCCGGCGACATGTTCATCCGCCTCCCGATCCGTGCGCTCTCGGGCCGCTACTGGCTCTCGGGGACGGACCAGCTCGCCGTCGAGCTCGAGGGCTCGACGCGCCGAGAGTTCGAGTTCCACGTCACGAGCGACGTCCTGACCGTCACGCCGAAGGGCGGAACGGCCAAAGAGTTTCACCGCGCCCGCACCTCTCTGCTGAAATCCGCCGGCTAGAGAGCCGCCTTCCCGCGCCGCCGCCAAGGACGCGCGGCGCGTCCCGGTCCAATGCCGCAGCCGGCCCGCGGGTTGCATTTTTCGAACCTGGCGCGGAGCCTACCCTCCCGATTCCGGCAGCCGCAAGCCCCCACGAAGGTGCCCGCAGCCGGCAAGCGGCCGCTCCTACGGCCCGTACAGCAGCAGCCCGAACGCGTTCGAGAGGAATTTCGCCATCTGGTCGCGCGTGACCGATTGGCTCGGGCAGTAGACGTTCGGCGCGCATCCGGCGATGACCCCGCGCGCCCAGAGGTAGTGCACCGGACGGCAGAAGGCGTTTCCGGCGGGCACGTCGCCGAAGAAGACGGCCGGCGCGGCGGGATCGCAGCTGTAGGAGAGCCCCGTCACCGGATCCGGACCATAAACGAGCGGAATCGAGGATCCGCCTCCCGGCACCAGGATCGATCGCGAGAGGAAGGCCGCCATCTCGCCGCGCGACACGTTTCCGGACGGACAGAACGTGTTCGGACCGCAGCCCGCCGTCACGTTTTCGAGCGCGAGGAAATGCACCTGGCGGCAGAAGATGTCCGTCGGAGACACGTCCGTGAAGAGGGACGTCCCGCCCGGACCGCAGAAGTATTTCTGGCCGTCGATGGTCCCGCCCGTGGGGATGAAGCTTCCGCCGCCCGCGATGCCGCGCGCGAGAAAGATCGCCATCTGCGCGCGCGAGACGGCTTCGGAGGGGCAATAGAGCGTCCCGCCGCAGCCCGCGGTGATGCCGCTGTGGAGGAGCGTCTCGATCTTCGCGTAGAAGGAGTTGCTCCGCGGCACGTCCGTGAAGCTGTCGCCCACGTGGACCGTCCACGTCTTCGCCGGCCCGGTCGAGAGCGTCTCGAGGAAGGTCGTGTCCCAGTGGAGGGTCGGCCGCGACACGGGCGTCGAGAGCCCGAGGCGGAAGCAGTTCGCGGTGGCGGCGAAGCAGTCCTTGGACGCGCCGGGGGCGATCGTGCCGTAGTCCGCCGTCGCGTCGGCGACCGTGTACGTCGCGCTGCCGGGCCCCGTGAAGCTCGATGCGACTCCGGTGAGCGGCACCGAGCTCGCGCCCGCGTTCTTCCACGTCGGCGCGACGATGGCGCTCTCCCCCGCCTCGAGGACGTGGTTCTGATTCGAGGAGACGCCCGGGTGCCCGTCCACGTTCAGGCTCTGCGCGACGAACGTCGGCAGAGCGCAGCAGGTGAACCCGTCGGCGAGCGAGATGGCATCGACCCACCATCCGGTCCCGCTCACGCTCGAGTCCGTGCCGAGCCTCCAGCGCAGCTGGATCGTGTGGCCTGCCACGTTCGGTCCGAGATCCACGACGGTCGTGACGTAGCCGAACGAGGAGCCCGTCCAGGCGCCGCGTCCTCCGAGCGGATTGCCGAAGCCCGTCGACAGCGTCGTGCCGTAGCCTCCGGCGATGAAGGCGCCGCCGACGTCCGCGTCGGTGACGTCGGTGAAGGCGCCGGCGTTGATGTTGGGAGACGAGACCTCGAGAACTCCGCCGTCGAAGAACTCGTCGAGGTCGAAGCGCTGGCGGAACGTCAGACGCGCCGAAGCCGTCTGCACCGCGAAGGCGGGCGACGTCAGGCGCTTGTCGGTGACGGTCCCCTGATCGTTGACGAAGGCGGAGTTGGGCAGGTTGTCGGGGCTCGAAGTCGAGGTCGCCCAGAGCGCCGTGCCCGAAGCGTTGGCGGCCGTCCAGCCCGAGGGCAGCGCCGGCGCCGTGGCGCCGTCGAAACTCTCGACGAGCGGCGAGGACGGGGCGCCGAGGGGGATGTCGAACGTCGCCGATCCCGCGGCGGATCCGTCGTCCGTCAGCGCGAGCGTCGCGACCGCGGTCGTTCCGCAGGCGCCCGAGGCGCGCAGGCGGAAGGGCCGGCAGACGGGGCCTCCGCCCGCAGCGATCTTGTCGAAATCCTGCGAATCGGACAGGTCGATGCCGCCCGTGAGGTCGAGGGTCCCCTCGACGTCGCCGGACCCCGCGGCGCCGGTGTTGCTCAAGCAGAGATTCATGACGACCGTCTCGCCGGGATCGACCGCGTGGTTCACCGGCAGGCATTCCTCCTGCCGCAGCGACGAGCCCGCCGCGGTGAAGACCGGAACGGGCGCGAGACAGAAGTCCGCCGTCATCGTCTGGCCGGCCGCGATCGTGATGGGCTTCGACCCGGTCGCATAGCCCGCGCGCGTCGCCGTGACCGTGTACGAGCCGGGGGCGACGCGCATCGAATACGTTCCGGTGGCGCCGCTCTGGCGCATGTAGCCGTTCGGAGCCGAGACCACGGCGCCAGGCAGGGGGTTGCTCGAAGCGCAGTCGGTCACGGTGCCCTGGATCGTCGCGGCCGCCTCGGGAGTGCACGA
>DATBFU010000011.1:0-8910 GCA_036558325.1 Thermoanaerobaculia bacterium | reverse complement strand
ATCGCGGCCGCGATGTTCTTCTCGGAGGCCGCGGGCGCCAAGATGCAGAGCTCCTACGCGCTGACCGCGGTCGTCCTGATCTGCGCCGCCGGGACCCTCCTCATCGGGGTCGTTCCCCAGCCCGTCATCGCGGTCCTGCGCGCCTGCGTTCTGAGCCCTTAGGTTCCCGCCGCGGATAGACTCCGCGTCATGTCTCCTCCCGGCGCGAACTCCCGCTACGCGCTCGTGGCCGAGGCGACCACGGCCGGACTGATGTTCCTGCTCGGTCCCGCCGCGGGCTACTTCCTCGGGAAGTGGATCGGAACGTGGCTGCACGTCGGCCCCATTCCCTCGTACGTCGGCGCCGCGCTCGGGCTCGTGTCCGCCTTCGTCCACCTGATTCGGCTGACCAACCGGACGCGATGAGCGACACTCCGGCGCTGGTCCTCCGCGTCAAGAAGCGCGCGTTCGCGCTCGGAGCGCTCGGCGTGCTCGCGGCGTTCCTCGTCTCGGTCCGCGCCGGCGCTTCCTTGACAATCTGCGCCGCCGTGGTAATTTCCAGCTTCCTGGTTCTCGAGAAAACGACCAACCGGATCGGGTCCACGGCAGGCGAGTCGAAGCGGAAAACGCTCGTCCCGCTGCTGTGCGTCACGGCCGGAAGCTTCGTCCTCCTGGGCCTGGTTCTTTGGCGGTGGACGGGATTCGAGCCGATCGCGGGAGCGGTCGGGCTGTCGGTGGTCGTGATCGCAGTCATCCCGGAGCTCTGGATGGGAAGGTAGGAAGGACCGCGTGCAGGAGCATCATTCGATCCTCTACGGCCCGATCAACGCGCTGTTGATCCGTCTCCTCGGCGAGCCGCCGGTCGAGCGGCTCTCGCCGGGAATGGCCCGCTTCTTCTTCCCCGACGGGAAGCACGCGTGGATCCCGGACCCGGCGATCATGGCGCTCTTCCTGACGCTCCTGATCGCCATCCTCTTTCCCCTGGCCGCGCGCCGGTTCGACCGCAAGTCGCCCAAGGGCACCCAGAACTTCCTCGAGATGATCGTCTCTTTTCTGCGCGGGCTCGTCGGCGAGACCGTCGGGGACGAGGCCATCCCGACCTACCTGCCGATGATCGGCGCGCTCTTCATCTTCATCGCGATGGGGAACCTGTTCGGGCTGTTCTACTTCCTGCAGCCGCCGACGGGCTCGCTGTCGACGACCGCCGCGCTCGCCGTGGTCTCGTTCGTCTACTTCAACGTCCAGGGCGTCCGCGAGCACGGCGCCGGCGGGTACCTCAAGCACTTCATGGGGCCGATGCTCCTGATCGCGCCGCTCTTCTTCGTGATCGAGATCATCGGGACCTTCGCCCGGATCCTGTCGCTCTCGCTGCGGCTCTTCATGAACATCTTCGGCGAGCACACCACGACGGGGGTCTTCGCGAGCCTCGTGCCGATCGTCGTGCCCTGGCCGATGATGGCGCTCGGGATCTTCACGGCGTTTTTGCAGGCGTACGTGTTCGCCCTGCTGTCGGCGGTCTACATCGCGGGCGCGATCGAGCACGAGACCCACTGAATCGGGCGCGAGTCGTGATAGGGTTCGCGAACCATCGCGCGGCACGGCGCGAACAGAAGGAGAAATTTCGGATGCTGAAGAAGACGCTTGTGTTGTGTGCCCTGGCGCTGGTCCTGGCGATGCCGGCCTTCGCCCAGGAGGCGGGCGGCGCCGCGGCCGGAGCGGCCGGGGGCGTCAAGTGGGGCGTGATCGGCGCGGCCTTCCTGCTGGGAGTGGGCGCGGCGGCCGGCGCCACGGCCCAGGGACGGGCCACGTCGGCGGCGGCGGAGGCCATGTCGCGCAACCCCGGGGCGGCCAAGGACATCCGGGGCATGACGCTGCTCGGTCTGGTCCTGATCGAGTCCCTGGTCCTCTACGCCCTGCTGATCTGCTTCCTCATCTACGCGAGGTAGGCGATCCCGGACCCCGGGCGCCCGGACGGGCTCCCGGGGTCCTTTCGTGTCCTCTTTCGGCCACAATCTGACCCCTTCCGGAAACCTCCGGGCCTTCCGCCGCGTATTCCCATCTAGAAGATAAAGCCAACGGGCGGGGCCTCAAGTCCGTAGAAACGGAAGAGGTTAGGTGGGCCGGGTGGGGTTCAAATTAAAACTGAAGGGAGCGGGCAAGAATCTTGCGAAATAGGGAATTCATGGAGAAAGCAAGCGTGTCGGCTCCCACTGACGGCAGCAGCGTCACGTCCTGGGATTTCAACTCCCAGGTCATGCCCTTCGTGGACTCGCTCTACAACACTGCCTACCGGATGACCCGTTCGGCCGAGGATGCGGAGGATCTCGTCCAGGAGACCTTCTTCAAGGCCTACAAGTACTACGACAAGTTCGAGGAAGGCACGAACCTGAAGGCCTGGCTCTTCAAGATCCTCAAGAACACGTTCATCAACAACTACCGCAAGCGCAAGCTCGAGCCGCGCAGCGTCGATTTCGCCGAGATCGAGGACTCCTTCGAGCGCATCGTCCGGCGCGACAATTCCGAGCTTCCCGCGGACCCCGAGTCCGAGTTCTTCTCGGGCGTCCTCGACGACGACGTCAAGAAGGCGCTCGAGTCGCTGCCCTACGACTACCGCATGGTCGTGATCCTGGCCGACCTCGAGGATTTCTCCTACAAGGAGATCGCCGAGATCCTGGACTGCCCGGTCGGCACCGTCATGTCCCGGCTCTACCGGGGGCGCAAGCTCCTCGAGAAGGCGCTCCTCAAGTACGCCCGGAAGAACGGCTACATCCGGGGCGCCGAGCCGACGAAGATGCGGACCCGGCCACGGCCCCAGCCGGCCTAGGACAGGCTCGGCCCGGCCGGGAGCCCCCGGGGACGACCCCCTAACTTCGAGGGACGGAATAAGGCCCGGGTGCGGGCGGTTCTTCCCTGCGGCCCGATGGACTGCACCAGAGCGCGATTCCTCGTTTACGCCTACTTGGACAGGGAGCTGCCCCGCAACGAGGGGGAGGCGCTCCAGCGCCACCTGGCCGGCTGCCCCTCCTGCGCGGCCCGTGGACGGTCGGCGCGGAATCTGGTCAAGCTCCTGCAGTCGCGCCTGGACCGCGCCCCGGCCCCGATCGGCCTGCGCGAGAAGCTGAACTCCGGCGCCTACGCGCTGCCGCCCAGGCCGCGCTACGCGGCGATGGGGCTGGCCGCGTCGATCGTGCTGCTGCTCCTTCCGCTCGTCGCGGATCAACCGTCCCCGAGGACCGCGGCGATGTCGCTGGCGAGCCCCGTCGCGGTCGCCCTGCCGCCGGTCGTCCCGGTCCGCCAGATGAGCGGGACGTTCGTCTGCCTGCAGTGTGAGGGCCGTCACGGCGGAGGCGTCTGCCCGCTCGACGAGCGCGAGCGCGTCCACGAGCTCGGCTTCTGCGCCGACAACGGCGAGACCTGGCGGATGATGACCTCGGACTCGGCGCTCGCCCAGGCCTCGGTCGGCCAGGCCGTCACGGTCGAGGGCGTCGCGTTCCCCGAGTCGGGATTCCTCCGCGCCAGCCGCGTCGGGTACTAGTTTCCCGTTCACGGTTTTCCGTTCACGGTTTTCGGTCTCGAACCGAAAACTGATGACTGACAACTGACAACTCCTCCCTACAATCCCTTTGATGTCCGAATGGATCGAGGCTTCGGCGCCAGCCCGCGTGGACCTCGCGGGCGGCACCCTCGATCTCTGGCCGCTGCACGTCCTCCATCCGGGGTCCGTCACGGTCAACCTCGCGATCGACCGGCGCGCCCGCTGCAGGGTGCGGCGGGCCGCGACGGGCTTCCGCGTCACCGTCCCGGAGCTCGGCTACGAGCGACGGGTCGGGCAGGCGGCGGAGCTGCTCTCCGATCCCCGCGGGGCCCTCGCCGGCGCGCTCCTCGAGGCGCTCGAGGTCGGCGAGCCTCACGAGATCGAGCTCGCCTCGGAGGTTCCATTCGGATCGGGGCTCGGCGGCTCCTCGGCCATGACGGTCGCGCTGGGGGCGGCGCTCGCGGCGAGCGTCGGGATGCCGTTCGAGGGGCCGGCGAGGGTCGACTTCGTTCGTGACGTCGAGACGCGCGTCCTCGGCAAGCCGGCCGGCGTCCAGGACTACTACCCGCCGCTGACGGGGGGCCTCCACCGTCTCGTCTTCGAGCCCGGCCGCGTCGTCGTCCGGCGGAACGACGCGGACGCCGGCGCCTGGCTGCGGCACCTCACGCTGTTCGACACGGGCGCCGCCCACTCCTCGGGCATGAACAACTGGGAGATCTTCCGCGCGCGTCTCGAGGGGGACCGGCGGGTGGCGGAGGCGCTCGACCGGGTCCGCGTCGCCGCCGCGTCGATGGCCGAGGCGGCGGGGCGCGACGACTTCGAGGCGATGGGACGGGCGCTCGCCGCGGAGTGGGACGCGCGCCGGAGGCTCGCTCCGGTCGTCTCGTCGCCCACAATCGAGAGGGCGATCGAGGCCGCGGTCGCGGCGGGGGCCTGGGGCGGGAAGGCGTGCGGGGCCGGGGGCGGCGGGTGCGTCGTCATCCTCTCTCCGCCCGACCGCGCCGCGGCCGTGCGCGCGGCCCTCCAGCGGCTGACCGAGGGGCGCCTGCTGACGGTCGCGGCGGAGAACCGGGGGCTGCAGGTGGGGCCGCCGCGGAGCTGATTCCGGCTCAGCGCTCCTTCATCCAGGCCACGCACTTCTCGAGCTCGCGGCGCATGGCGGCGGGCGACTCGGCGCGATACCACGCGCCGTGACCCGGCAGCACCCACTCGAAACGATACGCAGGGTCGAGGAGCCGCTCCATCGAGCGGATCGTGGCGGGCCAGGAGTACCAGTTCGCGTCGCGAAACGCGACGAGGCGCCCCCGCCGCGCCGACCAGGCGAGGTGGTCTCCGGTGAACAGGAACTTATCCCGGTAGAGCAGCACGGAGTGGCCGCGGGTGTGTCCCGGCGTCGGAATCGCGACGAGGTCGTCGGCGAGCCGGATCGGCTCCGTGCCCGTCAGCGGGCGCTCGACGTCCTGCGTGCCGCGCGTCAGGTCGTCCGCGTGGAGGACCCGCTCGCAGCCGAACCGGCGCCGGAGCGCCGCGTGGTCGGCGACGTCGTCGCGGTGGGTCAGGAAGAGCGTGGCGACGCCGCCGCGCTCCTCGAGCGCTTTCAGCAGCGGGCCGGCCGCGCGGGGCGAGTCCACCAGGACATTGCCTTCGCTCCGCTCGATGAAGTAGCTCCAGGCGCCGAACGAGCTCTCGGCGGTGAACCCGCAGAAGGAGACGTTCTCCTCGACCGTCTCGGGATAGGCCTCCGAGCCGGGACGCGCGTCCGTGCGCGAGACTGTGCCGATCGAGGCCGTCGGGCATGCGACGAGCGCCATCAGCGCGCGCCGCGTCTCCTCCGGCCCGTGCGGCTGCTCGGCGACGTAGGAGTGGCCGTCGCCCTCGGTGAAGACGGCGGGGGCGACCCGCCGGCACGTGTCGCAGTCGATGCAGGTCGAGTCGACGTAGAACTCGCCGGGGACGTTGTCCGGGAGACGGCGGGCCGGGAGGGCCATGCGCTAGATCGACTCGAGCTCCGGCACCGTGCGGTCGTTGACGACGTTGCCCGTGTTGAGCGTCGTCGCGGGCTCGATCAGCACGACCCAGCACTCCTCCGGCGCGAAGGGCTTGTGCTCGACTCCCTTCGGCACGATGAACAGCTCGCCCTCGCCGAGCTCGACGTCGCCGGTGCGCAGCCCCATCCGCATGCGGCCCTTCACGACCAGAAACAGCTCGTCCTCGTTCTCGTGGTGGTGCCAGACGAAGTCGCCCTGGAACTTCACGACCTTGACGAGGGTGTCGTTGACGGTGCCGACGATCTTGGGCTGCCAGTGCTCCGCGAACAGCGAGAACTTCTGACCCAGGTTGACCTTTTCCATCACATTCTCCCCGGTTGCGGAATTCCCAACAGCTCCAGAAGGCGGCCCATTTCCCGCTGAAAAATACGCGCGATCGCGATCCGCCGGTTCCGCACGGCGGCGTCCGGCTCCTGCAGGATCGGCTGGCGGTGGTAGAAGTGGTTGAACGCCTGGGCCAGGCCGAACGCGTGCCGCGCCAGCGTCGCGGGCTCGAGCGCGTCGACCGACCGCTCCGCCGCGTCGGGGATCGACGCCGCGTCGAGCGCGATCGCCCAGAGGTCGTCGGTCCAATCTCCGGCCTCCAGCCCGACGCCTTCCAGGGAGACCGCGTCGCCGATGCCCCTCTCCCGGAGCTTGCGGAAGATGTTGCCGGCGCGCACGAGCGAGTACTGGAGGTAGGGGCCCGTGTCGCCCTCGAAGTTGAGCGCCTCGTCGAAGTCGAACGCGATGACCTTGTTGCGCCCGAACTTCAGGAGGAAATAGCGCAGCGCGCCGACGGCGATCGCGCGCGCGTCCCGATCGGCCGCTTCGGAACCCGCCGCGCCTTCGCCCTCGCGCCGCTTCGCGATCTCCTCCCGCGAGCGCTCGAGCAGGATCTCGTAGAGATCGTCGGCTTTGACGCCGAGGCCCTTGCGGCCCGACATCTCGACGAAGGGCTTCTTCTCGTCCTCGGCCGAGAGCCGGTATTCCTCGCCGAAGCGCTCCGCGAGCGCCCGCGCCGCTTTCGGCGACAGCGCGACGATCTCGTAGGAGAAGTGCTCGGAGCGGTCGGCCTCCGCCGCGAATCCGAGCACGCGCAGCCCCTCGCGGACGACCTTCTGCGGGTAGGCCTGGCGGACGTCGATCACGTTGTAGACGCGCGTGGCGCGGCCGAACGAGGGCGCGCCGGGATCGCCGCCTTCGTGGGCGGTCCGCCAGACCGTGTGCGCCCGGACGGCCGGCGGAATCTCGTCCGGCGTCACGGCGCCGGAGCTCCAGTCCGGCGTGAAGCGCTCGTAGTCGAAGTCCGCGCCGAGGAGACCGAACTTCCAGAGCTGGTACGCGATGTCCTTCGCCGTGTAGGTCACCGTCCCGTTCGAGCGCACGAGGATCTTGTCCGGCTCTTCCATGCCGGCGAATTCCTCGGAGCCGGCCAGGCGCAGCACCCAGCAGCCGGCCTGCTTGCCCTCGGTCTCGAGGACCATCGCGCCGGAGTCGCGCAGGCGGTCGAAGGCGCGCGACCAGAATTTCTTGCGCAGGATGTCGCTCTCCCGCGGGAGCAGGTCGTACGCGATGCCGAGGCGGCCCATCGTGGCGAGATGGGCCGAGGAGATCGCCTCGGAGACCGCGGCCGCGATCCGGGCGGTCTCGTTGTCGCCGGCCTCGATCGCATGGAGCGTCTCGGCTCGCCAGGCCTGCGTCTCGGGCTTGCCCGCATAGGTCTTCCCGACTTCGGCGTACAGGTCCCAGCACAGATAGGCGAAGCCCTTCGGATTCGCCTTCGCGGCTCCCGAGGGGAAGCGGCCCTCGCGGATCGCGCGCCGCGCGGCGTCGACCGTCGCGACGCCTTCGAGGTGGACGAGTCCGGCCACGACGTCGGCCACCTGGACTCCCGTGTCGTCGAGGTAGTTCTGGACTTCCACGGCGTTCCCGAGGAGGCGCAGCGACCGGACGAGGACGTCGCCGAGCACGGCGTTTCGGAGGTGCCCGATGTGGGCCGCCTTGTTGGGGTTGATGTTGGTGTGCTCGACGACGATCTTTCCGGGTTTTCCGGCGGCGGCCGGGGCCGGGGCGGGCGCGCCCAGGAGCGCGGCGGCGAAGGGCCCGCGGTCGAGGCGCGCATTGAGGTAACCGCCTCCCTCGACCTTCACCTCGGCGATTCCCGCCGGGCGCCGCACGGCGCGGGCGATCTCCTCCGCGATGGCGCGGGGCGCGCGCTTGAGCGGCTTCGCGAGATCGAACGCGACCGGGCACGCGAGGTCGCCGAGCGCCGCCCGCGGCGGCCGCTCGAGCACGACGCGCTCGAGCGCGATCCCGTAGAGCTCCCGCACCGCATCGCGCACCGCGTCGGCGAGCGGCGTCCGGAAGGC
This sequence comes from Thermoanaerobaculia bacterium, assembly GCA_036558325.1. Taxonomy (GTDB): domain Bacteria; phylum Acidobacteriota; class Thermoanaerobaculia; order UBA5066; family Gp7-AA6; genus DATBFU01. The sequence goes on along the minus strand of DATBFU010000011.1, from coordinate 997 downwards.
GTCGAGGGTGGGCGCGTTCATGGGCGCCGGAGTATAGCCGCGCGGCGAAAGCTCTCGCCGCGCCGAGCGTGCGCGCCGCGCGCCGCGTCCGCCGTTAGAATGCGGACGTGGACGTCTCCGTGACCCGGTCCGTGTCGATCGCCGCGAGCTCTTCGGACGCGTTCGACGCGTTCACGCGCGTCTCGGATCTGCTCTCGTGGTGGTGCGAGGGGGCGCTCGTCGGGCTCCGGCCGGGCGGCAACTGGGCCGTCGGCTTCACCGACCGCCGCGGCCGGACCGAGGCGACCGTGCTCGGCAAGATCGCGGAGCTCGAGCCCGGGAAACTGCTCGTCGTGCGGGACATTTCGTACGAGCCCCGCGACGGCGAGCCGCTCGAAGGCCTGTCGCTCGTCTTCCGCTTCGCCGAGGACGCGGCCGGCTGCTCCGTCACCGTCGAGCAGACGGTGCCCGACGGCGGACCCGCCTACGACGCCTATCGCGGGAGGGTCGGTTCGGGATGGGACGCGAGTCTCGCGGATCTGAAGCAGTACCTCGAGGGGCCGCGGCGCCGGCGGATCGTCATCGAGCAGGGATTGCCGGAGAATTGACGACGTGAGCTCCGAGAAGCGGCCGGCCGGCTGCCCGCGCTGCGGCGACACGGGCTGGATCCTCGAATCAGTGGACGGCGTCAAGCAGGCGCGCTCCTGCGACTGCCGGGCGGCGGCGATCCGGCGGCAGAAGCTCGCGGCCGCGGGCATTCCCGAGCGCTATCGCGACGACAAGATCGACAACTTCAACGACCGCTCGGCGTCCCTCGCGCGGGCGAAGGACGCGGCGCGCAGTTTCGTCGATCTCTATCCGCACGTCGAGACGGGCATCCTCTTCGTCGGCCCGTCCGGGCGCGGCAAGACGCATCTCGCCTGCGCGATCCTGTCGGAGCTCATCGTGAGCAAGGGCGTGTCCGGGCTCTACGCGGACTTTTCGGATCTGCTGCTGCGGATCCAGTCGAGCTTCCGTC
>DATBFU010000010.1:0-4478 GCA_036558325.1 Thermoanaerobaculia bacterium | reverse complement strand
GGGCTCGCGGCGATCCAGGTCGCCCGCTTTCTCGGAGCGCGGGCCGCGGGGACGTCCCGAAGCTCCGGGAAGCTTCCGGCGATCGTGCGCGCCGGCGCGGACCTCGCCATCGACACGACGGAGCGGTCTTTCGCCGAGGCGGTCGAGGAGCGCTGGGGACGCGATGCAGTGGACGTCGTGCTCGATCCGGTCGGAGCGGCCACACTCGCCGGCGACGTGCGGGTTCTGAGGACGGGCGGCCGCGTGATCATCCTCTCGATGCTCTCGGGAGCTCGGGCGGAGCTCGACATCGCGGCGTTCTGGGCCAAGCGCGGCCGCCTCATCGGGTCGGCGTTGCGGGCGCGCCCGCGGGAAGAGAAGGCGCAGCTCGTGGCGCGCTTCCGCGAGGAGATCCTGCCGGGCTTCGCCGCGGGAAAGCTCTCCGTCGACGTCGATTCCGTCTTTCCCGCCGCGCGCTCCGCCGAGGCCTTCGAGCGGATGAAGGCCAACCGCAACGTCGGAAAGATCCTGATCGACTGGAATCTGACGTCGGCGTAGGAGCGTGCACCGGCGTCCCGCCGGGCGGGCTCGAGCCCCGCCCCTACCCCGAGAGCGCTCGGCGCGCCCAGGCGCGCGGGTCGTTCATCAGCGCGGTGTTTTCTCCGAAGACGTGCCACTCGGCGACGAGCGCCCATCCGTGCAGCAGCACCGCCGCGACGGACGCCGCGAGGTGGACCCACGGCGGCACGAAGCGCGTGTGCGCGGCGCCCCCGAGTACGAACACGGCGATCGCGGAGAGGAGCGCGCAGGTGGCCGGAGGAGACGTGCGCCGCTTGAAACCCGAGAGAGCGCGGAGGATCCGGGCGCGCTCGGCGTCGGGATATCCGGCGACCTCGTCCTTGACGAGCTTGCCCGTGCCGATGAAGTAGAAGATCACCATCGACTGCGAGAAGAGGGAAAGGAGCACCGTCGGCACGGCCATTCCGACGTGGCGCGTGACGAGGAGCTTCGCCGCGAGCGGTGATGCCGACATCCCCGCCGCCACCGCGAACCCCTGCGCCGAGGTCGCCAGGAATCCCGCGAGCGCGAGGACGGTCGTCAGGAGGAGCGCGATCGCCACGGCGCGATGTTACAGGGCCGGCCGCGCGCCTTGACCGGACGGGAGGGGGAGCGACAGAATCGCATCGCATGCGGAACGCGTCATGACGGCCGCGCCCGGCGGCGAGGTCCGCACGCTCTGCGACATCTTCCGTTCGGCGGCGTCGTCGGGCAAGCCGGACCTTCTCCTCGCCAAGTCGGGGGGCGCCTGGCGTCCGATCTCCGCGGCGGACTTCGGTTTCACCGTGCGGTCGCTCTCGCTCGGTCTGAACGCGCTCGGCCTCCAACCGGGGGACCGGATCGCGATCCTCTCCGAGAACCGGCCCGAATGGGCGATGGCCGACTACGCGATCGTCTGCGCCGGCGCGTGGTCTGTGCCGATCTACCCGACGCTGCCCTCCGGCCAGATCGCGGCGCTGCTTCAGAACTGCGGCGCCCGCGCGATCTTCGTTTCGACGGCCGAGCAGCTCGCGAAGATCGGGCCGATCCGCGCGGAATGCCCCGCGCTCGAGTACGTCATTCTCATCGAAGGGACGGCTTCGGACGGCCACGCCGGTCTCCTGACCTTCCATCAGGTCGTGGACAAGGGCCGGCCGACGCTCGAGATGAACCCGAGCGTCTTCGACCAGCGCGCCGCGCGCGTCCGTCCGGACGACGTCGCGACGATTATTTACACGTCGGGCACGACGGGCGAGCCCAAGGGGGCGATGCTCACGCACCAGAACTTCGTCAGCAACGTCGTCGCCTGCTGCCAGGTCGTGCCGATCCGCGGGGACGCGACGGCGATCTCGTTTCTGCCGCTGTCACATGTTTTCGAGCGGATGATCGACTACGCCTACGCCTACCGGCAGTCGACCATTGCCTACGCGGAGTCGATTGACAAGCTCCGCGACAACCTGCTCGAAGTCAACCCGCACTGTTTCGCGGCGGTCCCGCGCGTGTACGAGAAGGTGCACGCCCGGATATTGGAGCGCGCCGAGAAGGGCGGCAAGCTCAAGCGGAAGATCTTCGCCTGGGCGCTGCGGGTCGGGCGCGAGCGCCTCGCCCATGCCGAGCGCGGCGAGGCGCTGCCGTCGGGGCTCTCGTGGAAGGTCAAGCTCGCCGACCGGCTGGTGTTCGCGAAGATCCGGCACGCGCTCGGGACGCGGTTCGTCTTCGCCGTGTCGGGCGGCGCGCCGCTCTCGCGCGACCTCGCGGAGTTCTTCCTCGGCGCCGGCGTGACGATCTACGAAGGTTACGGTTTGACCGAGACGTCGCCCGTCATCTGCGTGAACGGGCCGAAGGCCTGGCGCCTCGGCACGGTCGGACAGGCGATTCCGGGCGTCGAGGTCAGGATCGCCTCCGACGGCGAGATCCTGTCGCGCGGGCCGCACATCATGAAGGGCTACTACAAGAAGCCCGAAGCCACCGCCGAGGCCATCGACGCGGACGGCTGGTTCCATACGGGAGACATCGGCCGCCTCGACGCGGACGGGTATCTCTCGATCACGGACCGCAAGAAGGACCTCATCGTGCTCGCCGGCGGGAAGAAGGCGGCGCCTCAGCCGATCGAGAACGAGCTCAAGCGCTCGCCGTTCGTCGGGATGCCGATCGTGATCGGCGACCGCCAGAAGTTCCTGGGCGTCCTCATCGTGCCGAATTTCGACCGCCTCAAGGAGTGGGCGGCCGCCGAGAGCCTCGCCGTGGACTGGGCGCATATCGACGCGAACCCCGCGATTCGCCGCCTGTACCAGAGCGAGATCGACGTCTACAACGCGGACAAGCCCCACCACGAGCAGATCCGGGCGTTCGCACTCCTCCCGCACGACCTGACGATCGAAGACGGCTCGATCACTCCCACCCTCAAGGTCAAACGGCGCATCCTCGAGAACCGGTACCAGACGCTCATCGAGGGGATGTACCAGGCGGCCGAAAGGTCTCATGTCGCGTGAGGTCGTCGTCGTCGACGGTCTCCGCACGCCGTACACCCGGGCCGGCACCCTCCTGAAGGACGTTCCCGCCCAGGAGCTCGGCCGCATCGCGATCGGCGAGCTGCTCGCGCGCACCGGCTTCGACCCGGGCGCGCTCGATCAGGTCATCCTCGGCAACATCGGCGAGCCGCCCGACGCGGTCAACGTGGCGCGCGTCGCGGCGCTGCGGGCCGGCGTTCCGTCCAAGGTTCCCGCGTTCACGGTCAACCGGCTCTGCGGCTCGGGGCTCGAGTCGATCGTGGACGGCGCGTACCGGATCGCGGCCGGGGACGCCGATGCGATCGTGGCCGGCGGTGTGGAATCCATGTCGAACATCCCGCTCCTCTTCGGGAAGGAGGCGCGCCAGATCTTCGGAGCGATCGCGGCGGCGAGAACCCCGGCCGCGCGCCTGGCCGCCGCGGCGAAGTTCCGTCCGGCGCATTTCAAGCCGCAGATCGGCCTCCAGATGGGTCTGACGGATCCCGTCTGCGGCCTGAACATGGGCGAAACGGCGGAGGTTCTCGCGAAGGAATTCGGAATCTCTCGGGAGGAGCAGGACGTCTTCGCCTTGCGGTCCCATCAGCGCGCGACCGCCGCCCGAGGCCGGCTGGCCGAAGAGATCGTGCCGGTCCCGGTCCCGCCGAACTATCGGGAGATGGCGACCGAGGACAACGGCGTCCGGGAGAACCAGACGCTCGAGGCCCTGGCGAAGCTCAAGCCCTACTTCGACCGGCGTTTCGGCACCGTGACGGCGGGCAACTCCTCGCAGATCACGGACGGAGGCGCGGCGGTGCTCCTCATGAGCGCACAAGCGGCGCGCGCCGCCGGGCGCAAGCCGCTCGGCAAAATCCGGGGATTCGCGTTCGCGGCGCTCGAGGGCGAGCGGATGGGGCTCGGGCCCGCGGTCGCCGTGCCGGAGGCGCTCGCGCGGTCGGGCGTCGCCTGGAAGGACGTCGGCCTCGTCGAGTTCAACGAGGCCTTTGCCGCGCAGGTGCTGGCGAACGCCCGGGTCTTCCCGTCGGCGGCCTGGCACGCGCAACACGGCACGAAGGGCCCCGTCGGCGAGATCGACTGGGAGAAGACCAACGTCAACGGCGGCGCGATCGCGCTCGGGCATCCCGTCGGCTCCTCGGGCACGCGGCTCGTGGCGACGCTCCTGAAGGAGATGCGCCGGCGCGGCACGGAGATCGGGCTCGCGACGATGTGCATCGGCGGAGGCCAGGGCGGCGCGATCGTCGTGGAGGCGCTGTGACGGCCTTCACCCTCGAGGTCGGGGACGACGGCCTCGGCGTCCTGACGTTCGACGTGCCCGGCGAGAAGGTCAACGTGCTCTCGCGGGACGTCTTCGCCGAGCTCTCCGAGATGCTCGCCCGGATGTCCCGCGAGCCGCGTCTGCGGGGTCTCCTCGTGCGCAGCGGGAAGCCCGACGTCTTCGTCGCGGGCGCGGACCTG
>DATBFU010000009.1:0-78681 GCA_036558325.1 Thermoanaerobaculia bacterium | reverse complement strand
ATCGAGGCGGGCACGCGGATCAAGATCGACACGCGCGACAACACGTACCTCGAGCGCGCGTAGAAAAAACTCACGCGGCGGACCGCGCCGCTCGCGTCCGAAGCAATATGCTGAAATCGCATATCGGCCGCCACTTTTCGGGGCTTTTTTCTTGACCTGCCCCGGAGCCCCCCTGAATAATCCCCGCGTGCGGAAGCTCCGGAGGGCCGGCCGAGCCGGCGCGTTTCTCGCGGTCGCGCTCGCGTGGCCGATGCTCACGAAGGCCGAAACCCAGCACAAAGGTGCCACCCCCAAGACGGCGCCTGCGCCTTCGCGCAAGTCGGCGTCGAAGGTCTCACAGCCGAAGAAGCGCGCGCCGCAGGCCGGGAAGTCCGAGATCGCCGCGGCGGCGAAGGTCTCCCACCGGCGCAAGAAGGCGAAGCGGGCGATCCATCAGGACTCGAACAACCAGGTGGTCCTCGAGTGGCTCGAGGCCGCGCGCCCGCGGCCCGTGTACGGCCCGGTGCTGCCGCCCTCGACCGAGGTCTTCGATTACCCGCGGCCGCCGTGCGCCGCGGAGGACGTCGTCGTCGAGGCCCGTCTGCACGACGACTCTCCCGACGCCGAGGCCTCCGAAGAAGGGGCCACCGATGAGACCGTCGATGCTTCGCGGACCGCGCGGCTCGTCGCCATCGCCCGCCGGTTCACGTCCCTCCTGCGGCCGAAGTCGGCTTCCGCGCGGGTGACGCCCGAGGACGTCGACATGGCCGAGCTCCTCCGGGCGAACCTGCGGATCCCCGTCGAGGGCGTGGACGCCGAGAAGCTGCGCGACTCTTTCCTCGACCGCCGCGACCGGTATCGAAAGCACCTGGCGATCGACATCGGAGCGCCGCGCGGAACGCCGGTCCTGGCCACGGCGGCGGGGGAGATCATCCGGCTGGCGCGTGAGAAGCGCGGGGGGATCACGATCTATCAGAAGGATCCGACCGGAAAGTACCTCTTCTTCTACTGCCACCTCTCGCGGTACGCGAAGGGCCTCGCGGTCGGCCAGCGCGTGCAGGCGGGGGACGTGATCGGCTACGTCGGATCGACGGGACACGTGATCGGCGGCCCGCACCTGCATTTCTCGATCACGCGGGTGCCCGAAGACGACGACTTCCGGGAGGGGCTCGCGGTGAATCCGTATTTGCTGTTTCTGGCCGGGGTTCCGTAAGCGTCGCCGCGGTCCGCCGTCCGCTAGACCCTCTCCACCTCGCCCCCCGCAAGCAGCCGCTCCAGCCACAGACCCGTCAGCTTCTCCGCCACGGTGTTCTGGCGCAGCCGCGCCGCGAGGTTGTCCCAGTCCATCTCGTCGAGCTTCTGGTCCTGGTTGAGGCACGAGAAAACGATCTCCTTGACCTCGCCGGTGGCCGGGTCGAGGTGCCGCTGGAGGCACTGCGCGCAGACTTCCTTCATCATGCACTGCATCGGCGAGTTGATCGAGCCGATGCCTTCGTGGCGCGGGTCGAGGTGCGGCGCCAGCACGCCGTGGCGGGCCCGGGCCACGGCCGCCATCATGCGGTCCGACCCGATGACGATGAGGCGGCTCGCGTCGGAGAGCGGGATCGGGATCGGGCCGAGGTGTCCGGCCGCGTAGGCGACCATCGCCTCCACGATGTTCCCGACGAAGGAGCGGTCGGAGGCGCGGCGGGCCGGAATCGACTCGCCGCGGTCCACGGAAAGCACGAGCGTGTCGGCCGCCTCCTCGAGCTCTTCCCGTTTGTAGAAGTCTTCGGCCTTCTTGTACCCGGCGAAGTAGATGACGCGGTTGCCGCGAGCCCGCGCCTTCTTTCCGATCGAGAAGAGGACCGCGTTGCCGAGGCCTCCGCCGCACAGGAGCACCGTGTCGTTCTCCGGGAGCTCCGTGGCGGAGCCGGTCGGGCCCATCACGATCACGGGCTCGCCCGCCCGCAGCACCCCGCAGAGCCGCGAGGAGGCGCCGATCTCGAGGGCGATGAGCGAGAGGAGGCCCTTCGGCGCGTCCACCCAGGCGCCCGTGAGCGCGAGGGGCTCGATCAGGAGCGGCGACCCCGCGAGCGCCGGCGCGCGAGACTCCAGGTTCTGGAGCCGGAAGAACTGCCCCGGCTGGAAGTTCTCGGCGGCGGCCGGCGCGCGCACCACCACCTCGACGATCGTCGGCGTCAGGCGATTGACGGCCACCACGCGCGCGACGAGCGCGTCGTCGAGCTCGTCGCGGAAGGCCGTCCATTCGGTTTGGGGCCGGACCGGACGGGGCGCCGCCGGGTCGGAGAAGACCGCCGCGACGATCGCGGGGTAGCCCTTCTTCGCCGAGGCCATGGCCTTCACGACGTTGCCGTTGAACGCCGGGTGGTTGTCGCCGAAGAACGTGACGAGCTTTCCGCCGCGCGAGAATCCCGTGAAGAAGGCGTCTTCGGCGTCCGCGGGCGCGGGCTCGAGCCGGATCGTTCCATCGGCGGCGCGCGCGGCGCGGTGCGGCTGGAAGAAGCGCCGCTTCGCGTCCATGGGGAACGTCCCCGGAAACTCCTTCTCGTAGGTGATGTTGGGCGTCGTGCCCGCCGCGACGAGGCAGGAGCGGGCGGGCAGCTCGACGATCTCTCCTCCCGAACGCCGGAAGCGGACGGCGGCCAGGAGACCATCCGGGCCCGGAACGGCCTCGGCGGGATCGAGCGCCTCGATGAACGAGATGCCTTCCTCGAGCGCCTTGACGACCTCCTCGTGGTTGAGGCGGTAGGCCGGCGACTCCTCCATCGCGCGGCGGTAGACGATCGAGACGCCGCCCCACTCGCGGCAAAGCCTCGCGAGGTCCGGCGCCTCCCCCGCGGCGCGGGCGCGCTCCCTCTCGCGGCGGACCGCGGCGCCGTGCGCGAGGAGGCGATCGAGGAGCTCGCGCTCCTCGGCGTCGAAGGGCGTGCGAACCTCCTTCTCGCCGCGCTCGGCCACGAGGGTCTGATAACGCGCGAGGGTCTTCTCGCACTGGATGGGGTAGTAGGCGAGGAGCTCGGTCGCGGTGTCGATGGCCGTGAGGCCGCCGCCGATGACGACGGCAGGCAGCTCGGCGTGCAGGTTGGCGAGCGCTTCCCGCTTGAAGGCTCCGGTGAGCTGGAGCGCCATCAGAAAATCCGACGCCTTGCGGACGCCCCGGATGATGTTGTTCTTCATCGGGATGATCGTCGGGCGTCCGGCGCCCGCCGCGACCGCGACGTGGTCGAATCCCCGGTCGAAAGCCTGCTCCGCCGTCAGTGTGCCGCCGAACCGCACGCCGCCGAAGATCGCGAAACGCGCCCGCCGCGCGAGCGTCAGGTGAACGAGCGTGAGGAAATTCTTGTCCCAGCGGACCGTGATCCCGTACTCCGAGACGCCGCCGAAGCCCGCGAGCGGCCGCCGGTCGAGCGGTCGCGCGAGCTCCGCGTAGTCCCGAATCGGAGCGATTCCGCCTCCGTCCCGCCCGGTCCACGCCGCCGGAAGCTCTTCGATCTTCAGCCCGTCGATGCCGGCGACGCCGAAGCCCTCGTTCACCAGATAGTGCGAGAGCGTGTAGCCCGCCGGGCCGAGCCCGACGACGAGGACGTTCTTGCCGTTGTAGGGCAGGGCGAAGGGCCGCGACGGGTGGAGCGGGTTCCAGCGGGTCAGGAGGCCGTAGATCTCGACGCCCCACGGGAGCGCGAGCACGTCGGTCAGCGCGCCCGTCTCGATCTGCGGGATGTTGACCGGCTCCTGCTTCTGGAAGATGCAACCCTTCATGCAGTCGTTGCAGATGCGGTGGCCGGTGCCGGGGCACATCGGGTTGTCGATGCACACGAGCGCCAGAGCGCCGATCGAGTCGCCCTCGCGCCGCAGCGCGTGCATCTCGGAGATCTTCTCGTCGAGGGGGCAGCCCGGAAGCGCGACGCCGAGCGGGTTCTTCTGAAAGCCGCCGGTCTTCGGGTCGCGCAGGCCCTTCGAGCAGGAGTCCTTCTCCCGCTCGTGGCAGAGGAGGCAGTAGTGCGCTTCTCCGAGGACTTCGCGCCGGGTCATGCGCGGGTCGGTCAGCGTGAAGCCTTCGCGGCGGCGTCGGCGCGACGGCGGTCCGACGCGCTCTTCGGGCAGGCCTGCGTTGGGGCGCTCTGTCTCAACGAGATGGTGGTAGTCGAGGGTCTCCGGGAGACGGAAAGAGACCCACCCGGCGATCTCGCGGCGAAGGTCCGGACGCGCCAAACGCGCGCGGCACCAGCGGGCGTAGACGTCGAGGAGGGCTTCGAGAAAGGCGAGGAGCTCCGGGTCGGCGCCGCCGGCGGCCCTCGGGAGGCCGGCCGCCTTCGAGGCCGCGGCCCGGCCGGCGAGGTCGGCCGCCCGGGCGCGCGAGGCCGCGTCCACCTCGGGCACCTTCTTCTGACGCAGCGCCGCGAGATACGCGCTCTCGAGCTCCACGAGCTCGACGACAGCCCGCGACGTCGAGAGCTCCGCATCCTTCCCCCACGGAAGCTCCGGGAAGAGCTCCCGCTCGATCGCGCGGGCCCCCGCGCGCAGCCCCTCGACGGCGCCCTCTTCGGGAGGCGCCGCCTTCACCGCGCGCCGCTGAAGGAAGTCCCGGCGGAAGCGGAAGAGGACGGCCTCGGGGGCGGCGGTCGCGGCCTGCGCGCGCACGGCCGCCTCCACCCCGAAAAGGCGCGCCACGAACCGCGAGACGTGTCGCCCCGCCTCGACGAGCAGGCGGGAACGGGCGAGAGGGTCGAACGACGCCGGATCCCGCCGGTACGTTTCGAGGCGCGCCGCGAGATCCGCGTCCTCGCGGGCGAGGCCCTCGCGAAACGCGCGGTCGAGATCCGCGAGCCGCTCGTCGCGGTGGAGGTCCTGGTAGGAAAACCCGGGGACCCCGAGAGGGAAGTCCCTCCCGGGGGCGTCCTGCGTTGGCGCTTCTCCCGCCTCGGGCGAGGGCGACGACATTCCGGACCCATGATACCGCGCGGCGCCCCGGTGCGAAACGTCCCGAAGGCCGCTTGACGCCTTCCCTCTATCACTAATAGGATTCGTTACTGTTATGGACGTTGCGCTCCAGCGGCGCGTGACGCGGCAGCGGCGTCTCGTGCTCGAGATCGTCGCCGCGACCGACGCGCATCCGACCGCCGAATGGGTCTATGAGCGCGTCCGCCGCCGCCTGCCACGGATCTCGCTCGGGACGGTCTACCGAAACCTCCAGCTCCTCGTGGCGGAGGGGAAGCTGCGCTCGTGGACGCGCGGCCGAACCACGCGCTACGACGCGGACCTCTCCGCCCACGATCACTTCTCCTGCCGCGAATGCGGCCTGCTGCTCGACATCGAGCGGCCGCCGCGCGCCTTCGCGGAGGAGCGGCGCCTCAAGGCCCGCGGCCACGAGATCGAGGAGCGGGTGCTGGAGTTCGTCGGAATCTGCCGGGACTGCCGGCACCGGCGAAAGAGGGGCGCAACGAAACGACTGATCAACTGAAGGGACGATTCGATTACAGGAGGAAAAGAGGCGATGTCTGAGAGCAAGTGCCCGGTGATGCACGGAGGCGGCGCGCGGACGAATCGAGACTGGTGGCCCGGCGGGCTGCGAATCGATCTGCTCCACCAGAATTCTTCCTTGTCCAACCCGATGGGCGAGGACTTCAACTACCGTCAGGAGTTCCAAAGCCTGAACCTGAAGGCGGTCAAGAAGGATCTTCTGGCGCTGATGACCGACTCGCAGGACTGGTGGCCGGCGGACTTCGGACACTACGGCCCGCTCTTCATCCGGATGGCATGGCACAGCGCCGGCACGTACCGCATCGGCGACGGCCGCGGCGGCGCGGGTGCCGGCCTTCAGCGTTTTGCGCCCTTGAACTCCTGGCCCGACAACGTGAGCCTCGACAAGGCGCGGCGCCTGCTCTGGCCGATCAAGCAGAAGTACGGACGGAAGATCTCCTGGGCGGATCTGATGATCCTCGCGGGCAACGTGGCGCTCGAGTCGATGGGCTTCCAGACCTTCGGCTTCGCGGGCGGACGGCCCGACGTCTGGGAGGCGGAGGAAGTCGCCTGGGGAACCGAGGACAAGTGGCTCGCCGACGCGCGCTACTCCGGCGACCGCGAGCTTTCCCAGCCCCTCGCCGCCGTCCAGATGGGGCTCATCTACGTCAACCCGCAGGGCCCCAACGGCAATCCGGATCCGATCGCGGCGGCCCGGGACATCCGGGAGACGTTTCGCCGCATGGCGATGAACGACGAGGAGACCGTGGCGCTGATCGCGGGAGGCCACACCTTCGGCAAGACGCACGGCGCCGGCCCCGAGTCCCACGTGGGAGCCGACCCGGAAGCGTCGACGATCGAGGCTCAGGGCCTCGGCTGGACGAGCAGCTACGGCACGGGCATCGGCGGAGACACGATCACGAGCGGCCTCGAGGTCACCTGGACCAAGACGCCCACGAAGTGGAGCAACAACTTCTTCGAAAACCTGTTCGGCTTCGAATGGGAGCTGACCAAGAGCCCGGCCGGCGCGCATCAGTGGAAGGCGAAGGGAGCGTCCGCCACGATTCCGGACGCGCACGACCGCTCCAAGAAGCGCGTTCCGACCATGCTGACGACCGACCTCTCGCTCCGGCTCGACCCCGCGTACGAAAAGATCTCGAGGCGCTTCCTCGAGAATCCCGATCAGTTCGCCGACGCGTTCGCCCGCGCCTGGTTCAAGCTCACCCACCGCGACATGGGCCCGCGCGCGCGCTATCTCGGCCCCGAAGTTCCCAGGGAAGAGCTCCTCTGGCAGGACCCGATCCCGAAGGTCAATCACAAGCTGATCGGCGACAAGGAAGTGGCCGCTCTGAAAGCCAAGATCCTCGCCTCGAAGCTCTCCGTTTCCGAGCTCGTCTCGACGGCTTGGGCGTCGGCGTCCACGTTCCGCGGGTCGGACAAGCGCGGCGGAGCCAACGGCGCCCGCATCCGCCTCGCGCCGCAGAAGGACTGGGAAGCCAATCAGCCGAAGCAGCTCGCCAAGGTGTTGAAGACGCTCGAGGGCATCCTGGCCGACTTCAACAAGAAGGCCAGGGACGGGAAGAAGGTGTCGCTCGCCGACCTGATCGTTTTGGCCGGCTGCGCGGGCGTCGAGAAGGCCGCGAAGAAAGCCGGAATCAACGTCAAGGTGCCTTTCACGCCCGGCCGCATGGACGCCTCCCAACAGCAGACGGACGTCGAGTCCTTCGCCGTCCTGGAGCCGGTCGCCGACGGATTCCGCAACTATCTGAAGGAGCGATACAGCGTGCCGGCCGAGGAGCTCTTGATCGACAAGTCGCAGTTGCTGCGCCTGACCGCGCCGGAGATGGCGGTCCTCATCGGCGGTCTACGGGTCCTCAACGCGAACGTCGGGCAGTCGAAGCACGGCGTCTTCACCAAGCGCCCCGAGTCCCTCACGAACGACTTCTTCGTGAATCTGCTCGACATGCGGACGTCGTGGAAGGCCGTCTCGGACGCGGCCGACGTGTTCGAAGGGCGCGACCGCAAGACGGGAGCGCTTCGGTGGACGGGCACCCGCGTCGATCTGATCTTCGGCTCGAACTCCCAGCTGCGGGCTCTGGCGGAGGTCTACGGGAGCGCGGACGCGCAGGATCGATTCGTCCGCGACTTCGTGGCCGCGTGGTCGAAGGTGATGAATCTCGATCGCTACGACCTCGCCGCCTAGCGGGGCGACGAACACATCTCCCGGATGTGACGGCGGGTCCGGCGTTGCCGGATCCGCCGCGTTTTCGACTTCGGTCCTTCGGCGATAATCCCGCCGTGCCTCCGGCAGAATCGACGCAATTCCGGCGGGTGCTCTTCCACGGCCGGCCGGCGGAGGCGCTCCTGGCGAGGCTCTCGGGCGAAGGCGTCGAAGCCCGGACGTTCCGCGCGGACTCTTTCCGGCTGGCCGACGACGAGGTCGCCGTCGTCCTGGCCGACCCGTCGCTCGCCGCCGGACTCTCCGAGCCGCCGCCGCCCGAGCTCGGTCTCGGTGCGGAGCGGTGCGGCCTGCTGCTCGCGGGAGAGGAGCCGGCCTCCGCCGACGCCTTCTGGACCGCGCGCATCCTCTTCTCGCTCCCCGAGGGCGCGCCCGACGCGCACCGGCTCCGCGCCGTGCGGTCGATCTTCCGCGTCCTCGAAGATCGCGCCGTCTCCGCGCGGGCCCGGCGTGCACTGACCGAGCGCTCTCAGGAAATCCGGGCGCTGGTGGACGTCGGAATCGCGCTGTCGTCGGAGCGGGATCCCGAAAAGCTGCTCGAGCTCATCTTGACGCAGGCCCGGGCCCTCACCCAGGCCGACGCGGGCAGCCTCTATCTCGTCGAGTCCGCCGGCGGCCGCGAGCGCCTCCGATTCGCGGCGGCGCAGAACGACTCGGTCCGCTTCGAGTTTCGCGAGACCACGCTGCCTCTCGAAGGGACCTCGGTCGCGGCCCACGTCGCGCGGAGCGGCCTCGTCGTCAACCTGACGGACGTCGGGAACCCGCCCGCGGGAGCGCCGTACCGCTTCGACCCGGACTTCGACCGCAAGCACGGGTATCGCACGCGGACGATGCTCGCGGTGCCGATGCAGACGCCTCAGGGCCGGACGATCGGCGTGCTGCAGCTGCTCAATCGCAGGGTCCACGTCGCTCCCACGGGCGGCGTGACGGCGGTCATCCGCGTCGAAGTGGCGCCCTTCACCGAGAAGAGCACGGATCTCGCCCGCTCGCTCGCGGCGCAGGCGGCCGTCGCCGTCGAGAACCGGCGTCTGACGGAGCGCGTGCGGGCCCTCTTCGAGGATTTCGTCGGCGCGAGCGTCACCGCGATCGAGCAGCGCGACCCGACGACCGCCGGCCATTCGGAGCGCGTCGCGGCGCTCGCCGTGGCCCTCGCGGAGGCGGCGGATCGCGCCGACACCGGACCGTACGCGGGCTTCCGCATCGGCCGGGAGGAGCTGAGAGAGCTTCGGTACGCCGCCGTCCTCCACGACTTCGGAAAGGTCGGCGTGCGCGAGGAAGTGCTCGGCAAGGCGCGGAAACTGCCGCCGGGTGCGCGCGAGCTCGTGCGCGCGCGCGTGGATCAGGCGATCCTCTCGGCGTCGGCCGAGATCTGGGAGAAGGCGCGGCGCGAGGGGCTCTCCGAAAGCCGGGTCGCCCGATTGCTGTCGGAGCGCTGGGCCGAGCTCGAGAAAGCGTGGGAGATCGTGGTCCGCGCCGACGAGCCGACGGTGATGCCGGAGGAGGTCGGCGCCGACGTCGCGCGCATCGCGGCGGTCTCGTACCGCGACGCCGCCGGACGCGCGCGTCCGCTCCTCACGACGGAGGAGGCCGGCCTGCTGGCCATTCCGCAGGGCAGCCTCTCGGAGCACGAGCGCCGCGAGATCGAGTCCCACGTGACGCAGACGTATCGCTTCCTTTCGCGCATCCCGTGGACCGAAGATCTCGCGCGTGTGGCGGACTGGGCCTACGCGCACCACGAGAAGCTCGACGGCTCCGGGTATCCGCGCGGCCTGGCCGCGCCGCGTCTTCCGCCGCCGGTCCGCATGCTCACGATCGCGGACATCTACGACGCGCTCGCGGCGCGCGACCGGCCCTACAAGAAGGCCGTTCCTCCCGACCGGGCGCTCGACATCCTGCGCGCGCAGGCGCGCGGGGGGAGGATCGACGGCGACCTCCTCGATCTCTTCATCGCCGGCCGCGTCTTCGAGACGATCGCGCCCGCCGGCCGGGAGGGCGCGCCGGATCATCCGGGTTAAGATTCGCGCCGAAATCCCTTGTTTTCCAAAGACCTGATGTCCCCGGCGCAGTTCGCCCAGCTCATCCAGGCGGCGGGCACGCTCCTGCTTTTTCTGCTCTTTTTGCTCCTCTATCGCAAGATCCGGCGCCGCGCCTTTCTCGATTGGATCGCCTCCTGGGCATTTCTCTTCGTCGGGCTCACGCTCCAGCTCCTCGCGCGCCCGGACGCCGGCCCGATCGTCTCGCTTCTGACCAACGGAGCGCTCCTCGCCCACGTCATCTTCCTCGTGCGGGGCACGCGGCGGTTCCGCGACCCGGTCGATCGGACGAGCGTGCTCGATCTCGTCTGGATCCTGCCGGCCGCGGCCATCGCGTGGTGGGCGGCCACCGCGGAGCCCGGGCACTCGCCGACGGCGCCGATGGCTCTCGTGCGCTCGGCGGCCTACGTCCTCACGGCGATCTGGTTCGCCCTGACGCCCGGCTCCGCGGCGGGCCGGATCTTCCTCTCGATCTCGTTTCTCCTCTGGGGCGTCGAGCGCGCCGTTTCGGGGATGGGGCTTCTCAAGTTCGGATCGGTGGCCGAGCTGCCGGCCTGGCTCCAGTACCTGGGCTTTGCCGGCATGTTCCTCGAGATGATGATCGCGGTTGGCATCATCGTGCTCCTCTTCGAGGCCACGCAGGCGCGACTCGCGGCGGAGATGGAGGCCCTCCAGCATTCCGAGCGCGAGCTCAAGGAGATGGGGGTCCGGGATCCCCTGACGGGTCTCTACAACCGGCATCACTTCAACGACGTGATCCGCCGCGAGCTCGCGAATGTCCGGCGCTACGGGACCGAGCTCTCGGTCCTCCTCGTCGACGTGGACCGCTTCAAACAGATCAACGACGCCAAGGGGCACGCGGTCGGCGACGACGTGCTGCGGTTCGTCGCGAACTACCTGACGACCTGCATCCGCGAATCGGATTTCGTTTTCCGCTGGGGCGGCGACGAGTTTCTCCTGCTTCTGCCCCGGACCGACGAGGGTTCCGCGGCGCAGAAGGCCGACGAGCTCGCGCGCAAGCTCCCGAAGATTCCGGGGACCGAGGGTCTGCAGCCGTCGCTCTCCGTCGGCTGGGCGACGCACCGCATGGACGCGGAATTCCCCGCGACGCTCGCGCTCGCCGACCAGCGGATGTATGAGATGAAGCTCAGGGGGAAGCGAGAGCGAGCCGAACGAGAGCGGGATCTCGGGCTTCTCTGAGCAGCCGGTAGACGCCGCGGGCCGGGAGCCCCATGACGTTGGTGAAGGAGCCGGAGATTGCGTCGATGAACCGCGCGCCGAGGCCCTGGACGGCGTAAGCGCCGGCCTTGTCGAGCGGCTCACCCGTCGCGACGTACCACCCGATCTCCTCGCGCGTCATCGGAGACATCCGGACGCGGCTTTCCTCCACGACCTCCCGACCGGGGTCGGGGCCGACGCGCAGCCGAACGGCGGTCACGACGCGGTGCTCCCGGCCGGCGAGGAGGGCGAGCATTCGGACGGCGTCCTCGGGATCGCCGGGCTTTCCGAGGACGTTTCCATCGAGGAGGACGAGCGTGTCGGCCGCGAGGATGGCGTGCCCGGGACGCCGCGCGGCGACCTCCGCCGCCTTGGCCGCCGCGAGGCGCGAAACGGCGGCTTCTCCGCTCTCGCCGGGCAGGACGGTCTCGTCGACGCCGGGAACGTCGATCTCGAACGGGATACGGAGGGCGTTCAGGATTTCCACGCGCCGGGGCGATCCCGAGGCGAGCACGAGAGAGCCGGAGCCGGCGGAGGCCGCATTCATCGGCGCGCGATTATAGGTTCGCGTGAAGCCCGCGCGGGGCCGCGATGAAGGCGCGATTCTCGTTGGACCGCCACGCGATCGCTTCCGGTGAGCGAGCGGCGGATCAGGCCTCACACGAAACGATCCGGAGAAGGAGCCGCGAGCGAAGGATCCCGAGCGAGCCGGCGACGGTTACGGGTAGTACCCCGACAGCGTTCGCGCGACCAGATTCGTCGGCTCGACTTTGACGTCGACCTTCCGCCACTTGTCCTTGGCCTCGGGATTGGTCGAGTAGTACGTCAGCAGGTACTGGCTGCGCAGCTCGTCGTTGATCTGCTGATAGACGGTCGGCAGCCCCTTGACCGAGTCGATCATGAAGGTCTGTCCGCCGGTGATTTGCGCGAGCTTCGAGAGCTTGTACTTGACCTCGAGCTCGGCCGTCGGGATCTTCAGACCGATCGCGTAGATCGCGATGCCCGACTTCTTCACGTACTCGAGCAGAGTGTCGTAGTCGAACTTCGAGGACGTGTCTTTTCCGTCGGACAGGATGACGATCGCCTTCTTCCCCTTGACGCCGGTGAACTGGTACAGCCCGTAGACGATCGCGTCGTAGAGCGCGGTCGATCCCTCGGCGCGCAGGCCGGCGAGCGAGCGGTAGAGCTTGTCCTTGCGGTTCGTGAGCTTCGAGAGGATGTAGGGCTCGCTGTCGAACGAGATCGTGAAGCCGCGGTCCTTCGGTCCGATCGAGTAATCGAGGAACCCGATGGCCGCCTGCTGCGCTTCCGGAAGCGACTCGAGCATCGAGGCGGAGGTATCCACGAGCACGCCCAGGGAGAGCGGCACGTTCTTCACGTATTCGAACGACTCGACTTTCTGGACGGCGCCGTCCTCGAAGACCTTGAAGTTGGACTGCTGGAGGCCCGACACCGGCCGGCCGCTCTTGTCGGTCACGGTGGTGTACAGCTCGACCGCGTCCACCTGGACTTCGGAGATGTACGACGGCGCGTTGACGTATCGCACGTCCTCGGCGACCGTTCCGTCCTCGAGGGTCCCGAGGACGCGCACGTAGCCGAGGGAATTCGTGCTGCGGAGATTGATCGTCTGCTCCCACGGCGCCTGGTACAGCGTCGCAACGCGCGTCTCGTTCGAGTAGAACTCGATCTTCTGCAGCGTCCGGCCCTCCGGCACGGACACCGCCGCGACGACACGCGTCGGCCCGGTGGCTTTCGCGCCCTTCTCGGGCGACAGGATCCGCACGCGGAAGACCTCGCGGCCCTCGTTGACGATGTACTCGTCCTCGCCGACGGCGCGGCCGTTGGGCCCGTAGGCGACGACGCGGACCGTCTGCTTGCGGGGAAGCGGGCCGAGGTTGAGGTCCGCCTCGAACGGCGCGCGCGTTTTCGTCATGACCTTCGACCCGTTCAGGTAGAAGTCGACGGCCGAAACGCCCTCGGCGGCTTTCGTCTCGAAGCGCTGCAGCCCGGTGGCGATCTCCCGCGCGATGGGGATGAGCGAGATCGCGGAAGGCAGGAGCCCCGTTTCCTTCGTCTTCTCGATGGCGATCTTGCCGGCGGCGCGCGCCGCGGCTTCCATCGGCGGCGGCGCATCCGGCTGCTCGGGAACGCGGATCGCGTCCGTGATCCGCGCCTCGGCGTTCTGGTTGCCGTCGGAGACCTTGAGGACGAGCTTGTACTCGCCGGGATAGAGGTATCGACGCACCGTCAGAGGAATCTTTTCGCCCCCGACTTCGTCGGTGGGGATGTCGAACCGGTACTTGAAGTTGTCGATCAGGCGGTCGTCCTTGACGATCTCGCCGATGACGTCCACGTTGTAGAAGATCTCTTCGCCGAGCTGCTTCGACTTGAGCTCGTCCCGCGGTACGAGGAGCGAGAGGTCCACGCCGATCTTGTTGGCCCGCTGATCGGGGAACCGGATGAGCTTGGCGACGCCGAGCGTCACGGCGTTGGGGGCCATCTCGGTCGTCATGTTGAGGATCTGGTCCACGCCTTCCGTTTCGACGGTCGGCGGCTGGAAGAGGACCGACGCGCCCGCCATCGACATCGCCCCCGTGCCCAGAACCGCCGCGGAATAGCTCTCGGCCTGGCGGACCGTGCGGTACTCCGGGCACTGCGTCACGTCCACCTTGCGCGCGCCTGGCCCGAACGACTGTCCGTTGCCGATCAGGACCGACTCGCCGTCGAGCGGCAGCCACAGCTTGTACTCGCCGATCCCGTATTGCCGGTAGAAGATGAGATAGACCTTGCTCTTCAGCGCCTCGAGGCGCTCGTAGAACCAGATCTGGAGCGGGACGTAAATGTCCACGCAGTCGACGACGAGGACCGCGTCCGGAGCCCCGTTGATCATGAAGACCTTCGCCCGGTCCGTGCGCATGTTCCCGAACTGCTCGCGGGCGACCTGATATCTCTGGATGTAAAGCGCCTTGTAGTCGGTGCGCAGGCCCTGGTTGTTGAGCGAGCGGCGGCGCCAGAACGCCTCGATGAACTGATCCTTCTGGTAGTTGTCTGTGATCTGGACGAACACCTCGCGCTCCTGGTCCGTGATGATCAGGTCCACGAGGTCCAGGAACTCGTGATACTTCGTCGGCAGCTGGTCCGTGAGCTCCTTCAGCTCCTTCTTCGAGAGCTTGCGGTGCGTGGGCGCGGGCGCGGCCGCGGCCGTCGAAGCGGCCGGCGCCGTCGAGGACGGCCCCGCGACGTCGAGCTTCTTCGCGTTGGGATTGGTCGCGTTGGCCGACATGCTCTGGATCGACTCCAGGCCCTCGAGCGGGACGGCCTCCGGCTTCTGCAGGTTCGCGCGCTCCGTCTCGGCGCCCATCCGGGAGCCTTGACGGGCGGAGATTCGCTGGTAGGCCTGGAATACGTTGCAGGCCGACATGCAGGTACAGGGCCTCGAATTCCGCGTGCACGACCCGGCGAGGTCGACGAAGCTCTTGTAGCAGCCGTCGGGAAGGAAGACGTCGCTGTCCGGCGTTCCGACGGTCCACAATCGCCGGGGCTCCCCGAAGGAACGCCGGTAGAACATGTACTGCATTCCGTGCGACCCGGCCATCCCGAGTCCGCCCGCCCCCGAGTACGTCCAGATCTCGAGGCCGCGGAAGATCGCGCCGGACCCCATGTCGTTGCAGTCGTCGACCTTGTCGATGGACGTCGGCTCGCCGTGGCGGATGACCATGGCCGCGGCGTCGTTGGGCCAGTGGTCGTACTGGTCTTCGGCGAGCCGGCGGAGCTCCTCGTATCGATAGCGGTAGCCGGGGCCGAGCGGCGGCTGCATGTTCGGCCGCTCGCGCCGCTTCCAGAACTCGGTCTGGAACGTCTCCCGCTCGTGCGCCTGCGTGAGCTTCAGGAACGCGACTTTCTCCTCGGGGAGAATGATCGGCGCGACGAAGTTCATCCACTCCTGGTCTTCCTGGGACATCGGCGTCTTGTCGGGCAGCGTGATCGGCACGGCGGCCGGAAGCGCCGGCTGGCTCTGCGGCGCCGCCGCCTGCGCGACCTCCGCCGTCGTCGCCCCCGCGGACGGTGCGCCGACCGACAGCTTTCCGGCGTTCGGGTCGGAGGAGCTCGCCGAGCGGTTCCGGATGCCTTCGAGGCCTTCGAGCGAGACGTCGGGCGGCGCGAGGAGGCTCGCTTCCTCGACGCCGGCGCCCGTCCGGGATCCCTGGCGGCTCGAGATCTCGGTCCACATCGCGAGGATGTCGCAGGCCTCGGCGCAGACCGTGCCCGAGGGAGCGGGAGGTCCGGCGTTCGGCGTGTGCGCGCAGGGATCCTGCTGACCGGCGGGTTGCTTCGTACCGCACTCGAAACGGAGGTCCTCGAAGCTCTTCCGGCACGAGCCGGGAGAAAAGACGTCGCTGTCGGACGTGCCGACCGTCCACATCTTCCGCGGCTCGCCGGGGGAGCGCCGGTAGAAGAAGTAGTGCCGTCCCGCGCCGAGTCCGCTCGCGTTCGCGTACGTCCAGACCTCGAGATCCCGGAAGGTCCGCCGGCACATCTCGAGCTCGTTGATGTTCATCGGCTCGCCGTTCCGGATGACCATGCGGGCCGCATCGTTGGGCCAGTGGTCGTACTTCGACTCCGCGAGGTCGCGCAGGTCCTGGTAGCGGTTGCGGTAGCCCGGGCCGAGGGGCGCCGCGAGCCCGTCTTTCTCCCGCCGCTTCCAGAACTCTTCCTTGAACGCCTCGCGGTCGCGCGGCTCGGTCAGCTCGAGGAACGCCTTCTTCTCGGGAGGCAGGATGATCGGCGCGACGAATTCCAGCCAGTGCTCGTCCTCTTCGGGGAGCGCCGCGAGCGCGTCCTTCTCGGAACGCTTCGGCGAGGCCGCCGCCGGAACGACGGCGCCCGCCGCGGGGGACGACGACGCCGCCGGAATCGCCCGCGCTCCGGCCGACGGCATGTTGGCGGAGCGGGTCTTGATCGCGTCCAGACCCTCGAGCGAGATGTCGGTGCTCGCCGAAAGAACGAAGCCCGCGTCGATCCTCGCGCTCGTTCCGGACGTCTGAGTGGCGGAAGCCTGTTCCCACACGTGGAAAATCTCGCACGCCTCGGCGCAGACGGGGCCGAGGCACTTGTCGAAGGGCTCGAGGCGGCAATCCATTCGCATGTCCGCGAAGGACTTGCGGCAGGAGGTGAGCGTGAAAACATCCGCGTTTGGCGTGGCGGCCGTCCAAAGCCGCCGCGCCTCCTTGGGGGAACGGCGATAGAAAAAGAATTTCCTGGCCTCGTTCCCGAACGGGCCCGGACCGTAGGTCCAGGTTTCCAGATCGCGGAAGGTGGCATCGCAGACGTCCGGCTTGACGATCGAGGCCGGCTCGCCGTGCTGCAGGACCATGCGCGCCGCGTCGTTGGGGAAGCCGTCGTACTGCGATTGCACGAGCTGCCGCAGCTCCGCGTAGCGGTCGCGGTATCCCGGCCCGAGCGGCGCGCGGAGCCCGTTCCTCTCCCGCCGCTTCCAGAACTCCTCCTTGAAGAGCTCCCGGTCGCGCGCCTCGGTCAGCTCGAGGAAGGCCTTCTTCTCCTGCGGCAGGACGATCGGTTCGACGAACTCGAGCCACTGCCGGTCCTCGGCGGGCAGGACGGCCGCCGCGTCTTTCGTGGAGGATCCGGCGGCCGCCCGGGCGCACAGAGGCGAAGCGGCGAGGAACGCCGCGACGAGAAGCGGGAAGGCGACCCTCGCGCGCATCCGGATTCTGATCCTAACTCCCTGGTCCGGTACGGCTATTCCTTCATCGAAGTTTTACGCCGGGGCCGATCGGAGCGATAATTCGCGGCGACTTGGGCGGCTTCGACGAACAAATGATCTATCTGGACAACAACGCGTCCACAAAAGTGGACCCGGAAGTTCGTGCGGCGGTCGAGCGAGCGCTCGGGCTCGACGGGAATCCGTCGTCGATCCATTCCGCCGGACGCCGCGCGCGGCGGGCCGTCGAGGAGGCGCGCGACGAGGTGGCCCGTCTCGTCGGCGCGAGCCCAGAGGAGATCTTCTTCTCCTCGGGCGGGACCGAGGCCAACGCGATGGCGATCTTCGGGGCGGCGCGGGCCGACGCACCGGCGCGTGCCCCTTCGCGCAAGATCGTGCGAACCGGCGCCGAGCATCCGTCCGTCCGGGAGGCCTTCGAGCGGCTCGCGTCGGCGGCGTACGGATTGGAGGAGGCCGTCGTGAATCCCGGTCCCTCGGGCGCGCTCGATCCCGAGGCCGTCGCCGCCGAGCTCTCCGGCGGGGCGCGGTTGCTTTCCGTGATGCTCGCCAACAACGAGTACGGCGGCCTCTTCCCGGTGGCGGGCCTGGCGCAGCGGGCCCGCGCGGCCGGCGCCGTCTTCCACACGGACGCCGTCCAGGCGGCCGGCCGCATTCCCATCGAGGTGCGCGCTCTCGGCGTCGATCTCCTCTCGCTTTCGGCCCACAAGATGCACGGCCCCAAGGGGATCGGGGCGCTCTACGTCCGCAAGGGACTGCGGCTCTCGCCCCGCACGCCGGGCGGCGGACAGGAGCGCCGGCAGCGCGCCGGCACGGAGAACGTGCCGGGCATCGCCGGCTTCGGCGTCGCGGCGCGTCTCGCGCGGGAGCGGCTCGCCGGGGACGCGGCGGGGGTGGCGCGCCTTCGAGACCGGCTGGAAACGCAGATCCTGGCGGCCGCGCCCGGGGCCCGGGTGGTCGGCGGCGCGATCCCGCGCCTCCCCAACACGGCGGCGATCCTTTTCCCCGGCGTTTCCGGCGAGGCGCTCGCGATCCGCCTCGACCTCGCGGGCGTCGCCGTGTCCGTCGGCAGCGCCTGCTCGTCCGGGACCACCGCGCCCTCTCCCGCGCTCCTCTCGCTCGGTCTCTCCCGGGCCGAGGCGCGGAGCGTCGTGCGGTTCTCGCTCTCGAGGTTCACCACCGCCGCGGAGGTCGAGGCCGCGGCCCGCGCGGCCGCGGGGGCCGCCGGCGCGATGGGGGAAGCGGCGACCGCTCCGGCACTCTCGACGAATTGAGAAGGGAGACGACGACGCGCCCATGATCATCACGTGCGATACCTGCCTGGCCCGCTACCGGTACGACGAAACGCGCTTCGCCGGAAAGCGGGTCAAGAAGGTGCGGTGCACGAAGTGCCTGACGGTCTTCGAAGTCGAGAACCCTGCGTTCACGCCGGCCGGCCCCTCGACGCTGCGTGAGAGCGTCGAGGAAACGTACATCCGTCTCTCCGACGAGACCGGAGCCGGAAAGCCTCCGGAGTCGGCGCGCAAGCGGCCGATCGTCGGCGCCGGACGTCCCGCGGGCGAGCCGCTGATGCTTCCGACGGACGCGAAGCTTTCGCTGGCCGTCATCTCCGGGCCGGCGGCCGGCACGATCTACGCCATCGAGAAGCCGCGCGTCGTCATCGGACGGCAGGAGGCGGACTTCGTGCTCGAGGATCCGGAGATCTCGCGCCATCACAGCGCGATCGAAGTCTCGGGCGAGCGCGTCACGCTGATCGACCTGCAGTCCACCAACGGCACGTTCATCGGCGAGCAGCCGATTCGCGAGGCGCCGCTCGGGCATCAGCAGGAATTCTCGATCGGCGGCTCGACCCTGATGCTGATCGTCACCCGGCCGTAGACGATCCGTCTTCGGGTCGTCCTGAGCGAAGCGAAGAAACCCGGGCTTCCTCGATGGCGCCGGTAGAATGACGTCATGCGCATCGCTGTCGCCATGTCGGGCGGGGTCGACTCGTCCGTCGCCGCGCTGCTCCTCAAGGAGGAGGGCCACGAGGTCGTCGGCCTCTCGATGCAGCTCTGGGATCACTCGGGCGACGCGGGCCGTTCGGGACGGTGCTGCGCGCTCGAGGATCTTTCCGACGCGCGCCGTGTCGCGTGGGCGCTCGACATCCCCCACTACGTCCTGAATCTCGAAGAGGAGTTCCGCGAGGAGGTCGTCCGCCCCTTCGTCGCCGCGTATCTCGGCGGCCGGACGCCGATCCCGTGCTCGGACTGCAACTCGAAGGTGAAGTTCGCGACGCTCTGGAGGCAGGCGCGGCAGGTAGGCTGCGAGGCCGTCGCGACGGGGCACTACGTCCGCGCCGAACGGGACGAGCTCTCGGGGAGGGTCCGTTTGAAGACGGGTGCGGATCCCGACAAAGACCAGTCCTACTTCCTCTGGGACCTGACGCCCGAGCAGCTCGCGGCGGCGCGCTTTCCCGTCGGGGGCCTGACGAAAACGGAGGTGCGCGCCCATGCGCGGCGCGCCGGTCTGCCCACCGCGGACAAGGCGGAGAGCCAGGAGATCTGCTTCGTCCCGCCGGGCACGCGGGCCGGAGACTTCGTCGCGAAGCATGCCGCGGGCCTCGGCCTGCCGCTGCCCGCCGCGCCGGCGTCGCTCGAGAGCTCGGCCGGCGCGTCGCTCGGCACCCACGCCGGGCACTTCCGCTTCACGATCGGGCAGCGGCGAGGCATCGGCGTCGCCGCCGGGCAGCGGCGCGGCAGCGGACTCGCCGCGACCGAACGTCTCTACGTCCTGCGGGTGGATGCCGCCGACAACCGCGTCGTCGTGGGGCGGGAGGAGGAGCTCCTGACCCGCGAGGCGCGGGTCGAGAGGCTGCGCCTGCCGGGATGTCCGGAGGGAGGGCCGTTTCGGACCGCGGCCCGCGTGCGTCACCGCGCGTCGCCGGCGCCCTGCACCGTGACGCCCGAGCCGGACGGCTCGGCGCGAATCGACTTCGACGCGCCCGTACGCGCGGTCGCGCCGGGGCAGTCGTGCGTCTTCTACGACGGGGACGTGGTTCTGGGAGGAGGCGTGCTCGCGGCGGCGCCGGCGCCGGCCGGATCCGTCAATTCGCGGGCTCGCCTCCCGTGACGACCGCGGGCGCGGGGAAGTCCGAACGGATCTCGCCGAAGTTGCGCTCGTAGACCTGAATGTTCTGCACGAGCGCCTGCGCAATTTGCTTGGCATGATACGGAGTGGTGAGGATGCGGGTCATGACCTTGACGTCCGGACGTCCCGGCACGACGCGGCCGAAATCGATGACGAACTCCGTCGGGTTGTGCAGGATGTTCGCGAAGTTGATGTATTGCCCTTCGGCGGTCGCTTCGTCGATCGAGACCTTCACGGGAACCGGCTTGGCGTCGCTCATGCGGGTCCTCCGGAGGGGAATTGTATGAGAGCCCGAACGGGTTTCAGGGAGTCGATGCGCCGCGCGTCCGGGAGCCTCCTGCTCGCCGCTGCGACGTTTCTGTCCGGCGCCGCCGCCCGCGCGCAGGACCCGCACCAGTTCCCGGACGTCACGGGCCGCAACCCCTACGTCATCCAGGGCGACTCGGCGTTCGCGCGACGGCAGGAGGGCCGCGTCGGAGCCGTCGCCAATCCGCGTCCGATCGCGCAGGCGATCGCGGCCTACCAGACGGCCTCCGAGGCGCCCGACAACCTCGAGGCGCGCTGGAAGCTGATGCGCGCGCTCTACTTCAAGGGCGTGTACACGGGCCTCGACGCCGACGCGCGTAAGGCCGTCTTCAACCAGGCGCGGCGCGTGAGCGACGACGCCATCGCGATCCTGGCGCGCCGCACGGGCCGCGAGGGTGGGCCGCAGCTTCTGCAACTCTCGCCGCCGATGCGCGCCGAGGCGCTCGCCAAGGAGACGGACGCGGCGCCCACGTTCTTCTGGAGCGCGGTCTGCCGCGGCCAGTGGGCCCTCTCGGTCGGGAAGCTCGAGGCGGCGCGCGCGGGAGCAGCCGAACGCATCCGCGATGACGCCGCGACCGTCGTCGCGCTCGATCCGAAGTTCGAGGAGGGCGGCGGCTACCGCGTGCTCGGGCGCCTGCACTCCGAGGCGCCCGAGATCCCGTTCCTCACGGGCTGGGTCTCGCGGGACGAGGCCGTCAAGAACCTGAGGCTCGCGCTCGCCAACGGCCCCAGAAACTTCCTCAACCGGCACTTCCTGGCCGAGGCCCTCGCACGCGGAACGCCGGAGGAGAAGGCCGAGGCGATCAAGCTCGAGCAGTCCGTCGTCTCCGACGCGCCGTCGCCGGGGAGTCTGGTCGAGAATCTTTCGGTGCAGGAGGACGCCCGGAGGGATCTCGAGGCCTGGACGAAGGCGGCGAACTAGAAGCTAGACCGTTCCGATCCGCCGCGCGCCCGGCCGAGCCGGCAAGGCCTCGAGGAGCTCCCGGACCGAGCGCCCGCTCGCGGGATGCCGCCACTCCGGCGCGATCTCGGCGAGGGGCGCGAGCACGAAGCGCCGTCCCGAGAGCCGCGGGTGGGGGAGGATCGGGTCGCGCCGGCGGCGGACACGGCCTCCGAGGTCGAGCAGGTCCACGTCGATGACGCGCGGCCCGTTGCGGAACGTCGGAACGCGGCCGAGCTCGCGCTCGATGCGCCGCGCGAGCGCGAGCAGCGCCTCCGCCGAGCCGCGCCAGGCGATCCGGACGGCCGCGTTGTAGAAGGCCGGCTGCGCCGCGAAGCCGACGGGATCCGTGCGATAGAGGGAGGAGACGCGGGCGCCTTTCGCCGCGCGCCGGAGCCGGAGAAGCGCCGCGCGGAGATGGGCGCGGCGATCGCCGAGGTTGGAGCCGAGACCGAGATAGGCGATCCGGGCGGACCGACTTCGCGGGCGCCTAGAATTCTTCTTCTTCTTCGACCGGCTTCTCTTTCTCGCCCAGCTCTTCCGTCTCGTCGAGGTCTTCGTCGTCGTCTCCGCGCGCGTCATCATCGGCCGGTTCTTCGCCGAATTCTCCCTGGTTGTCCTCCGGGACCGGCTCCATGAGGATGGAGGAGCGGCGCGGCGGGCGCGGCGCCGGCGCGGGCGCGTCATCGGACTTCGCGTCTTTTTGATTCGCGCCGCACTTGGGGCAGATCGCCTCGGGCTTTCCGAGGTTGTAGAACTTGGTGCGGCAGTTGTAGCACTCGTACTTTTTTCCGAGATCGGCCATTCGTCTCCTCGAAAGGCCCGCACCCTAGCACGCGGGTTTTCGGTGGTCAATGGGAACGGCGCGCAAGCGGCGCGGGCGCAAGCGTCGGGGCGGCAAAGAGTTCCCGCGCGACGCGGTGCTAACATGCGGGCGGTTGCGACACGGACGCCTCGCTCGCGCAAGCAGTCTTTTTCCCGTCCTGGCTTCCCTCCTCCTCGCCTCGGGCGCGCTCGCCCAGACGCCCTTCGTCGGACCGCGCGCGGCGGGCATGGCCGGCGCTTCGGTCGCCGTCGCCGACGACGGCACGGCGCTCTGGACGAATCCGGCCGGGCTCGCGCGTGATCCGCGCACCGATCTCGACCTCTTCGGCGGCGCCGTCGCGACCGACCGCGGAAACTTCCGGGAGCTCGCCGGAGCGCTCGCGGGCGTCGACCTGCCCTCGATCGCGGGCGATCCGGCCGCCGTGCTCGACGTGGTGTCGGATCTCGCGCGGCTTTCGCAGCCCGGGGTGGGCATCGTCGGGTCGGGAACGGCGGGCCTCGTCTTCGGCTGGAACGGTCTCGCGCTCGGCATCGGCGACACGGCGTATGCGGGCGTCTATCCGAACGTCGACCTCGCACACATCCTGCCGGGAAACATCACCGACAACCAGACCTCCGTGCGCTCGGCGGGGCTCGAGGCGCGCGAGGCGCGTCTCGGCCTGTCGCACGCCTTTCTCCAGAAGTTCCTCCTCCTGGGCGTGACGCTCCGGTACGTCATGGGCAAGACCTCTTACCTGAATCAGAGCGTGTTCGACATCGACTTCGGGAATCCCATCGACGCGGCGCGCGACGCGTTGAAACACAACGCTCAGGAGACCGACCGTTTCACGTTCGACGCCGGGGCGATGGTGAACCTCCTCGGGAAGCTCCGCGTCGCCGTCGTCTCGACTTCGATCACCGAGCCGACGTTCTCGGTCAGGAAGGACCCGTCGAATCCGCAGCTCGACGGAGCTCCCGAGTCGTTGAAGCTGCCGCGGACGCTGCGCGCGGGCGCCGCCTTCGAGCCGATCGGCGCGCTCACGATCGCGGTGGACGGCGATCTCGTCCGCACGCCCACGCTCGTGCCGGGCGGCAAGAGCCAGCAGATCTCGACGGGAATCGAGGTGCGGCTGCCGCTCTTCGCGATCCGCGCCGGCGCCTTCCGCGACGAGGCGGCGATCGACCCGCACTGGGCCTACTCGGCCGGGTTCGGTCTGGGTCTCCCGCAGCTCTCGGTCAACGCCTCGATCGTGCTCTCGACCTATCACGGCCTCTCGCTCTCGTCGGCCAATCAGCGCGATCTCGGCGCCGCGGTGGATGGGCGGTTCCGGTTCTGAAGGCGGCTTCGCGTGAGCGCTTTTCGGCTCCTCGTCCGGGATCGCGGCTCGGCGGCACGACGCGGGACGCTCGCGACGCGGCACGGCGAGATCGAGACACCGTGCTTCCTTCCGGTCGGCACGCGCGGCGCGGTCAAGGGGGTTCCCTTCGACCGCCTGGAGGAGTGGGACTGCCGCGCCGTTCTCGCGAACACGTATCACCTCATGGCGCGGCCGGGCGTCGAGCGAATCCGGGAGGCGGGAGGCCTGCACGCCTTCATCGGGTGGAACCGCGGGATCCTCACGGACTCGGGCGGCTTCCAGGTCATGAGCCTGTCGTCGCACCGGAAGATCACGGAAGAGGGCGTCGAGTTCCGCATCCCCGAGGACGGCACGCGGCACTTTCTGACGCCGGAGCTCGCGATGGAGCTCCAGAGCGCGTTCGGCGTGGACATCGCGATGGCGCTGGACGTCTGTCCGCCGTTTCCCGCCGATCGCGACGAGGTGCGAGAAGCGGCGGCGATCTCTCAGCGGTGGGCCGAGCGCGCGCGGCGGGCTTGGCGCGGACCGGGACTCCTCTTCGGGATCCTGCAGGGCGGAACGCACGAGGATCTGCGGCGCGCGGCGGCCGGGCCGCTCGTGGAGCTGGAATTCGACGGCTACGCGATCGGCGGCGTCGCGGTGGGGGAGCCGAAGGAGGCGATCCGGTCGATCACGCGGTACTCCGCGCCGCTCCTGCCGGATGGCCGGATCCGCTACCTCATGGGCGTCGGTACTCCGGCGGACCTGCTCGAGTCGGTTCGCGCGGGCGTCGATCTCTTCGACTGCGTGCTGCCGACGCGCCACGGACGGATGGGGCACGCCTACACGCGCCGCGGCGAAGTCACGATCAAGCACGCGCGCTTCCAGTCCGACCGGTCGCCGCTCGATCCCGATTGCCGCTGTCCGGTCTGCCGCCGCCACTCCCGCGCGTACCTCCGAAATCTCTTCGTCCTGAAGGATTTCTCCGCGCCGATGCTCCTGTCGCTCCACAACGTCTTCTTCTATCTGGACTGGATGCGGACGGTCCGCGGGGCGATCGCCGCCGGGACACTGGCGCAGCTCGGCGCGCCGCCGGAGGCGGAGGTCGATTGAGCCGCCGGCCTCTCCTGTCATACCCTTCGCCGCCATGAAGAAAACTTCCCGCGCCGGCGCCGCTTTGCTCGGACTCGCCGCGTGGGCGCTGCCCGGCGTCGCCGCCGCGGCCGCTCTGAAGGACCCGCCCGCCAAGGACTACAAGGCGATGGCGGCGCGCCTCGTCAAGAGGGCGATCGTCGTCGACACGCACGAGGACGTCCCGGAGCGGCTCGGGACCGAGTGGGTGGACATCGGCGTCCGCAACACGACTGGCCACGTGGACATCCCCCGGCTGCGCGAGGGCGGAGTCACCGCGGCCTTCTTCGCCGACTACGTCTCGTCGGACTACGCGAAGCAGGGCGGCGCGGCGCGCAAGGCGCTCGAGCTCGCGGAGCTCGTCCACGAGCTCGTCGAGAGCCATCCGGCCGACCTCGTCTTCGCCGACTCCGTCGCCGGCATCCGGCAGGCGAAGCGGCACGGGAAGATCGCGGTCCTGATCGGCATCGAGGGCGGGCACGCGATCGAAGACTCCCTCGGCGCGCTCGGCGCCTTCTATCGCCTCGGCGTTCGCTACATGACGCTGACGCATACCAACACGAACGCCTGGGCCGACTCGTCGGGCTCCTTCTGGAGCCTCGATTTCGACCCGAAGAGTTACGCCATCCACGACGGGCTGACGGATTTCGGCCGCGAAGTCGTTCTCGAGATGAACCGTCTCGGGATGCTCGTCGACGTCTCGCACGTGTCGGACGCGACGATCGCGGACGTGCTCGAGGTCTCGAAGGCGCCCGTCTTCGCGTCGCACTCCTCGTGCCGCGCCCTGGCGAACGTTCCGCGCAACCTCACGGACGACCAGATCCGCGCGATCGCGAAGAAGGGCGGCGTCGTGATGGTCAACATCTCGTCGCTCTTTCTCGATCAGCGGGCCGTGGACGAATGGCGCTCGAAGCGGGACGCCCTGAAGCCGCAGATTGCCGAGCTCCGGGAGAAGTACAAGGACGATCCGAAGAAGGGGGAGGAGGAGGTCACGAAGCTCCTCGGCACCGTCAAGTACGCGCCCGCTTCCTGGAAGATCGCCGTGGACCACATCGATCGCGTCATCAAGATCGGCGGCCGCGAGGCGGCGGGCCTCGGCACCGACTTCGACGGGATCGAGGATCCCCCGGCCGGGCTCGAGGACGTCTCGAAGCTGCCCATCATCGCGGAGGAGCTCCTGCGGCGCGGGCATTCGCCGCAGGTCGTGCGCGGGGTCCTCGGGGAAAATTTCCTGAAGTTCTGGACGCGGGCGGAGAAGGCGAAGGCGACCGTCCCCCCGCGGAAGGAGCCGTTCTCTTTCACGAAGCCGGGGCCGGCCGCGGACATGAACCCGGCTGCCGAGAAGAAGCCCGCTTCGGACCGCTGATCCGGTCTCCCGCGGACCGCTTCGATATGATGCGCACCATGTTCGATCTGCTGCAGACGCCCTCGCCCGGAACCGGATCCCTCTGGATCTTCGGGCAGTTCGCCCTCGTCTTCCTGATCTTCTATTTCCTCCTCATCGCGCCGATGCGGAAGAAGCAGAAGAGGGCTCAGGAGAACCTCGCGAAGCTCAAGAAGGGCGACGACGTCATCCTGAACGCGGGCATCTTCGGGCGCATCACCAATCTGGAGGAGGGGCGGGGATTCGTCGTCCTTCAGATCGCCGACAACGTGAAGATCAAGGTCGCCCGCAGCGCCATCGCCGGGCCGGCCGAAGAGTCGGAGTCGGCGGCGCCGGGGACGTAGCGGCCGCGTTCAGTTTTCAGCGTTCGGCTGCCGGTCAGAGGTCGGAAAAGTCTTTCCTCCTCTAGGAGATTCGACAGCCTCCGGTTCCGGCTGAAAGCGGAGAGCTGACAGCTGTCGGCTAATCCATTAGACTCCGGCGTTTCGATTTCGGGCCGAGGAGGCGTTTTGTCGAAGAAAGTTCGCTGGCGGGTGCTCCTCATCCTGCTCGTGGTCGCGGGCACCGTCGCCGGCTACGTCATCACCGGATACCAGCACGCGCGCAAGGAGTGGATCGGGGCCGGCAACCCGCCGCTGAAGCTGGCTTTGAAGAGCGGCATCAA
This sequence comes from Thermoanaerobaculia bacterium, assembly GCA_036558325.1. Classification (GTDB taxonomy): domain Bacteria; phylum Acidobacteriota; class Thermoanaerobaculia; order UBA5066; family Gp7-AA6; genus DATBFU01. The sequence goes on along the minus strand of DATBFU010000009.1, from coordinate 52,314 downwards.
GCTGGGTCTCGACCTGCGCGGCGGGATCCACCTCGTGCTGCAGGTCAACACGGCCGACGCGGTGAAGGCGGAACGCGATGACGCGGTCGAGACGCTTCGGAACCAGGCGCGCGAGAAGTCCTTCACGCTCGGCGAGTTCGAGCTGACCGCGCCGAACGCGTTCGCCGTCAACGTGTCGGCGCAGACCGACACGGCGCGCCTCGAGGAGGCCGTCAAGCGCTTCCTGGCCGACTGGAACTACAACGTCGTGGGCGGCAAGTGGGTCTTCCAGCTGAAGGAGCCCGCTCGCCGGGCGGCCGAAGAGAACGCCGTGTCCCAGGCGATCGAGACGATCCGCAACCGCGTGGACGAGTTCGGCGTGGCCGAGCCGCTCATCGCGCGGGAGGGCGCCGACCGCATCCTCGTCCAGCTGCCGGGCGTGGACGATCCCAAGCGCGTCAAGGACCTCATCAAGAACACGGCGTTCCTCGAGCTGAAGCTCGTCGAATCCGGACCCTCCGACCGCGCGGCGCTGCTCGCGCCGTCGGGCGGCCAGGTGCCGCCGGCGCTCGACCTCGTCGAGGCGAAGGCCGAGGCCGGCCAGCGGCAGGACCTCTACTATCTCGTGCGCAAGTCGGCGGTCATCACGGGCCGCGACTTGAAGAACGCGCGCCCGAGCCGGACGGGCCAGTTCGGACAGATGGGCGTGACGTTTTTCCTGACGGCGAGCGGCGCCGAGAAGTTCGCCTCGGCCACCGGCGCCAACGTCGGCAAGCAGCTCGCGATCATCCTGGACAACCGCGTCCAGTCGGCGCCGCGCATCAACGAGCGCATCTCCGACCAGGGCGTCATCCAGGGCTCCTTCACGGCGGAGGAGGCGAACGACCTCGCCCTGGTGCTGCGGGCGGGCGCGCTCCCGGCCGGGCTGACCTACCTCGAGGAGCGGACCGTCGGGCCGTCGCTCGGCGCCGACTCGATCCGCAACGGCATCACGGCGTCGCTCGTGGGCGCCCTGCTCGTCTTCATCGCCGTGGTCGTCTACTACCGGCGCGCGGGCTGGAACGCCGTGATCGCGCTCATCCTGAACGCGGTCCTCCTGGCCGGCGCGATGTCGCTGCTCGGGTCCACGCTGACGCTGCCGGGGATCGCGGGATTCATCCTCACGATCGGTATGGCCGTGGACTCGAACGTGCTGATCTTCGAGCGCATCCGCGAAGAGCTGCGCGGCGGCCGCGCGCCGAAGACCGCGATCGAGAACGGCTTCGCGAAAGCGTTCGCCACCATCATCGACACGCACATCACGATCGTCATCTCGGCGATCTTCCTGTTCCAGTTCGGAACCGGACCGGTCAAGGGCTTCGCGGTGACCCTCGTGATCGGCTTGCTGATCTCCGTGTTCACCGCCGTCTTCGTCTCGCACACGATCTTCGACCTCGAATACGGCCGGCGGGCCCACATCGACACCGTGTCGATCTGAGTCGTTAGGAAGAGAGCCCAAGCGCATGGAATTGTTCCGTCAGACCAACATCGACTTTCTCCGCTGGAAATGGTGGGCGATCGGAGCGTCCTGGCTCCTGATTGTCATCGGATTCTTCGGCATCTTCGTCCAGAAGGGCCTGAAGTTCGGCATCGACTTCGCGGGCGGCACGCAGATCGCCCTGCGCTTCGCCGAGAAGCCGGACATCGAGCACCTTCGCAAGCTCCTCGACGCCACGAACCTCGGCGACACCGGGATCCAGCGCTACGAGGATCCGGCGAAGAACGAAGTCCTGATCCGCGTGCAGCAGCAGAAGAAGGAAGGCCGCGACGTGACGCAGGACGTGCTCACGGCGCTGCGCACGGGTCTCGCGAACGGCGCCGATCCCTCCCGGGTGGACTTGAACGTCCAGGGTCGGGACGCGCTCGCGGGGCGGCTTCTGGTCGCCGATCCGGACCATCTCGCCGGCGGAGGGGGAGCGGGCGAGAATCCGGCCGACCATTACGCGCGCGCCGCCGAGCGCATCATCGCGCGCCGCACGCAGGTCGGGATTTTCCGGTCGCCGGCCGACGTGGAGGGCACCGCGGACGTTTCGCCGGCGGTCAAGGACTGGGTCAAGGCGAACACGACCGCCGGGCCGTTCGTCGTTCTGTCGGCCGAGAACGTCGGACCGCAGGTGGGATCGGACCTCCAGAAGAAGGCGCTCTGGGCGGTCGCGATGTCGACGTTCGGGATGCTCCTCTACATCGCCTTCCGTTTCCGGTCGCTGCCGTTCGGCGTGGGCGCCGTCGTCGCGACGGTCCACGACGTCCTGATCACCGTGGGGCTCCTCGCCATCTTTGGCCGCGAGTTCAACCTCGTCGTCGTCGCGGCGCTCCTGACTCTCGTCGGCTACTCCGTCAACGACACCGTCGTCGTCTACGACCGGATCCGCGAAAACCAACGGACGCCGAAGAAGGAGCCGCTCGAGGGGATCATCAACCGTTCGATCAACCAGACGCTCTCGCGGACGGTGCTGACGTCGGGCGCGACGATGCTCGTCGTGGTCGCGCTCTTCATTCTCGGCGGCGAGGTGCTGAACACCTTCGCGCTGACGCTCATCATCGGCATCATCGTCGGGACGTACTCTTCGATCTACGTCGCCTCTCCGATCGTCGTCATCTGGAAGAATTTCATCGAGAAGCGCCGGGCGAAACGCGTCCCCGTGAAGGTCGTCCCGCCGCCCCCCGCCGAGCCCGTGCTCCCGAAGGCGGCCCCGGCGTCGGCCGAGGCGCCCCGCCAGAAGAAGAAGAAGAACCGGCGGTAGGGCTCTTCCCTCCGCCGGCCTCGCCGGGCGATTGGCGTAATCTGTTCCCGTGGCGACGATCCGTTTCGAGGACATCCTCGAGAAGGTCCAGCTCTACAATCCGCTGAGCGACGGGGACCTGCTCCGCCGCGCCTACGTCTTCTCGGCGCGGGAGCATCGCGGGCAGGTCCGGCGCTCCGGCGAGCCGTACCTCGTTCACCCGCTGAACGTCGCGGCGATCCTTGCCGACATGAAGGCCGACGACGTCTCGATCGTCGTGGGCCTGCTGCACGACGTTCTCGAGGACACGCTGACCACCAAGGAGGCGATCGGGCAGCAGATCTCGCCCGAGGTGGCGGACCTCGTGGACGGCCTGACGAAGATCAGCCGGTTCTCCTACGTCTCGCGCGAGGAGGAGCAGGCGGAGACCTTCCGCAAGATGATTCTCGCGATGGTGTCCGACCTGCGGGTCGTGCTCGTCAAGCTCGCGGACCGGCTCCACAACATGCGCACGCTCGAGTTCCTCGCGCCCGACAAGCGCCGCGAGATCTCCCGCGAGACGATGGACATTTATGCCCCGATCGCCAACCGCCTCGGCATGGGCCTCCTGAAGGGCGAGCTCGAGGATCTGGCCTTTCAGAACCTCGAGCCCGAAGAGTTTGCACGCGTGGCCCGGGAAGTCGAGCGCGGGCTCAAGGGCTCGGAGGGGATGATCGAGGACGTGCAGGCGCGGCTCGTCAGCCGCCTGGCGGAGACGGCCCTGCCGGCCGAGGTCACCGGCCGGCGAAAGCGCCTCTATTCGATCTCGTCGAAGATGCGGCGGCGGGGCGTCGAGGTCGCGCAGCTCCACGATCTCCTCGCCTTCCGCATCGTCGTGCCGGACACCAAGGATTGTTACGCGGTGCTCGGCCTCGTGCACCAGCTCTGGCGGCCGGTCCCGGGCCGGATCAAGGACTACATCGCGATGCCGAAGCCGAACTTCTACCAGTCGCTGCACACGACCGTCATCAGCGAGAGCGGGACGACGTTCGAGGTCCAGATCCGGACCCGCGAGATGGACCTGATCGCGGAGCGGGGCATCGCGGCGCACTGGAAGTACAAGGAGGGGCGGCTCGATCCGCAGCCCGACGACACGCGTTTTCAGTGGCTGCGGCAGCTCGTGGACTGGCAGAAGGAGGTTTCGGACCCGCGCCAGTTCCTGTCCTCGCTCAAGGTGGATCTCTATCCGGACGAGGTCTATACGTTCACGCCCAAGGGCCAGGTCTTCGCCTTCCCGCGCGGCGCGACGCCGGTGGACTTCGCGTATCGCGTGCACACGGACATCGGGCACCGGTGCGTCGGCGCGCGCGTCAACGGGAAGCTCGTGCCGCTGCGGACGACGCTGTCTTCCGGCGACATCGTCGAGGTCCTGACCGCACCCAATCAGACGCCCTCGCGCGATTGGCTCTCGTTCGTCGCGACGAGCCGCGCGCGCCACAAGATCCGGCACTTCATTCACACGCAGGAGAAGCTGCAGGCGGTCGAGCTCGGCCGGCGCCTCCTCGACCGCGAGCTCAAGAAGTTCAGGCGGACCGTGAAGAAACTGGAGTCGCAGGGGCTGCTCGACAAGGAGCTCGCGCACTGGGGTTTCTCCAAGCCCGAGGACCTCTACGCCGCCGTGGGCTACGGAAAGATCGCGCCGCGGGCGGCCCTCGAGCGATTCGTGCCGGCCGAGGAGCTGGCCCGCGAGTCGGAAACGGCGCCGAAGGAGAGCACGGTCTCCCGCGTCGTCCGGAAGATCCTCCCGTTCGGCGCCCCCGACATCGCCGTGGTCGGCCACAACGACCTCATGGCGACGCTCGCCAAGTGCTGCAGCCCGGTGCCGGGGGAGCCCATCGTGGGCTACATCACGCGGGGCCGCGGGGTCTCCGTCCATTCGGAGACGTGCCCGAACGTCCGCAACCTCCTCTACGATCCGGAGCGCAAGATCGAGGTCGCCTGGTCGGCCAAGAAGAAGGTGCCGTACGCGATCGAGCTCGAGGTGGTCGTCGAGGACCGCCCGGGCCTGCTCGCCGACGTGACGCAGGCGATCGCCGACGAAGAGTCGAACATCCGCCGCATCGAAGCGCGGTCCGACGAGGTCCGGAAAGGCTACGTGTCCGTGTCGCTCGAAGCGATGGACATGAAGCACCTCCAGCGGATCCTGACCCGGATCCGCGCCGTCCCGGGAGTCCGGGAGGTCATTCGGAAGTACAACGTGCCGAGGGCGGGAGAGAGAGGCTAGACCGAGGGGCTACGAGGCCTTGGCCCTCGGCGAGGGCTTGGTCACCTTTCCGGATCGGATGCAGCGGGTGCAGGCGCGTGCGCGGCGCGCCACGCCGTCCACCACCGCGTGCACGGACTTCAGGTTGATGTGCCACTTGCGGCTCGTCACGTTGTGCGCATGGCTGATGCGCCGTCCCGTCACGGGAGTCTTTCCGCAGAACTGACAGTGCTGGGCCATCGGGATCGCCTTTCTCGAACGCCCGCGGGCCGTGGCTCCGCGGGACGGATACAAGGGCGGGCATCCTACACAAGAGCCGCCGCGCGCGGCAAGCGCCGACGGAAAGCAGCGGCCGAAGTTTGTCCTGGATCGGCGCAGTTCGACCTCGCCGCCCTGTTCGATGGGACAGGGGTCGCGGAGCGCGCAAGTGCTTGCCCGGCGGAACCTTTTGAATGTATGGGCACTTGACTGCGGAAAATCCTTCTGTTAACTTGGCTGTCAGCCGAAATAACCCAAGGTAAAAGCCCTAAACCGGTTGAATTCTTTCGGTAGGGGTAACGTGCTGTTCAGGAAAACGAAGAATCTGGTTGGCCTGGACATTGGCTCGTCGGCCATCAAGATCGTCGAGCTGAAGGACGCCAAAGGCGGCGGCTACAAGCTCGTCAAGACAGGTCTCGAGACCCTGTCTCCCGAGGCGATCGTCGACGGGGCCATCATGGACGCATCCCTGGTGGTCGACACGGTTAACCGGATCATCTCCTCCCTGAACGTCCGCAACAGCGACTTCGGAACCTCGCTTTCGGGCCACTCGGTCATCATCAAGAAGATCTCGCTTCCGGCGATGTCGGCCGAGGAGCTGGCCGAGTCGATCCGCTGGGAGGCCGAGCAGTACGTTCCCTTCGACATCAACGACGTCAACCTCGACTACGTCGTGCTCGAAGGCGGCGGCGGGGACACCATGGACGTGCTCCTGGTCGCCGTCAAGAAGGACAAGATCTCCGACTACTCGAGCGTCATCACCCAGGCGGGGAAGACGCCGGTCCTCGTGGACGTGGATGCGTTCGCGCTCCAGAACGCCTTCGAGGCCAACTACCCGATCGAGCCGGGTCGGGTCGTCGCGCTGGTCAACATCGGCGCGTCGGTCACCAACGTCAACGTCCTGTCCGGATCGAACACGATCTTCTGGCGCGACATCTCTTTCGGCGGCAACCAGTACACGGACGCGATCCAGAAGCAGCTCTCGCTCTCCTTCGAGCAGGCCGAATCTCTGAAGAAGGGCGAGGCCGCGGCGGACCGCGCCGTCGCCGACATCCTGCCGATTCTCCGTTCGGTCTCGGACGATCTCGCGCAGGAGCTCCAGAAAACCTTCGATTTCTTCATCGCGACGACCTCGACCGAGAAGATCGACCAGCTCTTCGTCGCCGGCGGCTCCTCCCGGGTCGTCAACCTCGACACGCAGCTCAAGGAGCGGTTCGGGATCCCGGTCGAGATCATGAATCCGTTCCGCCAGATCGACACGGGCGGCGCCTCCGTCTCCGCCGAGTGGCTCACGGACAACGCGCCGAGCCTCGCGGTCGCGGTCGGTCTCGCGATCCGTCACATCGGAGACGAAGTCGCGTGATCCGGATCAACCTGCTCTCCGAGGCTCGGGCCGCGGCCGCCCGGCGCAAGACGCCGGCGATGCCGAGCGGCGCGAAGCTCAACAATCTGCTCTTCTACGGCGGCATCCTGGTGGGCATCGCCTACATCGCGATCATGGGGTTCATCCTGACGTCGCGGCGACGCCACCTCGACCAGGAGATCGGCAAGGCGCGGATCGAAGCGGAGCGCCTGAAGTCGATCATCGAAGAGGTCAAGGGTTACGAAGACAAGAAGGCGAGCCTCGAGGCCAAGATCAAGCTGATCAACGACCTCAAGACCAACCAGAAGGGCCCCGTCCGCCTGATGGACGAGATCTCGAAGGCGCTGCCGGACCTCGTCTGGCTCACGAGCCTGGACGTCTCGGGCAACCAGGTCACGATGAAGGGACGCACGCTGTCGCCCAACGCGGTCTCGACCTACCTCGAGAACCTCAAGAAGAGCCCGTTCTTCGCGGAGCCGGTGTTCCGCAACCTCCAGCAGGAGGGCAATCAGGCGGGCCTCTTCACGTGGGAGATGACTCTCAACTTCATTCCGGCGACGGCCCTGACGGGCCCGCCGGGCGCCGCGGGCTCGACCCCCGGCGCGCCGGGCGCTCAGCCGCCGGCCAAGGCTCCGGGGACGTAGGTCATGGCGCTGGAACTGAAGCTCGAAGAAAAGAAGTGGAGCTTCGCCATCGGCATGGGGCTGCTGATCGGCATCGCGCTCGCGGCGGCCGTGCACTACGCCTGGTTCCGCAACATCAACGCGGACATCCGAAACAAGCGGACCGAGCTCGAGCAGCTGCAGCAGGAGATCGAGAAGGGCCGCGCCGCCGAGCGCAAGCTCGCGCAGTTCCGCGAGGAGGTCAAACGGCTGGAGCTCGAGCTCTCGAAGCTGCTCCAGATCCTCCCGTCGAAGCGCAACACCGAGGAGCTCATCAAGCGCATCGAGGCGCTCACCCGGCAGGGCGACTTCACGCTCAAGAAGTTCACGCCCGGCGAGTTCGTGCCGAAGGAGTTCTATTCCGAGTGGCCGATCGAGATCGTGGTCGACGGCACGTACCACAACCTGGCGCTGTTCTTCGACCGGATGAGCCGCTTCTCGCGGATCATCAACGTCGAAGAGCTCAAGATCAACGCGCTCGACAACGCGCCCGGCAAGTCGATCGCCGCCAATTTCGTCGCGAAGACCTTCATCTACACGGGCGACGAGACGGGCCCGGGCGGCGGGGCCGCGAAGCCCGGACAGCCGGGCCAGCCGGGTCCGGCGCGCCGCGGGGCCGCCGCGAACGCCCAGGGCCTGAAGGCCCGCGCCGAGGGAAGAGGCGTCGAATGAAGCGCTCCCTGCTCGCCGTCGTCCTCCTGACCGCGGCGGCGTTCGCTTTCGCGCAGGCTCCCGCGTCCAAGGCTCCGGCCGCGAAGGCCCCCGCCCCGACGCCGGAAGTCGCGCCGCCCCATGCCGCGCCGCAGACGAGCGAGACCCTGCTCGAGCAGGAGGAGTCGGCGCTCTCCGGACGTTCCTACACCTACGATCCGGCGGGCCGGCGCGACCCTTTCCGGTCGCTCCTCGTGCGGCCGGAGCAGCGCGCGGTCGGCTCGCGGCCGCCCGGCATCGCCGGCATCGCGGTCGACGACATCGTGCTCCAGGGAATCTGGAAGACGCAGGCCGGATACCTCGCCCAGATCCGCGGCACCGACAACAAGAGCTATCTGCTCCGCCCCGGGGATCTGCTCTGGGACGGCGAAGTGACGAAGATCGGCCCGAACGAAGTGACGTTCCGGCAGAACCTCAACGATCCGCAGAGCGTGAAGCCGTTCCGGGACGTGACGAAACAGTTGAATGCGGCAATCAAGCAATGACCCCGGCGAGGGAGAGGCGAGCAGCCCTACGGGAGGAATGATGCGAAGAGCATTGAGAGCAATCGCGATGACGTGCGCGGCCGTCGGGCTGGCCGCGGCGTTCGGGTGCGCGTCGGCGCCGCGCCAAGACGCCACGGTCGCGACTGTACCGGCTACGACGGCCTCCCCGGCGGCAGATGTCTCCCCGAAACCCGCGGGACGGATCGACCAGGCAGCCTTCACGGAAGACGCCGACGGCGCCCGCCTGGTCCTCTCGGCCGATTCGCCGATCCTCTACACCTCCTACGAGCCCCGTCCGGACCTTCTCGTGCTCGATCTCCAGGGCTTCGGCGTGTCCGACAAGTTCGTCGCGCCCTCCGCGTCCGGCGAGGTCGTCACCGCCGTCAAGGTCGAGCCCATGACGGAGCTCGGCAAGGCGCTCACTCGGATCTCCGTGACGCATCGGCCGGGCGCGCGCTACGACGTCCGCTCGATCGGCCAGGGTCTGGCCGTGGCTTTCGAGGGAACCGCCGTGGCCGCCGCCGAGCCCGCTCCGGCCGCCGCGAGCGAGCCGACGCCGGTCGAGACGGCGGCCCTCGCCGCTCCGGCTCCGGCGCCCGCTCCCGTTCCCGCCGCGCGCGTGGAGATCGGACACACGCTCGAGGAAGTCATCGCGAATCCGTCGGGAACGGGGGTCGCCGTGGCTCTTCTCGGCGACGGGGCGCTCGCCGCCAAGGATTTCGTGCTTTCGAACCCGCCGCGGATCGTCGTGGATCTGCCGGGCGTGAAAAACGAGGTGCGCAAGCGCGTCGTGGCCGTTCAAAGCCCGACGGTCTCGCGCGTCCGGATCTCCCAATTCCAGACGCAGCCCGATCCGATCACCCGCGTCGTCGTTGACCTGACGGCGCCGACTTCTTACCGGCTGCAGCCCGACGGCGAGCGTCTCGCGCTGCTCGTCGGAGACGCCGCGATCACCGCGGCGATTCCGGCCGCGCCGGCGCCGACGCCGGCTCCGGCCCCGAACCCGGAGACCGCGCCGGCCACCCTCGCCGCCGAAAAGCTCGTTCCTTCCGAGCGGCCCGTCGAGACCGTCGCGTCCGCCGAGCCGGCCAGCGTGACCCGCGTCGCCGAATCGGCCCCGCCGCCCGCGAAGCCGGAAGAGAAGCCGGCCCCGGCCCCGGCCCCGGCTGCGGAGCCCGCGGTCGTACCGGCGGTTCCCCAGCCCACCGCCTCCGCGGCGGCGCCCGCCCCGGCGCCGGCCCCGATGCCCGAGACGCACGCCGAGAAACCGGCCGAGAAGCCCGCCGGAGCGCCCAGGGTGGAAGCGCCGGCGCCGCAGCCCGCCGCGGCGACCTCACCGGCCCCCGCGCCGGCCGTGTCGACGGTGGCCGCCGCTCCGGCCAGCGCTGCCCAGCCGCCGCCCGCGCCTGCTCCCGCGGCCGCCGCTCCGGCTCCGGCGAAGCCTTCGCCGCGCAAGGGCGACAAGGCCAGATCCGGCAAGGACGACGCCCTCTTCGAGGCCGCCGCGGCCGTGCTCGATCAGCAGGAAAACGCCCGGCCCGAGGTCGGCAACTTCCAGCCGCGAACGATCGCCGAGTCGCAATCGCAGTTCACGGGGGAGCCGATCTCCTTCGACGTCAAGGACGCCGACATCAAGGACGTCTTCCGGACGATCTCGGAGCTGACGGGGCTGAACATCGTCGTGGATCCCGAAGTCCGCGGCACGGTGACCGTGAAACTCGACAACGTTCCGTGGGACCAGGCCCTCGACCTGATTCTCAAGCAGAACGGCCTCGGCTACGTGCTCGAGAACAACATCATGCGCATCGCGACGACGGCCAAGCTCCAGGCCGAGCAGTCCGATCGCGCGCGCCTGGCGGAAGCCCGCCAGGCGGCCGAGCCGACGCGCACGGTCATCAAGAAGCTCTCCTACACGAAGGCCAACGACATCGTCCCCGTGCTCAAGAGCATCATGTCCAAGCGCGGCGACATCGTCGTGGACGTCCGGACGAACACCCTGATCATCCGCGAGATCCCGACCTACATGCCGGCGGTCCTGCAGCTGATCGACAATCTCGACACGGCCACGCCGCAGGTCATGATCGAGGCGCGGATCGTCGAGACGACGAAGAGCCTGGGTCGGAGTCTCGGCATCAACTGGGGAATCAACGGGGTCGCGGACGCCGCCCACGGCAACACGACGGGGCTGGTCTTCCCGAACAGCGGCTCCGTCGGGTTCAACGTGCCGCTCGCGACGGGCACTCCGGTCGGCGCGCTGCGGCTCGCGAACATCATCAACTCCTTCAACCTGGATATCGCGCTCTCCGCGGCGGAGAACCAGGGTCTCCTGAAGATCATCTCGTCGCCGAAGGTGGCGGCGCTGACGAACACGCCGGCCCTGATTCAGTCGGGCGTTCAGATCCCCGTGCAAACGAACGTCAACAACACGACGACCGTCATCTACGTGGACGCGACGCTGCAACTCCAGGTCACGCCCCAGATCACGAACGAGGGGACGATCCTGCTGACGCTCAACGTCCAGAAGCGCGAGCCGGCGGTCGCCCTGAACCTCGCGCTCGGCCAGAACGTGCCGCTCTCGATCCGCCAGTACCGCGGCGAGGTCCTCGTTCGCGACGGCGGCACGACGGTCATCGGCGGCATCTTCCAGATCAACGACCAGGACCAGAACAACATGATCCCGGGTCTCTGGAAGATCCCCATCCTCGGGAACCTGTTCAAGAACAAGACGCGCACGGAAAAGCACGACGAGCTCTTGATTTTCGTCACGCCGCGGATTCTGAGGTCATAGAGGTAGAGACATGAAGAAGACTCTCGCTTGGGCCGTGGTTCTGCTCGCCGCGTCGGCTGTGGCCTGCACGAACAAACAAGGTGAGACCGAGGCCGCGGTCTTCATCACGGTCGACCTCACCCTGCAGCCCGGGTTCGTGGACGTGTCGGTCTCCGCGCCGGTGCAGGTGGAAACGATCAACCTGGACAGCCACCTGAAGGACGCGACCGCCGCCGACCCGCAGCACTTCCAGGACGTGACGATCGACAACTACACCGTGACCTTCCGTCGGACCGACGGCGGCACGGTGGTTCCGCCGACGCAGAACTTCGGCGGCGGAGTCCTCGTGCCTTCGGGCGGCACGGCGACGCTCAACAACTACCCCGTCATGTACGCCTCGACCCTGTCGGGTCCGCCTTTCGATCAGCTCTTCCCGTACAACGGGGGCGTCGATCGGGAGACCGGGAAGTCCGAGATCGACACCGCGTTCGACATCACGTTCTACGGACACACCGTCTCGGGGCAGCGCGTCCAGAGCTCGACGGCCAGCGGAATCCTCATCTTTCGTTATGGCGGCAGCTCCGCGACGGCGGGCGCCCGGACCGGAAAGAAGTAGACGGAGGCCCACATGCGCCGGATTGCCACGGGAATCACCGCACTCGCGCTGGTGGCGCAGCTCGTCGGCTGCGCCGCGGACGCGCCGACCGCCCCGAAGCCCGGGCCCGGCGGGAACAACGACGGATCGCTCCAGATCACGTTGTTCACCAACGACGCGAATCCGGCGGCGGGCGCGTGCTCGCTCGTCCAGGCGATCGCGACGCTGAACGGCGCCAACGTGCCCAACGGCACGGGCATCGTTTTCTCCTCGGACCTCGGAACGTTCGCGCAGAACGGCCAGGGCAACGTCTCGATCGTGACGACGGCAGGACAGGCCACGACGTCGCTCTGTTCGCCGCGCTCCGGCGTGGCGACGGTGCGCGCCAGCGCGACCGTCAGCGGCAAGACCGGCGCCGCCACGCTGCCGATCTCCTTCCAGCCGTCCAACTCCGCCGCGTTCGTGAGCTTCTGCAACCCCTCGTTCGGCAGCCCGAACGGCGGCACGACCCTGACGATCAACGGCGGCCGCTTCTACGGCTCGCCGTCCTCCACGAAGGTGACGTTCACCGCGGCCGGCGTGACGCGCGAAGGGCTCGTCCAGTCCGTTTCGAACACCCAGATCACGCTCGTGACGCCCGGGTTCCCGGAGGCCTCGTCCCTCGCCGTCCCCGTGCAGATGTCGATCACGCTCGGATTCGGCACGTCGTCCCCGACGACGATCTCGGCGTCGAACTGCTTCGTCTTCGGCGCGTCGCCTCCGGGAACGCCCACGGTCCTGTCGGTGCTCCCGTCCTCGGGCAAGAACGACGGCAGCACGCGCGTCACGATCGTCGGATCCGGCTTCGTGGCGCCGCTCCAGGTCTTCTTCGGGCCGGCCGAGGCGACCGTCCTGTCGGTGGCCTACAACCAGATCGTGGCGCTCTCTCCGCCGGCGACCGGCATCGGGCTCCCGAACCAGAACGCCACCGTCGACATCCGCGTGCACGAGGTCAACTCGGGCCAGGACGGCACGCTCGCCGGCGCGTTCAAGTACGGCCCGGCGATGCGGATCATCTCGTTCTCGGGCGCCAACGTTCAGTCGGCCTCCGGACCGTTCACGCCGATCACGATCAACGGCGAAGGCTTCGATGCGCCCGTCAAGGTCTCGCTCGCCGGCTGGATCGCGACGGTCATGTCGGTCTCCGCCACGGAGATCGTCGTCCTCCCGGGCAACATCGTCGCCAACGGATGCAGCGACGTCTCGGGCCCGATCGAGGTGACCAATATCGACACCGGCGAGACGGCCTCCGGACAGACGTTCACGTACCTCGTGGCCGAGTCGGCGCCGATCATCACGGGCGTCGCGCCGTCGCAGGGTCAGGTGCCGGCCGCGGGCATCGACCTGACGATCACCGGAGTCAACTTCCCGGCCTCGATCGCCGGTGTGTCGGTCTCGCTCGGCGGCCGCCAGGTGCCGGTGACGGCGGTCTCCCCGTCCGGAACGTCGATCACGGTCCACATCCCGGAAACGACCTCGGCGCCCCCGACGTGCAACGGGGCGACCGACGGAACGCTCCTGCCGGCGGGCGGCGCGCAGGACATCGTCGTAACCAACCTTGCGACCACCTGCAGCGCGACCTTCGCCGGAGCCTTCACGTACCTGCTGCCGTGCGTCGCGACGGGTCCGTAGCTCCCGCGCGATCGAGGATGGACGCCGCCCCCTTCGGGGGGCGGTTGCCTTTTTCGAGCCTTGGCTGACGCCGCCGCGCAGGCCCGCATCCGGGACCTCGAGCGCCGCATCGAGCTCGATCCGGGCTCGCGCCTCTTCCTGGCCCTCGCGGAGGAGTACCGCAAGGCCGGACGTCTCTCGGAGGCTCTCGCGACGCTCCAGCGCGGCCTCCTCTCGCATCCCGGATATCTCTCGGCGCAGGTGGCCCTCGGCCGCGCGCACTTCGAGGCGGGCCAATCCACCGAAGCGATCGCGACCTTCTCGAAAGTGCTCGCCGCCGACCCCGGCAACCTCGTCTCGGCGAAGTCGCTCGCCGACATCCATCTCTCGCGGGGAGAGAACCTCGAGGCGGTCAAGAAGTACAAGCTCTACCGGGCGCTCTCTGGCGATCGCTCCGTCGAGGAAGTGATCGCGCGGCTCGAGAAGTCGCTCGCGCCCCCGCCTCCGGTTCCCTCCTCGGCGGCGACCTCGGGGCCCGTCCCTCCTCCGCCGACGTTTCTCGACGAGCCCCGGGGCCCCATTCGCCGGACCTCGTCCGACTCCTCGGCGGCGGCGGCCGCGCCGGAGGAGCCGTTCGACCTGACGCCCGTTTCGTTCGAGCCGCCGGACTTCCCGGCCGCGACCGCCGCCGCCGAGGTCTCCCCGGTCGCCCCTCGGGAGGACGTCGCGACGAGAGCCTTCCGGATCTCGGAGATCCTTGGCAAGGGCGAGCTGCCGGCGCCGCCGGCCCCGGAGGCGGAGGCGGCCGCCGCGCCGCCCGATTCGGAGCCCCAGGGGCGGACGCTGGCGGACCTCTATTTCGCGCAGGGCCACTACGCCGAGGCGCTCCGGATCTACGACGAGCTCGTGGCCGCCAACCCCTTCGACGAAGAGCTGCGGCGGCTGCGCCGGGACGCGGAGGCGCGCCTCCTGCCGGCCGGCACGGGCGTTTCCACGTCGAGCGATCCGGCCTTCGACCGCCGATGGAAGAAGATTCGCGCCCTGAGGCAGTGGCTTTCCGTCCTCCAGGCCGGATAAGCTTCGCCCGCTGTCTCGGGCGAGGTCTTCGATGAACGTTTTCAAGGACACGCTGCGCCGCATCGCCGAACGCGTCGAAGGAACGCGCGCGGTCTCTCTGGTGGGCGTCGACGGCATTCCGATCGATACCTTCGGGCCCGGCGAAGCGATCTCGGTCGAGTCGGTGGCGGCGGAAATGGGCTCCTTCGTGAAGTCTTCGCGGCCCGGAGACGGCGAGCCCGGCGCGGTGCAGCAGCTCTGCCTCGTGACCGACGCCGGCAAGGCGATTCTGTCGCGGGTGACCGAGGAGTATTATTTGCTGCTCCTGCTCTCGAAAGAGGGCAACTTCGGGCGGGGTCGGTTCGAGTTGCGGAAGGCGGCCCTGGCCCTGGAGAAAGAGCTGCTCTGACACGATGCTTTCGTACAAGGAAATCAAGGAACTGATCGATCTCGCCTGCGAAAGGAATCTCGCCGCTCTCGAGATCGAGCAGTCGGGGTTCCGGATCCGCATCGAGGCGGCCGCCAAGCCGCCGGTCGTCGTGGCCTCCGCCCCCCTGGCCGTCGCCGCTTCGCCGGCGTCGGCCGGCCCGAGCGCCGGAGCGTCCTCTCCCGCGGAGATCGACGCCGGCCTCCACGTGATCACTTCGCCCATCGTGGGCACCTTCTATCGGGCGCCGTCTCCCGAGTCGGACGCTTTCGCGGAAGTCGGCCAGAAGGTCGGCCGCGGCAAGATCCTCTGCATCATCGAGTCGATGAAGCTCATGAACGAGATCGAGTCGGACGTCGAGGGCGAAATCGTCGAGGTGTTTCCGCGCAACGGCCAGCCCGTCGAGTACGGGGAGAAGCTGTTCGCCATTCGTCTCGCCGCCTGAGGCCGCGGACGCGGCGGTTGCCCCGATGTTCAAGAAGATCCTCATTGCCAATCGCGGCGAGATCGCTCTGCGCATCATTTCGGCCTGCCGGGAGCTCGGAATCCGCACGGTCGCCGTGTACAGCGAGGCCGATCGCGACGCGCTGCACGTCCGATTCGCGGACGAGGACGTCTGCATCGGCCCGGCGCCGTCGTCGGCCTCGTACCTGAACATCTCCGCCATCGTCTCGGCCGCGGAGATCACCGAGGCCGATGCCATTCATCCCGGCTACGGTTTCCTCTCGGAAAACGCCTACTTCGCCGAGATTCTCCAGGACTGCCACATCACGTTCATCGGACCTTCGCCGGACACGATCCGCAAGATGGGCGACAAGTCGGTCGCGCGCCAGACCGTGGCGGCGGCCGGGGTCGCTACCGTCCCCGGTTCTCCCGGTCCCGTCGAGAGCGTGGAGGAGGCCCTGTCGTTCGCCGGCAAGGTCGGATATCCCGTGATCCTGAAGGCGTCGGCCGGAGGCGGCGGCCGCGGCATGCGGGTCGCGCGCGACGAGGGCGAGCTCGAGGACGCGTTCGCGACGGCCCGAAACGAGGCGGAGAAGGCCTTCGGCAACGCCGAGGTGTATCTGGAGAAGTATGTCGAGGAGCCCCGGCACATCGAGTTCCAGATCTTCGGGGACCGCCACGGGAACATCGGGCACATGGGCGAGCGCGAATGCTCGATCCAGAGACGCCACCAGAAGCTGATCGAGGAGGCGGCGTCCACGGCCCTCGACGACGACCTCCGCGCGCGGATGGGCGAAACCGCGGTGCGCGCCGCGCGGTCGGTCAATTATCACAACGCCGGCACGGTCGAGTTTCTCCTCGACCGCGGCGGCCGGTTCTATTTCATGGAAATGAACACGCGGCTCCAGGTCGAGCATCCCGTCACCGAGGAGGTGACCGGGATCGACATGGTCAAGGAGCAGATCGCCGTCGCCGCGGGGGAGCGGCTGTCGTTCGCCGGCCGGGAGCTTTCGCCGCGCGGCCACGCGATCGAGTTCCGGATCAACGCCGAGGATCCCGAGCGTTTCACGCCGTCCCCGGGGCGTATCGCCGCGTTCCATCCTCCCGGCGGACCGGGTGTTCGCGTCGACACCGCGGCCTACCAGGGTTACGTCATTCCGCCCCATTACGATTCGCTGATCGCCAAGCTCATCGTGAGCGGCCGCGACCGCGCCGAGGCCATCTCCCGCGGCCGGCGCGCTCTCGATCTCTTCGTCGTGGAGGGCGTGCAGACGACGATTCCGATGCACCGCCGAATCCTCGACGAGGCCGACTTCGTCGACGGCCGGCTCTCGACCCGCTTCATGGAGCGGTTCGCGCGCGCGTCGTGACGGAAGTGTTCCGTTCACCGTCTTCAGTTTTCAGTTCCGGAACCGAAAACTGAAAACCGACGGCGGAAAACTTCTTCCCATGTCGTCGAGCCACCTTCTGCCTCCGCTCTACGCCATCACCGACCGCGGTGTCGCGGGGATCGACGACGTGCCCGAGATCGCGAGGCGCCTGCTGCGCGCCGGCGTCCGGTGCATCCAGGTCCGCGAGAAGTCGATGTCGGACCGGGATCTCCTCGACGCGGTGGAGGCCGTCTCGGCGCAAGCGCGGGCGGAGGGCGCTCTCGCCTTCGTGAACGATCGGGTGGACGTCGCGCGCGTCGCGGGGGTCGGGGTGCACCTGGGCGAGGAAGATCTGCCCGCGGCCGATGCGCGGCGTCTCGTGCCGCGGGCGATCATCGGCGTCTCGACGCACGACCCCGAGGCCGCTCGCGCCGCTTCCGGGGACCGTTCTTCCGACTACGTGGCCTTCGGGCCCGTCTTCGCGAGCGCGACGAAGACGGACCGTCCGCCGCGCGGGCTCGAGGCGCTCGCGCGGGCCGCTCAGGGCCGCTCGAAGCCGCTCGTCGCGGTCGGGGGCGTGACGGCCGAGAATGTCGACGCCGTTTTCGACGCGGGCGCGGACTCCGTGGCCATGGTCGGCGGGCTCATGGCCGGAGGGCTCATCGAGGAGAACGCTCGCCGCGCGCTCGACCGGATCCGCCGGCGGCGTCCGTTCGGCCGCGTCTATCTCGTGGGGTTCATGGGTTGCGGCAAGACGGCCATCGGGCGGCGGCTGGCGGCCCGTCTCGGCGTTCCGTTCGTGGACGTGGATGCCGAGATCGAGCGCGCGTCGGGCCTGACGGTCCGCGCGCTCTTCGAGGAATCGGGCGAGCCCGCCTTCCGGCAGAGGGAGGCGGTGTTCCTCGCGGGCACGGAATCGCTCGCGAGCGCGTTCGTGTCGACGGGCGGCGGCGCCTACATTCCGGAAGAGAACCGCCGGGCGATGCGGCGGCTCGGCCGCGTCGTCTTCCTGGACGTTCCGTTTCCCGTGCTGTCGAAACGCCTCGCGGGCAAGACCGACCGGCCGCTCTTCCAGTCCGTCGAGCAGGCCGCGCGCCTCTTCGCCCAGCGCGACCCCTTCTATAGAATGGGGAGCCTCCGCGTGACACTCAACGGAACCGAAACGCTCGACGAGGCGGCCGACCGTGTGCTCCAAGCCCTCGAGGGGCCTGCGGTCACTCTCGTCTCGGCGAGCGCCTGACGCCGATCTCCCGTGCGCTACCTCATCCTCTCGGACATCCACGCGAATCTGGAGGCGCTGGGAGCGGTCCTCGGGCGGTCCCGGGCCCGGTCGTACCAGCGGGTCGTCGTGCTCGGCGACTTCGTCGGCTATGGAGCCGATCCGAACGCCGTCATCGAGCGCGTCCGAAAGCTGAAGAAGCCCAAGGTCCTCGTGCGCGGGAACCACGACCGAGTCGCCGCGGGCCTCGACCCCGGCCGGATGTTCAATCCCGTCGCCCTCTTGGCCGCGCGCTGGACGTCCGAGACGCTGACCGACGTCAATCGGAAGTTCCTGGGCGATCTCCCGGTCGGGCCGGTCGAGGTGGACGGGAAGTTCGTGATCTGCCACGGGTCGCCGCTCGACGAGGACGCGTACATCTTTTCCGACAGCGACGCCGCGTGGAACTTCCGCTCGCTCGCCCTCGATCTGTGCTTCTTCGGGCACAGCCACATTCCGTCGGTCTTCACGCTCGAGCCCGACGGGATCCGCGTGGATGTCGTGCGCGGGCCGCGCGAGGCGTGGAAGCTCGAGCCGGGGCGGCGCTACCTCATCAACCCCGGATCGATCGGTCAGCCGCGCGACCGGAATACTGCCGCGGCTTATGCGATCTACGACTCCGAGCGGAAAGAGGTTCTCTTCGAGCGCGTGCCTTACGACGTTCCGGCCGCCCGCGAGAAGATCCTCCGCGCGGGCCTGCCGGACGCTCTCGGAGACCGCCTCCTCGTCGGCGCCTGAAGGGCCCTCTCTTATAATCGCGGCCGCTTTCGTCCCCGGGAAAACGAAGGAGGACACGATGCGTGCGACGAGCGGCGTTTGGAGACTCCTGGCCCTGGCCGCTGTCGCGGCCGTTGCCGCCGGATGGCTCGGCTGCGCGAGCTCGGCGGCTCCGGGGGCGCCGAGCCCGAACGCTCCTCCGGAGGCCGCCGCCGCGCCGCGCTTCGCGTCGGCGGCGGAGGCGCATTCGCTTCTGCTGCAGGCCGAGGACCGGCGCGCCTACGACGCCGGTCTCCTCGCCGCCGCGTCGAAGTCCCCGGAAGAATCCGTGCGCGAGCACGCGGCTCTCGCGGCGGGGCGGATCGGCGACGACCGCGCCCGGGCGCTCGCCGAAGGGCTCCTGTCGGATCCCGCGCCGGGCGTCCGCTCGGCGGCCGCGTTCTCCTGCCAGCTCCTCGAGGACGGCGGCGCGACGCCGGCGCTCATTCCGCTTCTGTCCGACCCGGATCCCGCCGTGGCCGGCGGCGCCGCGCGGGCGATCGGCGTGCTGGAGCGTGGCGATGGGGAGGACGCGCTCATCGCCGCGATTCCGAAGGTCGCGGCCCCCGAGCCGCGGGCCTCCGTCCTCGAGTCGCTCTGGCGCTTTGCCGACGGAATGTCGACGACGGCGGCCCTCTCCTATGTCTCGGACCCCGACGTGCGCGTGCGCCGGGCCGCGCTCTACGCTCTGTCGCGCAAGCCGGTCGAAAAGTCGCGTCCGGCGCTGACCGCGGCGCTCGCGGATTCCGACGCGGACATCGCGGCCGGCGCGGCTCGGGCGCTGGGAATCCTCGCGGCGAAGGACGCCGTCGGACCGCTCGCCGCGGCCCTCGACAGCGGCAAGCCGCATCTCGTGACGAGCAGCCTGAACGCCCTCGAAGCAATTCTCGAAAAGAACCCGGGAACGGTGGTCGAGCCGGACCGCCGCGCCCGGATCCTCGCGCTCTCGCAGGACGCGAACCCGAACCTCGCCGTTCCCGCGCTCGTGCTGCTGCGGCAGTTCGTCGGGAGCGATCGCGATGCGCTCTCGCGCGTCTGGTCGGTCGCGATGACCGGGGAGGGGCGCCGCCGCAACGTCGCGCTCCTCTCGGCCGTGGCCGCGCTGCGCGATCGCGCCAAGCCCGCGCTCGACGCCGCGGCCGGCTCGACGGAGGCGCCGCTCCGGGCGGCGGCCGCCGAGAGCCTCTCGTATCTTCCGGACGCGACGGCGGCGCCGTATCGCGCGAAGCTCGCCGCCGACGCCGATCCGCTCGTCCGCATCGGCGTTCTCTCGAGCGTGCAGACGGAGGAGTCCGCGCGCAACAATCGCACGCTCATCGATGCAGCGGCCTCCGATCCCGATGCCGGCGTTCGCGCGGCCGCCGTCGAGGCGCTGGCCCTCGGAAACGACGCCTCGGTCGTTCCGGGGCTCCGCGAGGCGGTGCGAAAGGCGGCGAGCGACGCCGTGCCCGACGTCCCGATCGCGGCGATCGCGGCCGCCGAGAAGTTGCGGAGCATTCCGGGCTCCCGCGAGGTCGTCGAGGCGGCCTACCAGCTCCCGAAAACGCTCGTGCAGCGCCTGGCGCGGCGCTCGCTCGTACGCAGCTTCCGGGCGGACCCGGCCGCCTTTCCGGCCCCGGAATACAAGATCTCGCGGACGCCGGCCGACTATGCCGCGATCCTGACCGAGGCCGCGCGGCCCTGGAAGGCGAACGTCGAGACAGCGCGCGGCACCTTCACGATCACGATGTACGGCGACGCCGCGCCGCTGACGGTCGCGAACTTCCTCGACCTCGCGCGGAAGGGCTACTTCGACGGCGTCGCGATCCACCGAGTCGTCCCCGACTTCGTCATCCAGGACGGCGACCCGACGGGAACCGGCAATGGCGGCCCGGGCTACGAGATTCGCGACGAAAACAACCGGATTCTCTACGAGACCGGAACCGTGGGCATGGCCCTCGCCGGGCCCGACACGGGCGGCAGCCAATGGTTCGTGACGCATGCGCCGCAGCCGCACCTCGACGGCATCTACACGGTGTTCGCCCGGGTCACTGCGGGGCAGGACGTCGTCGAGCGGATCGAGCAGTGGGATCGGATCACGCGGGTCACGGTCTCCGCGGGTCCCTAGCTCTCGCCTTCTTCGCGGTGCACGCCGCCGGGCGAACCCTGCAGTTTCTCGGCCTCGTGGTGACGGGTCTCGCATTCTTCGCGGGCGCGCTCGGGGGAAACGTCCGGCTGGAGCTCGCCCTTCTCGCCGTCGGAGCGGCGATCTTCTTCGCCGGGCGAGCGGTCGAGAAGCGGGGATCGTGACGCGCGCCCGGCGACGACCACGCCGGCGAGCGCGAGCAGGAGACCTGCGGGGACGTCCCAGGGCCGGTATCGGAATCGCACGGCGGACCGGCCAGCGTCCCGGGAGCGATGGTCGTGCACGCGACGTCGAGGTTCCCGCCGACGCCTTCGGCGCGACACGGAGTCGAGCGGCCGTCGTCGCCGGAGACGCCGGCCTGCTAGACTCCGGCGCTGTGTCCTCCGTCGTCCTCGCGACGCACGCCCTTCCGGAACCTTCTCTCTCGACGCTCGTGCCCGATCACGAGGTCCGCGTCCTCGGCTACACGCCCACCGAGCTTGAGCTCGCGGCCGAAGTCGCGGAGGCGGCGGCCCTCATCACCCTCGTCTCGGACCCCGTCACCGAGAAGGTCCTCGACGGCGGCCCGCGGCTCAAGGTGGTCGCCAACTACGGGGTCGGCGTCGACAACATCGACCGGGCGGCCGCCGCGGCGCGCGGCATCGCGGTCACGCACACGCCGGGAGCACTGACCGAAGCGACGGCCGATCTCACGCTCGCCTTGCTTCTGGCCCTGACGCGGCGGGTCATCGAGGGAGATCGCATGGTGCGCTCGGGGAGATTCGCCGGTTGGGCGCCCGAGCTGCTCCTGGGCACGGACCTCAAGGGCAAGGTCTTCGGGGTCGTGGGCCCCGGCCGCATCGGAAGGGCGGTGGCGCGCCGCGCACGGGCGTTCGGGATGACCGTCATCGCCGCGGGCCGCTCGCCCCGGGACGAGGCCGATCCCGACGACCCTCCCCGCGTTTCCTTCGAGGACCTGCTGCGCCGGAGCGACGTCGTCTCCATCCACGCGCCCCTGACGGCGGAGACGCGCGGTCTCTTTGGCAGGGAGACGGTCGCGCGCATGAAGCCGGGAAGCTTCCTCCTCAACACCGCCCGCGGCGCGATCGTGGACGAGAGCGCGCTCGCGGAAGCCCTCGCGGCTGGCCATCTGGCGGGCGCGGGGCTCGACGTCTACGAGAACGAGCCCGGGATCACGCCGGCGCTGCTCGACGACGACCGGGTCGTTCTGATGCCCCACGCGGGGAGCGCGACGCTCGAGACCCGCCGCGAGATGGCTCGGATGGTCGTCGAGGACGTGCGCCGCGTTCTCGCGGGCGAGAGGCCGCTCCGCGCGGTGCCGGCCGAGGCGGGCGCGCGAGAGCGCGTGCGGAGCGAGGCGTGAAGAAGCGCGCCCCGGATCCCGGCTTCACGCGGCTCGACGCGGCCGCCGACGGCCTCCTGCGGCGAGCGGCGAAGGGAGAGACGGCGCTCGCCTGGCTTCAGGCGCGGTGGGGCCGGATCGTGGGGGAGCCTCTCTCGCGCAAGATCGAGCCCGTTGAGCTCTCAGGCCGCCGCCTGACCCTCGCCGTGCGCGACCCCTCCTGGCGCAAGGCCGTCGCCGCGACCCTCGGGGAGCTCGAAGCGAAGCTCGCCCGCGAGCTGCCGGAGCTCAAGCCCCGGGTCGTGCTGGGCGGACCGACGGCCCCTCGTCCACTCGACGGCTAATCGGCGCCGCGAGAGCCGGAGTGGCAGTCGGGCTCTGGCGACTTACCTCGCCGAGCTAATTTTGAACTCTCTTCCGCGGCGGGCCAGGATGCTGGCGACGTTGCGTGTCGGCACTGGGCCCGCCGCGCGAAAGTGTCAGGCATAAAGGCCGCGCACCATGGTGTCGTGCGCGACCCGCTGGATGCCGAGCATGTAGGCGGCGATGCGGAAGGTCACGCCGTACTTCTCGGCCATGGAGGCCACGTCGCGGAAGGACTGCACCATGATGTCCTCCAGCCGCTCGTTGACCTCCTGCTCGCGCCAGAAGAAACCGGCGCGGTCCTGCACCCACTCGAAGTACGACACGGTAACGCCGCCCGCGTTCGCGAGGATGTCCGGCACGACGAGGACGTCCTTCTGGCGCAGGATCTCGTCGGCGCGCTGCGTGGTCGGGCCGTTGGCGCCCTCGACGAGGATCTTCGCCTTGATGTTGGAGGCGTTCTTGCCGCGAATCTGGTTCTCGTTCGCGGCCGGGATCAGGATGTCGCACTCGAGCTCGAGAAGATCCGAGTTCGAGACCTTCTCGACGCCGGCGAACCCTTCGAACGATCGCGCCTTCTCGTAGTGCGCCAGCAGCTTGGCGATGTCGATGCCCTGCGCATTCCGGATTCCGCCTTGAATGTCGGACACGGCGATGATCTTCGCGCCCGCCTCGTGGCACATGCGCGCGGCGATCGAGCCGACGTTGCCGAATCCCTGGACGACGATCCGGCTGCCGGCGAGCGTGAGCCCTTTGAGCGGCGCGGCCTCGCGGCAGATGAGCATCAGGCCGCGCCCCGTCGCTTCGACGCGCCCGCGGGAGCCGCCGAGGGACAGGGGCTTGCCGGTGACGACGGACGTGACGGTGTGCCGCGCGTGCATCGAATACGTGTCCATGACCCACGCCATCGTTTGCGGATTCGTCCCCATGTCGGGCGCGGGGACATCCTTCTCGGGGCCGAACTGATCCATCAGCTCCGCGGTGTAACGGCGCGTGATCCTCTCGAGCTCGCCGCGCGAGAGCGACGCGGGATCGCAGATGACGCCGCCCTTGGCGCCGCCGAACGGGATGTTGACGACGGCGCACTTCCAGGTCATCCAGGCCGCCAGCGCCCGGACCTCGTCGAGCGTCACGTTCTTGTCGTAGCGGATGCCGCCTTTGCCGGGCCCGCGGGCGATGTTGTGGAGGACGCGATAACCGATGAAGACCTCGATGCGGCCGTCGTCCATGCCGACCGGGATCGAGACCTTGGTCTCGCGGACGGGTTCGCGCAGCACTTTGTAGAGACCCGGATCGAGGCCGAGCTTCTGGGCGGCGAGGTCGAACCGCGACATCATCTCTTCGAAGGGGTTGGCGGAGTCCACTCCCTGAGGGGAGCTGCCGATGGTGGGGAACTGAGGCTCGGCGACTTTCGTCTCCACGGGGATCACTCCTGCCGGCGTCCGGCGGTTAGAATGGCGGGCGATTGTATCTCAGGGCGAGGCGCGGCCTCGGGGCGACCGGCTTGCGGGCTTGAAGGAGCTTCAGAGTCGGAGCGATGAACCGGAAAGCGACGAGTCGATCGTCGCCGCCGTGCTTTCGGGGAACGACGACCTCTTCGGGCTCCTCGTCCGGCGATATCAGACACGGGTCCATGCGCACGTCTCGCGGATGATCGGCCACCGCGAGGACGCGCTCGACCTGACGCAGGAGATCTTCCTGAAGGTGTACCAGGCGCTCTCCCGGTTCAATCCCGAGTACAAGTTCTCGACGTGGCTCTTCCGGATCGCCGGCAACGCGGCCATCGACCACCTCCGGAAGAAGCGCCCGAAGACCGTTCCGATCGAGATCCCGGATCCGGAGGCCCCCGGCAAGGTGTCCTCTGGAGAGTACAGTAGCGCCGATCTGGACCCCTATGGGATCCTCCGCAACGTCGAACGGGGCCAGGCGATCTCCGAGGCCATCGCCGAGCTGCCCGTCGAATTTCGCGAATTGATCGCTTTGAGGCATTTTGCGGGGCTTTCGTATGAGGAGATTGCGGAGGTCAAGCAGATGCCGCTCGGGACCGTGAAGAACAAACTCTTTCGAGCCAGAGCCGTATTGAAGGAAAGGTTGGCAGGAGAGTTTTCTTGACCGATTGTCCCATTCCCCTGGATCCGCTCGACATCGAGGCTCTGGCCTCGGGAACGGCGCCCGTGGTTCGGGCGGAGGCCGCGGCGCATGCCGCCGCCTGCGCGGCTTGCGGCGCGTCGGTGCGGCGGTCGGTCAACCTCGATCGGGTCCTGGAGGTGGCGGTGAGCGCGATCCCGGTGCCGGGCGATCTCGCCGAGCGCATCCTGCGCATTCGCCCCTTCTCGCGCGGCGAGCGGTTCGGGCTGGCCGTCTGGAAGGCTCCCGTTCTCCTTTTCGCGGCCCTCGGCGCCTCCGGGACGGCTCTCATCGCCGGCCCGCCCGCGGGGCCGCGCGAGCAGATCGGTCTCGGCGCGGCGGCGATCGCCTCGGCGGCCGGACTCGCCCGTGCGTCCTGGCGCTGGCTGATCGATTTGTCGCAGGCCGCGCCTTCGGGTCTCGCGGCCCTCTCGGAAGGTCTTCGCGCGACACCGGCCGGCTGGGCCGCGCTGATTCTCCTGCCGGCCGCCGTGTTCGGATTGCGGCGCGTTCTCTCCCGCGCCCGCGCGCTCGCGTCCGCCCGCAGATGAAGGGTCTCGCGCCGCTCTGGCTCCTCGCCGCGGCGCCCGCTTTCGCCTCCGCCGCTCCCGCCTCGACGCCCTCTTCCCCGGCTTCCGTCACGACGTTCGGCCGTGATCTCGTCGTCTCGCAGCCGGTCTCGGGGCGCGTTCTGGCCGCGTTCGCGAGCGTGCGGCTCGAGGCGCCTGTCGCCGGAGACGTGATCGTCTGGGGCGGCGACGTCTCGTTCGGTCCGGGGGGCGCGGTCGGCGGGAACCTCTCGGTGTTCGGCGGCTCGGTGCGCGCCGCGGGCACGCCTCCGGTTCGAGGCGTCGTCTCGACGCCCGGCTCGCTGCTGCGCCTGTATCTCGCGGAGATGAGGCGTGCGCCCTGGGAAACGCCGCCATCCGCGACGGTCTGGGGACTGCGGCTGCTCGCTCTCGCGGCCTGGCTCGCGGCTGCGATCGCGGCGCTCTTCTTCTTCGACACGAAGCTCCCGCGCGCTGCGGCGCGCGCGTCCGAGACACCGACGCTCGCGCTTCTGGCCGGCGTTCTGTCCATTGTGACTTTGTTCCTCGCGGCGGCGGCCGTGCTCGCGCTCCTTCCGGCGCCGCTCGCGGTTCCGCTCGCGCTCTTCGTCGCCGCCGTCGCGGTGGCGGCCAAGGTGTTCGGGATGGTGGCGCTCTTTCTCATGATCGGTCAGAGTCTCTCCGGGCGCGTCGCGGCGCGGCAGCGGCCCGCCGCCCTCGCGCTCGGGTTCGCGATTCTCGGCGGCGTCTCGCTCCTCCCGCTCGCGGGCCCGCTCGTCTGGAGTCTCGCGTCCGTCCTCGCGGTGGGCATCGCGTTCACGACGCGCTTCGGCGCGCCGCGCTACCGCGTCGCGATCGCCTGACCGGAGCCGCGGGACGCGCGGCGCCGGTTGCGCCCGCTCTCCCCGGCGCAATAGAGTCCCCCCAGCATGGAAATCCGCGAGGTTGGCGTCGTCGGCGCCGGCCAGATGGGCAACGGCATCGCCCATGTCGCGGCGGCCGCCGGCTGCCGCGTCGTGCTGGCGGACGTCGAGGACCGCTTCCTGGAGAAGGCCCGGGCCACGATCGCGAAGAATCTCGATCGCGAGGTGGCGAAGGGCAAGCGTACCGAAGCCCAGAAGAAGGCCGTCCTGGAGGGCATCGCGACGACGACGGACCTCCAGCGGCTCGCCTCGGCGGATCTGGTGATCGAGGCCGTCGTCGAAAGCGAGCCGGCCAAGAAGGAGCTCTTCGCGCGGCTCGACGGGATCTGCTCGCCGGCGGCGATCCTCGCCTCCAACACGTCGTCGATCTCAATCACGCGGCTGGCCGCCGCGACGAAACGCCCCGACCGTTTCGTGGGCATGCACTTCATGAATCCGGTGCCCGTCATGGAGCTCGTCGAGGTGATCCGCGGCATCGCTACTTCGGACGCGACGGCCGCCGCCGTCGAGGCGCTCGCGAAGCGGATGGGAAAGACCCCGATCTCCTGCAACGATTCTCCGGGCTTCGTCTCGAATCGGGTTCTCATGCCGATGATCAACGAGGCGGTCGAGACGCTCCGGGAGGGCGTCGCCACGCGCGAGGCGATCGACGGCATCATGAAGCTCGGGATGAACCACCCGATGGGACCGCTGCAGCTCGCCGATTTCATCGGGCTCGACACCTGCCTCGCGATCCTGCGCGTCCTGCAGGCGGGATTCGGCGACCCCCGGTACCGCCCGAGTCCCCTGCTCGTGAAGATGGTGGACGCGGGTTGGCTGGGGAAGAAATCCGGACGCGGTTTCTACGAGTACGAGGCCGCGAAGGGCTGACGCCTTCATGTTTTGTCAGGTCTGCGGGCTGAAGAATCCGGACGACGAGGAGCTGTGCGCGCGTTGCCACTCGAAGCTCCTCGTCCTCTCCGGCGTGGGAGTCGTCGAGGAGAGCGGCGAGACCCAGGAAGAGATCCCCTTCGACGAGCATCTGCTCGAGCGCATCTCGACGCTCGAGGACGTGGTCAAGCGGACGGGAGAGGCGGTCAAGACGCTCTTCGAGAGCGTGGGGAACCTCGAGAAGAACCTCTTCGTCGCGCATACGGGGATCCTCGCTCTCCAGGAGACCCTCGAGCGCCGCGGCGCGGTCCGGCCGGAGGAGGTCTTCGATCTCTGGGAGACGAAGATGGACGAGCGGATGCAGGCCGTCGAGAAGAAGGACCGCTTCCTCGAGTGGCGCGACCGCATCATCGCCCGCTTCTCGGCCGATCAACGCGACGACCTCCGGCAGCGGCTGCGGGAGGCGGAGTTCGCGATTCTGGCTCTGGACGCCGAGCGCGGCGTTCGGCTGCTCGAGGAGCTCTATCGCCTCGACCGCAACAACGTCGATCTCGGCTTCTACCTGGGCGAGACCTTCTTCTCCGCCGGGGACATCGAGAAGGCGTCCGGCTTCTTCCGAAAGGTGCTCGCGATCGAGCCCAACCATTTCGAGTCGCTCGTGTACTCCGGCATCACCGCCTCCGAGGGCGGTGAGATCACGGCGGCCGAGGGGCTCTTGAAACGCTCGATCGAGCGGAAGCCGGACGCGTTCCTGCCGCACTTCGCGCTCGGCGCCCTGTATGCGCACGGCGCGCACTGGGCGGACGCCGAGCGGGAGCTCCTGCGCGCGCTCGACGTGGCGCGTGTGCCGTCGGCGCATGTCCTGCTCGGTACCGTTCTGCGGGAAAAGGGGGAGATGACGCGGGCGATCGAGCAATTCCAGGCCGCGCTCGCGATCCAGCCGGGCCTCGACGACGCGATGTTTCAGCTCGGGCTGTGCTATCTCGAGAAGAACTGGCCCAAGCGGGCTCTCGAATGCTTCCAGCACGCGCTGGAGAAGAACCCGAAACGGCTCGAGTTTCAGGAGGCCGTGCGGCTTCTCGAGCGGCGGCGGCGGTACGCGCTGCCCCGCGTGGACGGGCCCGGCGCCGAGGCGTACCGCGAGGCGGAAGAGAACGCCGCGCGCGGGTCGCTTCGACGCGCGCACGGGCTGTACCTCAAGGCGCTCGAGGCCGAGCCCGACAATCCGACGATCCGCATCTCCTACGCCTTGCTCTGCGCCTCGCTCGGTCTGTGGAAGGAGGCCGTCGCGGCCTGTCGCGAGGTGCTGGAGGGGCAGCCCGAGGACGTGGTCGCGGCGGCCGCCTGCTCGACTCTGGCCGAGGCGCTGCGGGCGGAGGGCCGCCCGGACGAAGCCATCGCCTTCGTCCGCGACTTCCTCGCGCGGCACACCTCGAAAGCGGCGCAGACCGTCGGCTACTACGAGCTCGCCACGAGCCTCGCCGAGTCCGGCGAGGATCTGGACTCGGCCCTCGACTACGCGGGCCGCGCGCTGTCGGCGGCGCCGGACGAGCTCAAGCCCTATCCGCTCGCCGCGCTCGGATGGGTCCACTACAAGCGGCAGGAGTTCGATCGGGCGATCGACTGCCTGCGCCGCTCGAGCGAGCGCGCGGCCGCGCCGACGACGCTGCATCACCTCGGGATGGCGTACCTCGCCGCGGGCAAGGCGGAGGAGGCGAAGGCCGCGTTCACCCGGGCCAAGACCGTCGCGCCCGGCGGCGCTCTCGAGGACCGGATGATGCAGCAGGTGCGGTCGAATCTGCGGCTCGTCGAGAAGGTGGGCGGAAAGAAACGGGCCGAAGCCGCCGCGAGCCCCCGGGGGAAGAGCTAGGGACTCCAACGGGAGGTCGGTCGCGCGGCCGCCGGGACGACGGACGGAAGGACCTTCGGAACCGCCGGCGACTCGGTCCTCTCGTCGCCGTCGAGGGGCGCTCGTGGCGGAGGACGACCTCGGCGGGTTCGAGTCGCAGCTTCCCAATCGGAGCGGGATGCCGACGTGCTCGGCCTGGCCGCCAAGTGGCGGCCGCCGCTTCGCTCCGAGGGGCGGCGGCCCGCTGGTATCCTTCCGCCGTTCATGCGCTGGTCAAAGTACTTTCTGCAGACCGTCCGCGAAGTGCCCGGGGACGCCGAGGCGATCTCGCACATCCTCCTGACCCGCGCGGGGATGATGCGGCGGGTTGCTTCGGGCGTCTATTCGCTCACGCCGCTGGGGTTGCGCGCCAACCGGAAGGTCGAGGCGATCGTCCGGGAAGAGATGGATCGCGCGGGCTTCCACGAGATCGAGGCGCCGATCCTGCAGCCGCGCGAGCTCTGGGAGGAATCAGGGCGCTGGGATCGCTATGCGAGCGAGGAGATCCTCTTCCACCTGAAGGACCGCAAGGGCGTCGAGTACTGCCTGGCACCCACGGCCGAGGAGGCGTTCGCGACGATGGTGCGCGCGGGCGTGACGTCGTACCGCCAGCTTCCGTTCACGCTTTACCAGATCCGGACCAAGTTCCGCGACGAGATCCGGCCGCGCTTCGGCCTGATGCGAGGCCGCGAGTTCCTGATGTACGACGGCTACTCGTTCGACGTCGATGGCGACGGGCTCGACGTCTCGTATCGCGCCCAGGACGCCGCCTACCGGCGCGTCTTCGCGCGCTGCGGTCTCGATTTCACGGTGGTCGAGGCGGACTCCGGCGGCATGGGCGGCAGTCAGTCGCAGGAGTTCATGGTGCTGGCCGAGACGGGCGAGGACGCCGTCGTGCGGTGCGCGGCCTGCGGGTACGGCGCCAACCTCGAGCGCGCGCAGACGGCGCGCCGGCCGTCGCCCTGGGACGACGAGACGGTCACCCCGCTCGCCGAGATCGAGACGCCCGGCAAAGGAGGGATCGACGACGTCGTGAAGTTCCTCGGGATCACGGCCTCGCGGATGATCAAGTGTCTCGTTTACGAGACGGAGCAGGGGCTCGTCGTCGCGGCCCTCCGGGGGGACCTCGACGTGAACGAGATCGCCCTGAGGCACGCCCTCGGCGTCGAAAGGCTCGCGCTGGCGTCCGAAGACAAGATCGCCCGAGACGCCGGGGCGCCCGTCGGATACGTCGGGCCGCATCACCTGGATCCCGCCCGCGTCCGCCTCGTCGCCGACGAATCCGTGCGGGGAGCGGTCAACGCGGTGACCGGCGCGGGACGCCGCGACTGGCACGTCGGCGGCCTCTCGATGGAGCGCGACGCGAAGGTGTCGCTCTGGGCCGACTTCGCGCAGGCGCGGTCCGGCGATCCCTGCAAGCGCTGCGGCAAGCCGCTCGACATCGCGCGCGGCATCGAGGTCGGGCACATCTTCAAGCTCGGCGACAAGTACGGCCGGTCGCTTCATTGCGAGTTCACCGACGAGAAAGGCGAGACGCGGCCCGTCATCATGGGCAGCTACGGCATCGGCATCGGGCGGACGATGGCGGCGGCGGTCGAGCAGAACCACGATGCCGACGGCATCCTCTGGCCGCTCGCGCTCGCGCCGTTCGAGATCGAGCTCGTATCGCTCAATGCCTCCGATCCCGCGACGGCGCAGGCCGCCGACGCTTTGTACGCGAGATTCCTCACGGCCGACCTCGACGTCCTCTACGACGACCGGGACGAGCGCCCGGGCGTGAAGTTCAAGGACGCGGATCTCCTCGGGTTCCCGATCCGAGTCAACGTCGGCGGCCGGGCCCTCAAGGAGGGCAACGTCGAGATCGTTTCGCGCCGCAACAAGCGGGTGCGCGCCGTCAGGCCCGAGGAGGCGCTCGACGCCGTGAACGAGCTCCGCCGGGAGCTCGCCGGTCCGGAATGAGGAAGGTCACTCCGGAAGAAGCGCTCGAGTACCACGCCCGAGGCCGGCGCGGCAAGATCGAGGTCGTCCCCACCAAGCCCTGCCGCACCCAGGAGGATCTCTCGCTCGCGTACAGCCCCGGCGTGGCCGAGCCGTGTCTCGCGATCGCGCGCGATCCCGAGAAGGTTTACGACTACACGGCCAAGGGCAACCTCGTCGCGGTGATCTCCAACGGCACCGCGGTGCTCGGCCTCGGCAACATCGGTCCGCTCGCCGCCAAGCCCGTCATGGAGGGCAAGGGCATTCTCTTCAAGCGGTTCGCCGACATCGACGTCTTCGACATCGAAGTGGACGCCGAGGATCCCAAAGTCTTCGCCGAAACCGTGGCCCGGATCGCTCCGACGTTCGGCGGGATCAATCTCGAGGACGTCAAGTCGCCCGAGTGCTTCGAGATCGAGGAGGAGCTGAAGCGCCGCCTGAAGATCCCCGTCTTCCACGACGATCAGCACGGGACGGCCATCATCTCGGCCGCGGCGCTGCTCAACGCGCTCGAGATCGTCGGCAAGAAAGTCGGAGAGGTGAAGGTCGTCTTCGTCGGCGCCGGCGCTTCGGCGATTGCCTGCGCGAAGCTGTACCTCTCCTACGGCGTCCGAAAAGAGAATCTTCGGATGGTGGACAAGAGCGGCGTCATCTACGACGGGCGCCGCGAGGACTTGAACCCGTACAAGGCCCAGTTCGCGGTCAAGACCTCCGAGCGGACGCTCACCGACGCCCTCGACGGCGCGGACGTCTTCGTTGGGCTCTCCACCAAAGGCATCGTCTCGGGCGACATGATCAAGAAGATGGCACGCGATCCCATCGTCTTCGCGCTCGCGAACCCCGAGCCCGAGATCACGCCCGAGGAGGCGCGGGCGGCGCGGCCGGACGTCATCATGGCCACGGGACGCAGCGACTACCCGAACCAGGTCAACAACGTCCTCGGATTCCCGTTCATCTTCCGCGGCGCCCTCGACGTCGCGGCGACCGAGATCAACGAGCCGATGAAGCGCGCTGCTTCGCAGGCGCTCGCGGCGCTCGCGAAGATGGACGTGCCCGACTCGGTCTCGCGCGCCTACGGCGGCGAGAGCTTCCGTTTCGGCCGCGAGTACCTGATCCCCAAGCCGTTCGACTACCGGGTGCTCCTCTGGGTGGCGCCGGCCGTGGCCGAGGCCGCGATGATCTCGGGCGTCGCGCGCAAACCGATCACCGACATGGGCGCGTACCTGCGGCGGCTCGAGGCGATGCTGTCGCGCACGCGCGAGCTCATGAGCATCGTGATCCAGAAGGCGAGGCAGGACCCCAAGCGGATCGTGTTTCCGGAAGGCGAGCACCCGAAGATCCTGCGCGCCGCCAAGATCCTGGCGGAGGAGGGCATCTGCCGGCCGATCCTTCTCGCGCGCGAGCAGAAGGTCGCCGACCTGGCGCGTGAGCTGCAGCTTCCGATGGACAAGGTGGACCTCGTGCACACGGAGACCTCGCCGAAGCTCGAAGGGTACGCGCGTCGGCTGGCGGATCTCCGGCGGCGGTCCGGCGTCACGATCGAGACGGCGCAGCGTCTCGTTCGCGTTCGTAACTACTTCGGTCCATTGATGTTGGATGCCGGCGACGCCGACGGCGTCATCTCGGGGCTGACGCAGTCCTACCCCGACACGATCCGGCCGGCGCTTCAGATCGTGGGGACGGCGCCGGGCGTGAAGCGGGTGTCCGGGCTGTACATCCTGATTCTCAAGGACCGGACGTTCTTCTTCGCGGATACGACCGTCAACATCGATCCGACGGCGGAGGATCTCGCCGAGATCGCACAGCTCACGGCGGACGCCGTCAAGCGGTTCGACATCGAGCCGTCGATCGCGATGATCTCCTTCTCGAACTTCGGCTCGAACACGCACGAGAACGCGCGGAAGGTCAAACGCGCCGTCGAGATCGTGAAGGCGGCGCGCCCCGACCTCATGGTGGACGGAGAGATGCAGGCGGACCTCGCGGTCGTTCCCGAAATGCTGGTGGCCGATTATCCCTGGGTGAACGTACAGCGGCCGAACGTTCTGATCTTTCCGGATCTGCAGTCGGCCAATGCCGCGTACAAGCTCGTCTGGCGTTTGGCCGGCGCCGAGGCGATCGGCCCGATCCTCCTCGGCATGAATCGCCCCGTTCACGTCCTGCAGCGCGGCGAAGACGTGGCCGACATCGTCAACATGGCAGCCATTGCCGTCGTGGACGCCCAGGAGAAGGAAAAGGCGCGATCCTAGCGGGGGCGGTCCGGGTCCCGGCTCGCGTGGCGGCGGATGGCCGCGCGGGCGACCGCCGGAAGCAGCGGCGCCGCGAGGCGCTCGCTGACGCGCGTCAGCCCGCGAAGGCTTCGCCGCAGGAATCGGGGGAGCCGCGAAGGCGCCCGGGCCGCCGAATCGATGGCGGAGCCATTCCGGCGCGCCGCCGCGGCTGGCACCGACACCGGTCCGGCTTCCGGCATGTCGACGGCCATCCACGCGTCCTGGAAGCCTCGGTAGAAGATCGCCTTGGTTTCTTCGCGGAACGGAAGGAGCTCGGCCGGAACGAGGCTCTTCCTCGATTCGCCCGGCGCTCTCCCGATCGTCGGATGGAGATTGATCTCCCACGTCTGAACCCGGCCGTTCTTGACGCCGTAGTCGATACGGCCGTATTCGACGCGGGCCACGGCGAAGATCCGGGCGAGCTGATCCCGGTGCGGATTGCCGAGGACGTAGGCGCGCTCCTCCTCGAGGACCTCGCGCGTGAAGTCGCTCCGCGAGTGCTTGAGCATCCAGGCCCGGCCGTACTCGACGCTTCGGGGAAGGATCCGATCGCCGACCGCGTAGGCGCTGTACTTCCGGAAGTAGCCGCGGTCATCCGCGGTGTCGCAGAACTCGACGACGAGCAGATCGTCCAGATTGCGCCCACGCACGATGGCGCGCCCGATCTCCGTCTCGACCTCGCGCCGCGAATGGAGAAGTGGCGACAGCGCGCCTTCATGCGTTCGTTCCGCTCGGAGAAAGACGGGATAGCGCAGACCGGCGAGATCGCCGGTGGCCCACACGGCCCGAAAGTCGTTCCAGCCCAGGCGCGCCAGCTCCTGAAGGAGGCCCAGCCGGCGCAAAGTGCCGGTCGGATGGTTGAGAAATCGGAATCCGCCTTCGGCGTCGAGGCGGCTCCGGAGATCGCCGAGCTTTCCGCGTGCGGCGTCCGAAATGGCGCACAACGCCGCGAAGACGTACGTTCCCCGCTCGAACCGCTCCTGTTCCAAGATCGCCTCGTAGTTTTCGATCCGGAACCTCCCGGCCACGGGAAGCCCCCACCGCGTCAGGTACTCTCGAACCGTCCAGTCGAAGCCGGAGGGAACGAGAAAATGGATCATTCGGCGCCGGCGGTTCGCCCGGCAGCGGCCGCCGGCAGCGGATCTCCGGCGGCTTCCGCGGAGCGTGCCGCCCGGCTCGAACGCGACAGCAGAATCGCGGCGCTCATGTCTCCGGTCACGTTCAGGACGGTGCCGAACACGTCCGGGATCGCCTCCACCGTATCGACGATGACGACGGCCTCGATCGGAATTCCGGCCGCCAGATAGGCCGGCAGGCTGCGAAGGGTTCCGCGGCTCGGTATCCCGGCGGTCGAGAAGCTCAGGATGCCGACGGTCAAGAGGAACGTCGTGAGATGGCCCGCGGTCAGGGTCACGCCGCAGACGTGCGCGAGGAAAATGAACTTCGCGGTGCTCGAAACGGTTCGGTTGAGCTTGAAGAGCGAAACTCCGAGGGGAAGCACGAGGCCGGTCGCCGTGTCGGGCAGGCGCAGCCGATCGTGGCCTCCCTGAACGAGCGCGGGCAGAGAGGCGATCGAGGACCGCGTGGTGGCGGCGACGAGCTGCCCCGGCGCGACGGCGCGGGCGAACTCGCGCAGAGTCGTTCTTCCGAGGAGAGCGGTCACCGGATACAGCAGGACCGTGCAAAAGAGGGCGAGCCCGGATCCGATGACCGCCCAGGCTCCGAGGACGCCGATCGCTGCGCCGCCGGCCCCGAGAGCGAAGAGGAGCGCGAAGGCGAAGACGCCGACCGGCGTCAGCGCCAGGATCCAGCCGACGGCGACCAGCATCGCCTCGGAGAGACCCTGGAGAACACGCGACAACGGCTCGCGTTGATCGGCCGGGAGCCTCGTGATCGCGAGCCCCAGCAGGACGGTGAAGAGGAGGAGCGGAAGAATCTCGCCGCGTGCCGCCGACTCGAGGAGGTTTCGCGGCACGAGCGCCGTGACCCATTCTCCGAAGGAGGCCGGCCCCGCTTTCGCCATCTCGCGGACGGCCGCGGGAACGGACGTCCGAGACTCGAGCGCCGCGACGGTCGCCGGATCGACGGGATAGAGCCGGACGATCCGGGGCGTCAGCACGAGCGCCACCAGCGCGCCCGCCGCCAGCATCGCCGTGAAGAGCAGAACGGTTCGTCCCGTGAGCGCGCCGACGCCGTCGCGACGGGAGGAGACGATCGCGGCGAGGGTGAAAACGACCATGAGCGGAACGATCAGCATCTGCAGGGACGCAAACCAGAGATCGCCGACGGGTTTGGCCGCGGCGGCGAGAGCCCGGACCGGGCGGCTCTCGGCTCCGTGGCCGAGAAGCCCGATGGCGAGTCCCGCCGCCAGGGCGATCAGAGACCACGTGGTGAAGGAAGGCCTTCGGCCACGGCGCGTGGACGGAGTTCCATCGACGACGGTCGCCGGGAACATGCTGCGCAACAGTCTCGCACAGGGCCGAGCGCGGCGGGTGGCCGGAGGCGGCACCCCGCTTCGCCTCGCGACAACTAGCTAGGCGAAGTTTCGAGTTCGTCTCCATCGGCGGACGGGCCGCGGAAATCCGACGGCCCGACTTCTCGCCGCCGGTCGGCAAACGACAGGAGTTCCGGGCTTTCGGGGCCGCCACCGCGGCCTTCGGGGAAGGGGTGCGTCATGAGGGGAAGAGGTCCGCGAATCTGGGGTCTGGCCATGCTCGCGGCGGCGGCCGCAACGGCACAGTCGGGCCCCGACAACGATCCGGCGCAGGCGCAAGGCTACGTCCAGAACCGGTTTCAACACACGTCGTTCGACTCGATCAACCTCTACAACGGCCAGCTCACGATACCGATCCCGATCGGCCCCGCCTACCAAGTCGGGCCGAGCCTCGCCTTTCAGGCGACGCTGACCTACAACACGCGGCTCACGGAGCCGGGCCATCCGACCGACGAGAACAATCCGAACTACTTCCCGCTCGTCGGCGATCCGGCGCTGGGCCTCGGCTGGAGCTTCACCGCCGGGAAGATCGCGTGCGGCGCTCTTCCGACCGCTCCTCCCAACGGGCCCGTCGCGGCGTCGCCCTGCTACGTCCGGCCCGACGGCGCGCAGATCGACTTCACCGGAGGCCCGTCCTCGTGGAGCGCGGCCGATGGCGCCCCGTACAAGCTCGTACGCAACGGCGTGGCTCCCAACGTGACGTACACGATGCGGGACGGCGACGGCAACCGCTACGACTTCACGAAAGTGGTCCGGGGCTACGACGACGACTTCGCCGTCAGCCCCGGCTATGCACGCGATTTCGGCCGCGGTCGCGACGGTTACTACCTCACGTCGCTTCAGGATCCGTTCGGGAACCGGCTCTTGGTGACCTACGCCTCCGACGGCGTCGCCCCGTGCCCGTCGGCCTGTACGGTCTCGCCGCGACCGCCGGGCTCGATGCGTTGCGCCGGGAGCACGTCGGCCTCGTGGATTCCGGCATCCTTCTCCGTGCAGCGGGTCGGCGAGGCGTCGGCGACGGAGATCGGCCGCGTGGTCACGGACCCGTCGCTCGAACGGATCCGCGCCCTCCAATTTCGTACGTTCGCCGGGCGCACGAGCCAGTTCTCGGAGTGGAGTCTCTCGTACGGCTCCGCGACCTACACGCCGCGCTCGTCCTCGATCTACTGCCCGACGCCGATTCCGATGCTCACCGGAATCGCGCTGCCGCCCGACGTCGCCGGCACCCCGGGCTACGTCTTCTCGTATCACCCGGACGGATCCGTCGGCACGGCGCTCCTCCGGACGATGACGCTGCCGACGGGCGCGACGGTGTACTACGACTTCGGCAACTATCACTTCTACCACGGCCGCCGGGCGCTCTTTTCCGAGACCGATCCGTGCAATCGGTTTCCGTCGGGCCCGCCGCCTTCCCAGGGAGTGCGGCGCTCGGCGATCGCCACGTCGAGCGGAGGACCGGGACGGCGCCAGGAGCGCGACGAGGGTTTCGATCGCTACGCGCCGACGCAGGCGCCATGCCTCCCGTACACGGACAGCCGCCAGTACGAGCAGCACATCGTCGGCGTGCTCCAGCGCGCGATCAGCGGTCCGGGTATGGCGGACTCGGTCACGAACTACTCGCAGTATTCCTTTCCGTTCGGCATGAACGGCGACGCCGACGCCCAGACTCTGACTGTCGCGCTCCTGCCGCCGGACGCCGACGGCGTCCGCCGCGCCGAGTCCACGCTCTTCTGGGCGGCCAAGGCGATCGTCCAGCCGGACGAGCCCCCGACGCCCGGCGACCGTCTCGGCGCCGACATCCTTCAGGCGATCTTCGAGTCGGACCCGAACCCGGCTTTCACGACGTTGATCACGCCGCCCGTCTGCGGCGGCGGCGCCGACGAGGACCGCCTCTGCGCCACGCATGCGATCCGGACGACGCGGCGGCTCTTCCAGTACGACCTCGACGGCCCGTCTCTTCCCGCGGTGGACGCCGACGGGTCGCTCCGGCGTCTGCGCGCCACGACGACCTACTTCGGCCGCATCACGGCGGGCGACCCGCTCGCGTCGGACCTTTGTCCGACCTGTCCGAAACATGCCGTGACGTTCTCCCTCGTCGGGGCGAACACCTGGACGGGAAACGGGGGGCACTACGATCGCGAAACACACGACGGGACGCTCGGCGGCGACCGC
Organism: Thermoanaerobaculia bacterium; assembly: GCA_036558325.1. Classification (GTDB taxonomy): domain Bacteria; phylum Acidobacteriota; class Thermoanaerobaculia; order UBA5066; family Gp7-AA6; genus DATBFU01. The sequence continues at coordinate 14,433 of DATBFU010000009.1, read as the reverse complement.
CACGAGGTCACGACGGCGTGGTCGCCGCAGGCGGGCCCGAATCTCCTGAACCTGTATTCGAGCCGAATCGAGACCGATGCGGACGTCCCGGCGCCCGCGAACGTCTACGCTCCCCGAAACGCCGTCGAGCGATCGTTCTTCTTCGACCCGACGACGGGATTTCTCCGCGGCAGCCTCGTCTGGGACGGCCCGAGCAGCCGTTATGCGGCCGAGTGCCGCTACGGGGACGCGGCCGGCAACGCGGCCGACGCCGTGACGGCGACCGTCGTGAGCGCGGCCGGGAAGCCCGCGTCGAATCCCTGCTACGCGAGCCTGGCCGGCTTTCCGGCCGGCGTCGTCGGGGGCAACGACGACGCTTTCGGCCAGCGCAGCGGCTACGCCGGAGGCCGTCTCGCCTCGCGACGCTGGCTGAAGGATCAGACGCCGCTGTCCTGGTATTCGTACCGGGTGAGCCGCGACGGCGCCACCGGCTCGATCGACGCCTCGTACGACACCGCGGGTCTCGGGACCGTGTTCTCGTACGACAGCCAGGGCCGCGTGACGTCCATCGCGCCTCCGGGCGAGGCGGCGACGACGGTCACGTACGGCGACGCCCGCACGACGACGGCCGTGCGCGCCGGGTCCGACGACGGGTCCTGGCAGCGCATCCTCTACGACGGCCTCGGCCGGCTCATCCGGGAGATCCGCCAGATGCCGTCGGGATACGCGTTCCGCACGCACGACTTCGACGCCGCGGGGCATGAGTCCTTCGCCTCGGAGTGGAAATCCTGCGCGTCCGTTGCCGCGTCGGGGGACTGCACGGCCGGCGCGCCGGGAGCGGGCACCACGTCCTCCGGCTTCGATCCCTTCGGCCGAGCGCAGGCGATCCGGCGCGCCGACGGATCCACGACGACGATCTCCTTCACCGACGGCGCGACGCCCTACTCCGACACCCGCAAGGCGGTCACCATCGCCAACGTGGGCTGTGCCTGGAACGGGAGCGCCTGCGCCGGCGGCGCCGCGGCCACGACGGCGTACCGTTACGACGCTTTCGGCCGCCTCGTCACGGTGCTCGAGCCGGGCGGAGACATCACGACGTACTCCTATGACGTCGCCGGAAAGCTCGTCTCCGTGGGTCAGGGAAGCCAGACGCGGACTTTCGCGTTCGATGCGCTCGGCTTTCGGCTGCGCGAGACGACGCCGGAGGGCGGGACGGTGGACTCCACGGCGGTTTCCGGCGGAAAGACCTACGCGTTCACCGGGAGCCTCGGCAATCCGAGGGCGCGCGTGGATGCCTTCGGGACGGCGGAAGCGGTTACACGCTCTTCGCGTTACGACGCCGCCGGGCGGCCGCTCTGCGAGATCGCCGGCGTCTTCGCGGCGGGCCAGACCTGCGACACCTCCGGTCTCGCGCTCTCCGTCCGAAACTTCTACGACGGGCAGGGATTCGGCGGCGGTTCCCACCCGGCCGGCCGATTGACGCAGAGGGTCGGCTACAACCGGGGACTCTCTCCGGTCGGCACGGTGACCGAACAGTTCGACTATTCGGCGCCGTCAGGAAGGTTGTCGCGCCAGACGACGTCGACCGTCGCGGGCTCCGCCAGCCATTCGGCCGTCCAGACCTGGACGTACGACGCGATCGGGCTCGTCAAGACGCATGGCCACCCCCGGGCATCGGGGACGTTCACGGTGACGACCGGCCGGTCCCTCGGCTACGTCACCTCGATGGCGGTCCCCGACCAGACCGTCGTTTCCGCGGCGACCTACGGCGCGGCGGGAGCGCTCGCCTCGTGGACCGCCGGAAACGGCGTCGTGACGACCATCACGCCGGACGCGACGCTCCTGCCGAGAGCCTCGCAGATTCGGACGTCGGGCGCCGTGCCCACGTCGGCCGGCGGCAATTTCGACTCGGGGATCTTCCGCTACGACGGTGCGGGGAACATCGTCGCGATCGGCACGGACGCCTTCGCCTACGACGCGCGCTCACGCCTGACGTCGGCCGCCTATGCGGGGCTCGGGTCGGAGAGCTACGCCTACGACCGATTCGGCAACCTGACATCCGACGGGGCGACGACCTATTGCGCGTCGACCTGCACCGGCAACCGCCTGGGTGCGCCCTACGCCTACGACGCGCGGGGGAACCTCAAGGCGACCGCTTCGGACACCCTCACCTACGACGATCTCTCCCGGCAGATCCGGCATCAGGGCCCGGGGGCGGACTGGAGGTATCTGTACAGCGGGGCCTCCGAACGGGTTGCCAAGCTGCCCGCCGGCGGAACGCCCCAGTACACCGACCGCGACGAAAACCACCGGGTCGCGACGGAATTCTTCGGCGCGGCCGTCGGTCGCGACAATATGTATCTAGGAAACCTTCTGGTGGCCAGCTATGTGAGCTCGAGTCTCGCGGGGACTCCCGGGTGGGAGTTCTACGCTTCCGACCACCTGGCGACGCCGCGCCTGGTCACCAACCTCTCCGGACAGGTCGTCGACACCCGGAAATACTGGCCGTATGGCGCCGGGGTGGCGGGAAATACCGGGACGCTCCAGAAGGTGCGGTTCTGCGCGATGGAGCGCGATTCGGAGAACGGCCACTACTACGACCATGCCCGGATGCACGACGCCGGGCTGCGGCGGTTCACGAGCCCCGATCGGGTCGGCGGGATTCCGGAGCAGCCTCTCCGCTGGAATCGGTATGCGTACTCTCTGTCCAATCCTGTTCGGTTCGTCGATCCGGACGGGCAGCTCGCGGTCGGCTTCACCGGCCTGGGAAACAGTTCAAAGTCCGGGATTCACGATTTGGCAAACACCTTCGCTGCGCATTCCGGCGTCGGAGCCACGAAGGTCTTCGATTGGGAAGCTCGGAAACAGGCTCTCGCATTCATCCAGGCGCAGCTCGCCCAGAATCCGGATCAGCCGGTCATAGTTTTCGGTCACAGTCGCGGTGCCGCGGAGTCCTTGAAACTGGCCCGCGACCTCAAGACGGCGGGCGTGAAGGTCGATCTCGTTCTGACGATCGATCCTGTCCTCGTCGATCCGATGCTTGCCCAGGGGGTTCCGTCCAACGTTCGGAAAGCCGTCAACTACTACGAGACACAGTCCATGCCGTTCCCGGGCACCTACGTAACGGCGGACTCCAATGAGACGGACGTCCAGAATCGGCGGATTCCCGGGGTCGGACACGGAGAGTTGGATGACTGGGTCGCCGCCGATGTCGACGGCATGAATGCGCTCATCGATTCCGTGCTCGAGCGCCGGAAGAATGCGGAGGACAGATGACCGATCGAGCAAGCCCGGCCGACAAATCCAGGTTTCTCGCTTGCATTGCGCTCTATTGGGTCGGAGCGGCGGTTTGGTGGCTGCTGGTCTTGTTCAATCTCTCGGGTCGGGGTGGCTGGCTCTGGACCCCTCTCCGGGAGCTCATGTTCGGCCAGGGAGTCTTTCTCGATCACTTCACGCCGGTCGGTCAGTCAAGGCTCACGGCGGTCTTGCTTTGGCTCGGGCTGGAGCTGGCGGGGGTGACGGCGGTCGCGTTGCTCCTCGAGCCCTGGTTCAAGAAGGGCCGCCGCTCATGCTGGCTGCGCGCCCTGATCGGCGCCGGATTACTTCAGGTGGGCCTCTATGGCCTGGGCGCGATGGTCGGGGAATAGAGCCGTCGTCGTTCCTAGCCGCTATCTCAAATACCCCCAGTTGTGCAGGCGGTCGCTGTCCTCCGCCCACCGCTCGCCGATGTCGTCGCGGTAGTACATGTTGGGGATGAGGATGTTCCGCACGCGGGAGTAAGCCTGCTCGCGCGCCTGCTTCATGGTCTGGCCGAGCCCGACGACCGTGAGGATGACGCCCGAAGTCCCCGCGACCAGCCACTGGCCTTCGACGATCTTGGCGTCTTCGATGTGGACCTCCTCGGGCGCGCCGCGCTTGAACACGATCACGGCGTTCCGGGAGAACGACTCGAACGTCTCCTTGTCGTCGAAGGGGAACGGCGGCATGACGATCCGCACGCCGACCTGATATCCGCTCTTGACCTTGAGCTTGGGATCGCGCCCGTGGGCGAGATCGTCGAGGAAGAGGCCGATCGGCGTGATCATGCCTTCCTGCTGGATGAAGATCGCGGGATACCCGAAGCGCGACGTGAACTCGAGCGGATAGATCCCGTTGCTGTTGACGATGCAGTTGATGTCGATGTAGCCGATGTAGCCTTCCTCCGCGAGCTTCGGCGCCATCTTCTGGAGCGTCTGCTCGAAGATCTTGTTCGGCTCGCTCCAGAACATCGACGTTCCCATCTCCCCGGTCGGCGGACCGCTGTTGCCCGGGAAGAGTTTCTTGTGCTCGAAGTTCGTGTTGACGGGATTCACGAAGGCCTTGCCGTTGAAGAACCCGCCGACCGCGACCTCGACGCCCACGACGCGCTTCTGGAGCTGGAAGACCTTGATCTCGTCGGAGAACGCCTTCTTGTAGGCCTCGAGCATCCGCACGACGTCGCCGCCGTCCTCTTCGTCTCCGACGAAAAGCCGCCGCTTGACGTTGCCGGCCGCGCCGGAAGGCTTGATGACGTAGCGCGTCGGGTTCTCCTGGACGTACGCGATCGCTTCGTCGAAGTTGTCGAACTCCCGGTAGGGAATGATCGTGACGCCGGCCTTCTTGAGCTCCTCCTGGCCGAAGGAGCGGTCGTCTTCCAGCCGGTCGGTGTACGGCGTGCCGCCGACGACCGCCTTCCCGCGTTGCCGGAGCGCGACGGCCTTCTCGCCGTGTCCGAGCGTGTCGTCGAAGACGACGACGTCCGCCCAGTCGACGTCTTTCTCCCAGTCGTCGGTCTTCGGGACGAATCCGTCCGCGATGTCCTTCTCCTCCTCGTCGGCGATGAAGTACCGAACCTCGTGTCCTTCCTTCAGCACCTGCCAGGCGATGTCCCCGACGAGGCCCGAGAGAGACACGAAGAGGAACTTGCGCTTCTTTTCCATGAGGGTGGCGGGATTCTAACCTCGGCGCTCGGCCGGCCCGCGTCAGGAGTTCGTCGCGAGGCGCGAAACGAGACTCCGTACCTCGCGGGTCCCGGGATGGTCCTCGCCCTGAGAGGGGACGAGGTGCTCGAGCGCCTTAGAGTAGGCGGCCCTGGCCTCCGCCGTGCGGCCCAGCCCCTCGAGCGCCTGCCCCAGCGCGGCGTAGGAGCGTCCGATCTTGTTGGAGGGGAGTCCCGGGCCGACGGCCTTCTCGTAAATCTCGACCGCGCGCGCGGCATCGGCGCGCGCCGGCTCGAAGCGTCCGAGTGCGAGCTCGATCTGCGCTCGGCGCAGGATCGCGAGCGGCGCGTACACCATGGCCTGGCTGCTCGCCTGGGCGATGCCCACGGCGTGGTCGGCCGCGGCGAGCGCCTCCTCCGGCCGGCCCTGCGCCCGGAGCAGGAGCGCGCGCTCCGAGCCGATGGAGGCGAAGGCGGCGTGCCCGGGCGGCAGAGCCTTGCGCAGGAGCGGCTCGACTTCGTCGAGCATCGCGCGAGAACGGTCGAGCTCGTGGAGCTCGCGGTAGATCCCGGACCGCACGATGAGAGATTGGTTGACGACAATCTGGTCGTGGGCCCTCGTCGCCTCGGCAGAGGCCCGCTCGGCTTCCCGCGCGGCCTCTGGGTAGCGCGCCAAATCCTTGAGGGTCCGAGCGAAATTGTTGAGCAGCATCGGCGAGACGCCGCCCTCGCCCGCATCGCGGCGGCTGACGTCGAAGGAGAGTCGATACAGCCTTTCCGCCTCCAGCGGCCGCCCGAGGAAGTCCTCGGCGATCGCCCAGTTGTTGAGGAGCGTTCCGGCCTTCTCCGTGTGGGCGCGCCCGAGGGCCGTCAAGCGGCCGTAGGCCGCCCGGAAGGCGTCGGCAGCCTCGCGATTGCGGCTCGCCATGCGGTAGGACTCGGCGACGTCCATCGCGACGCTCATTTCGGCGAGGGAGGACGAGAGGCCGGACGCGGCGAGCGTCCGCTGCGCCTCGAGGATCTGGTCGAGGGCCTGCTGCACCTTGCCGGTCTCGCGCGCGACGAAGCTGCCGCGGCAGAGACAGAAGACGCGATCGAGCGCGTAAGCCGGATCTCCGGAGGGAAGGCTGTCGAGACCCTCCTGAACCAATGACGCGGCGCGAGCCGGGTCGCCCGTCTTCTGTTCCACGTCGGCGAGAGCACATGCCGCCTTCGCTCGGAGCGCACGGTCGGGACGTTTCGAAGCGAGCGCGTAGGCTCGGGCGAGGATGGCGCGGGCTCGGTCGCCCTGATCCAGCGTGTCGTACTGGTATCCGATCGCGATCAGCATGTCGATTCGGGTGTCGTCGTTCTCGACGCCCTCACCTTTGAGGACGTCTTCGGCGCGCTTCAGAAGTTCGCCGGCGGTGAAGGGCTTGCCGGAAGGCGCGGCGTCGGAGAGCAAGAACGCGTTCAGATCGTTGGTGGCTTCGGCGCGTGACAGCTGCTTCAGAGCGAAATCCCTTTGTTCGCGCGCCTGCGCCGCCGCCTGATCGGCACGGCGGCTCTGCGTCCGCGCCGCCGCGGCTTCCCGACGCGCTCGCCGCGCGAGCGTGATCGTGCCCGCGAGACCGGCGATGAGAGCGGCAACGGTCAGCCCGGCGAGGGCCACAACGACTCTGTTGCGCCGGACGAACTTGGCCGCGCGGTAGCCGAGCGTGTCCGGACGGGCGCCGATCGGCTGATGGTTGAGGTAACGGCGGACATCCGAGGCCAGACCCGTGACCGATGCGTAGCGTTCGAGGGGGCTTTTCTTCAGCGCCTTCGCGATGATGGTGTCGAGGTCTCCGCGAAGGGCTCGGCGCAGCCCCTCCCGCGTCGTCGCGCGAATTTCGGCGTCCGGATCGGTGGCCGCCTCCGATGGACGCTTCGGATCGGTCTCGACGATCGCCTTGAGAAGTCGGGCGGGGTTCGTGCGCTCCGCGCCGGCGGGGTGCTGGCCCGTCAGGAGCACGTAGAGCAGGGATCCGAGGGCGTGTACGTCCGTCGCGGTCGTGACGACGCCCCCGGTGAGCTGTTCCGGCGCGGCGAAGTCGGGCGTCAGGGCGCGGCCGCCGTCGCGGGTCAAGGCGGTCGGCTCGCCCTGCCCGGATTCCTCTTCGAGGAGCTTGGCGATGCCGAAATCGAGGAGCTTGACCTGGCCGTCCCGTCCCACGAGGACGTTCGAGGGCTTGATGTCGCGGTGGACGATCAGGTTCGCGTGCGCCTGGGCCACGGCCGCGCAGACGTCGAGAAAGAGTCGCAGCCTCGCTTCGACGCCGAGGCGGCGAGAGTCGCAGTATCGGTCGATGGGCTCGCCGTCCACGTGCTCGAGGACGATGTACGGCTGTCCGGAGGGGGAGACTCCGGCGTCGAGAAGCCGCGCGATGTTCGGGTGGGAGAGCCGCGCCAGAATCGAGCCCTCCCGCCGGAACCTTTTTTCACCGGCTCGGCCGACGAGGCTCGCGTTGAGAAGCTTGACGGCGACGCGTCCCTCGAAGCGACCGTCGCTGCGGTGCGCCAACCAGACGCTGCCCATCCCTCCCTGGCCGATCAATTCGATGAGCATGTAGGCGCCGACGGTCTGGCCGGCGAGCGAGGCGCGGAAGTCCGGCTGTGGAGCGGTGCCCTGCAGAAATCGTTTCTCCGTGAGCTCTTCTCGCGACCGGAGCAGGGAAGCGAGATCCCCGGCGATGTCCGGGTGCGACCGCCGAAAATCCTCGAGGAAAGTTTGCCGAGCTTCGCCGTCGAGATCCAGCGCCCGGTCGAGCCAGGGTTCGATTTCGCGCCAGCGTTCCTCGCTCAGCATCGACACGTCAGTCCACGGCCCCGTCGCGGATCGAGCGGTAGAGGAAGAGGCGCGCCTTCTCCCAGGCGCGCTGGACGGTCCGCTCCGAAGCTCCTCGCATCGCCGCGATCTCGCCGAGGGAAAAGCCGCAGAAGAACTTCAGGTCGACGACCTCCGCGAGCGTGGGATCGACGGCCGTCAGCCGCTCGATCGCCGCCTGGATCTCCTCCAGGTCCTCCGTCCCGGCCGCGGGCCCCGCGGCCTGCTCGTCGAGCGTGACGAGCTCGAACTCGCCGCCGCGCTTGCGCGCCCGCCGGTCGCGGGCGTAGTCGACGATGAGCGAGCGCATCACTCTTGCGGCGTAGCCCATGAAACGCGCGCGGTCCGGAAAGACCGTGCCCTCCCGGCGTGCCATGTCGAGGTAGGCCTCGTGGAGGAGCGTCGTGGCGCCGAGCGTCAACCCTTTGCCCCGGTTCGCCAGTTCCCTTTCCGCCAGTCGGTGGAGCTCCGAATAGAGCGCGGAAAAGAGGGCATCCGCCGCGGACCTGTCGCCGGAGGCCGTCGACTCCATGAGGGCCGAGATACGGGCGGACATTGGTCTGGGATCCTGGCGGGAAAGCGTACACCCCATTTCTTAAGACGTTTATTTGTCGGGTTTTGCAGACGAATTCCGCTCTCTCCTGTGGGGCACCCGGAGAACGACGTGGTCCGAAAGCGCATGGTCCTGGCCGCTGTCGGGGCGTGGTCTGTACGGCCCGTGAGCGAGATCGATGGAATCCCGAAATCCGGAGGAAACCCCATGAGAGCTTTCCGGCGTTTGCTCCTGTCGGCCGCCATCGGCGCGACGGGCGCCCTCCTCCGCGGCCAGGGGCTTCCTTTCGCCGACGAGTTCCAGGCGAACACGTACACGACCTCGGATCAGACGTATCCGGCGATCGGCGCGCGGGGCGACACGTACGTCGTCGTCTGGAAGAGCAATGCCGTCGGGAGCGCCGGCATGTACGGCCAGAGATTCAACAGCCTGGGCCAGCGCGTCGGGTCCGAGTTTCCGCTTGCGGGCTCGGCGACGAGCACCGCGCCGGGAGCGGTCGTCGTGGACGGATCCGGCGGCTTCGTCGTCCTCTGGGAGAACTCGGGACAGCGCTTCGACTCTTCGGGCGCGGCGGTGGGAGCGCCGCTGTCCCTCGCCGGTCGGTATCCGCGCGCCGCCGGCGATGCCGCGGGAAATTTCGTCGTCGTGACCAACGACGGGTATGAGCTCGTCGGCCGGCGTTTCGACTCTTCCGGCGCGCAGGCGGGCTCGGACTTCGTCGTGAGCGAGGCCATCTCGACGACTCTTCCCGACGGCAGCATCGTCTTCGATGCTCCGACTGTTCACGACGTCGCGCGGCAATCCGCGGGCGGATTCATCGCCGTATGGGAGGTTCACGAGTTCGTGATACCGATCGGCGGCCGCCCCGAGGACCAGTCCGCCCTCGGGATCTACGGTCAGCGCTTCGATGCCTCGGGATCCAAGATCGGGCCGCCGTTCAACGTCGAAGCGTTCGACAACTTCGCGCCGTCGGTCGCCGCGCACGAAGCCGGAGACTTCCTGGTCGTCTGGCAGAAGGACGGCGTCGACGGAGACGGGGACGGGCCGGGAATCTTCGGCCAGCGGTTCAACAGCGAGGGAGCGAAGGTCGGGCCGGAGTTCCAGATCAACAGCTACACGACCGGCGTCCAGAGCGAGCCGTTCGTCCGCGCGGACGAGGACGGACGGTTCCTCGTCGTGTGGCGCAGCGAAGGCCAGGACGGCAATCTCGCGGGCGTCTTCGGCCAACGGCTCGACCCCTTCGGAAGACGCATCGGCGGCGAGTTCCAGATCAACACTTTCACGATCCTCGACCAGGACGCGCCGCAGGTCGCGAGCGACGGACGCGGTTTCGTCGCCGTCTGGCAGAGCCAGAACGAGGACGGCTCGGGCGTCGGAATCTTCGGCCGGAAACAGGGCTTCGTCGCGCGGGGGCTGAGCGTCGATCTCCACGGCAACTCCGCCACGAACTCCGACCTCGACGGAGTTCTCGAGGCCGGCGAGGCCGCGATGCTGGAAACGTCCTGGGAGGTCGACCGGTCCCTGGGCGTCCTCGGAAGCACCCACATGGTCGGCGCATTTAGCGAACCGGCGGGGCCGGCCGGCCCCAGCTACACGCTCCCCGACGGCGCGGCGGACTATGGAATCGACGCCGGAAAGATCGTCCTCGGGGGCACGCGGAGCTGCTACGACGCCTCGGGAGCGGAAGACTGCTCCGCCTTCGCGGTCGCGGGGGCGCGGCCGTCTCTCCACTGGGACGCGACCGTGCGCGAGGACGTCTCCGGAGGCGGCGGGAACCCCTGGACGCTGCACATCGGCGACAGCTTCTCGGACATCCCGCGCTCGCAGCCGTTCTACAGGAAGATCGAAACGCTGCTGCACCACGGCATCACGAGCGGATGCGGCGGAACGCAGTACTGTCCCGCGGCTTCGGTTCCCCGCGACCAGATGGCGATCTTCGTCGCGAAGGCGCTGGCCGGGGCGGGCGAGCTCGTGCCGGAGTCGGGGAGGGTCTCCGGCCAGCACTACGACTGCGCGGAAGACGGGACGTCGCTTTTCTCGGACGTGCCGCCCGGCGATCCCGCCTGCCGGCACGTCCACTATCTCGCCGCGCGGAACGTGACGCTCGGGTGCGGCGCGGGGACCTACTGCCCGGGCCAGACAATCACGCGCGACGCGATGGCGTCCTTCATCGCGAAGGCGATCGTCGCGGCCGGCGGAGGCGGCGCCGTGCCATCCATATACGGGCCCGATCCGGTGACCGGCCTCTCGTACTCGTGCGACGCCGGGAGCCCCAGCGTCCATTTCACGGACGTCCCTGTCTCGAGCCCCTTCTGCAAGCACGTCCATTACTTGTGGGCCAAGGGAATCGTCGGCGGCTGTTCGCCGAACCAATACTGTCCGACTCAAACCGTCGCTCGGGACGCGATGGCCAAGTTCATCGCGAACGGCTTCGGACTGAAGCTGTACGGGCCATAGCGGACATCGGAGGCGCGCATGAGAATGTCCGTCCGCCTGTTCCCGGCTCTCGCGATGGCTCTGACGGCCGCCGTTGCCGCCGCCCAGGCACCGCCGCTCGGCGCGGAGTTCCAGGTCAACACGTACACGACGGACGCTCAGGAATCGCCATCCGTCGCGGTGGCGCCGTCCGGAGCGTTCGTCGTCGTCTGGACGAGCGTCGGGCAGGACGGCTCCGGCGAGGGCGTCTTCGGCCAGAGATACGACAGTCTCGGGCACGCCGCCGGATCGGAGTTCCAGGTCAACTCGTTCACCACGGGGAACCAGCGCTATCCCTCCGTTGGGATGGATGACTCGGGAAAGTTCGTCGTCGTCTGGGCGAGCATCGGCCAGGCGAGCTCGTCGTACGCCGTGTTCGGGCAGAGGTACGACGGCAGCGGAACGAAGATCGGAACGGAATTTCCGATCGACACGTCCACGACCCAGTCGGACAGCCGGCCGCGAGTGGCGGTCCGGGGAGACGGCAGCTTCATCGTCGCCTGGCAACGGGCTTCCAGCTCGTCGAGCCTCGACGACATCGAGGTGCAGAGATTTCAGGCGAACGGAGCCGCCGTCGGAACGCTCTTTCAGGCCAACACCTACAGTCTGGGATTGCAGCTGAACCCGGCGATCGCCGCGGATCGCGACGGCGATTTCGTCGTCGCGTGGCAGAGCCAGAATCAGGACGGCGATGCAGCGGGAATCTTCGGGCAACGATTCGACGCCGCGGGGAACAAGCTCGGACCGGAGTTCCAGGCCAACACGTATACGGAAGGAAACCAAGCCTTCCCCGCCGTGGCCACCGATGCGAAGGGAAATTTCGTCGTCGTGTGGCAGGACACGCCGGGTTCGTTCGGCGGCAAGTACGGCATCTTCGCGCAGCGCTTCAACGGCGGGTCGGAGAAGGTCGGAGCGGAGATTCCGGTCGCCGAGTCCTTCACGACACTCGACATGAATCACCCGGCCGTCGCCATGGGCGCAAAAGGGGACTTCCTCGTCGTCTGGGATGGCTTCTCCGGAGGAGGAACGATCCTTCCGCGAGGCCTTTTCGCCCAGCACTTCGACCGAAGCGGCGCGCCCGACCGCTTGAACTTCCAGGTCAACACCGGCACCGGAACCGAAGCGGAGGCCGCGGTGGCCGAGTCGGGCCTGAGTCTCGTCATCGCCTCGGATTCCGATACCGGATCGGCTTCGGGAGACCCTTTCGGCGGAGTCGTCGCCCGGCGGGCCGACTTCGCTCCGGTCGGGCTCAAGGTGGACGCGTATCCCGACTCCGGATCCAGCTCGGACGTCAACGGCGTTCTCGAGCCCGGCGAAGCCGCCGTCGTCGAGCCGTCCTGGAAGATCCTCGCGGGAGACGCCGGTCCGTCGCCGCCTCCCGTCGCACTGAGCGGGACGGCGTCTACTTTCCTCGGCCCGCTCGACGGCTTCCACAATATCGAGGACGCGAGCGCCGACTACGGATCGACCGCGCCTCTGGCGTCCACGAACTGCCACGACGCGACGGCCGGCCAGGACTGCTATCGCATGTTCGTGACGTCCGCGGATCACGGCGGCGTCACGCACTGGGACGCGACCTTCGACGAGACGCTCTCGACCGGAGGCGTGAAGACGTGGACTCTCCACGTCGGAAGCAGCTTCTCGGACGTCCCCGAGTCGGAGCCTTTCTACAAACGGATCGAGACGCTCCTTCACTTCGGGATCACGTCCGGCTGCACGCCGGCGACCTACTGCCCCGGAGAGGTCGTGAATCGCGACCAGATGGCGATCTTCATCGCAAAGGGCATCGCCGGACTGGGCGAGCTCGTTCCGAGCGCGGGGACCGTGGGCGGCCAGCCCTATGACTGCTCGCCCGGAGGCGCGTCGCTCTATTCCGACGTCTCTCCCACGGACTCCTTCTGCAAGCACGTCCACTATCTCGGCGCGCAGAACGTCACGCTCGGCTGCGGAACGGGGCTCTATTGCCCGGGGGAGGCGATCACGCGCGACGCGATGGCGTCCTTCATCGCGAAGGCGATCGTCGCGCCCGGCGGCGGCGCCGTCGTCCCCCTGACCTACGGACCGGATCCGATGACGGGGCTCTCCTACTCCTGCGCCGCGGGGAGCCCCAACCTCCACTTCGCCGATGTGCCGGCCTCGAACCCGTTCTGCAAGCACATCCACTATCTCTGGGCGAAGGGAATCATCTCGGGCTGCTCGGCGACGCAGTACTGCCTCACGCAACCCGTCGCCCGAGACGCCATGGCCAAGTTCATCGCGAACGGCTTCGGATTGCAGCTCTACGGGCCATGAGACGACGTGACGATCTCGCTTCTTCCCCGGCGTCGGAGTCGGCATGAGACCGGCAGTTCTGATCCTGTCCGGTCTCGCGATCGCTCTCTCGCCGCGCGCTTCGCTCGCACAGGCGCCGCCGCTCAGCACCGACCTTCAGGTCAACACTTACACCGGCAGCATCAACTTCTTTCCCGCGGTTTCCTCTCCCGGCGACGGAAGCTTCGTCGTCGTCTGGGAGAACGGCGCCGAGGACGGTTCGGGCGCCGGGATCTTTGGGCAGCGATTCGATATCTCGGGGCACGCCGTCGGCGGCGAGTTCCCGGTGAACACCTACACCACTGGCGGCCAGTTCATTCCGCAAGTCGGGTCCGACGCCTCCGGCGACTTCGTCGTCGTGTGGTACGGGCCCGGCTCGAGCGCGGCCCACTTCGCGGCACTCGGCCAGCGGTTCGATGCGGCCGGCGCGAAGCTCGGCCCCGAGTTCGTTGGAGGTCTCTACACGACCGCCAATGACGAGATCCCGTCGATCGCGGTGGGCCCGGCGGGCGACTTCGTCGTCGTCTGGACCGACGGCAGCGACCCCGTGCCTCAACAGGAAGTCTTCGGACAGCGTTTCGACGCCTCGGGGGTCAAGGTCGGACCTCGATTCCACGTCAACACGTACACGACCGGCGAGCAGGACTGGCCGAGCGTGGCGATGGACCGCTCGGGAGGGTTCGTCGTCGTGTGGATGTCGGAGGGTCAGGACGGGTATGGCGCGGGAGTCTTCGGCCAGCGCTTCGACGCTTCCGGGGCGAGGCTCGGGACGGAGTTCCAGGTCAACACGCACACGGCAGGCGCTCAGCAGTTCCCGCGCGTGGCCGTCGATCGCCGCGACAACTTCGTGGTCGTCTGGCGGAGTCTCTATCAGGACGGATCCGAGTCCGGGGTCTTCGGGCAGCGGTTCGACGGCTCGGGAGAAAAAGTCGGGCCGGAGCTCCAGATCAACACCTACACCACCGGTTCGCAGTCCGCGCCGGCGATCGCGATCGGCCCGAGAGGCGATTTCGTCGTGGTCTGGGAGAGCTATCAGGACGGCTACGGCGACGGAATTTTCGGACAGAGGTTCGACCGCGCCGGAAGGCGCCTCGGCGTGGAGTTCCAGGTCAACAGCCATGCGTCGGGAGGTCAGTACGACCCGACGATCGCCGACGACGGGAGAGGGTTCGTCGTGGCATGGAGAAGCGTCGGCCCCGAGGTCGGCGCCGACATCGGGATCATCTCCCGGCGGCAAACGTTCGTGCCCGATGGTCTGACCGTCGACGCGCACGGCAACGGGGGCACCTCGGACTTGAACGGCGTCATGGAACC
>DATBFU010000008.1:0-9646 GCA_036558325.1 Thermoanaerobaculia bacterium | reverse complement strand
ATGATCCGCTTGCGCAGATCCGGGATGTTGAAGATGTTCAGGAAGCTCTGGAGGGCGTTCAACGCGGAATGACCTCGCAGCGGCCTCCCGCCGCCTCGATCTTGGCCTGGGCGCCCGCCGAAAACTTGTGCGCCGACACCGTCAGAGCCTTGCCGACCTGGCCGTCGCCCAGGATCTTGACCGGCCGGTTGCGGCGCGAGAGGCGCGCCGCCGCCAGGGTGTCGGGATTCACGGCCTGCCCCGCCTCGAACCGGTCGAGGTCGGACAGGTTCACCACGTCGTACTCGACCCGGAAGATGTTGGTGAAACCGCGCTTCGGAATCCGCCGGTGAAGCGGCATCTGGCCGCCTTCGAAGCCGCGCAGGTGCCGGTAACCGGTCCGGGACTTCTGGCCCTTGTTGCCCTTGCCGGCAGTCTTGCCGTGGCCGGATCCCGGCCCGCGGCCGACGCGCTTGCGGTAGTGCGTCGCGCCCGGAGCCGGCGCGAGGCCATGGACGCCGTACGGCGCGGGACGGCCGACGGCCGGGGCCGCCGCTTCCTTGCGGACCGGCCGCGCGGGCTTCGGCTTCTTCGGGGCCGGCGCGGGGGGCGCCGCCGGAGCGGACGCGGCCTTCTTCGGCGCGGCCTTCGTCGCCTTCTTGGCCTTCCCGGGGGCCGCGCTCTTCTTCGCGCCTCCGGATTTCTTCGTCGTCTTCTTGTCGACCATTTTTTCGGGCTCTCTCTAGTTCTTCTCGGCTTCGATTTCGACCAGATGCCGGACCTTGTGGACCATGCCTCGGACGGCGGGCGTGTCCGGCCGGACGACGCGCTGCCCGAGGCGCCGGAGCCCGAGCCCTCGGAGTGTTGCCTTGTGGTCCTTCGGCGTGCAGATGCCGCTCTTGACGAGCCGCACGGTGATCCCGGACGCGGATTTACCCGCTTCCGCGGACTTGCCCGCCGCGGAACGCTTCTTCGCCGCCGGACGCCCCGCTCCGGCGCTCGCCGCGAGCTTCGCGAGCTCCTTCTCGGCGTCGATCACGATCCCGCCTCCGCCTCCGCCGCCACGGCGAGGCCGCGCCGGCGCTTGATCTCGTCCTCGTTCTTGAGGCGCAGCAGCCCGTCGAACGTCGCCTTGATGACGTTGTGCGGGTTCGTGGTGCGGAGCGACTTGGTCAGAATGTCCGCGATTCCGACCGACTCGAGCACCGCGCGTACCGGTCCGCCCGCGATGACTCCGGTACCCGGGGCGGCGGGCTTCAACAGAACGCGCCCCGCGCCGTAGCGGCCGATGATGGTGTGCGGGATCGTCGTGCCCTTCAGCGACACCTGGCGCATGTTCTTCTTGGCCATCTCGATCCCCTTCTTGATGGCCATCGGAACTTCCTTCGCCTTGCCCGAGCCGTAGCCGACGCGGCCCTGCCCGTCGCCCACGACGACGAGCGCCGAGAACGAGAAGTTCTTGCCGCCTTTGACGACCTTCGTCACGCGGTTGATGTGGACGACGCGGTCGATCAGCTCCCGACCCTGCGCGTCGCGTTCCTTCTCGCGCTCCCGGGGCGCGCGAGGGGCCCCACCGCGGTTGCTGCTCATCGAGTCTCTCCCATCGTCAGAACTCCAGGCCGCCTTCGCGGGCGGCATCGGCCAGCGCCTTGATCTTGCCGTGGTAGATGTAACCGCCCCGGTCGAACACGACCTTGGCGACGCCCTTCTGCTTCGCGCGCTCGGCGACGAGCTGTCCGACGCGTTTGGCGCCGGCCACGTTCGCGCCCGACTTGCTCTGCTTCAGGCCGGCGTCGAGCGTCGAGGCATGGGCCAGCGTGGCGCCCGTCGCGTCGTCGATCACCTGAGCGTAGATGTGCTTGCCGCTCTTGAAGACGGCCAGGCGAGGCCGCTCGGCCGATCCCCGGACCGCCTGGCGGATCCGCACGCGGACCCGCTCCCGCGCTTCCACTCTCGCTTGCGCTTTCATGACCTACTTCCCGCCCGCCTTGCCGACCTTGCGCCGGATGACTTCCTGCGCGTACTTGATGCCCTTGGCCTTGTACGGATCCGGGACCCGGAGCTTCCGGATCTCCGCCGCGGTCTGGCCGACCCGCTGCCGGTCCGCGCCCGACACCGTGAGCTTTCCCGCCTTCGCGTCGAGCGCGACGGCGATGCCTTCCGGAATCGGGAACTCGATCGGATGCGAGTAGCCGAGGGTAAAGACGACGGCCTTCCCCTTGACCTCCGCCTTGTAGCCGACGCCCACGATCTCGAGATCCTTGGAGAATCCCTTGGTGACGCCCGCGACGGCGTTCGCGAGCAGGCTCCGGAGCAGGCCGTGGTACGCGCGCTGCTGCGGCTCGTCTCCGGCGCGCGCGATCCGGACCTCATCCTTTTCCACCGTGACTTTCAGTCCGGGAGGAATCCGGTTGCTCAGGTCGCCCTTGGGTCCCTTGACCCGCACGGACTGCCCTTCCGCCCGCACTTCGACCCCCTTCGGGATCGCGATCGGCATTCTTCCAATGCGTGACACGTCGTCTCCTACCAGATGTTGCAGAGGATTTCGCCGCCCAGCTTCTCCTCGCGGGCCTGGCGGCCGGTCCGGATTCCCTTGGACGTCGACACGATCGAGATGCCGAGGCCGCCCAGGACCTCGGGAATCTCCTTGGCTCCGGCGTAGACCCGGCGCCCGGGACGCGAGACCCGCTCGAGGCCGCCGACGATCGGATCGCCTTCCGCGTCGTACTTGAGGGCCACGCGGAGCACCGGACGGCCGTTCTCCTCGAGGCGGCGAAAAGTCCCGACGTAGCCCTCCTCCGAAAGTACCTTGAGGAGATCCTCCTTCAGGCGCGAGGCGGGCAGGTCCACGCGGTCGTGCCCCGCACGGAGCGCGTTGCGCAGCCGGTTCAACAGATCGCTGATCGGATCGTTTACGTTCGCCATGGCGCTCCTGCCTACCACGAAGCCTTCACGACGCCCGGCACGTAGCCGGCCGACGCGTTCTGGCGGAAACAGATGCGGCAGAGGCCGAAACGGCGCAGCACGCTGCGCGGGCGCCCGCAGACGCGGCAGCGCCGCACCGTGCGCGTCATGAACTTCGGCTTCTTGGCCGCCTTGATACGCATTGCTCTCGTAGCCATCGATAGGTTCCTCTACTTGCCGAAAGGCATTCCCATCTCGCGCAACAGCGCGCGAGCCCGGTCGTCCTGTCCGGCCGTCGTCACGATCGTGACGTTCAATCCTTTCGACTTGTCCGTCTTCGAGTAATCGATCTCCTGGAAGATGAAGTGGTCCCGGATGCCGAGCGTGTAATTGCCGCGGCCGTCGAAGGCCTTGGTGGATACGCCGCGGAAGTCGCGAACGCGCGGCAGCGCGATGTTGATGAGGCGGTCCAGGAACTCGTACATCCGGTCGCCGCGCAGCGTCACGCGCGCACCGATCGGCATCCCCGCACGCAGCTTGTACGTCGCAATCGCCTTCTTGGCCCGCGTCACGACGGCCCGCTGCCCGGCGATGGCCGAGAGCTCCTCGACGGCGCCATCCATGATCTTCGGATTGCCGACGGCCTCGCCGAGCCCCATGTTGAGAACGATCTTCTCGAGCCGGGGCACGGCCATCGCGTTGGCGATCCCGAGCTCCTTTCGAAGCGCCGGGGCCACTTCCTTCACGTACCGCTCTCTCAATCTGGCTGTCACTTTTCGACTCCTGGATCGCCGCGCTAGGCGAGCGCCGCTCCGCTCTTCTTGGCGAAGCGCTCGAGCTTTCCGTCGTTGTCGCGGCGGCGGCCGATGCGCGTCGGGACGTTGCGGTCCGGATCGACGAGCATGACGTTCGAAATCGCGATCGCCGCCTCCTTTTCGGAGATGCCGCCCGCGATGTTCTTGGCCGGATTTGGCCGCATGTGCCGCTTGATCAGGTTGACCCTCTCGACGATCACGCGCCCCCTGGAAGGAATCACGCGCAGGACCTTCCCCTGCTTCCCGCGGTCCTTCCCGGCGATCACGACGACGAGGTCGTCCCGCCGCAGCCTGGTCTTCTTCATCAGAGCACTTCCGGCGCGAGCGAAATGATCTTCATGAACTTCTTCTCGCGCAGCTCGCGCGCCACCGGGCCGAAGACGCGGGTCCCGACCGGCTCGCCCTCGTTGGACACGAGAACCGCCGCGTTGTCGTCGAACCGGATGTACGAGCCGTCCCGCCGCCGGTGGTTGCGCCGCGTACGGACAATGACGGCGCGCACGACGCGCTTTCCGTGCTTCTCGACGAACGGCGAATCGGGCGCGGCCTCCTTGACGGAGGCGGTGATGACGTCGCCCAGCCGCGCATACCGCCCCGCGGACCCGCCGCGCATCCGGATGCAGGCGATCCGCCGGGCGCCCGAGTTGTCCGCGACCTCGAGGATCGTTCCCATCTGGATCATGGCCTACGCCTCCGCCTTCGCGAGCACTTCGCGCAGCCGCCACCGCTTCGACTTCGAGAGGGGCCGGGTCTCTTCGATCCGGACGCGGTCCCCGAGGCGCGCCTCGCCCTTCTCGTCGTGCGCGAGGAACCGGCTCGTCCGGCGGATCGTTCGCCGGTACTCGGGCTCCTCGACGCGCCGTTCGACCTCGACGACGATCGTCTTGGACATCTTGTCCGACACGACGCGCCCCACTTTCGTCGCCCGCGGCCGGCGCTCGTCCGTCTTCGCTTCCATCACTTCTTCTCCGCGAGCTCGAGTTGCCGCACGTAAGTCTTGACGCGCGCGATGTCGCGCCGCGCCGTCCGCAGCCGCGTCGGGTTTTCGAGCTGACCCGTCGCTTTTTGCAGACGGAGCTTCCAGGCGGCTTCTTTGAGCTGCCGCTCTTTTTCTTGGAGGTCTCCCAGCCCCTGGCTGGCAAGCGCCTCGCGTTCCTTCTTCTTCATCGGATCTCCATCTCGGACTCGCGCGTCACGAGCCGCGTCCTGAGACCGATCTTGTCGGCCGCGAGCCCGAGCGCCTCCTGCGCCGTCGGCAGGTCCACCCCTTCCATCTCGTAGAGAATCCGGCCCGGCTTCACGACCGCGACCCAGCCCTCGGGCGCGCCCTTGCCCTTGCCCATGCGCGTCTCGGCGGGCTTCTTCGTGTACGGCTTGTCCGGGAAGATGCGGACCCAGATCTTGCCGCCGCGCTTGGCGGCGCGCGTCATCGCGATGCGGGCCGCCTCGATCTGACGGGCGGTGATCCAGCCCGGCTCGAGAATCTGAAGGCCGACGTCGCCGAAGGCGAGCGTCGAGCCCCGATACGCCTTGCCGCGCATCCGTCCCCGCTGCTGCTTGCGGTACTTGACCTTCGAAGGCATCATCATGGCCGTTACCTACGCCGTCTTCCGGCGGTTCTTCGCCTTGTGCTGCTCGCCGCGGTAGATCCACGTCTTCACGCCGATCTTCCCGTAGGTCGTGTTGGCCTCGGCGAACCCGTAGTCGATGTCGGCTTTCAGGGTGTGCAGCGGAAGCCGCCCCTCCTGATACCACTCGGCCCGCGCGATCTCGGCGCCGTTCAACCGCCCGGCGCAACGGATCTTCACGCCCTGCGCGCCGAACCGGAGCGCCGACTCGATCCCCTTCTTCATGGCTCGCCGGAACGCCACCCGTCGCTCGAGCTGGAGCGCGATCGACTCGGCCACGAGCTGGGCGTCGGTCTCGGGACGCTGGATCTCGATGATGTTGATGTGGACCTCGGACTTGGCGCGCTTCTGGAGCTCGTCGCGCAACTTGTCCACCTCCGCGCCCCGCTTTCCGATGATGATTCCGGGCCGCGACGTCTGGATGTTGACTTTCAGGCGGTTCGCATACCGCTCGATGTCGATCTCCGAGACGCCGGCGTGCGAGAGCCGGGCTTTCAGCTCCTTGCGGAGCTTCAGGTCGTCGTGCAGGAGATTCGCGTAGTCCTTGGTCGCGAACCAACGCGAGTGCCAGGCGCGGTTGAATCCGAGCCGGAATCCGTACGGGTGAACTTTCTGGCCCATTTATGCCTCTATGCCTTCAGGCCTCTCAGCCTCTATGCCTCGTCCGAAACTTCGATCGTCACGTGACTCTTGCGGTGCAGCACGCGGTAGGCGCGGCCCATCGGCGCCGGCCGCACCCTCTTCTCCTGCGGTCCCTTGTCCACCGTGATCTTGCGCACGACGAGGTCGTCCACGTCGAGGTGCGCCTGCTTCTGCTCAGCGTTGGCGACGGCCGACTTGAGCGTCTTCAAGAGAGCCTTCGCGGCGACCTTGTGCGTGTTGCGTAGGATCGCGACGGCGTCGTTGACCGGCTTGCCGCGCACGAGGTCGGCCACGAGGCGCACCTTCTGCGCCGAGCCCTTCATGTAACGGAGCGTCGCGGTGGCTTTCATGTCGTCCGCCTCAACCCTTCGCCGGGGCCGGAGCGCCGCCGCCCGCGGGAGCCGGCGCGCCCGGGGCCCCCGGCGCCCGGCCGCCCGCCGCCGGAGCCACGGCCGCTCCCGCCTCGGCGGCCTTGCGTCCGCTGTGGCCCTTGAAGATCCGCGTCGGCGCGAACTCGCCCAGCTTGTGGCCGACCATGTTCTCGGCGACGTAGACCGGGATGAACTTTCGCCCGTTGTGAACGGCGATCGTGTGCCCGACCATGTCCGGGACGATCGTCGAGCGGCGCGACCACGTCTTGATGACCTTCTTCTCGCGGGAGTCGTTCAGCGCGGCCACCTTCTTCGAGAGGTGCGCGTCCACGAACGCTCCCTTCTTGATCGAGCGCGACATGCGGCGTCCCTAACCCTTCGTGTTGCGCCGGCGGACGATGAATCCGTCGGTTCTCTTGTTGCTGCGCGTCTTCAGGCCCTTGGTCTTCCATCCCCACGGCGAGGTGGGATGGCGTCCGCCCGACGTCTTTCCTTCGCCGCCGCCCATCGGGTGATCGACCGGGTTCATCGAAACGCCGCGGTTGTGCGGCCGGAAACCCATCCACCGGTACCGCCCGGCCTTGCCGATCGAGACGTTCTCGTGCTCGAGGTTCCCGACCTGCCCGATCGTGGCGTAGCACTCGATGTGGATCTGCCGGACCTCGCCGGACGGCAGGCGCACCTGGGCGTAATCCCCTTCCTTCGCCATGAGCTGCGCCGCCGCGCCGGCCGAGCGGACGAGCTGGCCGCCTTTGCCGCGCTTCAATTCCAGATTGTGGATGGTCGTACCGAGCGGGATGCCGCGCAGGGGAAGCGCGTTGCCCGGCAGGATGTCGGCCGACGGCCCGGCGACGACCTTCGCGCCGACCTGCAGGCCGTTCGGCGCCAGGATGTAGCGCTTCTCGCCGTCGGCGTAGTGCAGCAGCGCGATGCGCGCCGTGCGGTTGGGGTCGTACTCGATCGCCGCCACCTGCGCGGGAATGTCCGTCTTGTCCCGGCGGAAGTCGATGATCCGGTAGAGGCGCTTGTGTCCGCCGCCCATGAAGCGCGACGTCTGGCGCCCCTGATTATTGCGCCCGCCGGTCGAACGCAGACCGACCGTCAGCGACTTCTCGGGGCGCGCCGAAGAGAGCTCCGTGAAGTCGAGCGTCGTCTGGAAGCGACGTCCGGCGGAGGTGGGTTTGAATTTCTTGACCGGCATCTTGATGTCCTTACACGCCTTCGAAGAACTCGATGGGCTTCTCTCCCGGGGCGAGGCGGACGTAGGCCTTCTTCCAGGCTTTCCGGCGGCCCACGAACCGGCCCATGCGCTTGAACTTCCCCTCGCGATTCGCCACGCGCACCTGCGCGACCTTCACGCCGAAGAGCTTCTGGACGGCGCGGGCGATCTCGATCTTGTTGGCCGACGGCGAGACCTCGAAGCAGATGGTCTGGGACGACTCCTTCAGGCGCGTGGCCTTTTCCGTGATGAGCGGGCGAACGATCAGCTTCTGCGGTTCCACGATCAGGCTCCCAGCGTCTCGACCACGCGCGTCAGCGCCGGCCGCGACAGGACGACGGTTCCGTGCGCCAGCACGTCGTAGGCGTTGACCGCCAGCGGGTCCACGAGCTTCCAATCGCGCACGTTGCGGGCGGCGAGCGCGAGGTTCTCGTTCTCCCGCGCGTCCACGAACAGCGCCTTGCCCTCGATGCCGAGGCGATTCACGGCGGCCTTCAGATCCTTCGTCTTGTGCGTCGAGAGCTCCAGGCCGTCGAGCACGACGATCCTCTCCTCGCGCAGGCGCTGCGAGAGGACGGCTTTCAGCGCGTTGCGCTTCTGCCCCACCGAGACGCCCTGGGCGTAGGAGCGCGGCACCGGCCCGTGCGCGGTTCCGCCGTGGCGGTGGATCGGAGGGCGTCCGCCGCCCTGGCGCGCGCGCCCCGTGCCCTTCTGACGGAACGGTTTCTTGCCCGATCCGGAGACTTCCGAGCGCACCTTCGTCTTGTGCGTCCCGCGGCGCTGCCCCGCCCGGTAGGCCTTCACGACCTCCCAGACCAGGTGTCGCCGGTAGGGGTACTCGAAGACTTCGGCCGGAAGGTCGACCTCGCCCACGCGCTCCCGTTTCCAGTTCCAGACTTCCACTTTGGCCATGCTCAGTCCTACTTCGCGAAGCTCGAACGCACGATCTTCACGATCGAATTGCGCGCGCCGGGAACGGCGCCCCGGATGTAGAGGAGGTTCTTCTCGGCGTCGACGCGCACCACGATCAGATTCTTCGAGGTGGCCTGGCGGCCACCGAGGCGGCCCGAGGAACGCGTGCCGGGATAGACGCGCGACGGAAACGCCGACGGCCCGATCGATCCCGGCGCCCGGTGGAACATCGAGCCGTGGGTCGCCGCGCCGCCGCGGAAGTGGTTGCGCCGGACGACGCCGGCGAAGCCCTTTCCCTTGGACACGCCGATGACGTCCACGTGGTCGTCGACTTTGAACGTGTCGCAGAGAACCTTGTCGCCGGGCTTGAACTCGTCGCCCGCGTCGAGGCGAACTTCGGCAAGCGTCCGCATCGGGGCGAGCGACGCCTTGTCGAACCGGCCCCGCGCCGCCTTGTTCGCGCGGCGGTCCGGCCGGGACTCGACGAGGCCGATCTGGATCGCCTCGTAGCCGTCCTTGTCGGCGGTCTTCATCTGCACGACGAGGCACGGCCCCGCCTGCACGACGGTCACGGGCACGACGGCGCCGTCGCCGCCGAAGAGCTGCGTCATGCCGACCTTCTTTCCGAGAATTCCGTGTGCGGCCATCGCTTCGACCCTACTTCCCGAACGCCTTGATCTCGACGTCCACGCCGACCGGGAGCTCAAGCTTCATCAGCGCGTCCACCGTCTGCGACGTCGGCTCGAGGATGTCGAGCAGCCGCTTGTGCGTCCGCATTTCGAACTGCTCCCGGGACTTCTTGTCGATGTGCGGCGAGCGGTTGACCGTGTACCGCGAGATCGCCGTCGGCAGCGGAATCGGGCCGGCGATCTTCGCGCCCGTGCGCTTGGCCGTGTCCACAATCTCGGTCGCCGACTGATCGAGGATCCGGTAATCGAAGGCCTTGAGGCGGATCCGGATCTTTTCGTTCTTGGTCATGGTGTTTGCGCTCGCTCAATCGGGCGGGGACGAGCCTCGCCCCTACGTCCCTGTTCCTACTCCAGGATCTCGACGATGGTTCCGGCGCCGACGGTGCGGCCGCCCTCGCGGATGGCGAACCGCAGCCCCTTCTCCATCGCGATCGGCGTGATCAGGTTGACCTCCAGGTTCACGTTGTCCCCCGGCATCACCATCTCG
>DATBFU010000007.1:0-22247 GCA_036558325.1 Thermoanaerobaculia bacterium | reverse complement strand
CTGATGCTCCTGTGGATCAAGGTCCCCGACGCCGCGGGAAAGCCGCGGTCGCTCTATTCGACGATCTATCGGACGGTCTTCGACCGGTTCGCGGACCCGAGGCTGGGATCGCTCCTCTTCGCGCTCGCGTTCCTCGCGGTGTTCCTCGGGATCGCGGGCGTGCTCTACCGCCGCCGGATCTTCCTGAAGCTCTGATCCGGCGGCGGCCCGCCCGCCTCAGTGGTTGGCCTGCTTGTAGATCGAGAACGCCGCGCCCTGCGGGTCCTGGAGCACGGCGAACCGGCCGGTGTTCGGGATGTCGCGGGGCTCGACGAGCGTCTTGGCGCCAAGCGACTTGGCCTTGGAGGTGGAGGCGTCCACGTCGTTGACCTGCCAGTACACGCCCCAGACCGACGGCATCTTCTCCATCCCGGGCATCGGCGGCATCATGCCTCCGATCGGACTCCCGCCGCGGAGGATCTCCGAGTACTGCATGCCCGGGGTCGTCGAGTCCTTGTACGTCCAGCCGAAGAGTCCCGAGTAGAACGTCTTGGCCTTCGCGAGATCGGGCGTCAGCAGCTCCATCCAACAGAAGGCGCCCGGCTCGTTGACGCGCTGCGCGCCGATGTGCTCCTTCGCCTCCCAGACGGCGAAGATCGCGCCGAGCGGGTCCTGGATCACGGCCATCCGGCCGAACGTCATGACGTCGAAAGGCTCCGCGATGACCTTGCCCCCGAGCTCCGTGGCCTTCTTCGCCGTCTCGTCGGCGGACTTCACCGTGACGTAGGTGGTCCAGTGAGGCGGCATCCCCTGCTGCTTCTGCTCGGCGGGCATGGGATAAAGCGCACCGACGTCCTTTCCGGACACCTGCAACATCGTGTACACGTCCTGCGGGCCGGGGCCCATCGGGTTGTCCTTGATCGACCAGCCGAAGAGGTCCTTGTAGAAGGTCTTGGCGGCGGCCGTGTCGCTCGTCGAGAGCTCGGCCCAAGAAAAAGCACCGTGGTCATGGCGGGTCACGTCGGGCATGGGATCACCTCCGGTTTGCGAGCCTACCGTAGGCCCGCACAGAGGGTTTACGCGCCGGGTTCGGGTTTGTTGGGGGCCGGAAAAACTTTCTTCGATCTCTTACGGTGTCCGGCAATCCTTCGGCTCAAGATGCGGGCGACCGGTGCCGACGGCAAGCACCGGTCGCACCCTTCACGTTCCGAATCAATCGTCCCGGCGCGAACAGAGAATGGCGGAATAGTTCCCGGTGGCCTGCCCGGTCGCGAGATCGAGATTTCCGGCCGCGATGAAACCGCCGGTTTTCGCTTCGCGAATTTTCGTCTTGTGAACGAGAGCCTTGGTCACGAAGTCCCCGCTTGCGAAATTGATGACGCTGACATCGTCGGTGCGAATCACACCCGCGGCCGTCGTGACAACGCTCTTTCCGGTCAGCGTGACGACATTCGGATCGTTCGGATCGGCCGTCTGCGTGAGAGCCGTGAAATCGTAGGTGGCCGGCAATTCGCCGACCAGCGTGCCGTGAGTGCAGAGTCCCACCGGCGACTTGCAGTCGGGAGGCGGCACGACGACCGACGTAAAGGGACCGTAGAAGGCCTGACATTTCGATTTCTCTTCGTCCTCCGCTCTTGCGGGAAGGATCGACAACAGCAGGGCGATCGGAAGCAATAAAACGAGGCGTCGGGCCGTGCTCTGCGGAATGCGGGTGTCGCTGCGGTCGTTCATGATCGACGTCCTTTCATTTGGTCGAGTTGCTGCAGTCAATCGAAAGCCTTCACTGTCTCAGGCCGAGCTTCTGCGTTCACGGTTGTTTCCCGGACGGCATCGCAGGCACGAGCGCGATCTGCGTCTTCCCCTCGTGCGCATAGATCATGATGCTACCGATGGGACAGGCGTACTTGACGGCGCGCTCCACCGCGATCCGCTCGCATGATCCGGACGTGTGGGAGCGATACCAGGCGTCGACCGTCGCGGCCGAGTCGCCGGTCTCCAGCACCACGGGCACTCCCTTCGCGACCGCCGAAGCGGGCATCTCGCGATTCGTGTTGCGACTGCCGGGGTACATCGGAAGACTGCCGTCGTCCGCCGGAGCGGAAGCCACTTCACGAACGGGCGCGGCGGCGGTCCAGCGATACGAGATGTGTCCCTTCCCCTTGCCGACGACGTCGCCGTCCTGCTCCTCGCGCAGCAATCGCCCCGTCGTCTTGGAGATCCAGATCGTCGCGTCGGTGCTGCCCGCCTTCGATCGGTACTGCTCTCGATAGACCGCGGCCGGCTGCCCGTCGACGGCCTCGTCCCGCAGATAGCTGCAGGTGTGCGTGCCGGGACCGTAGATTTCGGGCACATCCTTGGCGAAGGAGTAGCCGCTCACCTTCATCTTCCCGCCGCGACCGGTCTTCACATTGGCGGTCCGAATCAGGTCGCAAGTCGCTTGATCCGCCCGAGCGCCGGCGGTTGCCAGCGCGGACAGGACGAGAATCGTGACGGTCAATTTCATGACGTCTTCCTCTCTTTGTGCGTGAAATCTCGCCGTCTCACCGCAGCCTCGCGATGGCCGTCCGCGCGATCTGCGCGAGCTCGGCGTCGAGGGCGGCCTCTCCCGGATCCGGCGAGATCGTCGCGCCGACCGTGAGGTGCCAGGGCCCCTTGCGTGCGTGGAGGATCCGACCGCGCGACGAGAAGCCGAAGCCCATGTTCACCGCCGCCACGTTGGCGGTGAACGCCCAGTCCCCGAGGTTCGGGATGTCGTTGGCGACCGTGATCGTCTTCTGGAGGCCCTTCGAGTCCGGATCGAGCGACTTTCGAACCGCCTTGCCCGTCTGCTCGTAGATCGCCTTGATCTGCGCTTCGGTCATGTCGTCGCGCGCGACGTCGAGCCTGACGTCTGTCATCGCGGCGATGTCCAGGGCGTCGGGCGCATTTCCGTATTCGCAGCTCGATCCCGATGCAGACGAAACGAGCTTTCGCTTCAGGATCGCGCCGACCTCGGCGGCCGTCGCAAGCGCGCAGGGGTCCGGGCCCTTCGACGCGCTCGATGGCGCCGGCGCGGCGGACGTCTTCCCGGAGCAGGACCAGAGAATCGCGGCGAGGAACGCGGCCGCGGCGCGCAGATGTGTTCGGATGGTCGTCACGTCGCTCCCTACTGCAGCGGGCAGTGGTCGATCGTCCCACGCACGTTGGCTATGAAGTTGTTTCCCAGCGCGCAGGCGCTCGCGTCGCCGGCGATCACGACTCCTCGGTAGGCGTTCGGAATCGCGTCGTTGGTCAGGAAGAGCAGCCCGCGGGCGATTTCTACGTCGTCCTGCCCGCCCGATCCGATATTCGCAACCACGGAGCGATCGAGCGTGATGTCGGCGACGACACCGATGACTCCGGCTCCGTGGCCGGTGAAGGAACATTCGCTGATGGCGGCATCGATCGGTGCATTGGAGTCGAGAACGACCACCTCTGCGCCCGGGGACGTCAGGGAGATCGCCCGCTCGAACGTGCGGCAGGGAGCCTTCCGGCCGCAAATGGCCGAGTCGACGCCCTTCTTGCCCGAGACGAACGCGCGTGCCTGCGGCTGCGGCGCCGCGAGGGCCAGGCCCGGGATCAGAAAGAAAGGCGCCGCCCAGATCCTCCGAATCGATCGAAACGCCATAGGGCCTCCTTTTCGGGAGGCAGGATGCCCCCGTGGAATAATTCCGTCCTTGGGCGGTCGCTCTGTTCCTCATGGATTTCTTCTGGATAAAAAATGGATCGAGCGGGTAAGGGCGCGAACTCCGGCGAACGCTATCGATTCGGGCCGTTCCGGCTCGACGTCGCGGAACGTCGCCTGCTGCGCGACGGAGAGCCGAAGAGCCTGCAGCCGCGCGTCTTCGACACCCTGGCCCTCCTCGTCCGCAACGCCGGCCACCTCCTGACCAAGGAGGAGCTCATCGCGGCCCTCTGGCCCGATGCGGTCGTCGAGGAGAGCAACCTCACCAAGAACATCTGGACGATCCGCAAGGCGCTCGGCGACCAGGACGGCAGCGACTACATCGAGACGGTCCCGCGGGTGGGCTACCGGTTCGTGGCGCCCGTGCGGATCGAAGAGGCGGACGGAGCGGCGGCCCGGACGCCCTCCGACGACCGCGAGGCCGCGGCGGAAGTCGCCCCTCCGGAGCGGGTCGGTCCCTACACGATCCTGAGCCGTCTCGGATCGGGAGCCATGGGCCGCGTCTATCGCGCCCGCGACGAAAGACTGAAGCGCGAGGTCGCGATCAAGATCCTCTCGCCGTCCCTTGCGAACGATTCCGACCGGATGCGGCGTTTCGAGCGCGAGGCCCAGTCCGCCGGATCGCTGAATCACCCCAATATCACCGCGGTGTACGACGTCGGCTCCCACGACGGACGCCCGTACATCGTGACGGAGCTCCTCGAAGGCGAGACGCTTCTCTCGCGCCTGCAAGCGGGTCCGATCGCGCCGCGACCGGCCGTCGAATTTGCCGCGCAGGTCGCCGACGGGCTCGCCGCGGCGCACGCCAAGGGGATCGTCCACCGGGACCTCAAGCCCGCGAACCTGTTCGTCACGCGCGACGGCCGCGCGAAGATTCTCGACTTCGGACTGGCGAAGCTCGGTCCGGGCGATCTCGCGGAAGCGGATCCCTCGGAGGCGGGCACGGAGCCGGGGCTCGTCCTGGGGACCATCAACTACATGTCGCCGGAACAGATGCGGGGAGCCCCGGTGGACGCCCGGGCGGACGTCTTTTCGCTCGGCGCCGTCCTCTACGAGATGGTCTCGGGCCGCCGCGCCTTCGAGCGGCCGTCGGCGGCGGAGACGATGATCGCCGTGCTTCGAGACGCCGCGCCGGATCTCCCGGCGCAGAGCGCAACGGCTTTCCCGGACTTGTCCGCGATCGTTCGAAAATGCCTCGAGAAAGACCCGGAGTCGCGCTATCCCTCGGCCCGCGATCTCGCCCGCGACCTCCGAGACGCCGCCGTGCCATCCGGCGAGGAGTCTCCGCACACCTCGAAGCCTCCTTTCTCCACGGCCTCGACGGCCGCCGCCGCGCGCGGCCGGCGGATCGGGCTCTGGCTCGCCGCGGCCGCCGCCGCCGCGGCGCTCTCCCTGGCCCTCGTGCTCTCGAAGCGTCCCTCCGCCGCGCCGCCTTCCGACGCGAGCCCGCTTCACGTGCGGCCGTCGATCGCCGTTCTGGGACTGCGCAACCTATCGGGCCGCGCGGAGACCGACTGGCTCGGGACGGCGATCTCGGCGATGGTCACCGCGGAGCTCGCCGCCGGCGAAAGGGTCCGGGTCGTTCCGGCCGAAAACGTCGCGCGGCGCCGCGTCACCCCGCCGGCCGGGCCGTTGTCCGCGGACACGCTCTCGAACCTGCGGTCCGATCTGAACGCGGATGAAGTCGTGCTCGGTTCCTACGTCGCCCTGCCGGCGCCGGGCGGAGAGCAGATTCGCGTGGATCTTCTGATCCAGGACGCGCGGAGCGGTGAAACCGTGGCCTCCGTGTCGCAGACGGGATCGGAGGCGGACCTCTTTTCCCTCGTCTCTTCGGCGGGCCGGGACCTCCGCGGCAAGCTCGGTCTCACCGGAAGAACGGCAGCCGAGGCCGCCGCCGTGAAGGCGTCCCTTCCCTCGAACGCCGACGCGACCCGCCTCTACGCGGAAGGGATCGATCAACTTGCCCGCGGCGACGCGCCGGCGGCCCGGGATCTCCTGGTTCGCGCCGCCGAGGCCGACCCCGGCTTCTCCCTCGCCCACGCCGCCCTCTCGGACGCGTGGTCGGCTCTGGGCTACGACCGCCGCGCCGAAGAGGAGGCGCAGAAGGCGGTCGACCGGATGGAAGGTCTCTCGAGCGAGGAGCGCCTCATGAGCCAGGCGCGCCTGGCGACCGCCCGGAGGCAGTGGGACGACGCGATCGGCCTGTACCAGTCCCTCTGGAAGTCCTACCCCGACGACGCCGAATACGGACTTCGCCTCGCCCGGGCGCAGCTCTCGGGGGGCCGCCTCAAGGACTCCCTCGCGACGGTGGAGAACCTTCGGCGCCTGCCTCCGCCGCAGGGGGACGATCCGCGCATCGATCTCGCCGAGGCGGCGGCGGCGGGCGCCCTTTCGGACGTCCACCGGCAGAGCGCCGCGGCCGCGCGCGCCGCCGCGAAGGCCGCGAAGCTCGACGAGAAGCGAATGCTCGCGCGCGCGCGCCTCGAGGAGGCGTCCGTTCTCGACTATCAGGGAGCGTACCCGGCGGCGCGAGCGAAATACGAGGAAGCGCGCGATCTGTACGATCAGGCCGGCGACCGCGACGGAGCCGCGGACGCCGTTCGCGACGTCGGCGGCATCCTCGTCAGCCTCGGCGACCTGTCCGGAGGGCGCGCGCTCTACCAACAGGCGCTCGCGACGTTCCGGAATCTCGGCGACCGGCGGGGCGAAGCCAGCGCGCTGACCGACCTCATCAACCTCGACTGGATCCAGGCCGGGGACCTCGCTCTCGTACGGCGCGAGCTCGAGGAGCTGCACGCGATCGACACGGAGGTCGGCGACCGGAGCGGCATCGCATGGGCCCTGAACGGCATCGCGACGGTCGCCTGGGACCAGGGAGACCTTCCGCGCGCGCTCGATCTGCACCGGCAGGCCCTCGCGATTTCGCGGGAGATCGGGAAGCGCGGCTGGGAGGCCTGGACCCTCGAGGGAATCGCCGACGTCCTCCATTCGAAGGGAGATCTCGCGTCGGCAAAGAAGACCTACGAAGACGCTCTCGCAATCGACCGGAGCCTCAAAAGCGAAGGGTCCGTGGCGCGGCAGCTCAACAACCTCTCCGGCGTCCTGTTCGACATGGGAAACCTGCCGGAGGCCGGAAAGGACGCCGAGCAGGCGATGGCGATTCAGGAACGCCTCGGCGAAGGAGAGACGCGCGCCGAGAGCGCGCTCTCCCAGGTGGACGTCCTCATCGCGTCGGGCCGCGGCGACGAGGCCGCGAGGCTCGCGCGCGAGGCGGACGCCCAGTTCCAGAAGAGCGGCACGAGGGGCAACCAGGCGCTGGCGGAAGGTTCCCTCGTCCGCGCGCTCCTCCTTCTCGGACGCGCCCGCGAGGCGGAAGAGACGGCGCAGCGCGTTCGCGCGCTCCTGCACGTGACCGCCCCGGTGAACGAAATGATCCCGGCGCGCATCGCCTGCGCCCGGGCGGACGCCGCGTCCGGCCGCGCCGCGCAGGCCCGGCACGAAGTCGAGGACCTCCTCCGAACGGCCGATCGGATCGGCTGGGTGAACTTCCAGCTCGAGGCGCGGCTCACCCTCGCGCGAATCGACCTCGAGTCCGGCGATCGGCGGCGGGCCGCCTCGGAGCTCGATTCCCTGGCGCACGACGCCGACGCGAAGGGTTTCGCACGCGTGGCCGGGGAAGCGCGCCGCTTGCGGGGAGAGCCGGGGCCGATCGGGGGCGGCGCTCTCTAGACCTTGCGGTAGATCTCCGCTCCGTCGCGCCGGAACTCCTCGGACTTCTCCTCCATGCCGCGGGCGAGCGCCCGGTCCTCCGCAACGCCCAGGGTCGCCGCGTAGTCGCGCACGTCCTGCGTGATCTTCATCGAGCAGAAGTGCGGCCCGCACATCGAGCAGAAGTGCGCGACCTTCGCCCCTTCGGCCGGGAGGGTCTCGTCGTGGAACTCGCGCGCCGTCTCGGGATCGAGGGCGAGATGGAACTGGTCCTCCCAGCGGAATTCGAACCGCGCCTGAGACAGCGTGTCGTCCCAGAGGCGCGCGCCCGGGTGGCCCTTGGCGAGGTCGGCGGCGTGCGCCGCGATCTTGTAGGCGATGACACCGTCCTTGACGTCCTTCTTGTTCGGCAGCCCCAGGTGCTCCTTCGGCGTCACGTAGCAAAGCATCGCGGTGCCGAACCAGCCGATCATCGCGGCGCCGATCGCCGAGGTGATGTGGTCGTAGCCCGGCGCGACGTCGGTCACGAGCGGACCGAGCGTATAGAAGGGCGCCTCGTGGCAGATGGCGAGCTCCTTCTCGACGTTCTCGCGAATGAGGTGCATCGGAATGTGCCCGGGCCCCTCGATCATGACCTGGCAGTCCTGGGCCCAGGCCTTCTCCGTCAGCTCCCCCAGCGTCTCGAGCTCCGCGAACTGCGCGGCGTCGTTGGCGTCGGCGGTCGATCCGGGACGCAGGCCGTCGCCGAGCGAGAACGAGACGTCGTACGTCTTCAGGATCTCGCAGATCTCGTCGAAACGCGTGTAAAGGAAACTTTCCAAATGGTGCGCCAGGCACCACTTCGCCATGATCGATCCGCCGCGCGAGACGATCCCCGTCACGCGCCCGGCCGTCAGCGGGATGTATGCGAGCCGCACGCCGGCGTGGACGGTGAAGTAGTCGACACCCTGCTCCGCCTGCTCGATCAGCGTGTCGCGGTAGACCTCCCAGGTCAGCTCCTCGGCCTTGCCGCCGACCTTCTCGAGCGCCTGGTAGATCGGGACCGTTCCGATCGGAACCGGGGAGTTGCGCAGGATCCACTCCCGCGTCTCGTGGATGTTGCGGCCGGTCGAGAGGTCCATGACCGTGTCGGCGCCCCATCGCGTCGCCCAGGTCATCTTCTCGACCTCCTCCTCGATCGACGAGCCGACGGCGGAGTTGCCGATGTTGGCGTTGATCTTCACGAGGAAGTTGCGGCCGATGATCATGGGCTCCGACTCGGGATGGTTGATGTTCGCCGGCAGGATCGCGCGCCCGCGCGCGATCTCGCTCCGGACCTTCTCGGGATCGCAACCCTCGCGCACCGCGACGAACTCCATCTCGGGCGTGACCTCGCCCCGCCGCGCGGAGTGCATCTGCGTGACCGGGCCGCGCCCGCGCCGGACGCGCCGCGGCCGCGTCAGGGCGAGCTCGGGAGCGCCGCGCCGGACCGGGTCACCTTCCGCGTACGGCCCGCGGGCTTCGATCCACGCTCCCCGCAGCTCCGGCAGCCCGCGATGCAGGTCGATCTCGACTTCGGGATCCGTATAGGGGCCGGAGGTGTCATAGACGCGCAGGGGCGGGTGGAGCTCCATCTCGCCGCGCATCCCGCGCGTCGGATGGAGCGTAATCTCTCGGAAGGGGACGCGCAGACCGCTCGGCCCCGAGACGTAGACTTTCCGCGAGCCGGGAAGCGGCTCGCGGTTGGCCACCCGGTTGGTGGGAAGGGAATCCCGACGAACGCTCATCTCGACCTCCCTACGGCGGCATTACCCGCATCAGGTTCACGGGGTCTCTCCGGTCCGGCTCCGACGCGAGCGCCGGCGTCCGCCCGGAGACTCTCAGCCGTCCGCCGCGCCTGCGCGCCGCGACGGAGTGGGCTCCCCCGACAGATCCGAGTCTACCGCTTTCCGTAGAATCAAACAGGCAATCACGATGACTCTGCGCATCCGCAAGAAGAGCGCTCCGGGGTCCGGGGCAACCGGAGGGGCCGCTTCGGCGACCTCGAGCGGGGCGCTTCGGCCGGACCTCCTCGCGGCCGGCGCTCGCCGCCTCGCGACGATCGCGCTCATCGGCGCCGGGGCCTCCGTGCTGTTCGCGATCGTGGACCGCATGGTCGCCCCCTGGGATCCCCGGTCGGGCGTCGCGGTCCTCTGGCTCCTCGCGGTGCTCGGGAGCGTGGGCCTCTCCCTCTCGGTGGCATGGGTCGCATACCGCGAGATGCTCTCGCCCGAGAAGCTCCTCGATCTCGGTCTCCTCTACGAAGTGATCGAAGCGCTCTTCCTCGGGATCATGTTCCACTCGGAGACGCTGCGCCCCGATGTCATGCCGCGCGGCTGGTCGGCGGTCGCCGTGTGGATTCTCGCCTATCCGCTCATCGTTCCGAACACGCGCGCAAAGACGGCCGTGGCGACGATCGCCGCGTCGCTCATGGACCCGGTCGCGCTGGCCTTGAACGTCGCCGTCGGACAGCCGGCGCCTCGGGTTTCGACGGCCCTCCTGATGTTCCTTCCGACGGCGGTCGCCGCGGCGATCGCGCTCCTCGTCTCGCGCATCGTCTTCGATCTCGCGGTCGCCGCCGGCAAAGGGCAGGAGATGGGCAGCTACCGGCTCGAGGAGCTCCTCGGCCGCGGCGGCATGGGCGAGGTATGGCGTGCCAGCCATCGCCTCCTCGCGCGGCAGGCGGCGGTCAAGCTCATTCGGCTCGAGGCGGGCTCGGACTCGCGAGAGATGCTGGGCCGGTTCGAGCGGGAAGCGCGCGCCACGGCGGGGCTGCGCTCGCCGCACACGGTGGACGTCTACGACTACGGGACGACCGAAGACGGAACGTTCTACTACGTGATGGAGCTGCTCGAGGGCTTCGATCTCGAGTCGCTCGTCCACCGCTTCGGCCGCGTGCCGCCCGAGCGGGCGCTGTACCTCCTCGAGCAGGCCTGCCATTCGCTCGCCGAGGCGCACGAGGGCGGCCTGATCCACCGCGACGTCAAGCCGGCGAACATCTACGTCTGCCGGTACGGCCTCGACTGGGACTTCGTGAAGCTGCTCGACTTCGGCCTCGTCAAGAACCCGGTGGCCGACGCGCGGGCACCCGTGACGATGACCGGCGTCATCGCAGGCACGCCCGGATACATGTCCCCGGAAATGGGTCTCGGCTCTCCGGACGTCGATTGGCGAAGCGACATCTACTCGCTCGGCTGCGTCGCTTACTGGCTGCTCACCGGGCGCCGCGTCTTCGAGGAAGGCACGTCCCTGCAGATCCTCATGGACCATGTCCAGAAGCCGCCGGCGCCGCCGTCGCAGTGGGTCGAAGGCGGCCTGCCGCCCGAGCTCGACCGGGTCATCCTCTCCTGTCTCGAGAAGGATCCGGCGAACCGCCCGCAGACGGCGCACGAGCTGGCGGACCTCCTCCGCGCGATCCGCACCGCGGACCGCTGGACCGAGGAGCGCGCGAGGCACTGGTGGCTGGCCAACGGAAATGCTCCGCGCGCCGCCGTCTCCGATCACGCCACCGCGGCCTCGGATCTGCGCGTGCGCGACCATTCGCTTGCGGCGCGTCCCTGACCGCCTCTCAGACGCCGGCCCAGGTCTTCCAGGCCGCCACGAGCCCGGCGCCCGAAAACCCCGTCTCGGCGCGCAGAGCGTCCTCGACCGCCGCCCCTCCCGCAAGGTCGTGGAGCATGCAGATCAGCGCGCCCGAGCCGCGTTGCTGGATCAGGTACTCGACGATCCCGAGCGCTTCCGCATAGAGTGCGCGCGCCGTGGCGCGATCGGACCGGCGGCCGAAATCGCCCTCCATCTCGGCGAGCGTCGCGGGCTTGCGACCGCCGGAGAAGATCTCGCGGAGGTCCTTCGGCAGCAGACGCTTCCCCTCCGCCCACTGCGCGAGCCCTTCGTGGAGCCAGCCGGGAGCGCGGTCCGCCGACGCCTTGCGGATCAACGCGTGCGCGAGCTCGTGTGCGAGCACGCCTTCGAGGCCCGCCGTGACGCCCTGGTCGGGATCCATCGAGATGCGGATCTTGCCGTCGAAGACGCCGCCGGCCCACTCGGGAACCGAAACGAGCGAAAAGTAGGCGCGGCCCGCATAGAGGATCA
This sequence comes from Thermoanaerobaculia bacterium, assembly GCA_036558325.1. Classification (GTDB taxonomy): domain Bacteria; phylum Acidobacteriota; class Thermoanaerobaculia; order UBA5066; family Gp7-AA6; genus DATBFU01. Next base: position 10,747 of record DATBFU010000007.1, on the reverse strand, counting down.
CGATCTGCGCGGCGGGAAGCGTCGCGCCGAAAAACGCGGACTGTTCGCGGTAGGCCGCCACGAGCTTGTCGGCCACCTGCTCCGCGGCGTCGGGTGAGATCGCCTGATCGGAGGAGATCGAGAACGGCGGGATCTCGAGGAGACGCTGCCCGTGCGACAGCGAGAGCTCCTGCCGGGCGCGGGCGAGCCGTCTCAGGATGGCCGGATCGTTGCCCTCGAGGCGCTCGAACTGCTCCCACGCGAGGACGGCGTCCTCCACGCGGTTGAGCGAGTCGTAGACCTCGCCGAGCCTCGCGTACGCCTCCGGCGGCGCATGCGTCGCACGCTGTTCCGCGAGCTCCAGGTAGAAGCGCGCGAACGCGAAGTCCTCCGCCCGCACGTACGCGAGCGTCAGCTCGGAGAGGACGAGCCCGTTCTGCTCGTCCCAGCCGTAGGCTTCCTCGAGCAGCTCGATCGCCCGCCCGTTGTCGCCCGCGTCGAGATAGCCCGCTCCGATGCGCCCGAGCTCGGCGGCGAGCTTTCGGGCGGCCGGCGTTCCGGGCTCGACGGACGCGCTCCGGCGCCGCAGGGCGTCGAGCTCGCGCGCGAGCTGCGGGGCGGGGTCGTGCGGAACCTCCTGCGCGGGCGAGGCAACAAGAAGACCGCCGAGGACGAGCAGCGCCGCCGGGAGAACCACGACGCGGGCTCGCAGGCCTGCTAGCGGACCAGGAAGGGGGCCGAGGCGTGCCCGCCCTTGCCGGTGGCGGCGTCCTGGAGAATCAAGCGCAGCGAATAGCGTCCGGGCGAGAGGCGTTCTGGCGTGAACGCCACCGTCAGAATCTGGCGGCCGTCGGAGTCCGACGGAGACCTCTCGAGGATCCGGACGTCGCCGTCCTCGAGCGGCCGCCCTTCCGCCGTGAGCACCTGCGCGCCGATCTTTAGGGCGTTGTTCTGCGGTTCGCCGAAATAGTAGGCCACGAGCGAGACGTGCGCCGGGCTTCCGGAGCGCATTTCCGGGAGCGCCGCGGGAAGCAGATCCGGACCCGACGCGGGAAGGATCGTCACGCGATCGGCGGCTCCCCTCGCGGCCTCTCCCATCTTGCCGCGGACGAAGATGCCGGGCGAGGAGCTGTCGAGGAACAGGAGGGGCGCGACGTAGGGTTGCTTGCCGGAAAAGTCCGGCACGCGCACGTCCTCGACGGCGAGCCCCATCCGGCCCGTCTGGCCGTTGCGCACGAGCGCGCGGATCCGGTAGTTGCCGTGCTCGAGCGCGAGCTGACCGAAATAGCGGAGCCCTCCCCGCGCCAGCCGCTCGCGGTGCATTCCGAGATCTACCTGGACGGTCTGCGTGAAGTAGTCGCGCAGCGCGCCGGAGGCGTCGTGCGCGTAGACGTAGATCTCGACGGGAAGCCGGTCTCCGACCTGGTGCGACAGGAGCGCCGTTCCCGGGATCTCGATCAGCACCGGGACGCGCGCGAGCCCGGTCGCGTCCGGCTGGGGCGAGACGCGCATCCGCGCCGGAATGTCGGCGACGGGCGTCTCATTGGCGATCACGTCGGCGGCGACGAGATTCCGCTCGAGCGGCGAGAGGAGCCGGAACGGCGGACGCTCGTAGTAGCCGGCGCGAGAGAGAACGCGCGCGCCCGACCCTTTCACCTTGACCTTGAGCTGGTGGTACTTGCCGTCCTGGCCGGTGCGCGTGGGCCGGAAGCTCAGCACGTACACCAGGTTCGTTTTCGCGACGAGCCGGTCGAGCTGCCCGCGAAAATCGTTGCTTCCGCGGAGGACGTCGCCTCCCGTCGGCTGCGCGAGCTCGTAAAGCGAGTTCTCCGCCGGGTTGTCGACGGTCGTGGTCTCCGGGTCGAGCCGGAGTCCTCCGATGTCCACCGCGTGGAGCACGCAGTCCGAGCGCCGGAAGAGATCGCCGACCTGGCGAATGTCGTCCTGCAGGGTCGTGTTGCCGAAGCGCTTGTCGCCATCCACTTTCCATTGCTCGCCGCTGATGATCCACTCCCGTTCGAGCTCCGTGTCCCGCGTGCCCGTCACGAGACGGCTCTCGAAGCCCTCCGACATGTAGATGACGTCCTTGCGGCCGCTCACGGAGTCGAGCGCGCTCGCGAGATCGCCGAGAGACTCGGTCAGCCGCCGGATCCGAAGCCGCGCATACTGATCGTAGCGAGCGCGGGAGACCTGCTGCAGCGTCTGCAGCGTCTCCGTGATCGCCGCCGCCTGCGATTCCTTCTGCCCGATGCGGGAGCTCGTCGGGAGCGCCTTCGCCGTGTCGAAGGCGAAGGAGAGCGGGTCCTTGGAAAGGTCCTCCGTCGGCAGGAGGCCGAGCGTGTCGATCGCCCGAGACAGCTGCACGCGGTCCGAAGAGAACGTCATGAGGAGCTTCAGACCGTGCTCGACGGAGTACGTCGCGACGGCCACGAAGTCCGTGTCGGCGATTCCGTTCATCACGAACTCGCGGGCCGCGCGCTGCGCCTGGAGGATGGCCTTCGGGTGCGCGAAGGAGAAGTCGAAGAGGAGGAGGAAGTGGCGCCGCGCGGCCGGAGGAATCGGGTCCGCCGGCTCGCCGGGCTTCAGGGTCTTGCGCGCGAGATCGATCGCGTCGACCGCGAGAATCTCCTGCTTCTTGCCGTCGTCGAAGACCTCGAAGTCCTTCGCCTCGAGCCCTCGGACCGGATTGCCGTTGCGGTCGGAAACGCGGACCGGAACCTCGACGAGGACGGCCTCCGCCGATTCGGTGTACGGCGCCTCGGGCTCGGGCGCGGACGGATGGACCGCGCCGAGAAGGGTCGAGGAAGCGATCGCGATGGCGGTCAACCGGAGCATGGAGGGCCCCGTCGGAGAGCGTAACTCAAATCGGCGGCCGCGGCATCGCCGGCGGGACGAGAGGTTTTCCGCGTTATTTCCCGCGGGCCGGAAGGGACTTCAGGAGACGCTCCGCCTCGGCGATCTGCCCGGCGTAACGGGCGCGGGGGGCCGTCCGGACGAACTGCTCGAGCGGCTTGCGGGCCTCGTCGATCCGCCCCATTCGTCCCAGGAGCATCCCGAGGTTCAGGAGAGCGTCGTATTGCGTCGGGTCGAGGCGCACGGCCTTCGACCAGGACGCGTACGCACCCGCCGTATTCCCCTGCTCGACCTGCGCCAGGCCGAGCGCCGACAGCGTGCCCGGAGCCTCGGGCCGGCTCGCGAGCGACTTCTGAAACCACCCCTCGGCCTCGGCGGCCTTCTTCTCGCGGAGCGCGAGCATTCCCCGGTGAAGAAGGACGGCCGCGTTGCCGGGCTCCTGCGCGAGCGCCGCCTCGAACTCGCGCCGCGCGTCGTCCAGGCGGCCGGACTCCGCCGCGGCCACGCCGCGCGCGTCGGAAAGCGCCGCGCCGTCCGAGGCGGAGGCGGGCGGCAGGATCTTCGCCGCCTCGTCGGCGCGCCCGCTCTCGGTGAGTATGCGCGCGAGCGCGACGCGCATGCCGTCGGTCGCGAGCGGGCCGGCGATGCCGGCGCGCAGGATCTCCTCGGCTTTCGCGCGGTCTCCGAGCCGCAGCCGCAGGTCCGCGAGCTGCTCGATGACCTCGCTCCTCTGCTCCGCGGTCGCGTCCGGGCATCGCCCGAGCGCGTTCTCGAGATCCCGCGCGGCGCCCGCGACGTCGCCGAGGCGCTCGCGGCTCGAGGACCGCATCCTCCAGACCGAGATCATTCCGGGCTCGGACGCGAGGATCTCGCCCGCGAGCGCCACGACACGCGCGTCGTCCTTCGCGTAGTAGAGCTCGAAGAGCTTCTTGTATTTCGCGAGCGAGCCGATGCGGTCCTTCGGGTCGGGCAAGGCCGCGCCCGCCGCGCCGCGCGTCACCGAGATGTATCCGAGCGAGCCGAGCTTCTCGATCTCCTCGCGGCTCGCCTTCTCGGGCGCCGCCTCCGCGCGCGGCACCCTCGCGAGCTCCGCGCGCATCGCGCGAAAGGGCTCGGGCATCCCGGGCGCGAGGTCGCGCCGCTCGCCGGGATCCGAGGACATGTCGTAGAGCTCGGGCCGCGGCGCCTCGATGTACTGAAATCGCCCGTCGGTCAGCGAGAAGAGCTCGCTCCAGCCGAGCGCGAGGCGCGGATAGAGCGTTTCGGAATAGATCCGGCGCGCCGGACTTCCGGGCGCCTCGCGCGCCAGGAGGTCCCGGCCTTCGTTCGGGGCGGGCTTGTCGATCCGCGCCGCGGCCGCGACCGTCGCGAAGACGTCCACGAGCCCGACGGGACGGGCGACGCGCTCGCCGGCGCGGCGCCGGCCCGGAAGCTTCACCAGCAACGGCACGTGGACGGCCTCGCGGTACAGGAAGACGCCGTGCTCGTCCTCGCCGTGATCGCCCAGACCTTCGCCATGATCCGAGAGGAGCACGACGAGCGCGCCGTCGTAAAGGCCGCGCCGACGCAGATCGTCCAGGAAACCGCCGACCGCCGCGTCGGCCGCGGCGATTTCGCCGTCGTACGGATGCGCCGCGTACCGGCTGCGAAAAGGCTCTGGCGGCACATACGGCGCGTGCGGCTCGTAGAGGTGGAGAAAGAGGAACACCGGGCGTCCCGAAACCGTCTCGAGCCAGCGGAGCAGGACCGCGGAGCTCTCCTTGCCGGCGCGCTCGTCGGGCGACTCCTTCGAGAAACGGTCGTCGTAGAAGTCGAAGCCCGAGTCGAGCCCGCGGTCGGCGCGCAGCGCGAGCGACGAGACCGCTGCGCCGGTGGCGTATCCGGCCGACCGGAGCTGCGACGCGAGCGTCGGGACCGAAGGGGCGAGCCGGAATCCCAGGTTGTCCCGCACGCCGTTGCGGTAGGGCGGGAGCCCCGTGAGGATGACGGCGTGGGACGGGAGCGTCAGCGGCACCTGGCTGTACGCATTCTCGAAGAGGACGGCGTCCCGCGCGAGCGCCTCGATGGCCGGCGTCTCGACGCCGCCATAGCCGTAGGCGGGCAGATGGTCCGCTCGAAGGGTGTCGATCGAGATGAGCACGACCGGCGGCGGCGTCCGCGGGCCGCAGGCCGCGGCGAGAACCGCGGAAAGAGCGGCGGCCGCCCCGAAGCCGCGACGCCGGCTCAACGGATCCGGAATGGCGCGGACGCTGTGCCCGACTTGCCGGTCGCCGCGTCGCGGAGAAATACCCGCAGTGCGTACGAGCCCGGCGAAAGCTGCCCGGGGGTGAAGGAAACCATCAGGACGCGCTTGCCGTCCGGATCGTCGGACGATTGCCCGATGACGCGAATGGCGCCCTCCGTGAGCGGACGGCCCGCGTCCGACAGCACCTGCGCGCCGATCTTCAGGCTCTGCGGCTCGCCGAAGTAGTAGGCGACGACCGAGAGCTGCGTCGGGCTTCCCGATCGCACTTCGGGCATGGCCGCCGGGACGAGGTCCGGCGGCGCCACGGGCAGCGAAGCGGGCTCGACCGCTCCCGCGCCGGCGGCTCCCGACCGGCCTCTCACGAAGAGGCCTTCGGAAGAGCTTTCCATGAAGAGGGGCCGCGCGAGGTAAGGCGTCCTTTCCGAGAAGTCCGGAACATGGATCGCTTCGGCGACCAGTCCCATGCGCCCGGTCGTGCTGTTTCGCACGAGCGCGCGGACGCGATAGTCGCCCGGCGACAGGTAGAGCTGACCTTCGTAACGCAGGCCACCGCGGACCAGCCGCTCGCGGTTTATGCCGAGGTCGATATGCACGATCTGCGTGAAGTAGTCTCGAAGCGTTCCCTGGCCGTCGTAGGCATAGACGTACATTTCGGCCGCGGCCTCGGGCCCCTGCTGGCCGATCAGAAGCTCGGGCCCGGACGCCTCGATCAGGACCGGAACCCGCGCGGGGCCGGCGTCGCCCGGCATCGGCGCGGCGAGCAAGCGCACCGGGATTTGCGCGATCGGTGTCTCGTTCGCGAGCACGTCCGCCGCGAGGAGATTGCGCTCGAGCGGCGAGAGCATGCGGTACGCCGGACGCTCGTAGTAGCCCGCGCGGGCGATCGCGCGCGCGCCGGAGACTTTCACTTTCACCTTGAGCTCGTGGTAGCGGTTGCTCTCACCCGTCGCCGCCGGGCGGAACGTGAGGACGTAAACGAGATTCGTCTTCGAGATGAGCCGGCCGAGCTGCCTCTTGAAGTCGTTGTCGTTCCGGAGGACCTCGCCGCCCGTCGCGTCGGCCATCTCGAAGAGGGCGTTGTCGCCGCGCGCGATGACCGCGCCTTGAGTGTCCGGCGCCGCTTCCGCGGTCAGGCCCGAGATGTCCACGGCGTGGATGACGCAGTCGGACCTCCGAAACAGGCTCGCCATGCCCTTGAGCATCTCCTGCAGATGCGTGTTGCCGTAGGCCTTCTCCGGGTCCACCTTCCAGGCGTCGCCGGAGATCTTCCATTCGTGCTCCTGGGAGTTCTCGTTGTCGCCCGATAGCAGGCGACTCTGGAACCCCTCCGAGAAATAGACGATGTCCTTGCGGCCCTGGATCGTGTCGAGCGCCGTCGCCACCTCGCCGAGAGAGCTCGTCAGGCGCTGGACCCGCGTGCGCTCGAACTGGTCGAGCCGCGCGCGCTCGAGCGACGCGAGCGTCTGGAGCGTCTCGAGGATCGCCGCCGCCGACGCCTCGCGGCTGGCGCTGCCGCGATCCGCTCCCGGGGCCCCGCCCGCGCCTTCGACGCGCATGACCTCGTAGACGAAGGCGAGCGGGTCCGTCTGGAGACTGTTCGGATCGGTCATTCCGAGCGTGTCGATCGCCCGCGCGGCCTGGACGCGGTCCGGCGAGAACGTGAGGAGGAGCCGGACGCCTTTCTCGACGGAAAAGGTCGCGACGCCGGCGAAGTCGTTCGGCGCCAGGCCGAGCACGAATTCCTTGGCCGCCCGGCGCGCCGCAAGCACGGCCTTCGGCTGCGCGAAGGAGAGATCGAACAGAAGCAGAAAATGCCGGCGCGCCGCCGGCTGGATCGCCTCGGTCGCGCCCGGCTCCATCGCCTTCTGCGCGAGATCGATTCGATCGAACGCGACGATCTCCTGCCGCTTGCCGTCGTCGAAGACCTCGAAGTCTTTTTCGGTGAGGTCCCGCAGCGGATTGCCGCGGCGATCGAGCGCGCGGACCGGCACCTCGACGAGACTCACCTCGGCGCTCTCCTGGACGCTCCGGGGCTGATCCGGTACGGCCGGCGCGGCGGCCAGGAGTGGAAGGAGGGAGAGAGCGACAGCGGCCAGCGGGAACATCAAGAAACCGCCGGTCCAAGCGTAACCCAAAACGGCGTCTTCGGGCCGTCCGGCGCGACGATTTGAGGCTTTCTTGAGGCCAGATCGCGGTCCCGTCTCACGGGCCGGCTCCGAGCTCCCGGAGCATTCCGCGCGCTTTCGCGATATCCGGGCCGTATTGCCCGGGCGGCGCCGAGGCGACGAACTTCTCGAGCGCCTCCCGGGACACGTCTTTCAGCCCGTTCCTGCCCGCCACGAGCCCCAGATTGAAGAGCGCGTCGTAGAGCCGCGGGTCGAACTCCACGGCTTTCTTCCAGGCGTCGATGGCCGCGCGCTCCTGCCCGAGCCGGAGACGCGCCACGCCGAGGCCGTTCCACGCCCGCGCGGCCTGGGCGTCGAGCGAAAGGGCCTTCTCGAAGGATTCGCGCGCCGCAGCGGTTTCCTCGGCGCGGAGCTGGACGATGCCCATATTCTCCCAGGCCTCGATGTTCTCCGGGTCGAGCGCGAGGACGTGGCGGAAGGTCTTCACCGCCGCCGGCCCTTGTCCCGCGTCGGACTGCGCGATGCCGAGCGCGTTCAGGGTCTCCGGGTCGGTGCTCGCGGACAGGCGCGCGAGTTGCTGCAGCGCCTCCGGGGCACGTCCCGTCTCGGAGAGCGTCAGCGCGTATTGCCGCACGAGCTCCTCCCCCGCGATGCCCGCGTCCACCGCCTTGCGGTATACCGCGAGCGCTTCGTCGTTCGCCCCGGCGCGGCGCAGAACGAACGCCAGGTTCTCGTAGCCCATCGGCATGTTCGGCTGATCGCGCACCACGTCGCGGGCCACGGCGATCGCCTCCGGGAGCTTTCCGCGCTGATAGAGGTCCACGCAGTCGTGCATGCGACGGTCCACCTCGATCAGATTCTTCGGATCGTCCGTCTCGGTGTACCTCTCCTTGCGGACGGCGCTCCCGGCGAGGTAACCGAGGCTCCGCAGCTTCTGGACCTCCTCGGAGCCGGGCGCCGCCGCCCGGTCCGCCGACTGAAAGTCCGACCCGGCCGGCACGAGGCGCGCGAGCTTTCTCAGCTCGTCGGGCTTCTTCGCCGCGAGATTGTTCGCTTCGGCCGCGTCCTGCCGCAGGTCGTAGAGCTCGGGGACCGGCAGGTCGATGTACTTCTCGCCGTCCACCAGCATTCCGCGCAGCGGCGCCCAGCCTCGATTGAAGGCCGTGGAGTAAGACTCGAAGTAGGAGGGACGCGGAGGCGCGGCTCCGCCGGCCGGGAACAAGGACGTTCCGGGCCACGCCGCGGGCTTCGCGCCGCCGATCGCCGCGAGGATCGTCGGCGCGATATCCACGTGTCGGACGTACTCGGCGCTGCGCCCCGGGGGGAGCACGCCTCGGCACCAGACGACGAGGGGAATGTGGAGCGTCGCCTCGTAGGCGAACAGACCGTGCGTCTCCTCGCCGTGGTCTCCGCGAGCTTCGCCGTGGTCCGACGTCACGACGACGAGCGCCGGCGACGCGGCACCGGACGTGAACGGTTCGAGCAGCGGCGCCAGTGCGGCGTCAACGCCCGCGACCTCGCCGAGGTACGGATCGTCCGCGTAGCGCTCGGCGAACGGCGCCGGCGGCCGGTAGGGTGCGTGGCAGTCGTAGAGATGCACCCAGAGGAATCGGGGCCGTCCACTCTGCTTGTTCCACCATTCCCGCGCGGCCGCCACGACCTCCGTGCCCGGCCGCTCCGCCATCTCGAAGTCCAGCGTCGACCTTCCGCGGCGGTAGCGGTCGTCGTAAATGTCGAATCCCTTCGTCAGGCCGAAGCGCGAGTCGAGCGGAAAGGCGCCGATGAATGCGCCGGTCGCGTAGCCGCGGTCGTGAAGGAGGGACGCGATCGTGGGCACGGAGGCGTCCAGCTTGAACCCGCTGTTGTCCCGCACGCCGTGCTGGTAGGGATACAAGCCCGTCAGGATGTTGGTGTGAGACGGCAGCGTGACGACGTTCTGCGCGTGGGCCTCGTCGTAGACGATGCCCTGGGAGGCGAGCCGGTCGAGCGCCGGCGTCTCCACGCGGCGGTTGCCGTCGAAGCCCACCGCATCCGATCGCAGAGTGTCGATCGTCACCAGGACGACGTCGAGTTTCTTCGGCCAGGGAGCGGAGGGCCCCGGCGCGGCCGCCGGCGCCTTCGGCGCAGCGGTTTCGGCCTCCCGGCGGCAGCCGCAGAACGCGGCGGCGGCCATGAGGAAGACGACCGAGGCCCGAAATCTCCGCGAGCGAAGCATTTTCAGACCAAAAGAAAGCCGCCGGGAAGATCATTCCCGGCGGCAAGAGAAGCGAGACGGAATCTCTTAGAACGCGACCCGGACGCCGAACCGGAAGATGCGCGGGCTGATGATCTCGCGAATCGTGTTGGCGCTGCCGAGCGGCGTGAAGGTGCCGGTGTCGGCGGCGTAGCTGCCCAGCTTGTTCTGGCGCTGCAGGACCGTGTTCTCGTTGGTGACGTTGAAGCAGTCCGCCGAGACCGTCAGCGTCGCCGTCTGGGTGATGAGCATCACCTTTTCGAGCCGCAGATCGACGTCGAAGACGCTGCTGTAACGGTCGCCGTCGGCCGGGGACACGACGACGTTGCGGCTCAAGCCGTCGCCGCCGTTCGCCTTGGGGTCGACCGACGTGATGTACCAGTTGATCGGGTAACCCTGGCGGCCATAGACGTTCGCCGCGAGGTTGAAGCCGAGCGGCAGCTGATACATGCCGGTCACGTTGAACTGCCACCGGGAGTTGAGGAACACCGAGCCCTTGCTGCCGCTGCCCGTCGACATGATGGCGACGAGATCGTTGTCGCGGCAGGACTGGGCGTTGACCGTGGTCGTGGTCAGCAGGTTCGTCGGGTCGATGCACCCGTTGTCGCCGACATGCTGGCGGTTCGTGTTGTACGTGAAGTTCGCTCGCAGCATCCAGTGGTTCGCCAGACGCTTGGTCGCCGTGAACTCGAAGCCGCTGTACGTCTGGTCGTAGTCCGGCCGATTCACGGACAGGTAGCCGGCGGGCACGCCGATCGTGGCGAGCGTCGCCGGGTCGATCGTGTAGACCGGCTCGCTGAAGGACGTGCCGTTCGGCGTCGTGCCCGTCAGCAGCGCGTACTGGGCGTAGTTCGCCGACGTCAGGACGGCGCCGGTGTTGGGATCGTACGTGTGGCCATTGAGGGTCGAGGCGCCGTAGAGGATGCCGGTGAACTTGCGATACGTGTAGTTGAAGCCGAGCGCGAAGGCCGGGAGCAGCTCGTGCTCGACGCCGGCGATGATCTCCCAGGTCTTGGGCGCCTGGAGGCCCGGCGATACGTTGTTCGACGGCGTTCCGGGATCTCCCGGATTGTCCGGGTTGTAGTTGCGCGTGTATTGCAGACCGGCCGCGCTCGTGTCGACCTCGTCCGGCTGGACCAGGTTGTCATGGTTTGTATCGGTCCATGCGTAGTAGCCATACGCGGCGCCGGCCGAGTTGTTCGGAATCGAGACCGTACCGGTACCGAGCGCCTCCGCGTACTGCGCGTAGCTCGCCTTGAGGATCGTGTTCCGGTTGTCGCCGAAGGCGTAGGTGAGACCGAAGCGCGGCTC
>DATBFU010000006.1:0-1940 GCA_036558325.1 Thermoanaerobaculia bacterium | reverse complement strand
ACCGCGGTCAGGCGCGACGCCGAGGAGCGCCGGAACGCGTCGAGCAGGATCAGGAGCTCCATGACGTGGTCGTTGACCGGCGAGCACGTCGGCTGGATCAGGAACACGTCCGCGCCGCGGACGTTCTCGTCGATCTGGGCGTAGTCCTCGCCGTCCGAGAAGTTGTAGAGCGTCAGCTCGCCCAGCGGGATCCCCAGGTAGGTGCAGATCTCCTGCGCGAGGGCGGGGTGGGCGCGACCCGAGAAGATTTTCAGGTCGCCGTAGTTGAAGGCGTGCGAGCTCAAGCGAGAGGCATTCTAACCAAAACGCGAGGCCCTTTAGTCGGAAGGCGAAGGAATCCCCTGGGCAACCCTCTCGCCGCGCTTCTCCTCCGCGGCAGGGAGACGAATGATCCACTCCGCCTGCGAGCCGTCGTTTACGAAGGTTCCGAACGACTTCTGGCTGTAGAAGGAAAGAGCGGTGATCGAGCCGGGCGGGAAACCGCGAAGCACGAGCCGGTCGGTTTCGGCGGGCTCCGCGTAGCCGCAGGTTCGGACGACTTCGTACCAGCTCTGCGCCGGCAGGCCCACACCGTCGATGGCCCAGCGAAGCATCTTCTTCTCGGCGGGAGTTCCGTCGGCCTTCACGAAACGGACCGTGAGCGGCGCACCCTCGCGCCCGAACTGGACGTCCTGCCGCTGGTCGCCTGACTCGTCTCCCGAATCGGGATCGACGACGAAGGGCCGCCATACGATCGTGCTCGCGCAACGAATCAGACCCAGCACGTGGCTCCCCGAGGAAACGCCGCGGAACTCGTAGGAGCCGTCGCCGGCCGTCGTGGCAGTCTCCGCGAAAAACTGTCCTTGTGGCTCTACGTCGAGGCCCACCATCACGGCGGGGAGGGGCGCTCCCGTCTCGTCCGTCACGATGCCGAAGACCCGGCCTCCCTTTCCGAGGCGCACGTCGAGATCGGCTCCCGCCGCCGTCGGACGGACCGTCGGAAACTTCGAGGACGAGTACCCCGGCATGGAGACGGCGACATCCACCGCGGCCTCGGTCAGATTGGCCAGCCGGAAGCGGCCGTCGGCGTCGGTCTTCTGCTGAATCACGAAGCTCACCGCGTTCTCGTCCGGCTCCTTTTGATCGAGCGCCGTCACGAACACGACGCTGGCGCCTTCCAGTGTGGCGCCGGTCGCGGCGTCCCGAACCACGCCCCGGATCTCATTCGCCGGAAGGAGGACATCGTGCGGAATGTCGGTGCTTTCGGGCTCGATCTCCACGAACTCGACGAACTCCGTCTTTTCTCCGGGTGGAAGCGTGGCGAGGCCGATCCTGTCCTCCCCGGCCCAGGCTTTGAGCGTGAACGCACCCAGCGCGTCGCTCGTCACGGGAGGCGGCTCGCCCACCGACTTTCGACCGGACAGCCAGGAGATTTGCGCTCCGGCGACGGCCTGATCGCCGTGCCGAACGGTGCCGTGAATGTTGAGGGGATGGATGACGATTCGCGTCTCGGCGGTTCGGTTCGGCTCGACGACCGCGGACTCGGTTCGCCAGATGTGCATCTCCTTGCTCGAGCATTCGATGTCGACGTCCCCGGGCTCCATATCGGCGAACTCCGCAGCGGCCTCCGGCGACGCTCTCACGGTGCGCGAGCCGAGGTCGATGCGAGCATCGGCGACGGAGGACGTCAGTTTGACCTCGAAGGTCGCCGGAGGAACTTCGTCGGGGAACTCGAGAACCACTCTCAGCTTTCCGAGGTCCGTGAGATAGACGTCGCCGAGGTCGACGGAGACACCGGGATCGGAGACGTTGACCGCCTTTCGAGGTTTGCTCCTTCCGGGCGACTCGACCCTCAGGTCCCAGCCGCCGACCGGGAGGCTTCCGAAGTCCAGCGAGCTCCCGCCGGCCGCGATCGGGCGCTGTGAGAAGAATCGCGCCTCGTCAGTCTTCGGATCCGCGCC
>DATBFU010000005.1:0-23834 GCA_036558325.1 Thermoanaerobaculia bacterium | reverse complement strand
CGACGCCGCCTTCGGTGACGAATCCGCTCTCGCGGACCTACGAGGTCCACCAGTGGGCGATCCCGGCCGACGACATCGGCACCGTCGCCGTCAACCAGCCGTTCGTGGCCACGCGGGTCGTGCTTGCCGGCCAGGTGTTCGACTACAAGCGCATCGACGTGACCGTGCAGACGATCGACCAACCGCGCCTCGGCATCGGCGTCCGCGCCGCGCGGGTCTCCGGGATGATCCAGAACCCCGACCCGGTCAACAACCGGTCGGTCGTGGATCCATAGGTCACGTCGATGAGAGCCCCCCTCGCGATCCGACGCCTCGGGACGAGCTTCCGGCCACGGGTCCGCGCCCGCGCGCGAGCTTCCGCCGCCGGCTTCACGCTCGTCGAGATGATCGTCGTGGTGCTGCTGCTCTCGGTCGCGATGCTCGGAATCCTGGCGGTCTTCGACGCTTCGGCCCGCATCAACAAGAGCGAGCAGGACGTCGCCGACGCGCAGGGCGCGGTCCGCTACGGCGTCTATCAGATGACGCGCGCCATCCGCATGGCGGGCTCGGGCGGCCTCTACGTGACGCAGGCCGTGCTCAACCACCGCGACCCGGAGCTGCCCGGGATCAATCTCGTCAACGCGGCCGACGGCGACTCCTTCGACGACGTCCAGACGGGCACCACGGTCAACAGCACCCAGGGCGCCGCCGTTCCGGTCCGGCCCGGCACCGACATGATCGAGGTGCGGGGCGTGCTCAACTCGCCGATCCTGGCCTTCGACGACGACCCGGCCAACGGCTGCCAGGGCGCCAGCAACGTCTGCGTGGGCGCCGTGTCGGTGGACGTGAAGGCGGGCACCAACCTCGGCCACATCAACGACGATCCCGGTCAGCGCCCGCAGTTCGCGACGATCGACGCCTACACGGCCGGGGCCACGGCCGGCAACCCGATGATGGTCCTCGTCGCGTCCAACATCGATGTGCACGCCGGCTGCTCCGGGATCCCGACGCCGCAGCGGTATCCCCAGCCTCTCTACAACGTCGGCGCGATCACCGCGCCGACGTCGCTCGTCGCGTCGCAAACCTTCGGCAGCGTGGACTTCTCCTACGCCGGCGGCGGGTTCCGGGTGATCGAGTACGACACGGAGGACCCGCTCGACTCCGGTCTCGACCCCGGCTACAACTTCCCCTCGGCTATCAAGAACCCGCTGCGCTCGATCGGCGTTCTCGACGACCTGCTCTTCTTCGTGGACAACACGGATCCGAGCCACCCGGGGCTCGCGATGGGGACGCGCCGCGGCGCGGCGTTCGACGTGGTCCGCATCGCCGACGACGTCGAGGACATGCAGATCGCGTACGGCGTCGATCTCGACGGCGACGGAAGGGTGACGCGGTACACGGCCACGACGCCTCCGGACGACACCGATCCGGACGCGACGTCCATCCGCCCCGACGGCACGGCGGCGGTGGACGACGACGAGTGGGTGCCCAACGCCGACGGCGAGAACGCTCTGACGCCCGACCAGTTCCAGCAGGACGCGACGGCGATCACGACGACGCCGCACTTCGCGCACGGCTCCCAGCCCTCGATCCACTGCCCGCGCCTGCACGGCGTCATGATTTCGATGATCGCCAAGTCGAAGGATCCCGACCCGACCTACCGCGCGGACGGGTCCCTCGGCTTCCGGATCATGAATTCCCCGGTGACGATCAATCCTCCGTACCCGGACGTGTCGATCTACCCCACGCCGCCGGCCGAGCCGCACTACCGCCGGCGCATCCAGACGCTGAAGATCAACCTGCGCAATTATGCGAACCAGAGCTAGCCGCCCGTCCGCCGGCCGGACCGCCGATCGCCGCCACGGCGAGCGCGGCGCCGCGCTCGTGATCGCGATCCTCGTGCTCGCGATCCTGACCGTCGTCGGCATCGCGCTGATGTTGATCACGTCGACGGAATCGAAGATCGCCGCCAACGAGTGGTCGATCAACCGCGCTTTCTACGCGTCGGACGCCGGGATCCGCTGGGCCACGGTCCAGATGCACGACCCCGTGCCGTTCATGGCGCGTCCCGAGTTCACGGGCAATCCTTTCGGAACGGTCCTCTTCCAGCTTCCGAGCCACCGCCACGGCGGCCTGCTGGGGCTCTTCGGCGGCGACGCGGGGGTCGGAACGGACATCCAAGTGCGGGTCATGCATCCGAGCAAGGTGGGACGGCGCCCGGCGCCGGGTTGGGAAACGCAGGAGGGGAAGAACAAGCGGGTGATCTATTCCTTCGAGGTGCGATCGCAGGGCGGGCAGAACGACGCCGTCCTGCAGTACTCGCGGGCCCTGGTCGCCAACGTGGAGCTCGGGCCGCTGCCCGAGGACATTCCCTTCTAGGAACTGTTAGGAGCAGTCATGCGCGATCCAATGACGTCCCACGGACTCTCCGGCTTCGCCGCCCGGCACCGAGCCACGGTCGCGTGGCTCCTGGTGTTTCTCGTCGCGGCGCCCGCCCGGCCGGACGATCGGCAGCTGCTCCAGGCCAACGCCGGCGCCAATACGGACGTATTCGTCATCCTCGACTCCTCGCACTCGATGGACAACGAGTTCTCCGACACGTTCCGCCTGCCGGCGTACATGGACGACTTCCTGTACCCGCAGGGCACGTTCGACGTCGAGGGCTCGAAGATCGGCGTGGCCAAGAGCGTGCTCCGGCAGGTCATGACCAACGCCGTCGGCGTCAACTGGGCGTTCGCCTACTACCGCAACCCCAATCAGACCTTCGGCGCCAACCTGACGGGCCCGCTCGGCGATCCGGTCGGCGGCGCCCAGACGGCGGGCCAGCTCCTCGAGAACGGCGGTCTCGAGTGGCTCTACTTCGCCAACGAGCTCGACAACGGCGATCCGATCTCGAACATCTTCTCGCCGGACGAATACCCCGACATCCAGCAGGGCCGCTTCCTGCAGCTCGGCCACAAGGTGATGCACAACTACGGCAAGGCCGATCCCCCGCAGTCGACCGGAGAGGTGGCGGACATCCGCTTCCCCTACGGTCTGCCGGTGGGGGTGCCGGGCAGCGGCGGCAAACCGGATCCGCCGCATCCGGGCACATGGCGCGGCGCCTTCGGACCGAAGGGGCTCAGCCAGGGTCTCGTCATCTACCGCAACCCCAACAAGCCGGGCTTCGAGCTTCGGATGAGGGTCGTTTCGGGCAACTACGGAGACACCGACGTCTTCGTGCAGGTCGACGAATACGGTCCTCCGGCGACACCGACCGCGACGCCGTCCCTTTCCTCGACGCCCACTCTGACGCGGACGGCGACGCCGACGCTCACCAATACGCCGACACGCACGTCGACGCGGACCTCGACGGCGACGCCGACTTCGACCGCCACGGCGACGGCCACGCGCACGCCGTCCAACACGCGGACGCCGTCCAACACGCCGACGATCACGTTGACCCCGTCGATCACGCTGACCCCCACACGGACGTCGACGCCCACGAGAACGCCGACGGCGTCGAATACGCCCACGCGGACGAACACGCCGACCAACACGCGAACGTTCACGCCCTCGAGAACGCCGACGCGGACGAGCACGCCGACGAGAACGCCGACGCGGACGAACACGCCGACCTTCACGCGCACCTTCACGCCGTCGAACACGCCGACGCGAACGAACACGCCGACTTTCACGCGGACGTTCACGCCGTCGAACACGCCGACGCGGACGAACACGCCGACGATCACGCCGACCTTCACGAGGACGTTCACGCCGTCCAACACGCCGACGCGGACCAACACGCCGACGAACACGCGGACGTTCACGCCCTCGAACACGCCGACGAACACGCGGACGTTCACCCCGTCGAGAACACCGACGCGGACGTTCACGCCGTCGAGAACGCCGACGCGGACGAACACGCCGATCCCGCCGACGCCGACCCGGACGCCGACGCGGACCAACACGCCGCTTCCGCCGACGAACACGCCGACGCGGACGAACACGCCGATCCCGCCGACGCCGACCCGGACGCCGACGCGGACGAATACGCCGATCCCGCCGACGCATACGCCGACGCGGACGCCGACGCCGGTGCCGCCGACGCGCACGCCGACCGTGACGCCGTCCGTCACGCTGACGCCGTCCCGGACGATGACGCCATCGCCGACGCCCATCGTCCTGCCTCTCGGCCGGATGCCGGTCGGAAGCTGGCTGCCCGCGATCGCGAACTGGCTCTCGCCGGCCATCCGCGGCCTGCTCGCGATGGCGCCGCCTCCGCCACCGCTGCCCTCGCCGGCGACCCCCTGCATCGGCATCCCGAGCGTGCCGCCCAACGAGCTGCAGCCGCTGTGCGGCGAGTGTCCCTACGACTCGACCAAGCAGTGCGCTTTCGTGGATCTCGACGGGGACGGCAACGCCGACCCGTCGCCGCTACCGCTCGCTTACCGCGGCTTCGACGACCCGCAGGCCGACCCGGATCTGACCCTGACGTTCCGGCAGTCGGTCACGATCGACTACAAACGCGCCGACCTGTACGACCTGGGGGCCGGCCTCGGCGTCTATCAGTCCGACGACTCCCTCACGGGCAACCCGCAGTGGGGCTCCGAGCCGACGACGCCGGACAACGACGCCGACGGCGCGCTCGACCCCTCGACGATCGCCGACCGCCACAATCAGGGCATGTACTCGGCGATCTTCGACCCCGACGTGCCGTTCCAGCGCGACCAGCAGTTCCCCAACGACGCGTTCGGCGGCATCTCGTGTCCGTTCCCGCCGCTCTCGAATCCGTGCGACGTCTACTCGGAGGACTGCGGCGGTCTGGCGAAGTTCAACGACGCCAAGCCGTCGGATTCGACATCGGCCACGGGCTTCTTCAACCCGTATCCGGTCGTGGCGGCGCCTCCGGGCCAGGCGAACTGGCCCGTCGTGCCGTTCCCGCGCGACTGGATCCCGAGCGACACGCCGAGCGTTCCGGCGATCAAGAAGCTCCTGCGCTTCTCATCGTCGATCGTGAGCTACGACTCGGGGGCGGACCACATGAGCGAGTACCGCCTCGAAGAGAACGCGCGAAACGTCGTCGTGACGGCGCCCGGCACCCCGCTCGCCGGCGCGCTCAAGGACGCCTACGATTACTTCGTCAACGCGGTTTTCCCGCTGACCGACGATCCGGCCGTCAATTGCCGTAACTACGTCATCGTGCTCGTCACGGACGGCATCGAGGAGTGCTTCGGCAACCCGTGCTCCGGCGGTCCCACCGGCAAGGGCCCGGCGGGCGATCTCGGAGCGCTCGTGCTCCCGTCGATTCCGTCGAATGCGCGCACCGACGCGCACGCGAACGACTCTTCGGTTCCGGTGGTCGCGATCCCGGTCTTCGTCATCGGTCTCGGTCTCAACCCCAACGATCCGCGTCTGACGTGCATCGCCGACAACTCGAGCGCCGACGCCGCGCTCGATCCCACGCGCAAAGGTCAGGTCTTCGGCGTCACGAACCGGGCGGCCCTGCGCGACGCGCTCCAGAGCATCCTCAACTTCAAGCGCAACGAGAACTCGTTCGTCGCGCCGAGCGTGCCGGGCTTCGCGAACGGCGCGGGCACCGACACCGCACAGGTCGGCGCGGTCATCCCGAGCCACAAGAGCACCGACGGCACGCTGTCGCAGTGGTCGATCTGGAGCGGATCGCTCAAGAGCTATCGCCTGGACAGCAACGGGGCGATCCCCGTCGTGACGGCGGCCGTCGCCGCGGGCACTCCGACGCCGACGCCGTCCACGTTTGGCACCGGCGGTTATCCCGATGAGTCGACTCCCGACGATCCGGATCCGTCCAACCGCAAGCCCGTCTGGAACGCCGCGCGCGTGCTCGGGTACACCGACCCCGTGGCCAACCTCGCGCAAAACTCGACGCCCGTCGGCCCGGCGGCGCCGAATGCCCCGCAGATCACGACGTGGCCGGGCCGCAAGATGGTATGGGGCTCGGGTGCGAGCGTGCCCAGGTCGCGCCAGGACTTCTACTGCCCGGGCGGCACGTGCTCGAATGCGCTCATCACCGCGATGGGCCTGACGCCGGGCACGGACGATCTGAAGGCCAAGCTCACCGTGGACTTCCTGCGCGGCGGCATGACCACCAACGGCAGCCGGGACGAGGTCCTGAACCAACCGAGTGTCGCGCCGCCGGGAGCCCCGGTCGGACCCAACGCAGGCGACCAGCAGAAGTACTCGTACTTCTACCAGGACGACATGCCGCCTCCCCAGACGGCGCCCCAGGTCCAGACGGACGGTGCGACCAGCCCGCCCGGCTACTCGCACAAACTCGGCGACATCTTCCACTCCGAGCCGCTGATGATCGGGCCGCCGAATTACTTCCAGTACATCTCGGCGGACCTGAACAATTACTCGGCGTTCGCGGACCAGATGAAGTACCGCCGCAAGGTCCTCGCGGTCGGCGCCAACGACGGTTTCCTCCATCTCTTCGACGCCGGCGTGTGGAACCGCGATGCCGGCGGAACGTTCGACAGCACGTGGGACCTCGGGACCGGGCGCGAGATCGCGGCCTACGCACCGGCCCCGATCATGGCCGGCAACTTCCCGGCGCTTCTCAACATCCCGCCGCGGCCCCAGTACTTCGTGGACGGCGCGATGGGCAAGGCGGACGTGTTCATCGACATCGCCGGCGACCCGACGGGCCCCAACCGGATCTGGCGAAGCGTCATCGTCGGCGGCCTGCGCCAGGGCGGCAACGCCGTCTGGGCCCTCGACGTGACGCAGCCCGACAAGATCGACGCGCAGGGCGAGAAGACCGCCGCGAAGGACAACGCCCCCGACTGTCTGAACGGCGGCGGCGGAGGATGCGGCCCCACCGGCGCGACGACCCGCAAGTACCCCGAGATCCTGTGGGAGACGACGGATAACACGATCCCCAGGATGGGACAGACCTGGTCGCGTCCGACGGTTGGCCGCATCCGGGTTCTGGACAGCGGGACCGGCGCGTCGAAGGACAAGTACGTCACGATCTTCGGCGGCGGCTTCGACCCCAACTATCGTCCGGGCGATCCGCTCATCATGGCGGATCAGGTGTGCCCGCCGACCTGTCCGGCCCGGAAGGCCACGGCCGGCCGCGCGATCTACATCGTGGACGTCGAGACGGGCAAGATCCTGAGCAAGCTGACTCAGGGCGACGACAGCGCCGCCGGAACGGTGGATTTTCCGCCGATGCCGGCGCCCGCCTCGGTGGTCGACTTCGACGACGACGGCTACCTCGACGTGGCCTACATCGGCGACGTCAACGGCCGGATGTGGCGGGTCGATCTGACGCCGGACGCGGCGTCCAATCGCGGTATCTGCAACGCCTGTGAGACCCCGGCGCAGACGGTGACGGGCTACGATCCCTTCGCGATCTACGACGCGGCCACGACCGACGGCTCGACGCCGTCGACGCAACCCAACGAGCCGATCTTCCAGGATCCGGGCGTCGTCTTCGTCAACGGAGGCGTCCGGCCGAGCCTCGGTATCGCGTTCGGCACCGGCGACCGCGCCGAGCTCGCGCGGACCAACGCGTCGGTGCAGCGCTTCTACTACATCCTGGACAACGGCCAGAGCGTCACCTTCCACGAGGGCGACCTGCGCAACATCACTCCTTCGGGCGGTGTGACGCCGGCCGGCTCGGGAGTCGGAACCAGCAACAACGGCTTCTTCCTCGACTTCGCGACCGGCAACGAGAAGACCCTCACCTCGGTCCTCTCGACCAACGGCTTCCTGACGCTGATCACGTTCACGCCGGATTCGACGAGCCCCTGCGCGACCAACGGCGAGTCGTTCCGCTACCGCTTCTTCTTCTTGAACGGGCAGGGCGGTTACAATACGACCACGCCGACCGGGACCTTCGCCGACTACCGGGAGTCGATGGGCTCGGGTCCGACGACGGAGTCGCAAGTGACGCTCTCGAACGGAACGACGACCAACCTGTTCGTTCGCAGCGACAAATTCATGATGCCGCCGGAGATCGTGCCGGGCGATCTCTCGACCATCAACCAGAACTGGAAGGAGCAGCAATGAAGACGCTCCGCCTGCTGCCGGCCCTTCTTCTCGCCGCGAGCGTGGCGGCGGCCTCCGACGTCGTCGTGCTGCGCGGCGGGACGCACATCGAGCTGAAGCAGCCTCCGATGCGCCAGGGCAACAACGTTCTCCTGACCAAGAAGGACGGCACCCTCCTGTCGGTGCCGTACTCCGAGATCGATACGGCGGCGACGGCCGTGGCCAGGGCGGCCGCGTCGGCTCCCGCGAAGCCCGTCGCGGCGGCGGTCCCGGCTCCCCAGACTCCCGCCGAGGCGGCGCGCGCGACGCGCGGAGGCCCAAAGGCCCGCGTCCGCCTGACCGACGCCGACGTCGGGCACGAGCTCGCGCCCACGGGTCCCGGCGACGAGGCGACGGCCGAGGGCGCTGCGGCGACCTCCGGCGGCGACTCCCGCGTGGACGTGGCCGACTACTCCCAGTCGCGGGCGGGCGACAACCTGATCGTCAAGGGCGTGCTGCGCAATCTCGGCTCGCGGACGGCGCTGAACGTTCGCCTCACGGTCACGCCCCACGACGAAAAGGGCCAGCCGATCGGCTCCGCCGAGGCGAGCGTCTCGAACGGAACGCTCGAGGCCGGCAAGTCCGTCAACTTCACGGCGACCGTGCCGGTCGGCAAGAGCACGGTCGGCATCATGCAGTTCTCTCCGCGCTGGACGCCGCAGGCGACTCCCGCCGAAGCGGCCGCCGCCGCGGGAGCTCCGGGAACGGCGCCGGCGGCCCTGCCCGGCTCCGGCGGCGGTGCCGCGGCTGCCGCGGGTGCGCCACCGGCCGCCGCTTCTCGTCCGGCGCCGACGCCGATTCCCTACGGGCAGGGCATGCTCTATGCCGCGCCCGCCCCGAATGCGCCGTCCGTGGCTCCGGCCGATGGAAAAACCGGCTACATCCCGGGCGCGGCGAGCCCGGACAACCAGCCGAAGCCGCCCGAGTAAGAAGTCCCGGTCGGGCGACTGAGGACTAGGGACGGATCACCCCGTCCTCTACACTAGTTCCGTGCCTTCCGTCCTCGTCGTCGAAGACAAGGATTCCCTGCGCGCCATGCTCGAGGAGATGCTCCGCGGCGAAGGGTGGAGCGTCGTCGGGCTGCCCGACGGCGCCCGGGCGATCGAGCGGTTGCGCTCGGGCGAGCGCGTGGACGTCGTCCTGACCGACTGGCGCCTTCCGGGAGCCGACGGCCTCGCGGTCCTCGAGGCGGCCCGGGCCGCGGACCCGACGCTTCCCGTCGTCGTCATGACCGCGTTCGGATCGATCGAGACGGCCGTCGAGGCGATGAAGAAGGGCGCCGAGGACTTCATCACCAAGCCCGTCGACCCGGACCTCCTGCGACTGCTCGTCGCCCGCGCGATCGAGCGGCGCACGAAGGGGCGCGAGTCGCTCCTCTTCGCCGAGGCTGCGTCGCGGCAGATGCCGCAGATCGTCGGCGAATCGGCGGCGCTCAAGAACGTCCGCTCCGAGGCCGAGCGGGTGGCGGCGACGGACGCGACGGTGCTTCTGGAAGGCGAGAGCGGCACGGGCAAGGAGCTCTTCGCGCGGGCGATCCATCTGCTGTCCACGCGCCGCGAGCACCCGTTCGTCGCCATCAATTGCGCCGCGATCCCCGACACGCTGCTCGAGAGCGAGCTCTTCGGGCACGAGCGCGGCGCTTTCACGGGCGCGGCGTCCCGCCGGCTCGGCAAATTCGAGCTCGCCGAGAACGGGACCGTGTTTCTCGACGAGATCGGCGAGCTGACGCCGGCGACGCAGGGAAAGCTCCTGCGCGTGCTGCAGGAGAGGTCGTTCCACCGCGTCGGCGGCACGGTCTCGATCGAAGTCGACGTCCGCATCCTCGCCGCTTCGAACCGTCCGCTCGACCGCCTCGTGGCGCAGGGGGCGTTCCGCGAGGACCTCTACTACCGCGTCCGCGTTTTTCCGATCCGCATCCCGGCGCTCCGAGAGCGGCCGGAGGACATCGATCCCCTCGTCGACTGGTTCGTCGAGCACCTGCCGCGCGAGCTCAAGAAGAAGCCCGTCGCGCTCGAGCCGGCGGTGCGCGAGCGCCTGCGCTCCTACGAGTGGCCGGGCAACGTGCGCGAGCTGCGCAACTGCCTCGAGCGCGCGATCATCCTCGCGGAGAACGGGCGCATCGGCGAGCGGCATCTGCGGCTGGCTCCCGAGGCGCCGCATGCGCCGCTGCCGGCGGACGCGACGCTCGAGGAGGTGCGCGAGCGGGCGGCGCGCAGCGCCGAGCGTCTGTGGCTGGCGCGCGCTCTCGAGCGGGCCGGAGGAGATCGCACGGAAGCGGCGGCGGCGCTGAACCTCACGCCGCGCAAGCTCGAAGCGAAGCTCCGCGAGCACGGGCTCGACGAAGGTTGAGAAGGCGGCCGGACGCCGCCGAAGCTACTCGGGAAGGCGCGGAAGGGGCGTCGGCTCTCCGGGCTTGAGCGTGCGCGTCGGCGGCGGCCGGACCGGCGTATAGGGTTTCCGGGTCGGAACGGCCTGCGCGCCGGCCGGCGCGGCCGCGTTCTTCTTGCAGGCGACGCCCGAGGTTGCGGCGGCGAGGAGCGCGCCGCAGAGGGCGAGAATCCGGAGGCTCGGTCGCGCGCTCACCGGAGAATTATCGCAGGTCGGCCATCGCGGCGGCAATCTCGGCGTCCTCCTCGGGCTCGACGGCGCGCAGGTCGAGCCAGAGAAGTCCGCTCTCGACGCGTCCGACGATCGGCGTCGGGCGCCGGCGAAACCGCGCGGCGAGCGCGTCGGCCGAGTCGCGCGCGTGCGCGAGGACGATGGCCCGCGACGGGAACCGCTTTTCCGGACTCGTGCCGCCGCCAAAGAGCGCTTCGGAGATCCGCACTTCGGCGGTGAGGCCCGGCGCCGGCGCGGCGTCGGCGACGAGCGCCGTCCCGCGCCGCGCGAGCTCCTCCACGGGCCGCGCAGCCGCGCGGTAAACGGGCAGCTCACGCCACGCCCCGCGCTTCCAGGCCGAGAGCGTCGCGGCGAGAGCGGCGAGCGTCAGTTTGTCGGGCCGGACCGCGCGCGCGATCGGGTGCGACGAGAGAGCCCCGACGAGGTCTGCGCGCCCGACGGCGAGGCCGGCCTGCGGTCCGCCGAGCAGCTTGTCGCCCGAAAACGTCACGAGATCGGCGCCGTCGGCGAGCGCGTCCGCCACGGTCGGCTCTCCGCGCACGCCGAACTCGTCGAGCGGCACGACGCCGCCCGTACCCTGGTCGTGGAGCCACGGGATCTTCGCCTCGCGGGCGAGGGCGGCGAGCTCCGGGGCGGAGGGGCGCGCCGTGTAGCCGCGGATCTCGTAGTTGGACGGATGCACGGTGAGAAGCAGCGCGGCGCCGTCGCCTTCGAGCGCCTTGCGGTAGTCCGCGATGGTCGTGCGATTCGTCGTCCCGACCTCGGCGAGCCGGGCGCCCGACGCCTCCAGGATCTCGGGAATCTTGAAGGACCCGCCGATCGCGACGAGCTCTCCTCGGGAGACGAGCGCGCGCCGGCCGCGCGCCAGAGCCGTCAGCGCGAGGAGGAGTGCGGCGGCATTGTTGTTGACGGCCAGGGCGTCCGGAGCCCGGAAAACGTCGCGTGCGAGGGCCCGTACGTGATCCTGACGGCGGCCGCGCTCTCCGGCCTCGGCGTCGTACTCGAGCGTCGCGTAGCCGCGCGTCACGGCGGCCACGGCGTCGCGCGCCTCCGCGCCGAGCGGCGCTCGGCCGAGGTTCGTGTGGAGGAGGACGCCGGTCGCGTTGATCGCGCGGACCAGCGTCGGCGCGAATCGGCGGGCGAGCGCGCCGCGGGCGGCCTCGAGAAGCGCGTCCGGGGCGGTTTCGCCGCGGCCGATGGCCCGGCGCAGCTCTTCCTTGACGGCCTCCCGTCCGTAGAGGCTCAAGGGCTCCCGCGCGCTCTCCGAGGCGAGCAGAGAGTCGATCGAGGGGGGTCGCGCCGGGGAAGCGGACGGAGACATCAAGCCCCGATTCGCCGCTCGCCGCCGTCGTCCCGCCGCACGTCCTTTACTATAGATCGGTGGCATTCGACCGCGAGCTGGAGGTCCTGGCGGAGGCGATCCGGCGCCTCTCCGCCGAGTACGACGCGTTTCTCTACGGCGGCGCGAACCGGCCTCCCACCGAGAGCCGAAAGCACGTCGACCAGATGATCCGCAAGCTCTCGGCCGCGTCGCTCGACGCCGCGGCGGACCGGTATCGCTTCAGCACGCTTCAGGGCCGCTACACCGCCATGCTGGAGCGCTGGGACCGCTTGCAGGGCGAGAAGGAATCGGGCCGGCGGCCCGGCCTCTACGGGCATTTCGCGCCGGGCGCCGGTGGAGCCCCGCCGCGGGCCGGCGCGGCGGCCGGTCCGGAAGCCGAGGCCCTCAACGCGGCGGCGTCGGCGTCCGTAAACGCTGCGGAGACCCGTGCATCGAGCGGAGATCGGAGTCTCTTTCAGCGATATCTCGACGCCCGGAAGGCGCGGGGGGAGAGTGTGGAAGGTTATGAATTCGAGCAATTCGCCGCGAATCTCGCGCAGGAGCGCTCGAAGTTGAAGGCGAAGCTCGGGACGGACGAGGTCGTCTTCGACGTCGCCGAGCGCGACGGCAAGGTCAAGCTCGTCGCGCGCCGCAGCGCCCGGCCGGCCGGCCCTTCCTCGGGAGAAGAACCATGAGATCTCGAATCGTGCCGCGCGCCGTCGCGCTTCTGGTGGCCCTGATCGCGTCGGCCGGCGCCGTCGCCGCGAAGGACAAGAAGACCGACAAGCCGGCCGAGCCTTTCTTCCATCAGTTTCTGATTCCCGGCGATCCGCTCGATGAGAACTTGCTCCTTCAGGAGAAGCGCGTCGCGGAGAGCCCGGAAAACGCCGCGATGCGCAACGACTTCGGCAACCTGCTCGCCGAGCGCCGGTTTCCGAAGGAAGCCCGCGCGGAGTACAAGAAAGCGCTGGAGCTCGACAAGCACTTCTTCCTCGCGGCCTACAACCTCGGCATGATGGAAGAGACGATCGGGCGCACGTCGGCCGCGGCCGCGGCTTATCGCGAAGCGATCCATCGCCGCCCCGGCTTCCCGCCGGCGCACTTTCGCCTCGGCCGGCTCTACGAGCGCGCGGGCCGACCGAGCGACGCGATCGCGGAGTACGCCATCGCGTTGCGGATCGACAACTCGATGCGCGACCCGAAGCGGAATCCGCTCTCAGTGGACTCGCGCCTGCTCGACCAGGCCTCGCTCGTCAACTACCCGGAGGACCTCGCCCGCGTCGCGCAATCGCAGGAGGCCGATTACGTCGACAAGGAGCGATTCCGTCCGGTGCCCATCGAGCGGCCGCTCGACTCCGAGGAAGTCACGCTCGAGGACGCCGGGCCGCAGACGATCGAGTCGCATCCGTCCTCCCCGGTACCGCCGCGCTCCGGAGGACGCGCCGGGACCGCGACCGGGCCACGCGCGGATCGCCGATCGAGCTCGTCCGCCGCGCCGCCCCCTCCCCGGCCCGGCCGCAACATGCGGGCCGCCGAACCCGTGCCGACCGCCGTGCCCGCCCAGGCGGTTCCGCCGCCCGTGATCACGCCCGAACCCGAGCCCGAGCCCACGCCCGAGCCGCAGACGCGGTAGCGAAGAGTCGCTCGGCCGCTTCCCCGGGGCCGGGTCTCAGTCGAACGGGACGCGCTCGGCGAGGAGCGTGGCGCCCAGAACGGGCTCGGGGGACGGAAACGTTTCGCCCGACGGCGCCAGGGCCGTGATCCGCCGCAGGAGCTCCGACAGCCGTCCGCGCGATCGCGCGGCGGCCACCGGACCCTGCGCGCGGCCGGCGATCACCGCGATGCCGGTGAACTCCGCTTCATAGCGGTCGTTTTCCAGGTCGCAGCGCCAGGGTGCCGTCAGGGCGGATGCGAAGAGACCGCGCCGCACCGCCGCGAGAAGCTCCCGCGGCGGCGCCGGCCTCCCGGTCTCGAAGAAGAGCCGCCGCGCCCCGAGGCGGGGGGGCGTCCGGTAGGAACGGCGTACGCCGTTCCCCGTGGAGAACGCGCGGTCGCGGCGCGCGGCGTCGAGATCGCGCAGCGGAAGCGAGAGCCCTCCCTTTTCGAAGACGACGACGCGTCGGGTTCGCGTGCCCTCGCCGTCGAAAGGTGCGTCGGGGCCGGCGTCATCCACGATCGTGACCTCGGGGGCGAGCAGCCCGCCGCGCGCGGGCCACCGAGCCGTCGTCTCCCGGCAGAACAGGGGAGCCAGTCCCGCGAGCAGGGCTGCGCCGACCGACGGCTCGAGCAGCCAGTCCCCGCGGTCGACCGCCGCCGACCGGTCCGAGAGCGGCAGCGTGGCGCGGTCCGAGAGGCGGCGCGCGAGCGTCGCCAGTTCCGGCGCGCCGTCCCAGCGAAACGACATTCGCGCTTCGCAGGCGCGCGTGCCGCGCCGCCCGACGGCGGAGGCGAATCCGGTCAGGGCGCTCGCGCCCCACCCGACGTCGAGGCCGGCGGCGTTCACGACGCGCTCGACGGTTCGGCCCCGGCGGACCGTGAGCTCGGTCAGCGTGGCTTCGCCGCGCGACTCGGCGGCCACGAGGCGGGCGAGCTCGTCGTGGAGCTCGGGCGGCGATTCGTCCGCCGCCATGGAGGAAGTCTGCGGAACGGCGGCGGCTCCGGTCGGCCACACCGGGCACGAGCCGCCGGGCGCCGGCGTCTCCCGAGCGCGCTCGACGGCCTCGGCGAGTGCGGCCGTGTCGCCCGCCGCGGCGAAACGGGGCGCCGGGTCCCACCAGCGCGCGGCAAATCCCTCCTCCGTCCGGGAGGTTTCGGCCGTCTCCCGGGGAGCATGGCGGATCTCCCGCGAGACGCCGTGTTTCGAATAGAGCTCCCAGGCGCCCGGCGCGAGCGCCTCGAGCCGTTCGATGAGGCGTTCGCGGCTCACGCCAGCCCGCGCACCGCGAGGCCTCGGACGAGAACGTCGGGCGCCTCGCCCTGGACGGGCAGGATCTGGCCGCCGCGCGCGCACCAGCCGAGCGGCCGGTAGGCGCGGACCTCGCGGCCGAGGCCCGTTTCGATCCGTTTCAGGACGGGGAGAATCTCTCCCGCGAGCATTCCGGGCCCCAGCTCGTCGGAGAGTCGGCCTCGCCGGACGCGTCGCGCCCGGGGAAAGCGCAACCGAAACGATCCGCTCGCGAGCTCGACCGATCCGCCGTCGAGCGCGTCGATCCAAAGTCCCTGTTCGAGCCGCCGCACCATTTCCTCCGCCGACGCGCTGCCCGGCGCGACGACGACATTCGCGCCGCGCGGCAACGGGGAGTCTCCGGGCTCCGCGCGGCGCCCGTGGCCGTTGGAGGCGTCCCGTCCCGCGGGCGCGGCCGCGTCGCGCGACGTGAGCCGCCCGGCGATCCGGCCCGCGTCCAGGAGCTTGACCGGTCGCGGCCGGATGCCCTCGTCGTCGCACTCGTATCCGCCGAAGAGATCGAGCCGCGCCGCGTCGTCGCGGACCTCGAGCTCCGGGACGGCCACCCGCGCCTCCGAGAGGCCCGAGAGGGGCGAGACCGCTCCGCCCTCGAGGGGATGGACGAGAATCTCGTGGAACAGGACCGCCGCGCATCCCGCGGCGAGCAGGACGTCCGCGTCGCCCTCGGGGCACGGCACCGCCGCGTCGCGCGGCTCGGCGGCGCGAACGAGCGCCTCGCGCAGCTCGTCGGCGAGCGTCTCCGACTCGGGGCCGTGGAAGGAGAACCTGCGGGTCTCGTCGCCGCGGCGCGACGGCGCGATGAAAGTGCCCTCCAGAGACGTCAGACGGCGGGCCGACACCGCGGCCGGCGCGCGCGCCGGGTAGATCTCGCGATCCACGTCGGCGAGGGTCCAGCGGAGCTCGTGCCGGGGCGCGTGCCGGGAGAGGGTGGCTTCGAGACGCTTGCGCCAGCGCTCGCCGGAGAGCGGGCGCCATTCGTCGCCCGCCGGCGGCGCGGCGGAGCGGATCGGCACGATCCCGCGCCCGAGCGCGGCCTGCAGCTGCCGCGAGGCCTCGCGGAGGCCGGCCTCGTCGGCCCGCGAGACGGCGCAGATCCGCTCGGACCCGCCGCGGCGCCAGCGCACGGCGAGACCCTCGGTTGCGGTCCGCCGCGTCTGTCCGACCGCCCCGTCGCGCCATTCGAGCCGGATCTCCTGACGGCGTTCCACGAAGACGTCGGCGATCTCTCCGCTCTCGCGCGCGAGCGGCTCGAGGAATCGTGCGACGGCCGACGGGTCGAGCGGCATCGGCCGGCATTATGGGGGACGGAGCCGTGTAATAACATCGCGCCCCGATGGGTCTGTCGGACCTCCGAAAGGAATTCCTCGCGGTTCGGGCCGCCCGCGGCATCGCGGCCCGGCAGCTCTTCGACGAGCGTGCGCCGGGCGCCCTGCGGCAGGCCGTGCTCGGAGCCCTCGCCGACGAGGCGGAGAAGGAGCGGACGATCGATGACGAGGCGCGCCGCATGATGGAGGCGGCTCGCAGCGAGATCGCGTCGGGCCGGGTCGACGGCCAGGAGCTCTTCCGGCGCATTCGCCGCAAGCTCGCCGAGCAGCGCGGCATCGTTCTGTAACCTCCCGCCATGACGCTCGAGAAGCGCATCGCGCACCTCGAAGCGCTCCGCGAGAAAAATCTCGAGGGGGGCGGCAAGGATCGCGCGGAGCGCCAGCACTCCGAGGGCAAGCTCACCGCGCGCGAGCGGATCGCGCTGCTCCTCGACCCGGACAGCTTCTTCGAGCTCGACCCGTTCGTCGTGCACCGCAGCCGGGACTTCGGGATGGAGAAGAAGGAGATCCCCGGCGACGGCGTCGTGTGCGGCGCGGGCGCGATCGAGGGCCGTCCCGTTTACGTCTTCGCGCAGGACTTCACCGTTTTCGGCGGGTCGCTCTCGGAGACCAACGCCGCCAAGATCTGTAAGGTCATGGACCTGGCGGTCCAGAACGGCGCGCCGATCATCGGCCTGAACGATTCGGGCGGGGCGCGCATCCAGGAAGGCGTCGTTTCGCTCGCCGGTTACTCGAAGGTGTTCCTCCGGAACACGCGCGCGTCCGGCGTCGTGCCGCAGATCTCCGCGATCCTCGGGCCCTGCGCGGGCGGCGCCGTCTATTCGCCCGCGATCACGGATTTCGTTTTCATGACGGAAAAGACGTCGTACCTGTTCGTGACCGGACCGGACGTGATCAAGACCGTGACGCACGAAGAAGTGACCAAGGAGGAGCTCGGGGGCGCGCGAACGCACTCGGCCGTCTCGGGCGTCGCGCACTTCGTGCGCAAGGACGACGCCGCCGTGCTGGCATCGATCCGGGAGCTCGTCTCCTATCTCCCTTCGAACAACCTGGAGGACGCGCCCCGGCGCGAGTCCCGGGACGCGCCGGGGGACGCACGGGAGCTGAATGCCTTCATTCCGGAGGAGCCGAACAAACCCTACGACATGGGAGATCTCGTCCGCCGGATCGCGGACGAGGGCCGCTTCTTCGAGGTTCACGCCGCGTTCGCGCGCAACCTCCTCGTCGGCTTCATTCGCCTCGGCGGCCGCGCGGTCGGAGTCGTGGCGAACCAGCCGATGTATCTCGCGGGCGTGCTCGACATCGACGCCTCGATCAAGGGCGCGCGGTTCGTGAGGTTCTGCGACGCGTTCAACGTCCCGCTGCTCGTTTTCGAGGACGTGCCGGGCTTCCTTCCGGGCACGCAGCAGGAGTACGGCGGCATCATCCGGCACGGGGCGAAGCTCCTCTTCGCGTTCGCGGAAGCGACCGTTCCCAAGATCTCGATCGTCACGCGCAAGGCTTACGGCGGCGCCTATTGCGTGATGCTCTCCAAGGACATCGCCACGGACTTCAACTTCGCGTACCCGACGGCGGAGCTCGCGGTCATGGGCCCGGAGGGTGCGGTCAACATCCTCTACAAGCGCGAGGCGGACTCGCCCGACTCTCGGGCGGCGCGCGTCGCCGAGTACGTCGAGAACTTCGCGAACCCGTACGTGGCCGCGCGCCACGGATACCTCGACGAGATCATCGAGCCGTCGGAGACGCGCGAGAAGCTGCTCACGGCGTTTCGCCTGCTCGAGTCGAAACGCGTGCGGCCTCCCGCGAAGAAGCACGGAAACATCCCGCTCTAGGGCCCGGCGGAAGCGTTGGGTGTGGCTGGCGGCGATTAGCGTCGCCTGCGCGAGCAATCCCTCGGTCTCGATCGCGCCGCTGTCCCCGGGCTCCGTCCCGGCCGGAAGGGTCGTCACCGCCTTCGACGCCGAGGCCGAGCTCGCGCGCGGCCGCTTCCTCGAGGTGGACCGGTACGTCGACGGGCTCCCCGCGGCGGAGCGCGAGGGAAGCGCCGAGCTTCTCTTCCTCGCGGGCCGGGCGCGGCTCGCGCGGGGAGACGCCGCCGGGGCGCGCCGAGCCCTCGAGAGGGCGCTCTCGCTTTCGCTTTCGGGGCCGAAGCGCGCCGACGCGCTCTGGTCCCTCGCCCAGGCCGAGATCCTGACGGACGACTTCGCCGCCGCCGCTCGAGATACGGCCGCGGCGAATCGGGAGGGCCTCTCTCTTTCGATTGGCTTCGTGCACTTCCTCGAGAACCTCGCCGGCGTTCCGCTCTACGCCGGGATGGCTCCGGGCGAGCGCATCGACACGGACTTCGAGATGGGACTCTACGATCTCGTGCGCGTCGGGATGGCGGTCAACGGGCACCCGGTCTCGGCCGTCCTCGACACGGGCGCCTCGTACTGCATTCTGACCCGCTCGTTCGCCACACGGGTGGGCCTGCGCGAGATCCCCGATTCGGACGCTTACGGCCTCGGCCTGCATCAGAAACCGATCCCGCTCACGTTCGGGGTCGTGGACGAGCTCCGGATCGCCGGGCGCACGCTGACGGCGATCCCGGTCATGGTGATGCCGGACGAGGCGCTCACGTTCGAGACGGCGCGCGGCTCGCTGCCGATCTCGGCGGTGCTCGGCCTCCACATGCTCAAAAACTTCCGGCTCGAGATCGACTATGGAAGCCGCCGGCTCGGCATGGAGGCGGCCGCACGGGAGTTCGACCGCCCGGAACCGGATCAGAACCTCTTCTTCGCGCGCGCCAAGGTGTTCGCGCGCGTGTCGGTCGACGGCTCGCCGTGGACCCTTTTTCTCCTCGACACGGGCAGCGAGCTGACGATGCTCACGGCCGGCGGCGTTCAGCGCCTCGGCCTGCGCACCGCTTCGGGGGTCTTTCCAAAGCGCGTCGAGGGCATCGGCAAGACGCGCGTCTCGTGGGGCAAGGTCGATCGGGCCGCACTGGGCGTGGGAGCCTTTCGTCTGGACTTCCGGGATATGGTTGTCGCCGAAACCGTGGACACGCTGGAGGACGGGGTGCTCGGCGCGACGGTCCTGGCGCACTTCGCGGTGCGCATCGACTTTCAGAAGATGCGGCTGGAGCTCACGACGAGGAGCGGCGCTTCTTGAAGCTTCTCGTCGCCAACCGCGGCGAGATCGCCGTCCGCATCCTGCGCGCGTGCCGGGAGCTCGGCGTCGGGACCGTCGCGGTCTTTTCCGACGCCGACCGCTCGGCGCCGCACGTCGCGATGGCGGACGAGGCCGTGCGTCTCGGTCCCGCGCCCGCGCGGGAGAGTTATCTCTCGGTCGAACGCCTCCTCGCCGCCGCCCGCGCGACCGGAGCGCGCCTCGTTCATCCGGGCTACGGCTTCCTCGCGGAGAACGCTGCCTTCGCGCGGGCCTGCGTCGAGGCGGGGCTCATTTTCGTCGGCCCGGATCCGGCGGCGATCGAGGCCATGGGCTCGAAGACCGAGAGCCGGCGGAGGATGCATGAGGCCGGCGTCCCCGTCGTGCCGGGCATGATGAAGCCGGCCGCGGCGGCGCGGGAAATCGCGGAGTTCGGCGCGAAGCACGGTTATCCGCTGCTTCTCAAGGCGTCGGCGGGCGGCGGCGGCAAGGGGATGCGGCGCGTCGAGAGCGCGGCGGAGGCTTCCGCCGCGTTCGAGCGGGCGTCCGCCGAGGCGGCCGCCTCGTTCGGCGACGGCGCCGTCTACGCCGAGAAGCTCGTCGAAAGGCCGCGCCACGTCGAGGTCCAGGTGGTGGGGCACCCGTCGGGGGAGATCGTGGCGGTCGGCGAGCGCGAATGCAGCATCCAGCGGCGGCATCAGAAGGTCGTCGAGGAGTGCCCGTCGCCCGTCGTCGGTCCGGCGCTGCGCGAGCGGATCTGCGCCGCCGCCGTCCGCGCGGCGGAGTCCGTCGCCTACACCTCGTGCGGCACCGTCGAGCTGCTCCTCGCGCCGGACGGTTCCTTCTACTTCCTGGAGATGAACACCCGCCTCCAGGTCGAGCACCCGGTGACCGAGGAGGTCTGGGGCGTGGATCTCTGCCGCGAGATGATCCGCATCGCTCTCGGAGAGCCGCTGACGATCGGCCGCCCGGCCATGCGCGGTCACGCGATCGAGTGCCGCATCTATGCCGAAAACCCCTCCCGCGGTTTCGCCCCGTCGCCCGGCGCGATCGCCGCGCTGCGGCTTCCGGCGGGTCCGGGCGTCCGCAACGACGTGGGCGTCGAGGCGGGCGGCATCGTGCCCATCGACTATGACCCGATGCTCGGCAAGCTCATCGTCCACGCCGGCGAACGGTCCGCGGCGATCGCGCGTCTTTCGCGAGCGCTCTCCGAGTACGAGATCACGGGCGTCGATTCGACGTTGCCTCTCTTTCGCGCGCTCGTCGCCGACGGAGAATTCCTCCGCGGCGAGTTCGACGTGCAGTGGCTGGACCGGCGGCTGGCGGAGGGGACGCTTCTCGCGCCGCCGCGCGTCCGCGAAGAAGACGTCGTGCTCGCCGCCGTGGCTCTGGCGGGCGGCGCGGCTGTACCCGCCGGCCAGAACCCGCCGTCTTCGAACGGCTCGCCATGGCGTCAGGCGGGGCGGCTCGAGGCGCTGCGCTAGGCGGCCGACATGCGGCGACTGGAGCTCATCTTTCGCGATGAAGCTGGGGGGGATCCGGAGGCGGTGCGTCTCGAGGGGGAGCCCGGCGCGTGGCGGTTCACGCGGGACGGCCTGACGCGCGACGTTTCAGTCGCGAAGCTTCCGGACGGGAGACTCTCGCTCCTCTTCGCCGACGGACGGCAGGTCTGCGGGCGGGCGCGCGCGACCGGGATGGGGCAGGTCGAAGTGGTCGTCGCGGGAGAGGTCCGCACGGTCGCGCTGGCGGACCCTCTGCACGACCGTCTCTCGCACTCGGCGGCGCCGGGAGCGGGTTCGGGGGACGAGGAAGTCCGCGCGCTCATGCCCGGCCGCGTGGTCGAGGTGCGCGTCGCAGAGGGGGATCGCGTCGCTTCCGGTCAGGTCGTCCTCGTTCTGGAAGCGATGAAGATGCAGAACGAGATCCGCGCGAGCGCCGGCGGGGTCGTCGCCCGTTGCGCCGTCGCGGCCGGCCAGGCGGTAGACGGGGGAGCGCTCATGCTCGTCGTTCGCGATTCAAATGGATGAACGAAACTCCAAAATAATCAAACGATTTTCTCGGTATTTATCGCATCTATCTATTTTATCTCTTTAAATTCAATAGTTTAGATTGACCGACAGTATTCGAGACTTGGCAGTCTCATTGCTGGCTGTGTGTCCAAAAGCCATTTTTCCGCTTTGAAGGGGCCGTTTTCGGGGACGAACGTTTCGCTTTCTTCTCATGGAGGTAGGTATGAAGGTCGCGCGGTTTCTCCACTTGGCCGCGGCATTGGCGATTCTGCTCCTCGTCGTGCCGTCGATCTCCGCACAGACGACCGGCCGCATCGAGGGTACGGTCGTCGATCAGAACGGCGCGCCGCTTCCCGGTGTCACGGTCGAGGCGTCGAGCCCCAACCTGCAGGGGACTCGAACCGCGGTGACGGGAAGCGACGGCCACTATCGGCTGCCGAGTCTTCCGCCGGGGACCTACAAGGTCACGGCGACGCTCACGGGGTTGGGCACGGTCGAGAAGAACGCCTCGGTCCCGCTCGACCAGACCGCCACGATCAACATACAGCTCTCGCTCGCCGCGAAGGAAGCCGTCGTTGTCACGGGCGAGGCGCCGATGGTGGATACGACGTCGACGACCGGTGGCACCAACTACAGCTCGAAGGTCATCGAGAAGCTTCCTTCGGGGCGCAACTACGCCGAGATCATTCGCATGAACCCGGGCGTCAACCAGGACCAGGGCGATACGCAGGGCCGCGCGATCTCGCTGACGGTGTACGGCGCGACGTCGGTCGAGAATCAGTTCATCATCGACGGCGTCAACACCACCAACGTCATCCGCGGCTTCCAGGGCAAGGCGATCAACAACGAGTTCATCCAGGAAGTCGAGATCAAGACGGGCGGCTATCAGGCCGAGTACGGCCGCGCGCTCGGCGGCGTCATCAACGTCATCACGAAGTCGGGCGGAAACGACTTCCACGGCGACGGCTTCGTGTACTACGACAACTTCGGGATGCGCGCCGACCAGGTCATCACGTCCAACGACATTTTCCAGGGGATGCGCATCAACGGCTACAACCGGACCGACTTCGGCGTCGATCTCGGCGGCCGGTTCGTCAAGGACAAGCTGTGGTTCTTCTTCGCGTACGACCGCGTGAACAAGCCGACCGACATCTCGCGGTTCAACGACAACGTCGACCAGAACGGCATCCTGACGGTCTCGAAGGACGATAAGTTCCCGGCGGACTCGACGGACAATCTCTATTCGGGCAAGCTGACTTGGAACATCACGGCCGGCACGACCCTCGTCGGGACGGTCTTCGCGGACCCGTCGAAAATCACGGGCGCGGCCGCCTCCGACCCCACCCACAGCTACTACCCCGTACCCATCGTCAACCGCGACCCGAGCACCTGGGCGGCCGATTTGAACATCGGCGGGACCGACTACGGCCTGCGTCTGAATCAGATCTTCGGGTCGAGCGGCCTCCTGTCGCTGCAGGGTTCGCGGCACTACGACCGGTACCAGACGGTCCCCTCGGGCGCCGGCGCGGGCGTCCGCCAGGAAGACTGGACGTGCGTCGACCAGCCTCCGGGAACCGAACTCGATCCCTGCAACCCTCCGGTGCAGCCTAATTCGGCGGCGGGAGGGTTCGGCTCCGTTTCCGGCTACGTTCGCAATAACCACTCGACGCGGTGGCAGGCTCGCGGCGACTATTCGATCTATCTGGGCACACAGGAGATCAAGGTCGGTGGCGATTACCAGGACGGGACGACGACGGCCATCACGAACATCAGCGGCAAGCAGTTCGTTCAGAAGTACAACAACTACGGGCAGGATTACTACGCGCACAACTTCTGGGCGGCGAGCCCCTCGGACCTGACGCCCGTCGATAACGTCGTTTCCCCCAACACGGTCAACACGAGCGCGTTCCTCCAGGACTCCTGGCACATCCTGCCGAACCTGACGTTGAACGCCGGGCTGCGGTGGGATCGGGAGAACCTCAAGAGCTTCTCGGGAGAGAGCGTCATCACGCTCACCAACGAGTGGCAGCCGCGCATCGGCGTCGTGTGGGATCCGATGAACAACGGCGCGATGAAGGTGTACGCCTTCATCGGGCGCTTCTACTACGCGCTCCCGACGGACCTGAACGTCCGCTCCTACGGCCAGCAGATCTCCGCCATCACATACAACTTCAGCCCGACGGACACGGCGCAGGATTCGACGGTCATCGGCCACAGCACTCCGTTCATCCAGGGCGGCCTCTTCGCGGAGCCGCACGACGCCGGGATGAAGGGGATCTATCAGGACGAACTGAGCGTCGGGATCGAGAAGCTCATCGATCCGACCTTCTCGATCGGCATCAAGGGCGAGTACCGCAAGTTCGGCAACGCGGTCGAGGACCGCTGCGACGCGGACTACAACGCTCCGGAGAACAACG
>DATBFU010000004.1:0-15488 GCA_036558325.1 Thermoanaerobaculia bacterium | reverse complement strand
GGATTCTAGTGGACCGGCCGCGAAACCTTCGCCGCCGTCTTGCGTCTCCCGCCTCCAGGAGGTCTCGCGCCATGAGGAAAGCCCTGCTCGCCGCTCTCGCCACCGGCCTGTCCGCGGCGATTTCCGCTGCTCAGGATCCCGGGATGCATGGAGAGGACCAGAGGCCCCAACACATCGAGCTCGCGACGCCGGACGTCACGGTCCCGATGCACATCGAGAAGGGCCGGCCCGTGGTCGACGTCCTCATCGCCGGAAAGGGGCCGTTCCCGTTCGTCCTCGACACGGGCGCCGGGGGGACGGTCCTCGGCGCCGATCTCGTCCAGGAGCTCGGACTCCCGACGATCGGCGAGGTCCGGATCGGCGATCCGATCAACCCGCACGGCCTCGCCGCGAAGCAGGTCCGCATCGACCGCCTCGCGATCGGCGGATTGACGCTGTCGGACTTGTCCGCGACGGCCGTCGAGAACTCGGGATTCCGCGAGCACCTCGGCGCACGCGGCGTACTGGGAATGCCGCTCTTCGGAGAGATTCTTTTGACGCTCGACTACTCCGAAGGTCAGCTGCGGATCGCGCGCGGCGAGCTGCCGGATCCCGACGGCAAGGAGGTGCTCGGGTTCCAGCGG
Organism: Thermoanaerobaculia bacterium; assembly: GCA_036558325.1. Lineage (GTDB taxonomy): Bacteria > Acidobacteriota > Thermoanaerobaculia > UBA5066 > Gp7-AA6 > DATBFU01. Next base: position 14,865 of record DATBFU010000004.1, on the reverse strand, counting down.
GCGCACGGTATCCGCGTGCCGATCACCGTCGGCCCCGTCACGATCGACGCGGACGTCGACACCGGCTCGCCCGCCGCCGTCAGCCTGCCCGAGGAGTACATGGAGAAGCTGCCGCTCGAGGGGAAGCCCGTGCAGGTCGGAAAGGCCCGCACCGTCACGGCCGAATTTCCCGTTTACGGCGCGACGCTCAAGGGCGCCGTGCAGATCGGCGCGCACCGTCTGGAGAATCCGTCCCTGCGATTCAACCGCCTGCCGAACGCGAACCTCGGAGGCGAAGTGCTCGGCCGATTCGCGATCACGATCGATCAGAGGAACCGGCGAATCCGGTTCACGGAGAAGCCGTCCGGACCGGCCGCCGCGCCGACCGCCGCGGCCAGTCCGACGGGAAACACGACGCGCTAGCGCCGGCTACTTCTTGGAGGGGTCGTCGGCCGGGTTCACGTACGTGAGGACGAACGGCCCCATGCCGGAAACCTGGACCTCGGTCTCGCCTTTGCACCAGGCCCAGTGATGCATCTTCGCCGGCATCGAGGCGAATGCGCCGGCGGCCATCACGGTCGACTTTGCCGGGTCCGCCTGATCGCCCATCCCGACGTTGAACGTGCCCGAGATCACCGTCACGTTCTCGGTCGTGGGGTGCCAGTGCGGCGCCACCTTGTAGCCGTCCGGAGCCTTGAGACGGACGATGAACATGCCGGTCTTCGACGGATCGCCCCTGAGCACCGCCATCTTCGCGCCGGCGGGAAAGACGGGCGGCGGATCGCCCCACTTGATGTCGCCGGGCTGCGTGACGACGTGCGGAGCGGCCGCGGTCTTCTTGGCGGCCATCTTTTCTTCGCCGAACGCGAGGGCGCCGAAGAGAACGAGAGCGAGCGCCGTCAGGATCTGTTTCTTCACGGGAGCCTCCCTTCTGCCTTGACGTGAATTCTACGCTCGGGGCCTCGGAGCCGTTCGTGACGGCGGCGTCAAAGAGCGGGACGAAGGCGGCGGCGGGCGGTACGGACGCCGGCCACGAGCAATTGTGTTGTACTCCGCGCATGCGACAGACACGAACGAAGCGGCTTCTCGCCGCGGCGGGCGTCCTGGCGATCGCCGTCGCCGCCCGGGTCGCCTTCGGTACGACCGCCACATCGCCCTCGGGCGACTCGACGGACCCGCTCGCCGCCGAGATCGACCGGTGGAGCGCTTACCTCGCGAGCAAGACGACGACGGACGACGAGAACTGGACGCAGGTCAAGCAGGCGACGGGGCCGATGCTCGACGGCGCGCGGGACGCGCTGAAGAACGGCCGCCGTCTCCTCGCGCTGCAGAAGCTCGGCTCGGCGCGCATGTATCTGGACGCCCAGAAGTACGTGGACGACTTTCCCGCGGACAAGCGCAACGACGAGGCCGCGTTCGAGGCCGACTGGACCCGCATGGCCGGCGTGCTCAAGGCCGACCTCGGCAGGATCCCGTCCGGCGCGATGGACGGCGTGCGCCCCGCCGCCGCGCGCGGCATGGCCGAAGCGTCGCTTCCCCAGGTCAAGGGCTACTACGACTCGAGCCTGGAGTACGGGCGCAACACCATGGCGAGCATCGGACTCTTCTACATCGGGACTGCGAAAGCGCAGCGCGGCTTCGCGGACCTCTGCCGCGCCCTTTCCCCTGCGGAGGGCCCCCCGGCGCCGCCTCTGCGCGCGCTCGGTCCCGAGCTCGACGGGCTCGAGAAGGACCTGTTGGCGGCATATCACCCGCCCGCGTCGGTCGAACGCCACTCGGAGTTCATCGGCGCGAGCGCGACGCTGAACGAGGCGCGCCAGCTCGACGCCGCGGGCCTGCGCTACGGCGCGATGCACCGCTATCTCCAGGCTGCGATGCGCTCGGCGCCGCTCGTCTCGAGGTCTGCCCGCCTCGACGACGCGGCGGTGCGCGCGCGCCTGGACGACTTCGCGCACCGTCTCTCCTCCGGCAAGGTCGACCATTCGATCGGAAAGCTCTGGCTCGAGACCGCGCAGTCCGACGTCGCAGCCGCCGGCGGAAAGGTCCCCGACAACGTCGCGACGATCGCGGGCGACATCCTGCCGAGATACTTCGCGGCGCTCACGCCGGCGAAGCCGCAGCCGGCGGCGCCCGCGGCGGCGGTGACGGTCACGCTGGTGCGCTGGCCCTACACTTGAAACGTCTCCGATCCGGCAAGTTTGCTGGCACGCAGCGTCGTTTCGGGGTTCGGCGGGAAGGCCCGGTTCGTGTCCGAGAACTACGGCGACTCGACGCTCGCGAAGCGCTACGGCGTCACGCGCTATCCGGCGATCTTCGTGGGCGACATTTTGTTCGCGACGCCGAACGATTTCGGTTTCTTCGGCAAGGGCGAGGAGGGAGCCGGCGGGCGCTACTCGCCGTGGGTCAAGAACGCCGACTCGCAGGAGCGGTTCCGCGCGGACCTGACGCACATGGTCGAGCTGCTCCTCGCGGGGAAGACCGACGCGGCGCGCGTGCAGGCCGCGCCATCGAAGGCGGAGGGCGCCGCGACGCTTCCGGCGGTGTCGATCACCGATCTTTCCGGCAAGCCCGTCGCGCGCGAGGACCTCGCGGGCAAAGTCGTCCTCGTCGAGATGTGGGCGACCTGGTGCCCGCCCTGCCGCGGCACGCTCGGCTGGCTCGGAGAGCTGAAGAAGAAGTACGGCGACCGGCTCGCAGTCGTGGCGCTCGCGGTTCAATCGGACGAAGCGCAGGTCCGGAAGCTCGTCGGCGAGCTCAACCTGCCCCTGACGTGGGCGATCGGAACGCCCGAGATCGTGCGCGCATACGGGGACGTGAGCGCGGTGCCGACGCTCCTCGTCTTCGACCGGCAGGGCCGCGCCGCCGCGTCCTACTTCGGCGCGCCGCCGACCCTGCACTCGGAGGCGGAGACGAGGCTCGCGAGCCTGATGAAATCGTAGGGGCGGCCCTCGCGGCCGCCCGAACGTGACGGGCGATCGTAGGGGCGGCCCTTGCGGCCGCCCGATGAGCTGTCATCCCGAGCGGAAGCGAGGGATCCCGAGCTCGGCAGGCTGCGGGATGGACGGCATCTTCGGCGAGAGAGCTCGGGATCCCTCTTCGAAGACTCCTCGGCATGACGGAAGGGTAGAGTTCCTCTACTCTTCCGTCAGCTCTCCCTTCGCCTCCTGATACGCCCGCTCGACGGCCGAGGAGACGAAGAAGTCCCGGAACGCTTTGCGCCGCGCGAAATCGTCGCCCGCGAACTCCGCTTCGAACCGGGCGACGTCCACGCGCTTGCGCGTCTCGTCGAGCGTCGCGCCGGACCGGACCGCCTCGCCGACCTGCCGCCGGATATCCTCCAGCAGCGCCTGGACCTTCGCGGCGTACGACCAGTCGCGCATCACGGGCCCGTGGCCCGGCACGACCGCCGCGGCGTCGATCTTCCGGAGCCTTCCGAGCGTCTCGATCCACGACGCGGGGTGGCATCCATAGCCGTACGGCGTCGGCGCGACGAGCAGATCGCCCACGATCGCGACCTTCGCGTCGGGAACATAGGCAATCGCGTCGCCGGCCGTGTTGCCGGCGCCGAGGAACTCGACGCGGACTTCGCGTTTCCCCAGATGCACCGTCAGCGTCCGATCGAAGGTCAGGCGCGGCTCGACGAGCGCCGCGCCGGCGAGATCCGCCGCCTCGAGCCTGATATCGGCGATCTCGCCATTCAGATACCTTCGGTCGTCGTCGGTGAGCGGCTGGCCGTTGCCCTTCTTGCCGCCGGCGAGGAACGCGTCGAGCTGCTCGACGTATCCCGCGTTGTTCTTCTCGACGTCCCGCAGATAGGCGGCCTGTTTCTCGATCATCTTGCGCCGCGTGAAATCCGTCGCGACGAAGACGGCGTCCGGGAAGGCCTTTCGGAACTCGCCGTCGGCGGCGATGTGGTCGAGGTGCCAGTGCGTGTGCACGAGATAGCGGACGGGCTTGTCGGTGCGCTTCTCGATCTCGGCGATCATGCGCTTCGCGAGCGTCGGGAACCGCCCCGAATCCACGACGAGCACGCCGTCCTCGCCGATCACCGCCGTGACGTTGCCGGAGGGGATGGGGCCGGAGGTCTCGGCCGCGATGAACGACACGACGCCGGGACCCGCCTCCACGACTCGAAACATTCGCTCCGCCGGAAACTCCGCCGCCGGCGCGGCGAAAATGACGGCGGCGCTCGCCGCCGCGCCGGAGACCGCCGCCCGCAACGTTCGCCTCATCGCGCTGCCTCCCCCCTGCGCGCGCATTCTGTCTCGCGCGCGGGCCGGGAACGAGCTTCGATGACGCGGGCGGCCGGAAAAATGTGGCGGCCGCCCGCGATCAGGGCGTCGCCTTTCGCGCCACTCCGCTCGAGAGGATGAAGACCCGGCCCGAGTGGAAACCGTGGATGGCGCTCCACGCCGACGTGATGAGGAAGTCGACCGTTCCGTCGCCGTCCACGTCGCCCATCCCGACCGCGTCGAATCCGAACGTGTCGCCCGGAATGCGGCACGTGTAGGTCTTCAACAGCCGGCCGTCCTTCCCGGAGTAGAGGTACGCGCGCCCGCCCGACACCGCGGCGCCGGCGTACTGCCACGATCCGACGATGAGATCGGCGCGGCCGTCGCCGTCCACGTCGCCCGCCGGCGCGGGACACGTCCCGAACCCTTCCCCGGCCGTCTCGCCCGTGAGCGTCAGGAGACGCTTTCCCGTCCTTCCCGAGTGGACGTAGACGCGCCCGGTCGAAGGGCCCTTCGCCGCGTTCGACCAGTCGGAGGCGTAGACGTCGGGAAACCCGTCGCCGTCCACGTCGCCGAGCACCGACACGAACATCATCCCGAGCGCGTTCCCGGTCTCGTCGGACTCGATGACGAACTTGGGCTTGCCCGAGAGCGAGTCGTAGACGTACGTCCGCCCCGTGTGCCGGGGGCCGGCCTGCGGCGCACCGACCACGAGGAGCAGATGCTTCCCGCCCGCCGAGGCGCCGACGGTGCTGCCGAAGGCGTCGCCGGCGCGCTCGCCGGTCAACGTCAGGATCTTGTGGCCGTCCTTCCCGGAGAAGACGTAGGCGCGGCCCGCGCCCTTGCCGCCCGCGTCGTTGCCGGGCGCTCCGACGATCACGTCGGCGTAGCCGTCGCCGTCCACGTCGCCCGCGCCGGCTACGTGCCGTCCGAAGGTGTCCTCCTTGCTCTCGGCCGTCAGCGTGACCAGAACGCGCCCGTCCTTGCCGGAATAGACGTACGCCTTGCCGTTGCCGGGCGCTCCCGCGACGACGTCCGGCACGCCGTCCTTGTTCGCGTCGCCCGCCGCCTCGACGCCGGTGCCGAGCTCGTCTCCCGCGGCGCCGTCCACCTTCCAGAGAAGCTTCCCGGTCTTCGTGGAATAGAGATAGACGGCCCCCGCCTTGGCGCCGCCCGCCTCGCGCGTCGGCGCGGAGGTGACGACGTCGGGCACGCTGTCGCCGTCCACGTCGCCCGCGTTCCGCGCGATCCAGCCGAACTGGTCGTTGGCGGCCTCGCCGTCCCACTCGCGAACGATCTTCACGGGCTCGACGAACGGATTCGCGAAGTCCTCCGGCTTCGGGAGGAGCGCGGCGAACCGCGCGTCGCCGCGCAGGGTCGCCAGATCCTCGTCGCTCTCGAGGCCGGAGAGATCGAGCTTGCCCTTGGTCTTCCCGAGCCACGCGAACGCCGCGTCCTTGTCGCCCTGGAGCGCGGCGATGACGCCGAGGTTGTAGAAAGCCTGCGGCGTGTCGGGAGCGAGCGCGAGCAGTTTCTCGTAGCTCGCGCGCGCGCGGTCGAGCTGCTTGCTCTTGAGGCACGCGTAACCGAGGAGTCTCCAGGCGCGCGCGTTCTTGGGCTCGCGCGCGACGACGCCTTCGAGAATCTTCGCCGCGCCCGCCATGTCGCCCGCCTGCATCTTCGCCTGCGCCTCGGGCATACCCGCGGCCGGCGCTGCCGCCGGAGACGGGGGCTCCGGCGGGCCGTCGAGAGGAACCGCGCCGCGGCTCCGGCCGATCGCCGCCGTCAGGATCACCGCCGCCGCGACCGTCCGCAGCAGAAGAGCCCGGAAGAATCTCGTCTCGCGCATTCGCATCTCCATCTTTCGAGCGCCGAGCGCCGCATGTGAGTCGTTCGCCCCGATCTTACGGACGCGACTCGCAGGAGTTGCGCGCGAATGCACGCAATGTCGCGACAGACGCACGGGCGCCGCCCGTCCGTCCCGGGAAAAGCCCCGTTCGTCCGCGCCTTACTTTTTTTCGGGACGTTCGATCGAGAGCGCGTCGAGCGCCTCTTCGATCGGGATGAAGGCGTTCAGGCCGACGCCGACGCCCTCCGGCATGAGCATGAAGCCGCTCACCGAGAGCCCGACGACGACGCCGGTGTGATCGAGGAGGGGCCCGCCGCTGTTGCCGCGATGGACGGAGACGTCGCTCCGGAGAATGCGCAGGCCGTCCTCTTCGCCGTACCCGCTGACGATCCCCTTGGTCACCGTCTGGCCGAAGCTCTCGGCGAGGGGCGTGCCGATCGCGAAGACGTCCGCGCCCGGCCGCACGAGGCTCGACACGCCGAGCGGCAGGTACGGATAGACGTCGTTCTCGAGCTTGATGAGCGCGACGTCGCGCCGGCGGTCCACGCGCACGACCTCTCCGTCCACCTCACGGCCCGTGACGAACTTGACCCGGACCGTCCGCACGGAGCCGACGACGTGCTCGTCGGTGAGGAGATATCCGTCGCGGGAGATCACGAAGCCCGACCCCATCGCGTCTCCGGCAAACACGGTGACGACGCTCATGCGCGAGTCCGAGACGATCGACTCGAAGTCCGATTCCCGCCGCGGCGCCCGTCGCTCGTAAGCGACGGCGATGGGCGGCGCGGGCGCCTTCCCGGAGCCCGGCCCCGCGCCGGCGATCAGGTCGCGGAACCGCGGGTCGGCCAGAAAGTTGCGCGCGGCGGAGGCGAACGCGCGCGATATGGCTTCCGCCCCCGCGCCCTCCTGGGCCACGTCGACGAGACTGCCGCCCTCCGTCGTGGCGCGGAGCGCGACCGACCGCGTCCGGTAGGAGTAGACCTGCCACTCGACGGCGAGCGAAGCGCGCGCGGTGGCGGCCGGCTTGCTCGGCTGCGCATAGCAGACGCTGGCGCGAACGTCGCGAACGATCCCTCCGATCGCGAACTCCGGCTTGCGCTCGTGCGGATCATCGAAGAGGGCGTCCGGATTCGACGCGCCGGCCAGCGTGTAGCCCGCCGAAACGAGCTCTTCGGTGAGGAGCGGCGCCAGGTCGTCGCCGGCGCTTCCCGTCCCTTCGCGGCCCGGTTTCCAGGACAGGGGTCCGATTCCCGCGCAGCCGCGGCCCGTCTCCGTGGCGCCGATGACGTGGTCATGTGGCAGCCTCAAGAGGAGCTTTCGAAACTCGATCGGCCTCGCCTCGTCGGCGGCCGGAAGCGGCTCCCGCTGCTCGACCGTGCGGATCTCCGGACTGTCGTAGGTGGGGGCCGAGGCGCAGCGCAGGCACAGGAGAGTCGCGAGAATCACCGTCGACCGCAGCGACCGCGCCAGAGGCGAGAGCATGGACTTCCGGAGTTGTCTCCTGTCTTCCGTGTTCCTGCAGAAAAGTGACGCAAGGTCGACGCCAATTTTTCGTTTCGGGATCTCGTTGTGTTTCTTCGCCTTGCGGAGCGCGCGCCGCCGTGCGGTGCAAAAAAAAGTCGGCGCGCGCCGATCGCCGCTGACTTTTTCTGGAACTTTCGTTTGCGGCGCTCGCGGAAGCCGAGGCGAACGCCCGCGGCCGACAGCCCGCCGCTCCCTCGACCTCCTCGTTGCGAGCGCTGCGCCGTCTAGCGGCCGTATTGCCGGATCCGGTCCGGCCTCCGGATGAGGGCGTAGAGCAGCGCGCCGAGCAGGTGCGTCAGCAGGATCACGACGATCCAGAGGACCTTCGAGCGCTCCTCGTTCGGCTCCTTCGTGGCGCAGTCGATGAGCGCCCAGATCCAGAAGACGGTTCCCGCGAGGCCGAAAAGGATCAGCCCGCCGATGCAGCCGACCGCGTGAAAAGGTCTGAAGACCACCGGGCGTGTCCTCCTACGGCGCCGGAGGCACCGCCTTCACCGGGAACGGCGGATGGCTCTGCGTCTTCGGCGGGTTCTTCTTTAGCTGCTCCTGCACGATCGCGATCGCGCGCTCGAGCTGCGGGTCGTGCCCGTCGATCACCTCGGCCGGCGTCTGCTCGACCTCGACGTCGGGGGCGACGCCCTCGTTCTCGACGGACCAGCCCTTGTCCGGATCCCAGAAGGCGATGTTTGGCGCCGTGATCGCGCCGCCGTCCATCAGATCCGGGAGCCCGAGGATGCCGATGAGGCCCCCCCACGTCCGCGTGCCGACGATGGGCCCGACCTTGAACTTGCGGAACATCCAGGGAAGGAGGTCGCCGCCCGAGCCCGCGTTTTCGTCGGCGAGCATGACCTTCGGCCCCTCGATCATCGCCGAGGGCGTCTTCATGTCGGACCCGTAGCGGAAGGTCCAGTTGGCGATGAGCTTCTTCTGGAGCACGTCGATGTAGTAGTCGGCGACCGATCCGCCGCCGTTGTAACGCTCGTCGAGGATCACGCCGTCCTTGTAGGCCTGCGGGTAGAAGTAACGCTTGAAATACGTGTAGCCCTGCGTGGCCGTGTTGGGCACCCAGACGTAGGCGACGCGGCCGCCCGTCGCGGCGTCCACCTTGCGGATGTTCCCCTCGACCCAGTCCCGGCTGCGCAGCTGCAGCTCGCTCTCGATCGGCACGACGGACACGGTGCGCGAGCCCTTGCCGTCGGGCGTCGGGCCGACCGTGATCTCGAGCAGCTTGCCGGCGGTGTTCTCGAAGAAGCTGTAGAGGTTGGCCGGCGGTTTGACGTCGCGGCCGCCCACGGCGAGGAGGTACTCCCCCGCCTTCACGTTGACGCCGGGCTCCGTCAGCGGCGACCGCAGCTGCGGGTTCCAGTTCAGTCCGCCGTACACCTTCGCGAAACGGTAACGGCCGTTCTCGACCGAGTAGTCGGCGCCCAGAAGGCCGCCCGGTACCTTCCTGACCTCCGCGGGCGGATCGCCGCGGTCGGTGATGTAGCTGTGCCCGACCGACAGCTCCGACAGGAGCCAGCGCAGGACGCGGTTCAGGTCCTCGCGCGTGGCGAGGTGCGGCAGGAACTGCGCGTACTTCTCGCCCGTCGCCTTCCAGTCGAGGCCGTGCATGTGCGGGTCGTAGAAGTAGTCACGGTTGATGCGCCACGCGTCCTGATACATCTCGGCCCATTCGGCGCGCGGATCGACGCGGACCTCGATCGCGCCGGTCTTGAGCATTCCCTCGGAGCCCTCGACCTTCTTCGCCGACGCCGAGACGATGGCCCAAGTGTCTTTCGCGTGGTAGAGGAGCTTCTTCGCGTCGGACGAGATCTGGTACTCGTCGACGTCGGGCAGCAGCGTGTCGGTCTTGCGCTCCTTGAGGTCGAACCGCTGGAGCGCCGTCTTCTCGTCCGCCGTGCGGAGGAAGAAGACCTGCCCGGTCTCGCCCACGGAGAGCGACGACAGCTCGGCGGCCGGCACCGGGAGATCCAGGATCCGGTACTCGATGCCGTCGAAGTCGATCCGGACCGGCTCGACCGCCGGCGCGGGCTTCGGCTTCTCGTTCGACTTGACGTCCGTCTTGTCCTTCTTCTCTTCCTTCCCGGCGCCCTCGTCCTTCTTCTCTTCCTTCTTCTCGTCGCTCTTGGCGGCGCCCTTCTCCTCGTCGCTTTCCTTGACGAGCGGCGACGGCAGGTCCTTGCGCAGGACGGCCATGTAGATCGCGCTGGTGATCTTGAGCTCGTCGTTCTCGAGCGAGAACCAGTTCACGACCGGTCCGGCCGTCGTCGACGCGAAGAAGTAGAGGTACTTGCCGCTGCGGTCGAAGACCGGGTCGCTCGCCTCGGAGAGGCCGTCCGTGATCGGGAACGACTTGTCCTGCTCGATCGAGTAGACGGAAACGCGCTGCATGAGCGCTTCGTTGTTGACGGCATAGGCGACCCATCGCGAGTCGGGAGACCAGGTGGCCCGGAGTGTCTTGACCGGTCCGTAGAAGTGGTCGGCGGCGATCTTCTTCGCCGCGCCCGTCGCGACGTCGATCCAGTAGAGGGCGCGGGCGTTGTCGATGTACGCGATCTTCTTGCTGTCGGGCGACCAGGCCGGCGACTCGTAGAACCCGGCGCCGGTCAGCTTCCAGCGCTTCGCCTCGCCCTTGCCCTCCTGATTCTCGATGTACAGCTCGTACTCGCCCGACGCGTCCGAGAAGTAGGCGATCGACTTTCCATCGGGCGACCAGATGGGCGAGCGCTCGTGCGCGGCGGGCGTGTTCGTCAGGTTGCGCACGTCGCCCTTCTCGGCCGGCACCGTGACGATCTCGCCGCGGAAATCCATCGCGACGCGGACGCCGGACGGCGAGATCGAGAACTCGCGGATGTATTTGCGGTCCTTCGTCTCGCGCGCGAATCGCGGCCGCGTCTCCGGCAGATCCGCCGCCACGCCGATCGTCAGCTTCTTCGAGGCGCCGGAGGTCGGATCGAAGAGGTGGAGGTAGCCGGCCTGCTCGTAGACGATTTTGTCGGCGCCCGCCGAAGCGCTCATCACGCCGAAATCGTTGTGGCTCGTGACGCGCTTGAGCGATTTGTCCTTCGGGGAGTACGCGAAGAGGTTGAACTCGCCGTCGCGGTCCGATCGGAAGTAGACGGTGTCGCGGATCCACATCGGGCCGGCGTCATTGGCGCGCGTCGGCGGCTGCGGCACCTTCTCGATCGCGTGGCTCGCGACGTCGTAGAGCCAGACCTGCGAGACCGCGCCGCCGCGGTAACGCTTCCACTGGAGAAACTGCGGCGCGCCGGGGTTGTAGGCGATCCGCTTGCCGTCGGGAGAGTACACGGCGCGGTTCGCGTTCGGGATCGGGAGCCGCTCCTCGGTCCCGCCTTCGGCCGGCACGGTCCAGAGCTGCGTGTAGCGGCCCGTATAGACCGAACGCGGCGACGTGAAGACGACGGACTTTCCGTCAAACGTGAACCCCTGCGCGATGTCGGGCCCCGGATGCCACGTCAGCCGGCGGGGCACGCCGCCCTCCGACGGGATGACGTAGACGTCGACGTTGCCGTCGTGCTGGGCGGAGTAGGCGATCCAGCGCCCGTCCGGCGAGAACGCGGGGCTCAGGGCCGGCCCCGGGCCCGACGTCAGCCGCCGCACGTCGCCTCCCTCGAGGTTGCACGTCCAGAGATCGCCGGCGTAGAGGAACGCGATCTTGTCCTTCGAGATGGCCGGGTCGGCCAGCATCCGCGTGTCGTGCGTATCGGGGCCCGCCGCCGCGCCGGCGTTTGGCACCGAGCCGAAAAGCACCGCCGCCGACATTCCGAAGCTGAGAAGGAGGAGAGCCCGAGTCGTCCGTACGTTCATGCCACCCCTCGCATTAAAGAAGGTGTCGAGCAATTGCCCGCGGGACGATATCAGGAGGGGCAGGGACGGGCGGCGGAAAACCTACTCCGAGCGCAGGGCCTCGAGGGGATCGGTCCGGGCGGCGCGGAGGGCGGGAACGCCCGTCGCGGCCGCGGCGATCGCCGCGAAAAGCAGCGCGACGAAGGCGAACGTGGCCGGGTCCCGCGGCTCGATTCCGTAGAGCATCCCCTCGAAGAGACGCGCCAGGAAGAGCGCCGCCAGGAGCCCCGCCGCGATCCCGACGCCCGCCATCTCCATGCCGCGGCGGACGACGAGGCCGAGGACACGCCCCCGCGAGGCGCCGAGCGCCATTCGGATCCCGATCTCGCGGCGGCGCAGGCTCACGAGGTACGCGAGCACGCCGGAGATCCCGACGGCGGCGAGCGTCAGCGCGACCGCGGCGAAGGTCGTCAGGAGGAATCCCGTCAGGCGCGGCGTCGCGAGCGAGCCCTCGACGACGCGCGTCATCGGACGGACCCTGGCGATCGGAAGGTTCGGGTCGAGCCGCGCGACCGCCGCCCGGATCGCGCCGACGAGGGCCAGCGGTTCGCTCGACGAGCGCACGACGAGATTCATGTTGCGCGCGGCGAAGCCCGCCTCCTGCGGGAATTGCGCCGCGGGCACGTAGAACTTCTCTTTGATCGGCGCCGTGACGCCGTTGTGCCGCACGTTGCGGACGATGCCGACGACCGTCATCCAGGGCCGGTCCTTCGCGCTGGAGTTCATGCGGATCCGTCGCCCGAGCGGATCCTTTCCCGGCCAGTAGATGCGCGCGAAGGTCTCGTTGACGAGCGCGACGGGAAGTGATCCGGCGACGTCGCCTCTCTGGAAGGTCCGGCCGTCCTTCAGCTTCTCGCCGAGCGCCTCGAGCGCGCCGTCGGAGAGCACCTGCCAGTCGCCCTTGGCGCCGACGTCGGGCGGATGCACGTAGCCTTCGGCCTCGACGCCCCAGTCGCCGATCTCCTCGCCGAGCGGCAGCGAGCGCACGAGCCCCGCGGCCTTCACGCCGGGCAGGCCGCGCACGGAATCGAGGAGCGTCCGATAGAACGCGACCACCTGCTCCGGCTTGGGATAGCTCGCCTCGGGCGGCCGCAGCTGCAGGGTCAGAACGCGCTGCGGGTCGAAGCCGAGGTCCACGCGCGAAAGCGCGGCGAGCGTCCGGATCATGAGCCCGGCGCCGAGGAGAAGGACGACCGCGAGGGCGATCTGCACCACGGCCAGCGCGCCGCGCAGGCGATGGCGGCGCAGTCCCGCCGTGGCCCCGCCGGCGCCGTCGCGCATCGATTCGGCCAGGTCGAGGCGCGCGAGGCGCAGCGCCGGCGCGAGGCCGAAGAGGAGCGTCGTGCCGACCGCGAGCGCCGCCGAGAAGAGGAGGATGCGCGGCTGGATGTCGAGCGGCGCCAGAGCCGGCAGACCCGCCGAGCCGCGCGCCGCGATGAGGCGCACGCCGATCCAGGCGACTCCGAGCCCGAGAACGCCGCCGACGGCCGAAAGGACGAGGCTCTCCGTCAGGAGCTGCCGCACGAGGCGCGCTTTGCCGGCGCCGATCGCCGCGCGGACCGAGATCTCGCGCTGCCGTCCCTCGGCGCGCGCCAGCAGCAGGTTCGCCACGTTCGCGCAGGCCATGAGGAGGAGGAATCCCACGGCGCCGAAGACGAGGTACAACGCGCGCCGCGCGCCGCCGCGGATCTCCGCGTCGAGGGGCACCGCGAACGCCGTGAACCGCTTTTGCGCCGGATAGACGCCTTCCTTCGTGCGATGCGCGAAGACGGCGGCAATCTCGGCGTTCGCCTCGACCACCGTCGCGCCGCGACGCAACCGCGCCGCAGCGTAATAGTTGTGGTTTCCGTTCTCGGCCCGCGCGAAGTCGATCTGCACGGGCACGTAGATCTGCTTGGGCTCGGCCGCGTCCACCGTGAAATCCGTCGGCAGCGCGAAGCCGCGCGGCATCACGCCGACGACACGACGCGGGACGCCGTCGAGCTCGACCGTCCGGCCGATCACCGACGGATCACCGCCATAGCTCGCCTGCCAGAGGCCCCAGCCGAGCAACGCGACGGGCGGGCCGCCGGGCCGGTCCTCTTCTTCGGTGAAGCCGCGTCCGAGCTGCGGTTTCGCGCCGAGCGCGTCGAAGACGTTCGCGGTGACCGCCGCGGCCCCGACGCGGGCCGGCTCGCCGGCTCCCGTCAGGTTCGCCTCGTCGGACTCCCAGACCGCGACGTTCTCGAAGCTCGGGCACTCCTGCCGGTAGTCGCGCAGCTCGCCGTCGGAGACCCAGGTCTTCGGGAAGTCCACCCAGCGCGTCCAGATCATGACGCTCCGCTCGGGCTCGGAGTACGGGAGCGGCGAAAAGAGGACCGCGCGGATGACCGAGAAGATGGCGGTCGTGGCGCCCATCGAGAGGGCGAGCGTCGCGACGGCCGCCGCCGTGAAGCCCGGCGCGCGGCGCAGGCCGCGCCAGGCGTAACGGATGTCCTGCAGGAAGTCTCTCATTGCGGTCCTCGAAAGCGGAGACGCACCGCGGCGGCGGAGGTTCCGCGCCTATACTCGCCCGAAATGGCTCCCCGAAAAGGGAAAACCAATGCCCGGCGCCCCGACATCCGGGCGCTCTCGAAGGCCCTGCGCCGGTTCGCGCTCGGCCTGCCGGGCGCGAGCGAGCACTTCCCGTGGGGCGAGCGCGTCGCGAAGGTCGGCGGCAAGGTCTTCGTCTTCCTCGGAATGGACCCCCGGCCGGACGGCGAGATGGGCTTGTCGGTGAAGCTGCCCGAGTCGGGCCGCGACGCGCTCGAGCTGCCGTTCACCAAGCCCACCGGCTACGGTCTTGGGAAGGCCGGCTGGGTCAGCGCGAGCTTTTCCGCGCAAGACGCGCCGCCGCTGGCGATGCTCGAAGAGTGGGTCCGGGAGAGCTATCGGGCGGTCGCGCCGAAGAAGATGCTGGGCGACCCAAGAGGGACATCGTGACGCTTATGCAGGACCCACAACTGGAACTCGAGCGCTGCCCCCACTGCAACGTCGCGAAGCCTCTGCTCAGCCAGCTGACCCACTTTGACACCAAGAACCACGCCAATTCGCGGGTCAGACATTGGGCGGTTTACGGCTGCCGGACCTGCGGAGGAGCTGTACTAACCGGGGTTCAGGACGGGCACGGCAAGGCGGTTTCTGAGATGTACCCGAAGGCCACCGTTGTCGACCCAACGCTCCCGGAGCGCGCACGCACGTTCTTGTCACAGGCAGTGGATTCGCTCCACGCCCCGGCCGGAGCAGTAATGTTGGCTGCAAGTGCCGTGGACGCGATGCTCAAGGCCAAGGGCAAGGTCGCTGGGAGCCTCAACTCGAGAATTGATGAAGCCTCGGTTGAACATCTGATTACGCCGGAGATGGCAGCCTGGGCTCATGAAGTCCGGCTTGACG
>DATBFU010000003.1:0-173861 GCA_036558325.1 Thermoanaerobaculia bacterium | reverse complement strand
GAAGCCGCTCGTCGCGCAGCCCGGATGGGAGGAATCGCCGGCCTGGTCGCCGGACGGGCGGTGGATCGCGTTTCAGACGCAGCACGGGATCAAAGACTGGAACTACACCTCGTACATCGGCGTCGTGTCCGCGGACGGCGGCCTCTTTTCCATGCGAGCGCGAAGATCGGCGGGAAGGAAGACGTCGTCGAGATCACGCCCGACGCTCCCGGCGCGACGTACTTCAACCACTACAGCGTCAATTCGGCCGCGAACGTCGCCGCGTTCTCAGGCGAGACGATCACGACGCCGGACGACCTGTACGTTTCGCCTCTGGACAAGTTCGCGCCGCGCGTCGCCGCGGCGCTCAATCCCGAGTGGCCTCGGACGAATCTCCCGGCGTTCGAAGAGGTCGAGTGGAAGAACGACGGCCTGGAGCTCCACGGCTATCTCCTGACGCCGCCCGGCTCCGCTCCCGGCAAGCCGCTGCCCGCGATCGTGTACACGCCCGGCGGGCCTTCCATGGTGCGCACGGGATTCCAGTTCGACGAGGGTCTCTATCCGTTCCTGACGTGGGCGACGCGCGGCTACGCGGTCTTCGTTCCGAACAACCGGGGGCGCAACGGATGGGGACTGCCGCTGCGCCAGGCGATGCCGCTGCACTCGGACTACGTGGCGGGCCCGTACCGGGACGTGATGGCCGGCATCGACATGCTCGTCGCGCGGGGCGCGATCGATCCGGCGCGGCTCGGCATCAGCGGCTTCAGCTTCGGCGGCGCGCTGACCTCGTACATCGTCACGCAGACGGATCGGTTCAAGGCGGCGTCGATCGGCGAGGGCGCGGTCAATCCCGTCGCGCAGATGTTCGGGCTCGCGGGCCAGCCGGACGCCGTGCAGCTGCAGCACGATCAGCGGGGATACAACCTGCCGTGGGATCCGGCCGCGCGCAAGACGATCGAGGAGCAGGCGCCGCTGTATCTGGCGGACCGCGTGAAGACGCCGTGCCTGCTCGAGTACGGGGTGCTCTCCGAGGCGAAGACGGACGGCGTGCCGTTCTTCAACGCGCTGCAGCATTTCGGCGTGCCGTCGAAGCTGATCGTCTATCCGCGGACCGGCCACGGACCCGACGAGCCGCTGCTCTACCTCGACAGCTTCGAGCGGAACGTGGCCTGGTTCGATCAGTGGCTTCGGGCGAAGAAGTGACAGCGTAGCGGTCATCCCGAGCGATCACGAGGGATCCCGAGCTCGGCAGGCCCCGAGCCGGACGGCATCTTCGGCGAGGAAGCTCGGGATCCCTCGTCGAAGACTCCTCGGGATGACAGGGAAGAGAAGACCCTCACCCTGCGAAACAAATCGAACAGCGGCGTAGGGGCGGCCGTTGTGGCCGCCCGATCACGCCGGGCAGGGACGAGCCCCGCCCTCCCCTCGCCCCCGTCCGCGGGGGAGAGGGTCATGGTGAGGAGGTGTGCCCGCACCTCGCCGCTGTGATTGACTATGCGCAGATCAAGGTGCAGCCATGGGGTTCTTCTCCGGGCCTCGTTCCTTCGTCCTTGGAGCCCTCGCAGTTCTTCCCTGCTTCGCCCCCTCCCTGCGCGCCGCGCCCCTCGCGAAGACGAAGACGGCGGCGGCGGATCCGCGAGTCTTCGCGATCCGACCTCTGTCCGGCCCGGCGACCGGAGGAACGGCAGCCTCGGTCTACGGCCTCGACTTCGCCGCATCCTCGACGATCTCGATCGGCGGCATCGCGGCGACCGGCGTTTCTCTCGCCGATCCGACGCGGCTCGACGCCAAGACGCCGGCGCTCCCGCCGGGCTCGGTCAGCGACGTCGTCGTGACGATCCCCGGCTCATCGCCGGTGATCCTGCCGGCCGCCTGGTTCGCGCAGTTCCTGGACGTGCCGCCGTCCCACCTTTTCGCCCGTCCGATCGAGAAGCTCCGCCGCGCGGGCATCACGACCGGCTGCGGCGGCGGGAACTACTGCCCGGGCGACCCCGTCACGCGCGCGCAGATGGCCGTCTTCATTCTGCGCGGCGAGCATGGCTCGGGCTATCACCCGCCGCCCGCGACGGGCACCGTCTTCGACGACGTCCCGAAGTCCGTGCTCTTCGCCGACTGGATGGAGCAGTTCGCCGCCGAGGGCATCACGACCGGGTGCGGCGGCAAGAACTATTGCCCCGACAATTCGGTGACGCGCGGCGAGATGGCGGTCTTCCTGCTCCGCGCCCGCTTCGGGAAGTCGCACAATCCGCCGCCGCCCACGGGCGCGTTCACCGACGTCACGACGACGACGCCGTTCGCGAAATGGATCGAGGAGCTGGCGGGGCGCGGGATCACGACGGGGTGCGGGGGCGGAGGTTACTGCCCGACGCTGCCGAGCACCCGCGGTCAGATGGCGGTCTTCCTGACCAAGACCTTCGGGACGAGCCCTTCCGAGCTGATCGCCGACGACCTCGCCCATGACGACATCGACTACGAGACCTCTCTGCTCTATCGCTTCTACGCGCTCTTCTCCGATCAGCGGCTGCCGGCACGGTACCGGAACGCGCCTTCCGACGGCGAGGACTCGGGCCTCTTTCAGGAGGTCGAGGCGGTTCTGCCGAGTCTCTCCGCGGCCGGGCAGGCCGCGATCGCGCCGTTTCTCGCGAGACCCGACGACCCGGCGAGCCCCTTCGGCCCCGCCGCTTCGACCGCGACGACGACAAGGCGTCCGGATGCCGGATCGCAGAACGAGTGCCCGACGAGCTGGATCGAATCGAGCGGCAGCCACTTCAAGGCTCACCTTTGCTCCAGCGGCAACGCCGCCGCCGACGGAACCCTGCTCTCGGGCATGCTTGCCATCGCCGAGCCGCTCTGGAGTCCGATGACCGCGGGAATGGGCGAGCCCATTGCGGACTGCTTCATGGAGGGCGGAAGCGAGGTTTGCCTCGGGGGAGACGGGAAGATCGACATCTACATCCTCGCCACCAACGAGTGCTGGGAGTCTCCGCCCCCCGTGGCCGGCTGTTGGAGCATCGAAGCGAACGCTCTCGCCGAAGCCGTCGGCGCGCGGCCCAACGACCACAAGTCGGGGAGCGGGTTCATCCTTCTCGACAGAAAGCGCGCGGCCGACGCCGCCAAGATCCGGACCGACTTCGCTCACGAGTTTTTCCATATTCTCCAATTCCGGCACAACGCGAAGGCCATGTCCGCCGATACCGGAGTCGAGATCCACGGCGAGACCATCTGGGATCGCAGCTGGTTCGTGGAGGCCTCGGCGACCTGGGCCGAATGGCGGTTCGTTCCCGCGACGTCGCCCGCCGAAGTCCACTTCCGATTCTCCAGAGACTTCCAGCCGAACCGCTATTCGCTGTTGACCGACAGCCCGAAACGCCACATGTATGCGTCGTACATCTGGCCCTTTTTCGTCGAGCAGGAGAAGGGCGCCTCGAGCATTTTTCAGGCCTGGGTCGCCGCCGAAGCCGCGAACAATCCCGCGGACATCACCAGCGCCGTAGAACAGCAGCTCTCATTCCAGACCCATTTCCGGGACTTCGCCGTCCGCAACTGGAACGAGAACCTGCCCGGCGATCCGATCGCGGTTCTGTACGAGGACCTCGAGGCGAGCGACGGCACGTTTCCGCCGTTCCCGCAGACGAAGCCGCCGCTCGCCACGTCCTTCCGATTGCCGCTGACGGGGGGCACTCCGTCGAAAGTCGCCTCCGTCAACGTCTCACTCGCCGCCCAGTACGACGAGATCACCTTCGAGCCGGACGTCCGCAAGGTGATCCTCAAGTTCGACAAGCTGCCCGGCTCGATGGACGTGGACCTTCTCGTGGAAATCGACGGCGGAGACTGGAAACGCGAGCAGGTATCCAAGGACGTGCCGGTCGTCTACTGCCGCGAAAAGGAAGACGAGAACGTGTCCCGCATCATCGTGATCACGAGTAATCACGAGAAGAAGAGGCACGCCTACCTGAGCGGCGACTACGAGATCGAGGGCAGGCCCTCCTGCTGCAGCGAGCTCAAGGGCGTCACCGCCTGGAAGGGGCGCGTCTCGACGAGCTACTCGTTCGGCGGGACGCAGGTCGAGGGCACGATCACCCGGGACTACACCATCAGCGACAGCTTCGAGATCTCCGCGGACCTGCAGGAGGTGTTGAAGGGCGAGTTCCGGGCGGCTTCCTTCACCGGATCGGGCTCGGAGCACGACGAGGTCGCGAGCCACGATGAATCGCAAGTTTTCTTTCCGAACACCCAGGACGGGGGCGGGCCGCTGACGGAGGAGAGCGGGCTCGGCCTGTCGATCGACCTGCAGAACTGCACGTTCACGTTCGCGGCCAAGGGCAGCATCGAAGTGGTCAACAATTTCGACCCCAACTTCCCCGAAACCTTCCACGACCTGGTCGGAATCGCTCGAGGGACCGGTACGCACAGCTTGAGTGACTTCACGGACAAGCTGAGCGGAAGCGCGACGGTCCCCGCGCACTCCCTGGACTGGCAATTCACGAACCCGGACAGCGACGGCTACATCGTCGGCGGTCTCGGGGCCAACTGGTTTTTCGTGAGCCCGGAGGACTCCGGGGGCTCGGCGCAGATCAGCTGGGAATTCACGCCCGATCCGCCGGTCGCGGCCCAGACGGCAAAGCCGGATCGTCCGAGGTAGGCGGTCGGGGCGGCCCTCGCGGCCGCCCTCATCTTCCCCGCGCCACCGCCTCTCGCCCCATGAATCCGCCGTCCGGTTCCCGCGCGTATGCTTTCCGAAAACCGGAAGAAGGAGGGATTCCATGAAAGGGCGCATGACTCGCGTGCTCGCTCTCGTCATCCTCGTTACCGGCTCGGTTCTGTCCGCGACGGCGTCCGCCCAGACCGCCGCCGCCAAGCCGACGCTCTACAAGCGTCTCGGCGGTTACGACGCCATCGCGGCCGTGACCGACGACTTCATCGGGCGGCTCCTGGCGGACCAACGCTTCGCGAAATTCTTCGTCGGGTTGAGCACCGATTCGAAGGGGAAGATCCGGCAGCACGTCGTGGACCTGCTGTGCAACACGACGGGCGGCCCGTGCGTGTACATCGGGCGCACCATGAAGCAGTCGCACGCGGGACTCGGGATCACCGAGGAGGACTGGAACGCGTCCGTTCAGCTCCTGGTCGCCTCGCTCGACAAGTTCAAGGTGCCCGAGACGGAGAAGAACGACCTGCTGACGCTCGCGAGCTCGCTGAAGAGCGACATCGTCGAGAAGAAGTGACCGCGCCGGGCGCCGCAGGGCCGCCGCTGCGCGGTCATCCCGAGGAGTCTTCGACGAGGGATCCCGAGCGAGTTCGCCGAGAACGCCGTCTCGGCTCGAGGACTGCCGAGTTCGGGATCCCTCGCTATCGCTCGGGATGACAGGCTGACAGAAGACCCTCATGCCAACCCTCTCCCTTCATTGGGAGGGAGAGGGTCAGGGTGAGGGGGGCGACGCGAAGCGCCTAGTGCGACGCGGTCGGCTGCGGCGCCATCCGGCCCGGCGGCGGCGCGGCGGCGCGCGGCTGCGCGGGCTGGTAGCTTCCGGCCGGCGTGCGGAACGCGATGTTCAGGCGATTCCAGCCGTTGATGGCGACGAGGCACAGCGTCAGGCTCGCGAGCTCGGCCTCATTGAACTGCTCGTGGACCTCGTCGAAGACCTCGTCCGGGACATGGCCACGGTCGAGGCGCGTGACGGCTTCGGTCCACGCGAGCGCGGCCCTCTCGCGGTCGCTGTAGTACGGCGATTCGCGCCAGGCGTCGAGGCCGTAGAGCCGCTGCTCGCTCTGTCCCGCGTTGCGCAGATCCTTCCAGTGCATGTCGATGCAGTAGGCGCATCCGTTCATCTGCGAAGCCCGCAGCCGCACGAGGTCGAGCAGCACGGTTTCGAGGCCGCCCTGCGCGACGGATTTCTCGAGCGTGAGCATCGCGTGCATGATCGGCGGGGCCGCCTTGGGGATGTCGATTCGGGTTTCTTTCGATTGAGACGGATTTTTCATTCGAATCTCCTGGAATGAGGTTCTGGATGAGGTTTCGTGGAGTCGAGGCTCGCCGGCGGGGCGCGCGCGGGATTTCCGGGCGGAAGCGTGGCTCCAGCTGCTGAGGATGCCGTCTCGGGCCTCCTGACTTCCTGACGCCCTGACGCAACGCGGCGCTGCCGTTCACCGGCGCGCCCGCGAGCTCTCAGGCCCGAGGGCGAGCGCACCGCGAAAGTCGAACCTCTTGCAACAAGACGGGGCGGCCTTCGCTTATTCCTCCTTCGCCGGGAAATCCGGCAAAAAATCCGAGGCGCCTCCGGGGGCGCCGCAACTCACTTGCGGCGAATGGCTTCGACCGCGCGCTCGCAGTCGTCGTTGATCCGCTGGCGGTCGACCTGGTATTCGCGCTCGGCCTTCTCGCGCTCGACCGGGTCCTGGGTCTTGCGCATGGCATCAACGAAGAGGATCTCTCGCTCGGCGAGCCGCGCGGTGGCGGTGCGCCGCGCCTCGGCGATCTCGAGCTTCTGCGCCTCGCTGAGCCTCGTCTCCTCGATGCCCGACGCGCGATCAGCGGCGCGCAGCCGCTCCATCGCGAGCTCGTACGCGGATTTCGGCGCGTCTCGAGGCGGCTTTGCGGCTTTCGCGTCGGGCGGAGTACGCTTCTTCATCGTCCAAATCTACCGGAGCCGCCGCGCTTCAGCGCGCCGGATTCGGTCCGCGCAGGGCCCGCGCCGGCAGAAGGATGAGCGCGCGGAGCAGCTCGAAAACTCCCGTGACCGCGAGGCCCAGGACGCGGAAGGGAAGAAGGAGCAGCCAGATCACCGGATAAACGACGAGCGCGGCGAGCGCCAGCGGCCAGCAGATCACCAGGAGAAGACACCAGAGAAGGAACTTCAGCATGGAGAGAACTACGGGAGATTCGTCCCGGAAGTTCTGTGCGGGCAGCCGGCGGCGGCCGTGCCGCCGCGAGAGACCGGGGGACGGGATACTCTGACGCCGTGACGAGGCCGCACGTCATCCAGAGCCGGCGCCGGATGGTGGCTCATCTGGTTCCGATCGTCCTTCTCTCGGCGGCGGCGGGTTATGCCATTGCCATCGCCGTCGCCAAGACGGGCGCGCCGAAGCAGACCCTCTACGAGATCCCTCACGGATTCCGGGTGACCGACGCCACGTTCCTGCCGTCGGCGCTCCCGGGCGCGACGATGACCTCCGGCAACAAGCTCGAGATCCTCGAGAACGGCGATGGGATCTTCCCCGACATGTTGAAGGCGATCGCTTCCGCCCGGAAGACCGTGAATTTCGAGGCGTACATCTTCTATTCGGACGAGATCGGGGCCCGCTTTCGCGACGCGTTCGCGGAACGCGCGGCGCACGGCGTCGAAGTGCGGATCCTGATCGACGCGGTCGGATCGCCGGGCCGCAAGCTCAAGGCGAGCGACGTCGACGCGCTGCGCCGCGCGGGATGCCGCGTGGAGTTCTTCCACTCGAGAAGGCCGTGGATGGTCTGGGTGCTCAACCACCGCAACCACCGCCGCGTTCTCGTCGTGGACGGCGCGGTCGGGTTCACGGGAGGCGTCGGGTTCGCCGACGAGTGGAGCGGCAACGCGGAGTCGCCGGAGCACTGGCGCGATACGCAGGTGCGCGTGGAGGGGCCGGCGGTGCGCGGGCTCCAGCGCGCGTTCCAGGAGAACTGGTCCGAGATCACGGGCGAGGCGCTCGTCGGCGACGAATTCTTCCCGGCGCTTCCGCCGGCCGGCTCGGCCTCGGCGGCCGTCGTGCCGTCGTCCCCGCTCGCCGCGATGTCCGGCGCCGAGAGGGTCTATTCGATCTCGCTCGCCGCGGCCGCGAAGGAGATCTGGATCGCCAACTCGTACTTCCTGCCCGACGAGACGACGTCCGGCCTTCTGGTCGCCGCGGCCCGGCGGGGCGTGGACGTGCGGGTCATCGTCCCGTCGGACATGCACAACGACGTGCCGGCGACGAAGGCGGCGGGACGCGCGTCGTTCGGGAAGCTGCTCGAGGGCGGCGTGAAGATCCTCGAATACCAGCCGACGATGTTTCACCTGAAAACGATGGTCGTGGACGGGATCTTCTCGACGGTGGGCTCGGCGAACTTCGACGAGCGCTCCTTCCATCTGAACGAGGAGATCAACCTCTTCGTGTACGATGCGCCGTTCGCGGCGAAGATGCGGGAGCGTTTCGAGCAGGACGTCTCGCACTGCCGGCCCTACACGCTCGCGATGTGGAAGGCGCGGCCGCTCGGGAAGCGGCTCACGGAGTGGCTGACCGGCCCGATTCGGGAAGAGCTCTAGGTCATCCTCCCGAGCGCCCGCGCAGATACATGTAGAAGAGAAGAACGATGACGATCACCAGCACGATGCGCGCGATGAGCATCATCTGAGAGTTGGCGACGGGACGCGCGCCCCGCGGCTTCACGCCGAAGAGCGCGAAGAGAACGCTGACGACGACCGCGGCGGTCAGCCAGAAGGCCCAGCTCATGCGGCGATGCTACAGCGGGGAATCGGGGTCCGTAGGGGAGCGTGCCCACGCGAGCTGTCGTCCCGAGCGATAGCGAGGGATCCCGAACTCGGCAGGCCCTGAGCCGGACGGCATCCTTGGCGAGTCAGCTCGGGATCCCCCGTCGCGGACTTCTCGCGATGACCGGACCGGTCACTTCAGCCCCTCCGCGATGTAGACCACCGACAGGCTGTGGCTGTACCCGAAGATGATGGTTTTGCCGTCCGCGGAGATCGAGTTGGGAGCGATGGACGTGACTCCGGTCGGATCGCCCGGCATGAACTCCTTCCAGACTTCGCGTTTGCCGGTCGTCAGGTCCAGCCGGTAGACGCGCGCGGGAAACGTGTCGTTCGTGCTCGACAGGAAAAGGGAATGGCCGTCGGCGGCCCATCGCATCGGCTGATCGGTCGTCTCGAGGCCGCGAACCGGCTGCGGGGAGCCGCCGCCGGCGCCGTCGAGCGGCGAGAGGGCGAACGGCTCGCCGGCGGCCTTGGTCAGCAGGAACTTTCCGTCGGGCGAGACCGGGCCGCCGATGACTCCTTCGGGCGTGACCGGCCGGGCGGGGCCGCCGTCCAGGCTCTGCACGAAGACGCGCGGCGGCTTTCCCGGTTCGTGGCCGTCGAACGCAATGCGTTTTCCGTCGGGAAGGAAGGTCGCGAAGGAGACCGAGCCGGACCGATCGATCGCATCCTTGGGGAATGTCTTCGCCTCTCCGGCGCCGGTGGGCAGGAGCACCAGCGTCGAGGGCGTCGTCTGGATCTGATTCGCCAGCACCCACTTCCCGTCGGGAGAGACGGCCACGGTGTTCCCCTCTCCCAGCCGCACGGCCGCCGAGCCGTCCAGCCGGCGCAGATAGGCGGAGTACCCCGGGCCGCCGGCCTCCCCCTGCTCGGTATAGGCGACCGACTTGCCGTCCTCGAAGAGGCGCGGGAAGTTCGACCATTCGAGACCCGAAAGATCCCGCTCTTTCGCCTCTCCCGGAATCACCGCCAGGAATCCGACGCGCTCGCTGATCTGATCCAGGAGAACGCGCCCGTCGCGAGAGATGTCCTCGAGCATCAGTCCCGTCGGGGTCGTGAGCACGGTGCGCATGCGTCCGGCCGGCGTCACCGCGTAGAGCGCGCGGGCGCTGCCGGCGCGCGTCGCCGTGAACCAGATTTCTCCGCCGGAAGGGGTCCAGGCCAGGCCCTGGGCGCTCTCCCATCCGTCGGACAGCGTCTTCTTCTTCCCCGCCAGGTCCATGATCGCGACGGAGCCGCGGTCGTCGCCGTAGATCGGGTGATCCAGGAACGCGATGGCGTCGCCCTTCGGAGAGAGGCGCGGGTGGCTGACGTACCCGGTCGTCTCATACAGGACCTTCCCGGCCGGGTACTCGAGACGGAAGCGCCAATGCGGTGCCCGCACGACGGCCATGCTCGCTCCGTCCGGGGACCAGTCGGCGTCGGCGACGTCCTCGAGGATCGGCCGCGACGCGCTGCCCGACAGAGGCGCCTGCGAGAGGATGCCGGCCGCGGCGTAACCGGTCGATAGCCGGATCGAGCTCAGGACGAGCATCTCGCCCTTTCCGGAGATCGCCTCGACCTTCCCCTCGGGAATCGCCAGACGCAGCGACTCGGGGCTGTCGACGCGCATCGAATAGAGCTCCGGCTTGACGGCGCCGTCCCACCGCGCCGAATAGATGACCGAGTTCCCGTCCGGCGCGAAGCGCGCGCTCTGGATCGGTCCGCGCCGGAAGGTGAGCCTGTGGAACATCGGCGGCGCCTGGGCCGGCGTCCTCCAGAGCCATCGTCCCGCGAGGAGCCCGATCGCGAGCGTGGCGAGCGCGGCCGCCGCCGTCAGGCGCGACGGGAGCCGGGCGGGAACGCGCGCCTTCGAGGGCTCGAGCCGCGGCGTCGAAAGGCCCGAGAGCGCCTCGAGCGCGAAGGCGACGTCGTGCGCGGAGTGAAAACGCTGCTCCGGATTCTTCTCGAGGCAGTGGCGGACGATGCGATCGAGGCCGGGGGAGATGTTCTGGTTGGTGACCGAGAGGTCCGGCGGCTCTTCCCTCAGGATCGCCGACATCGTGTCCGCGGCGGAATCGCCGTGGAACGCCCTCTTGCCGGAGAGCATCTCGTACAGGATCGCGCCGAACGAGAAGATGTCCGATCGCGCGTCGGCGCTCTTCCCGCGGACCTGCTCGGGAGACATGTAGCCGAGCGTTCCCATCACGACGCCGGGCTCCGTGGCCGCGGCGGCGGTCGGAAGGTTGGTGGCCGGACCCTTCTCTTCGGTGTGCGTGAGCTTGGCGAGGCCGAAGTCGAGGATCTTCACGCGGCCGTCGTTGGTGACGAAGACGTTCTCGGGCTTCAGGTCCCGATGGACGATTCCCTTCTCGTGCGCCGCCGCGAGGCCGTGGACGATCTGGAGCGCGTAGTCGATGACCTTGCGCTGCGGCAGGCGCCCGCCCGAGAGGACCGCGCGCAGCGTCTCGCCTTCGAGCAGCTCCTGGACGACGTAGGGAGCGTCCTCCTGCGTCCCGATGTCGTGAACGGCGGTGATGTTGGGATGGTTCAGGACGCCGGCGGCCCGGGCCTCCTGCTCGAATCGGCGCAGGCGATCGGCATCGGCGGAGAAGGAGGCGGGCAGGACCTTGATCGCGACCTCGCGGCCGAGGCGCGGGTCCTTCGCCCGATAAACCTCGCCCATCCCTCCCGCGCCGATCGGCGCGAGGATCTCGTACGGGCCGAGTTTGGATCCTGCAGCCAGCGTCATTGCCGTCGCCGCAGGTGGACGCCGAGCGAGCGACCGCGACGGTCGTAGGAGCCCAGGCTCGAGCCGGGGGTCAGGGGCACGGGGTGGGATTCTGGCACGAGTTACGCGCGGGCCAGCCCGATGAGCTGTCATCCCGAGCGATAGCGAGGGATCCCGGACTGACGCGCGAAGCGTGTCATCCCGAGCGATATCGAGGGATCCCGGACTCGGCAGGCCCTGAGAAGCTCGGGATCCTTCGCTTCGCTCACGACGACCCGGAGACGGGTCGGCTCGGGATCCCTCGTCGCAGACTCCTCAGGATGACAGCTCGAGGCTACTCCCCCGCCTTCAGATACTTCTCGAACCACTTCGTGACGGCCACGGCCGACTTGATGCGGTTGGGCGTCCTGCGCCACCCGTGTCCCTCGTCGGGGAAGAGCACGTACTCGACCGGCACGCCGCGCTTCTTCAGGCTGTCCACGACCTGCTCCGCCTCGACGACCGGCACGTTCGTGTCGTTGGCCCCGTGCAGCACGATCGTCGGCGCGACGACGCGGTCCACCCTGTGGATGGGCGACAGGCGCCGCAGCATCTCTTTCTCCTTGTCGGGATCGCCGTACTCGATCTTCGAGATCGCCGCCATCCACGGCTCGGTGTGCGCGAAGAACGTCTCGAAGTTCACGACGCCGAAGAGGTCCGCGCCGGCCGCGAAGAGACCCGGGAACTCCGTCAGCCCGGCCATCACCATGTACCCGCCGTACGAGCCGCCCATGATGCCGACGCGCTTCGGGTCCGCGGCGCCCGACTTCACGACGGCGTCCACGCAGTCCTTGATGTCCTTGACGCCTTCGACGCGGAGCGCGCCGTTGTCGAGGTTGACGAACTTCCTTCCGAACCCCGACGAGCCCCGGACGTTCGGCGCGAAGACCGCGATGCCGCGCGACAGGAGCGCCTGGTACTGGGCATTGAAAAACGGTCGTTCCTGTCCTTCCGGCCCGCCGTGGAAGGAGAGGACCGTCGGGAACGGCCCGGCGCCGGCGGAAGGCTTGTACAGCCAGCCCGAGAGCTCGAGCCCGTCGCGCGCCTTGAAGCGCACGAGCTCGGGGCGGACGAGCTTCGAGAGATCGACGCCGGCGTGCGGGCTCTTCGTGACCTGGCGGAACGCGCCGCTCGCGACGTCCATGATCCACACGTCGCTCGGAGTGGCGGCGCCGGAGGCGACGAGCGCGAGCTGTTTGCCGTCCTTCGAGAAGTCGAGGCCCGAGACGATCTCCGCCGGAAGCTTCGGACGCGAGATCGGCTTGCCGGAGGCGAGATCGAAGATCTCGAGGTCGCTCTTTCCCGAGACGTTCCAGACGAGCGCGGCGGTCGTGCCGGCGTCGTCGATCTGGAACCCCGAGAGCTCGGCGTCGGGGCGCTCGGCGAGGATCGTCGTCTTGCCCGGAGCGCCCCCCGCCGCGAGCTCCAGCCGCGCGAAGGCCGTGAGGTCGCGGCCGCCGCCTGCGTTCGTCGCCAGATAGACGGCGCGGCCGTCCTTCGAGAACTCGCCGTCGAAGGAGCCGGGGCCCTCGTGCGGCGTCAGCAGCGTCTCCTTGCCGGACGCGAGATCGACGAGATACAGGTTGTTGTCGCCGCGGTTGACGAGGCGATTGAGAAGCGCGCTCTTCTTGTCGCGCGCGACGTCGTCGAACTGGCCGATGCCGCGGTTCTGCGTCACGAGGCGCGAGGTCCCGGCGCCGACGTCGTAGACGTACGAGTCGATCGCGTCGGGACTGCGGCGGTTCGAGCCGAGCACGAGGAGCGTTCCGTCGTGCGTCCAGGGCCCGAGCTGATTGGTCTCCTTGCCCCCGTCGGTGAGGCGCCTGGCGCCGGTGCCGTCGGGCCGGACGAGATAGACCTGCGCGTTCATGCCGCCCCCCGGCGCGAGCGAGAACGCGAGCCACGCACCGTCGGGCGACCAGGCGACCGGGCCGACGGGATCGTCGAAGGCGGTGACCAGCTGCGGGTAGCCGCCGGCCGAATCGACGACCCAGACCTGCGGGAGTCCGGAGATGTTCGTGACGAAGGCGAGGCGCCTGCCGTCGGGGGAAAAGGAGGGCGACCCGGCGCTCCCGATCTTCGCCATGAGCGAGACCGAGCGCTCGAGGTCGTCGTCGGACGTCGCGGCGACGGAGACCGATGCGAGGCCGAAAACGGCGGCGAAGAGAAGCAGACGGCGCATGTGAGGAGGCTCCTTTGGGGAAGAAAGACTATGACGAACAGGGGACACTCACCCCGGAAGGGCTCCGAGCCGGCCATCCGTCTGATGCAACCGCATCTGCGCCGCTCCGCGCCTCGACCCGTAGCATCCGATCGAGGTGATGCGATGACTCTCCGAATTCTCTTTCGCTGCGGCCTGGTCGCGGCGGCGCTCTCGGTGACCGCCGCGGTGTGGGCGGCCGAAGGCGCGACCGTCGAATCGATCGACAACTATGTTCGCCTGACCGACACGGTCTCCACGGGCGGCCAGCCGACGCCGGCCCAGATTTTCGCGCTCGCCCAGGCGCGCTTTCGCGCCGTCCTGAACCTGCGCGAGGAGGCGGAGTTCGACGGGAAGGCCGAAGCCGAGGCCGCGCATGAAGCCGGGCTGGCCTATCTCCGGATTCCGGTCCGTGGCGCCGATCCCCGCGACCGGGACGCCGACGAGTTCCTGCGGGTCACGGACGACCGAGCGAACTACCCGATCTTCATCCATTGCGCCTCGGGAAACCGCGTCGGCGCGTTCTGGCTGATCCGGCGCGTCCTGCGCGACGGCATCGCGTTCGAGGCGGCGCAGGCCGAGGCGCAGCGCGTCGGGCTCAGGAGCCCGACGCTCCTGGAGTTCGCCCGCGCGTACGTGGCGTCGCACCCGGCGTCGCGAAAGTAGAAGCGCGCCGGGCGGGGATGCGTCCCGCCTCGGCGCGCCGAAGAATCGCGGGGCGGCCTTCGCGGCCGCTCCCGATCAGCTGTTATCCCGAGCGAAAGCGAGGGATCCGGAGCTCGGCAGGCCCCGAGCCGGGGAAGAGCCCCTCCCCTAGTTCAGCGCCTTCCCCGCCTCGAGCTGCTTGACGATCCCCTCGAGGTTCTTTCGATTCGCGTCGTCGGGCGCCTGCGCGACGGCGAGCTTCGCCTCGGCGAGCGCCTTCTTCTGATCCCCCAACGCGGAATAGCCGCGCATGAGCCCAACGTGCACGGGCCACTGGTCGGGATAGCGCTTCGCGTTCAACTGCCAGACGCGCATCGCCTCGTCCTTCTTTCCGTCGGCGAGGAGCGCGCGGCCGGCGAGGTGGATCTCGACGGGCCCGGCGGTGCGGTGGTTGAGCGCCCGGTCGAACGTCTTCTTCGCCTGGTCGGGAAGCCCGTTCGCGGCTTGCAGCCGCGCGAGCGTCGCCAACGTCGTGAAGTTCTCCTGCCCGCCCGCGTACGCGTCCGACACGGCGCGCTCCGCCCACCGGAGACCTTCCTTCAGGTTCACGTTGTTCTGGGCGCAGAAAGCCGCCGCCTGCTGCCAGTTCTGCCAATTGAAGCCGGCCCAGCCGCGCAGATCGCGGCGCATGTCGTCGACCCAGAGAGCGTTGACGTCGTCGACGGAGACGGTGAACGGGATCTTCAAGTCCTCCCACTCGAGCGCGGCCGTGACCTTCGAAGACTCGCGGACCGGGAACTCGTAAGTGAGCCATTCGCGATAGTCGCTCTTCTCCGGTTTCGTCGGGACGCGCAGCGCGTCCTGCTTCGGGTCGTACCAGTAGCTGCCCCACGAGTCGGCGTCACGGGAGAAGACGACGGTCCACTCGTCCTTGCCGGGGATCATGTGGAGCCCGTAGCGGCCCGCCGGGAGAGCCTGCCCCTGGACCTTGACGGCGTGCGTGACGGTGAAGACCGTGTTCTCGTTGGCTCCGCCGCGCCACGGGCACTCCTTGCATCCGTTCAGGCCCAGATCGGAGAGGCCCCACGGCACGAGCTCTCCCCAGATCTTGCCGCGGCGGTCGTTGCTTCCGCGGACGACGCGCGGGCTCGAGTACTCGATGGTGACGCGTACCGGGCCGAGCGCCTGCATGACGGAAGCCTGCGGATTGTCGCCATTGGGAGGGAAGGTCAGACCCTGAGCGGCGAGGCCGGAGCGGGGAGCGAGCAATGCCATGACAGGGACGACGAGCGCGGGGAAGATCGGGGAGCGGCGGCGCGGTGACCGCTGTTTCATGGGATCTCTCCTGTAGACCGTCGGGGAGACGGCATCGCTCTTCGATACGGACGGGCGGCCGCCGGGTTTTCCGGAGATCGGGGGAGCGCGGTCTACGACTCGACCGGAAACGCGATCGTCGTCCGATTGCGCCCGTCGCGCCGCTCGTACCGGAGCCGCGGCGCGATCGCGCGGACGAGCATCAGTCCCCGTCCTCCCGGGACCGCCTCCTCGAGGGAGCGCGGCGCCGGAGGGCCGGGCGCGTCGTTCGGATCGAACGGACGGCCGTCGTCCTCGAGCGTGATCTCGACCTCCGACGCGGACCGCGCGAGAGACAGCGTGACCGCGTGCGTCTCGCCCTCCGGCCACGCGTACCGCACGACGTTCGTCACGAGCTCATCCACGCAGAGCTCGGCGTCGGAGAAGCGCGCCTCGGACAGGCCCAGCGCCTGGCTCCGCAGCCACGCGGTGGCCGCGCGCGGCGCCGAATGGTCGGCGGCGAAGGTTCTGGAGATCACTTCGCGAGGCTCCGCAGCCGAAGCCGCCGGTTCCGCGACGCCTCGATTCGCCGAGTCCATCCTCGTCGCGCCGCGGAGGGCGCGCCTACGCCGTCCCCATCAAGGCGGACTTCGCGGCGGTGAGATCGCCGAAGACCGGAATGATCTGGTCGATCTGCGTCCGGGTCAGGACGTCGGCGACGTTGGGCCGCGGCCTCAGAAGCACCAGCCGGCCCTCCCGCGACGACAGCGCCCGCGCGACGCGCACGATGACCGAGACGCCGATCGACGACAGGAACTCGACTTCCGCGAGGTCCACGATCACGAAGCCCTTTCGCACCGCCACGAGGCTCGTCAGCTTGAGGTCCACGGACTCGGAGCCCTCGAGGTCCATGCGGCCCTTCAACCGGATCATGCGGATGCCGTCCTCCAGGTCCGTGTGCTCGAGCTGCATGGCGACGTTTCCTCCCACCCCGTGCGGACGATAGGGACGCGAGGTAAAAAGCGTTTTGAGATCGGGCGAAAGGCGTGTGGAGCAGGCGTCCCTACCCGACTCTCTCGAAGCCGTCCCGGCTCCACTCCTCGCTGCCGACGCCGTTGTGGACGAAGAAGAAGCCGTCCGGGTCGTACTTCTTCTTGATCCCGGCGAGGCGCGGGTGGTTGGTCCCCCAGTACGACTTCTGGAACCCCCGCTCGAAGTAGTTGCTCTCGTTCGAGTAAGAGGCCGCTTCCGGAACGACGGCGCGCAGCTTTTCCATCGCCGCGGCGATGGCCGCCGCGTCGGAGCGCGCCTTCGCCTCGTCCGGCGCGTGGCCGGGGACGCCGGGATTCGCGTGCGGAACGCCCGTGGCGATGATCGCGAGCGTGAACGCGTCGAGCACCGCGGGATTGACCGCCGTATCGCGCGCCGCCGCGATCGCCTCGGGCGGCGCTCCCGCGAGCCCCTTGTTGAAATGGAACTGGACCTCGAAGTGCCGCGAGCTTTCGTACACCGCGTCGGCGAGCCGGTCCGGATCGCGGAAGAGCGGCGCGGGCATCCACAGAGACTCATAGCCGTGCACGAAGGCGTTTGCCTCGCCGGAGTTGTCGGACCACCACACGTTGCCGGGCGGCGCGCCGGGCCGCGGGTCGAACTTCATCGCCCGCGGCGTGTGCTGCGCGCGCCAGTCGTAGTCCCACCAGCGGCGCGCGGCCATCGTGCCGACGTCGATCCCTTCGGCCACGAGGAAGTCGCCCGGCGAGTCGGCGAGGAACTGCCGGAACGGCTTCCACGTCGCTTCCGCCTCGTCGTCCGTCAGGCTCGCGAAGAGCATGTGGATCTTCAGCGTGTTGTCGGGCTCGAAGAGCGCCTGCTCTCCCCAGTGCGGGTTGAAGAGCGCCTTCTCGTAGAAGCGCAGGAACTCGCCGACGAGCTTGCGATACGCGCCGTCGGACTTCGCCTGGATCTTGCCGGACACCGAGCCGAAGAACTCCGGGAGCTCGTGCGTCGCGAGAGTGATGCGCGTGACGACGCCGAGGCTGCCGGTGCCGCCGCCCTTCAGCGCCCAGAAGAGGTCGGGATGCGTGCACGCGTTCGCGATGCGGACTTTGCCGTCCGCCGTCACGACCTCGGCCTCGAGGAGGCTCGCGGCCGCCATTCCGTAGCGCTTCGAGAAACTGCCGAAGCCGCCGCCGGAGACCAGGCCGACGACGCCGACGGTGCAACATCCGCCGCCCTGGACGTATCGGCCGGCGCGCGTCGTGACGGCGTCGTACGCCTGGACCCAGCGCACGCCCGCGCCGAGGGAAACGGCCTTCCGGGGCGTGGCGTTGCCGGCGCACCCGAGCGGCACGAAGGCGTCGTGCACGGCGATGCCGCGCAGGTCCCGCGTCCAGACGAGAAGGGAGTCCGGCGCGTTCGACGTGCCGAGATAGCTGTGGCCGCCGCCCTTGACGACGAGACGGAGCCGATGGTCGCGCGCGAAGTTGACGGCGGCGACGACGTCCTCGGTCTTCTGCGCCACGATGGCGTAGACGCTCGGCGCGGAGGTCCACGCGTCCTGGAATCCCGAGATCTGGGTCGCGCCGGGGTCGTCGGCGAGAAACCAGGGGTTCTTCAATTCTTCGAGGCGGGCCGCGCAGGCGGCGTCGCCCGGCGCGTCCTTGCAGGGAGCGAGCGGCGATGTGACCGGGACGAGTCGGCCGCCGACCTGCTCGCGCAGGTGTGCCCATCGTTCGGGCGACGGCCAGTCGGGATCGGTCGGGCGGACGCGCCGAAAGCGTTTCTTCGCCGACTGCGGCGCGAGTCTCGCGAGGATCGGCGAGAGCGCCGGAAAGAACGGAAGCGCCGCGGCGCGTCGGAGGAAGTTGCGGCGATTCATGGAGGGAAGATACCGCGCTGGTTCCGGAAGGTCGTCGGGGCGGCCCTTGCGGTCGCCCGTCGCCGCCCCTACGATTTGGCGTACACGCCGTTCGCCGACACGCGCCGGCCCTTCTCCGTCTTCGGCCGCGCGGTGCGCGTGGGCTCGAGCGGCCTCATGCCGAACCGCGCCATCTCCCTGTCGAGCCGCTGCGCGTCGACGAGCACGTGGCGCCCGCCGTCGGCGAACATCTCGTAGATGTCGGCCTCGCCGGGGACGGCGCGCGTGCCGAGACCGTCGAGATCCGTCTCCGGCGTGAAGACCGAGACGAGAAGCCGCCCGCCCGGCTTCAGGACGCGCGCCGTCTCCGAGAGCGCGCGATCCCACTCCGCGAGACTGCCGGCGCAATGGTAGATCCCGAGCGCGACGACCAGATCGATCGACCCGTCCGCGACGAAGGAGAGATCGTCCATCCGGCCGATGCGGACCCGCCGCTCGGCCTCCTCGGCGCCGAGGATCTCCGCCAGCCGTTCGCGCGTCTTCGCCACCATGGCGGCCGTCGCGTCGATCGCGGTGAGGTCGAATCCCCCGCGCGCCAGCGGCACGGCGTTGCGTCCGCCGGCGCAGCCGATGTCGAGCACGCGCGTTTTCGAGGGCTCGGGAAACTCGCGCAACAGCTCCAGGAGGCGCACGTCCGGCTGCCGCGCGGCGAAGCGCTCGACGATCTCCGCGGAATCCCAGAATGGATCGGACGGCACGAAAGCCTCCCCCTGAGGATCATAGAATCTGCCGCATGAGATCGAGTGATGCATCCCTCCTGATGGCCGTATGTCTGTTCGCGGGGGTCGTGGCGGGCGCGAAGGCGCAGGCGAGCGCTCAGCCGTCCGGGAAGTTCGACGACCTCGTCACGCTCTTCAAGGAATTCCGCGCCTTCCAGAAGCCGAAGATGGTCGACGGCGTGCCGGACTACTCGGCCGCGGCGATGGCGGAGCAGGCGGCGCGGATACCCGAGCTCCGCAGGCGCCTCGCGGCCATCGACACGGCGGGCTGGCCGATCCCGCAGCAGGTGGACTGGCACATGGTCCGCGCGGAGCTCAACGGCCTCGACTTCGACCACCGCGTGCTCAAGCCCTGGGCGAACAACCCGGCCTTCTACGTCACGGTCTTCGGCGAGGAGAGCGATCAGCCGGCGCGCGAAGGCCCGTTCGCGGAGGGCGCGGTCGAGGTGTGGAGCTACAAGTTCCCGCTGTCGGCGGCGGACGCGGCGAAGGCCGGCGCCGGAATCCGCGCGATCCCCGCCCTGCTCGCGCAGGCGCGATCGAACCTCACGGGCAACGGCCACGACCTCTGGCTCTACGGCGCGAAGTCGGTCCGGAACCAGAGCGGCGACCTCGACGCGCTGGGGAAGAAGCTCGGCGGCGCTCCGGCGGATCTCGCGGCCGACGTGGCGAAGGCGAAGAAGGCGACCGACGACTTCGCCGCGTGGGTCGAGTCGAAGCTGCCGGAGAAGACGGGACGATCCGGGATCGGCGTCGAGAACTACGACTGGTACTTGAAGAACGTCCAGCTCGTCCCGTACACGTACGCGGAGGAAGTCGCGCTCATGCAGCGCGAGCTCGGGCGGTCGCGCGCGCTGCTCGCGATGGAGGAGTTGAAGAACGCGAAGCTGCCGGTCCAGGAGCCGGTCGCCTCCAACGCGGCGGAGTACGACAGAAAGTTCAACGACGGCGTGACGGAGTACATGGCCTTCCTGCGCGGCCACGACATCCTGACGATCGAGCCGTGGATGGACGCGGCGATGCGCGCGCGAATCGGCAGCTATTCGCCGCCGCCGCTCGAGTTCTTCTCCGAGGTCGACACGCGCGATCCGGAGGTCATGCGCACGCACGGCTACCACTGGTTCGACAAGGGGTTCCTCGTCCACCATCCGTCGGCCGATCCCATCCGCCGCGAGGTGCTCCTCTACAACATCTTCAATACGCGTACCGAGGGGCACGCGACGGGCTGGGAAGAGCTGATGATGCAGGCCGGCATGTTCGACGCGCGGCCGCGGTCGCGCGAGCTCGTGTACATCCTGGTCGCGCAGCGGGCGGCGCGGGCGCTGGGCGAGCTCATGATGCAGGGGCAGGGGAAGCCGCTCGAGGAAGCCGCCGCGTTCGCGTGCGCGCACGTCCCGCGCGACTGGCTGCGGATGACCGGCAATCTCGTGCGCGGCGAGCAGCACCTCTATCTCCAACAGCCCGGGTACGGGACGAGCTATCTCATCGGGAAGATCGAGATCGAGAAGCTCATCGCGCAGCGGAAGGCGCAGCTCGGAGATCGATGGACGATGAAAGCGTTCATGGACGACTTCAACTCGCGCGGCCAGATCCCGGCGGCGCTCCTGCGCTGGGAGATGACGGGAGAGAAGACGCCGGATCTCGAGCGGATGCTGGCGCCGTAACGGCTTGGTGTGCGGCCGCAACGGCCGCGCTACATTTCGCCAGGGATCGTAGGGGCGGGGCTCGTCCCCGCCCAAATCCCAACCTAAACCGTTTCTCAAGAAATCGCGCCGTGGCAATTCGATTGCAGCGCCGCGGACGGTCGGGCTTCGCGCGCTCGACGATCGGAGGTGCTCGCTCGAGAACACGCTTCGCGTCCGCGTCCCATTCTCGGAAGTTGGCTTCTCGTCCGAAAGGAGATGGTCTATGACCCCGGTTCAGCGACTCGCACTCTTTGCAGGACTCGCGGGGATCTCGGTTCTCGGCGCGGGGGCTCACGGGAACGACCCCGGCTTCGTCGAAACGGATCTCGTCGTGAACAAGCAGGTCGGCAACGTTCCCACGCTGACCGACGGCAACGGCATCGTTCATATCGCCAAGGTCTTCGATCCGCACCTCGTCAATCCGTGGGGGATCAGCGAATCGCAGACTTCGCCCTTCTGGGTGTCGGACAACGGCGACGGGACGTCGGCCCTCTTCTCGACGGCGGGGCAGACCTTCTCGACGGTCGGGCTTCTCGTCTCGATTCCCTCGCCGGCCGATCCGGCCGGAAACGGCGGGACGCCGACCGGCCAGGTCTTCGACATCGTGAACTCCCCGGGCAACTTCCCGATCACGGGCGTCTCGGCTTCCGGAACGGAGACCACGCAGCCCGCGGTCTTCATCTTCGCGACGGAGGACGGCACGATCGCCGGCTGGAATCCCGGTGTGTTCCCGCTCGGAGTTGCGCTGACCGCGCCGAGCACGCACGCGATCATCGCTGTCAACAATTCCGACATCCCGGACTCGTGCCACGGCGCCGTCTACAAGGGGCTGGCCATCGCGACCGGTTCGGGCGGGACGACGCGTCTCTACGCCGCCAACTTCCGCGCCGGAACCATCGACGTCTTCGACACGTCGTTCAAGCCGGTGACCCTGGGCCCGGACTCCTTCACCGACCCGAGCGCCCCGAAGCGTTTCGCT
Source organism: Thermoanaerobaculia bacterium (assembly GCA_036558325.1). Classification (GTDB taxonomy): domain Bacteria; phylum Acidobacteriota; class Thermoanaerobaculia; order UBA5066; family Gp7-AA6; genus DATBFU01. The sequence continues at coordinate 152,197 of DATBFU010000003.1, read as the reverse complement.
CCCTTCAACGTGGTTCTGGTCGGGAGCGAGCTCTTCGTGACGTACGCCAAGAGCGACAAGGCGGGAGAAGACGACGTCCCCGGGCCGGGCCACGGCTTCGTCGACGTTTACGACCTCGACGGGAATCTCCTCCGGCGCTTCGCGTCGCGTCACGAGCTCAACTCGCCGTGGGGCGTCGTGAAGGCGCCGGCGACGTTCGGCGAGTTCGCGAACGACATCCTGATCGGCAACTTCGGCAACGGCCGTATCAACGCGTTCGATCCGGGGACCGGCAAGTTCCTCGGCGCCCTCAAGGACCCGCAGGGGCACCCGATCGTGATCGAAGGGCTGTGGGCGCTCCAGGTCGGCAATGGCGGCGCGGGCGGCGACGCCAACACGATCTACTTCAGCGCGGGACCGAACGACGAAGAGGACGGGCTCTTCGGGAGCCTCGCGCCGCAGTAGAAAGTCTTTGGCCCGACCCGTTCTCCTCGCGGAGACAGGGTCGGGCTTACCGGATCGGATCGATCGGCGTCCGCTTCGGGACTTTGCCGAATCGGATCCGCGACCGCTCGATGTGCCTCGCGATCTCGACGTCGCGGTCTTTCGGCGGTGCGCTCGTGACCCAGCCGTGGACGAGCCTGCCCGCGGCCGCCGCGACCTCGTCGACGGCCCGCTGGAAGAGCGCCTCGTTGGCTTTCGACGGCTTGTTGGCGCCGGAGATCTTCCGGACGAACTGGAGCGACGAGGCGCGGATCTCGGCGTCGGTGGCGGGCGGAGCGAAATTGGCGAGCGTGCGAATGGCGCGGCACATGGCGCCACTCTAAACCCGGCGCGGCCGGGCCGAGCGGGCGGGAAGTTTGCCGGAGGACAGCGGGTTCCGTTCCTCGAGTGAATCGGGAGGTCGCCATGCGTCTTCGGCTTCTGGCATGTCTCGCGGCCCTCGCCGTTTCGTCGACTGTGGCGCGCGCGCAGACGGCGATCACCCGCAAGACCGTCAACCTGCGCGCCGGTCCGAGCGTCGACTATCCGGTCGTCAACCGCATCGCTCCGGGAGTGCCCGTCCAGATCGTGGGATGCGTCGACGACTGGACCTGGTGCGACGCCAACGTGGGACCGGATCGCGGATGGATCTATGCGGGGAACCTCTACTACCCGTATCAGGGATCGCAGGTCATCGTCCGCAGCTACGGGCCCACGATCGGACTGCCGATCGTCACGTTCTCGGTCGGCCCCTACTGGGACCTCTATTACCGTTCGCGGCCCTGGTACTCGCGACGCACCTATTGGATCGGCCGTCCGCCGCCGCCGCACTGGCACACGCCGCCGCGTCCGCGGCCGCCCGGGCCCAAGCCTCTGCCGCCGAAACCGCGGCCGCCGAAGCCCGTCCATCCGAGGCCGCCGGCGGCCCAGCCCGTGCCCGAGCGGCCGCAGCCCGCAAAACCTCGGCCGCAGCCCGCGAAGCCTCGACCGCAGCCGGCGCGGCCGGCGCCTCGTCCGCCGGTCACGCGAGCGCCGAGGCCGGGCGGCGCGGCTTAGGACGGTGGCGAGCCTTTCGACCCGCTCGCCGCTCGCTTCTTCCTCGCGCACGGTCCTCGCCTCCTCGGGCTTCGGTCCCGTGGAAGAGAGCGCGCGCGGAAGCGAGCTCCGCCTCGTCCGTCAGATCGAGCCGCAGGGGAGTTAGAGACACCCAGCCGCGCTCGACCGCCGAGCGATCCGTCCCGACCCGATCCCAGTTGTACGCGCCGAGCGCGACGCAATCCGCGGGAGTGCCGTTGACGCGGTACGCCTCGACGCCCTTGATCTTCGTCGCGCGGTACGAGAGCGGCCGTGACGGCGTGATCGCGTGGCCCATCGAGGATTGCTCGACGTCCGGCGCGACGATCCGTACGCCGCCGAACTCCGAGGCGACCTCCGCGAGCGCGCAAAGGCCGGGACTGTAAATCCCGTCGTCGTTCGAAACGAGAATCCGCACGGTCTCCACGGATTGCAACGCGGCTGCCACGCTGGCGCAGCGCTTGCAGCCCCGGACGGGCGGATGAAAGTGTCGCTGTTGCACAATCGCGATGCGGGCGACGGTTTCCGTCTCGGCGAGGTTCGCCGCGTCATCGAGGCCGCGGGCCACGAGGTCGTGCACGATCTCGAGGCCGGCTCGGATCCCGTGCCGATTCTCCCGAGCGACGTCGATCTCCTCGCCGTAGCCGGCGGAGACGGGACCGTTCGGAAAGCCGTGGACGCGTTCGAGGGCGCGCGCCGGCCGTTCGCGATCCTCCCGTTCGGGACGGCGAACAACATCGCCCGAGTGCTCGGCTACGACGGTCCGCTCGACGCGCTTCCCCGGCGGTGGGCGAACGGCCGGCGCATGGCCTTCGACGTCGGCGTCGCGCGCGGAAAGTGGGGCGAGAGGCGGTTTCTCGAAGGCGTCGGGATCCGCCTCATTCCCGAGTTTCTTCGCACGGCGAAGGAGCGGCTCGAAGAGAACGGAGACGGCGACGCCGGCGCGCAGCTCGAGCTCTCGCGCCGCGTGTTTCGGGAGACGCTCGCTTTGCTCAAGCCGCAGCGATGCGCGCTGACGGTCGACGGCGACCGCCTCGAAGGCGAGTTTCTTTTCGTCGAGGTCCTGAACATCGGGGCGATCGGCCCGCGCCTCTCGATCCTGCCGGAGGCCGATCCCTCGGACGGATTCCTCGACCTCGTGACCGCCGGCGAGGAGGGCCGCGACGAGCTGCTCGCGCTTCTCGACGAGAATCCCTCCGGCGGGCGGCCGGCCCTCCCGACGCGGCGCGTGCGGCGCGTCGAGATGCTGGACTGGGGAAGCCTGCACATCGACGGTAAGATCGAAGCGGGCGACGACGGCGCCGTCTCGGTGGGCGTCGAGCCCGGAAGAGTCGAGTTCCTCGTCTAGGTCATCCGGCCCGATTCACAGGCGGCGCAGCCGCGCCGCGAACTTCTCCATCTTCGCGACGTCGCGCTCCGTGAGGCGCCGCGGCGTCCGAATGCTCCGCCCGATGTCCGTTCCGGTGCGCGTGATGGGGTTGCCGCTCGAGAACTCGAGGCTCTTCAGGATCGGCGCGGCGTCGCGCTCTCCGTCGGCGAACTCGAAGACGCGGCTGCGCCGGGGATCGCCGACGATGCGGTACTTCCGCGGACCCCGGCCGACGGCCTGGTCGGGCCGCGCGACCTCGAGCTTCTCGAGGAGACGCCATTGTCCCGGCGCTTCCTTCGGCGCCGCGACGACGATCCAGTAACGGTCGCCGCGGGCGGCCTTCTGCCAGAGCCATTTCCGGTCCGTCGGCCACTCCGGGCGAAACTTCTGTTTGCCGCCGTGCTCCGACCAGAAGGTCTTCCAGTAGAGGAGGTAGTCCATCGGTGCGCCTCCGCAGTCTTTATTGTCGCGAGGCGGGAGCGAAGAGATCCTTTCCGCTGTCATCCCGAGGAGCCCTCGGCGAGGAATCCCGAGCTCGGGATCCCTCGCTTTCGCTCGGGATGAGGCGCTTCGCGCGTTACTCGACTTTCAGGGCCTCGAGCGCGCTGGCCGAAGCCGCGCGGCGCGCGGCGAACCAGGACGCCGAGAGCGCCGTGAGCGTCAGAAGCGCGATTGCTCCCGCGTAGCTCAGCGGATCGCCCGGCGTGACGCCGAAGAGCTGCGACCGCAGGAGCCGCGCCGTCACGACCGCCGCCGGAATTCCGAAAACGAGCCCGGCCGCCGCGACGCGCGCCCCCTGCCGGAGGACGAGCGCGCGCACTTGTTTGGGCAGAGCCCCGAGCGCCAGCCGCACGCCGAACTCGCGCCGCCGCTGCGCCACGGAATACGCGACGACGCCGTAGAGGCCGATCGCCGAGAGGAGCATCGCCGCCGCCGCGAACGCCGCGGCGAGGATCATCGCGAACCGCTGCGAGCCGCGGGCGTCGGTGAGGTAGTCCTCGAGCGGACGCGCCTCCGAGACCGGGAGCTGCGGGTCGAGGTCCGCGACCAGTTTCCGGACCGGCGCGGCGAGCGCGCCGGGTTCGCCGGTGCCGCGCACGACGTACGCGACGGGGTTGCGGCGGATCTGCCGCTGCGCGAAGTAGACCTGCTCGCGCACGTCCTCGAGCAGGCTCCGATGGCGCAGGTGCCGCACGACGCCGACGACGGTCGCCGGCACCTCGGGCTGTCCCGACGACCGCGGATCGACACGGAGAGTCTTCCCGAGCGGACTCTCGCCCCCCCAGACGAGCCTTGCGAGGCGCTCGTCCACGATGACGACCGGGCGGCTCTTCTCGTCGTCCGCCTCGGTGAACTCGCGGCCGGCGACGAGCCGCGCGCCGACCGCCGCGAAGAACCCGGGCGTCACGGCGCGGTAGTCGGCCATCGGGGCGGGCGCGCCGGACGCGGCGGCCTTCGCGAGGTACGGTCCTCCCCAGTTCGGGATGTGATCGAAGGGCAGATGGCTGACGGCGGCCGCCGCGACGACGCCGGGCAGCCCGCGCAGACCCTCCTCGAACCGGCGGCTGAACGCGTTGAACGCTTCCGGCTTGCCGTAGCGCGCGGGCGGCAGCGCGAGGCGGAAGGAGAGGGCGTGGTCCGGGCGGAAACCGGGATCGACGCCGTGGATCCTCGAGAAGGTGCGCGCGACGAGGCCGGCGCCGACGACGAGGACGACGCTGAGCGCCGTCTGGACCGCGACGAGAAAGGCGCGCACTGGCGAAGCCGTCGGATTGCCCCCGCGCTTCAGGTTGGCAATCGGGGCCGCGCGCAGCACCTCGGCGAGCGGCGCGAGCGACATCAGCAGTCCCCAGAGAATCGCGATGGACGCCGCGAAGACGAGCACGCGCAGGTCGATCCTCGCCGCGGCGATGCGGCGGAGGCTCTCCGGCCGCGCCGCGAACAGGACGGCGAGCATTCCGCGCGCGATCGCGACGCCGGCGGCGGCGCCGAGCAACGAGAGAACGAGGCCTTCCGCGAGGCACTGCCGGAAGAGACGTCCGCGCCCGGCGCCGAGCGCGATCCGCAGCGAGATCTCGTGGCGCCGCGACGCGGCGCGCGCGGCGAGCAGTCCCGCGACGTTGACGCAGGTGATGAGCAGCAGGATCGCGACGCCTCCGAAGAGCGCGAGCAGCACCGGGCGGATCTCACGCACCCCGTCGGCGTGCAGGCCGACCGCGTCGAAGCGCCGGCCGGCAGCGCCGTATTCGGGAAACTCGCGCGAGATCCGGGCGGCGATGCCGTCGATCTCGCTCTTTCCCTGCGCGAGCGTGACGCCCGGCTTCATCCGCCCGACGACCCGCAGGAATTGCTGCCCGCGCGGGTCCTCGGTCATCTTCGGCCAGAACGTCGCCCACGCCTGCAGGTCGTCCGGAACCGCGGAGTCCGGCGGCAGGAGGAGACGGAACGAATCCGGCATCACGCCGATGATCGTCGCCGGCTCGCCGCCGTACGAGACGCGCCGGCCGACGGCGTGAGGGTCCGCGCCGAAGCGGCGCCGCCAGAGCGCGTCGGAGAGAACGATCGTGGAGGGCGCGTCGGCCGCGTCGTCGCCCGCGCGGAAGGTCCGTCCGAGCGCGGGCTCAGCGCCGAGCACCTGGAAGAAATCCGTCGTCACGAGGCCCACGCGCAGCTGCTCCGGATCTCCCTCCCCGGTCAGCGCCGCGGAGTTGGCCCAGATCGCGCCGAAGCCGGAGAAGAGACGCGCCCGCCGGCGCAGGTCCGCCAGCTCGGGACCCGAGATCGGCGCGCGCGGATAGCCGGCCTCGCTCATGTCGGACCAGACGAAGACGAGGCGCGTGGAGTCGCGGTACGGGAGCGGCGAGAGGAGCATGGCGTCGACGAGGCTGAAGATCGCCGTGTTCGCTCCGATGCCGAGGCCGAGCGTCAGGATCGTCGCGATCGCGAAGCCGGGCGACCTCCACAGAGAGCGCCACGCATAGCGGACGTCGCGCATCGCGGCCTCGAGATCCGCGCCGATGCGCGCGTCCCGCGTCTCCTCCTTCACCGATTCGAGGCCGCCCATCGCGATCGCCGCGGCGCGGCGTGCTTCGTCGGGGGCGAGACCGCCCGCCCTCTTCTTCCGAGCCAGCTCCTCGAGATATCCGCGCAGCTCGTCGTCGAGGTCGGCCTCGAGGCGGCGCCGTCGAAAGAGCGTCTTCCCGAGGCTCGCGAGGCGGGACGCGAGGGACATACGCGGCGCTGTCCTCTAGCCCGAAGCGAGCACCCGGCCCATCGCGAACACGATCCGGTCCCACTGGCGCTTCTCGCGCTCGAGCTGGCGCCGGCCGGCGGACGCGAGGTGATAGGTCTTCACGCGCCGGCCGTCGGCCGACTCGCCCCAGGCGCCGGCGATGAACCCCTCCTGCTCGAGGCGGTGGAGCGCGGGGAAGAGCGAGCCCGGCTTCACGACGAACGTTCCGCGGGTGATCTGCTCGATGCGCTCGGCGATCGCGAGGCCGTGCCGGGGCTCGAGCGCGAGCGTGCGGAGGATCAGGAGGTCGAGCGTGCCCTTCAGGAGCTCCGTGCGGCGGCTCATATAGAACAACTATATCGATGGACGATACGGAGAGGGCGGGCAGGGTTTTCGGGGGAGGACGTGGGCCCGGAGCCCGCCGACCTCGGGATCCCTCGCGGTCGCTCGGGATGACGGCTCGAGGAGTCATGCCGCGCTTTCGCGCCGAGGATGCCACGTCCTGCGCCCGGTGATACGCTTCCGCGCAACTTACAGGAGGAGAAAGAGATGAGGGCTCGCGGCATTCTGGTGCTGGTGGCGTCGTTCGTCCTGGCGGGCGCCGTGCTCGCGCAATCGAAGATGAGCTCGATGAGTCACGCGGCGAAGGCGCCGATCTTCATGCCGGCGTCGGACATGAAGTGGACGGACCTCGACCCTCAGGGCGCTCCCGGGGTCAAGATCGTCGACCTCTGGGGCGATCACACCAAAGGAGCGTTCGGCGCGCTGACCAAGTTTCCCGCCGGTTTCAGCGCCCCGCTGCATACGCATACCAACGCCTGCAAGATCGTCGTGATCTCCGGCACTTTCATTCAGGCGCCCGAAGGAAAGCCGGAGGTTCGACTGGGAGCGGGCTCCTATGAGATGCAGCCGGGCGACGGCTACAAGCACACGACGGCGTGCGACAAGGCTTCGGAGTGCGTCTTCTTCATCGAAGGGTCCGGGAAGTTCGACCTCAAGCCGGTCGAGGCCGCCAAGAAGTAACCCGTCCTCGGGTCATCCCGAGGAGTCGGCGACGGGGGATCCCGACCTCGTCGTCATGCTCCGCGGCCGCCGGTGGTAGCCTCCGTCCGACGAAGGAGGAGGTATGAGAAGACTGCTGGCGGCCGCGGCTTGTTTTCTGCTCGCCGGAGCGATTCTCGCGCAATCGAAGCCCGCGCCGGGACAGCCGGTCGCGGTGCCGGCGTCGGATCTCAAATGGACCGACCTCGATCCGAAGGGCGCGCCGGGCGTCAAAGTCGCCGACCTGTGGGGCGACCACGCGAAGGGCGCGTTCGGCGCGTTTTTCAAGCTGCCGGCCGGGTTCGCGGCGCCGCTTCACACCCACACGCACGCGATGAAGTTGATCTTCGTTTCGGGCACCTATATCCAGGCGCCGGAGGGCAAGCCCGAGTTCCGCCTCGGGCCCGGGTCGTATCTCATGCAGCCCGGCGGGAATTACAAGCACGTGACGAGCTGCGACAAGGCATCCGACTGCGTCTTCTTCGTCGAGAGCAGTGGAAAGTTCGATCTGAAGGTCGTGCAGCCGCCGGCGGCGAAGAAGTGACGCGCCGGCCGGTCGCCCCGAGAAGTCTTCGCCGAGGGATTTCGAACATGGCTCGCCGCGAGGAGGTTCGATGAGCGCGAAACCGAAGAGCGTCCCGGACCGGCAGAGGCTCGTCGCCACGCTGCCGGAGACTCTGAATTGGAAGCCGCTGTCGCCCGGATCGGCGGCGTCCATCGTGGATCTCTGGGGAGACCATACGAAAGGGCCCTACGGCGCGCTCTTCCGGTTCCCCGCGGGATACGAGACGCCGGTGCACACGCATACGCACGACATGCGCATCGTGGTCTTCTCGGGAATCCTTCTGCAGATCCCGGAGGACGAGCCCGCGCTGCGGCTGCCGGCGGGGTCGTACCTGCTGCAGCCGGGCGGCAACTACCGGCACATCGCGGGAGCCGACGCGTCCTCCGAGTGCGTCTTCTTCGCCGAGGGCCTGGGAGCGTTCGACCTGCTTTCGTGAAGAAGGTCGTCGGTCTCCTCCTCCTCGCCGGCGCGGCGTTCGTCGGCTGGTACTGGTTCGGGAGCCGCGGCGCATACAAGGCCTACGAAGGATTCGCCGAGGCGTGGGCTCAGGAGAAACGCGCCGTCGCCGCGCAGTACGGGGACGAGGCCACGGTGAACCACGCCTTCGAAGAGAAGCCGCTGCGCGGCAACGCGGGCGGCAGCATGATGGAGGCGTTCCGCGGCACGCGCTACGAGCTCGAGTCGAAGCGGCGGTCGGACGACGGGGATTTCCACTTCGTCGTCCGGCAGACGATCTTCTTCGATCCTCCGGGAGTGACCTCGGGGATCGGCGGCGCGATGTACGCCCGTTATCGCGACGAGGCGACCGCTCGGAAGACGGCGGATGGATGGCGCATCGTGGCATTCGAGCCGACGTACCTCGAGATGAAAGAGATCCGGAGGCGGTAGGAGATCGCCCCTCGCGCCGACGTGCCAAATCGTGGGGGCGGACTCGTCCCCGCCCCTTTTGATCGGGCGGCCGCAAGGGCCGCCCCGACACCACCGGGTGACGGTTCGTGGGACGAGAGGAGCCGTCCAGGGACGAACGGGCAACCCTTTGCGACGAGAGCCGTAGTGGCACTTAACGCGAAGGAGGGAACCATGCGGTCCAATCGATGTCTGACCGTCCTCGGGACGCTCGCGCTCGGGGCCGGCCTGGCCGCGGGCTGCGCCAAATCGGAAGCCCCCGCGCCCGCCCCCGCCGCCGAGGTGAAGGCCCCGCCGCCGACGCCTCCGGGCGGCGGCAAGCTCCCCGTGACGACCTCCTCCGCGGAAGCGAAGACGGAGTTCCTCGCGGGGCGGGACATGTTCGAGAAGCTCAAGGTCACCGACTCGGTCGCGCACTTCCAGAAGGCGGTCTCGCTCGATCCGAGCTTCGCGCTCGCCGAGCTCTTTCTCGCGAACACCGCGCCGACCGGCGCCGAGTTCTTCGACCACCTCCACAAGGCCGTGGCCCTGGCGGACAAGGCTTCCGACGGCGAGAAGCTCCTGATCCTCGCGACGCAGGCCGGCGCCAACAACGACGCCGTGAAGCAGAAGGAACTCCTGGACCAGCTCGTCGCCGCGTATCCGGACGACGAGCGCGCGCAGTTCAATCTCGCCGGCTACTATTTCGGGCAGCAGGACTTTCTGAAGGCCATCGACCACTACCGCAAGGCGACCGAGATCGCGCCGGACTTCTCGACCGCGTGGAACCTTCTCGGCTACGCCTACCGCCAGAACGGCGACTTCGCGAGCTCGGAACGCGCGTTCCAGAAATACATCGAGCTCATCCCGAACGACCCGAACCCTTACGACTCGTACGCCGAGCTCCTCCTCAAGATGGGCCGTTTCGACGACTCGATCGCTCAGTACCGCAAGGCGCTCGCCATCGAGCCGAACTTCGTGAACGCGCACCAGGGGATCGCGATGGACCTGCTCTACGAGGGAAAGCCCGATGCCGCGCTCGCGGAGCTGCAGACCTTCCTGCAGAAGGCGCGGACCGACGGCGAGCGGGCGACGGCGCTCTTCGCGCGGACCGTCGTCCACCTCGACGGCGGGAACACGGCCAAGGCGCTGTCGGACGCGGACGAGCAATACGCGCTCGCCGAGAAGGGCAAGGACATGCCGGGCATGATCGGCGCGGTGTTCCTGAGGGGGAACATCCTCTTCGACGCCGGCAAGTACGACGAGTCGCTGAAGCAGTTCGAGCGCGCGCTGAAGATGGTCGAGGATTCCGGTCTTTCGAACGAGATCAAGGAGAACAACCGGCGCCTCATCCACTACAATCGGGCCCGCGTCGCGGCGGCGAAGAAGGACTTCGCGCTGGCGAAGACCGAGGCGGCGGAGTACCGCAAGGGCGCCGAGGCCGGCAAGAATCCCGCGCAGATCAAGCTCGCCAACGAGATCGAAGGCATCGTCGCGCTCGCGGAGAAGGACTACGACAAGGCGGCGGCGTCGCTCGAGAAGGCGAACCTGCAGGATCCGCAGAACCTCTACCGCCTCTGCGTCGCAAATCGAGCCAAGGGCGACGCGTCGCGGGCCACCGAGTACTGCGGCAAGGCGGCGGATTTCAATTCGCTCCCGAACTTCGGGTACGCGGTCGTGCGGAACAAGGCGAAGGCCGAGGCGGGGCGGAAATGACCCGTCTTCGGGTCATCCGAGCGATAGCGAGGGAACCCGAGCTCGGCAGGCCCTGAGCCGGACGGAATCCTTCGCGGGATAGCCCGGGATCCTCGTCGAAGACTCCTCGGGATGACGGGCGTCGAGCCGACGGCCGTCAGTGCCTCCTCGCGTACTCTTCGACGTTCGCCAGGATCCGGTCGAGGTCGGCGCGCGTGTAAAGACGCCCCCCGGCCACGACGGCGGCGATCCTGCGCGTGTTGCGGATGTCGTCGAGCGGGTTCGCGTCGAGGAGCACGAGATCCGCGACCTTGCCCTCCGTCACCGTCCCGAAATCGGCGAGCTTGCCCAGGAAGATCGCGGGATTCCGCGTGGCTGTCTGGAGCGCCTCGAGCGGAGTGAATCCCGCCGCGACGAAGCGCTCGAGCTCGCGGTGGAGGCTCGCCCCGGGCAGGACGCCGACGCCGGCCGGCGTGTCGGTCCCCGCGAGGAACGGGACGCCCGCCTCGTGCAATCGCTTCACGACCCCGAGCTCGTGCAACACGAACTTCTCCCGCACCGCCAGCGGGTCCGTGTCGAGCTCCTCGACGATTCCTTTCTTGAACTTCGGCCAGCTCTTCGTGCGCCAGGAGACCGGCGCGTAGCGAAGGTCCGGGTCGCGCGACGGGTCGATCGCGGCCTCCTCGATCAGCCACTGGCCGCGCTCCCAGAAGAGAGTGGGGCATTGGTAAGTGACGTCCTTCGCGAGGACCGCGGCGAGCGCCGCCTCTTTCTTCGCGTCGTACGTCTCGAGGAAGCGGCCCGGCCCTTTCTTGCCGCCGGCGACCATCGCGTCCTCGGCGGTCGAGCTGCCTTCGAAGACGCCGATGAGGTGCTCGAAGCTCGTCTGGCCGAACGCGACGGCCTCCGACGCGTGGATCGCGTCGGGCACGTGGCCCACGAAGGCGATGTTTCGCTTCGCGCACTCCCGCGCCGCGGCGAAGTACGCGTCGCGCCCGATGTAGGACTGAACCTTGATGAAGTCGACGCCGGCGTCCGCGAGCTTCGCCACCGCGCGGCGCGCGTCGTCCGCCGTCGCGACGGAGATCGAGGCGGGGAAGGGCGATCTGGGCCCGTCGAGCATCGGGCCGGAGACGACGAGGCGCGGGGACAGGATCCGGCCTGCGGCCGCCTCTCGCCGCGCTTCGAGGATCGGATCGAGGTCGCTGCCCATGTCACGCGCGCCGGTCACGCCGAAGGCGAGCAGGAGCGGCAGCGTGACCTCGCGCCCGCCGGGAACCCAGTCGCCGAAGAACGTGTGGACGTGCATGTCCCAGAGACCGGGGATGAGGAACTTCCGAGTCCCGTCGATGACGCGGGCGTGCGAGGGAATCGCCGCCTCGGAAGACGGCTCGATCCGCGCGATGCGGTCGCCCCGGATCTCGACGCTCATGTCGGGCTTCGAAGACCGCCCGGCCGCGTCGATGACGGTCACGTGCGTGATGACGACGTGGAGGGCGGCGAGAAAGAATCGCGTCATTCCAGCGAATCCTACGGTCTTCCTGCTCTTAGAATTCCATCGAATGCCGATCGCGTCCGGCACGCATCTCGGCCCCTACGAGATCCTCGCGCCGCTCGGCGCCGGCGGTATGGGAGAGGTCTATCGGGCGCGGGACACGCGGCTCGGTCGCGAGATAGCGATCAAAGTGCTGCCCGAACGGCTCGCGGCGTCGCCGGACGCGCTCTCGCGCTTCGAAAAGGAGGCCCGCGTCGTGGCCGCCCTCTCGCATCCCAACATCCTCGCGCTTCACGATTTCGGCGAGAGCGCGGGCATCCGATATGCGGTGACGGAGCTGCTCGAAGGCGAGACCCTGCGCGAGCGCCTGGCGCGGCAGACCCTCACGACGCGAAAGACGGTCGAGATCGGCGCGGCGATGGCGGAGGGACTCGCGGCGGCCCACGCGAAGGGCGTCACCCACAGGGATCTGAAACCGGAGAACGTCTTCCTCGTCTCGGACGGGCGAGTCAAGATTCTGGACTTCGGCCTCGCGCGGACCGAGGAGCCGCAGGCGGCGGACGCCGGGACTTCCGTTCCGACGTCGGCGCCTTCCGACGCCGAATCCGGAGTCGCCATGGGAACGGTGGGCTACATGGCACCCGAGCAGGTGCTGGGCGGGACGGCCGACGCGCGGAGCGACATCTTCGCCTTCGGCTGCGTTCTGTTCGAGATGGTCTCGGGGCGCCGGGCCTTCGCGGCGCGAACGGCCGCGGAAACGTGCGCCGCGATCCTGCGGGACACCCCCGAAATGCCGCGGGACTCGGGCGCGGCGGCCGCGCCGCTGCATCGAATCGTGGCGCGGTGCCTCGAGAAGAGTCCCGACGAGCGATTTCAGTCCGCGCGAGATCTCGCGTTCGCGCTCAAGGAAGTGTCGGGCGGCGCGGCGTCGGAGGCCGCTCCGAAGCCGGCGTCGCCCGGTTCGTCGCGGCGCCGGTGGATCTGGGTCGCTCTCGCCGCGGCCGGGCTGGTCGCGGCCTTCCTGCTCTGGCGACAAAGGCAAGCCCCTCCGGCGAGCCGGATCGAGTCGATCGCGGTCCTGCCGCTCGCGAACCTCTCGGGCGATCCGCAGCAGGAGTACTTCGCCGACGGCATGACCGAGGAGCTCATCACGGCGCTCGCGAGAATCTCCGCCCTTCGCGTGACGTCGCGCACTTCGGCGATGCGGTACAAGGGCTCGACCAAGTCGCTGCCCGAGATCGCCCGTGAGCTCGGGGTCGACGCGGTCGTCGAAGGCTCGGTGACCCGGAGCGGGTCGCGGGTCAAGATCACCGCGCAGCTCATCGACGCGGCGAAGGACCGACACCTCTGGGCCGACTCGGTCGAGCGCGACGTCAAAGACGTGCTGGCGCTTCAGGGCGAGGTCGCCCGGGCGATCGCCGGCGAGATCGGGATTCGGTTGACCTCGCGCGAGCGATCGCGGCTCGCCAGCGAGAAGACCGTCGACCCAGAAGCCTACGAATCGTACCTTCAGGGCAAGTACCACATGTCGAAGGCGTCCACGCCCGATACGCTCAAGGCGCTCGAGTATTTCCGACGGGCGGCGGAGAAGCAGCCCGATTACGCCCTGGCCTACGCGGGCATCGCGTCTGCGAATGAACGGCTGTCCAGCTCGGCGTACAACGTGCTTCCTCCGAACGAAGGTTTCCCGGCCGCGAAGGCCGCGGCGATGCGGGCTCTGGAGCTCGATCCGAATCTCGCCGAGGCCTATTCCTCGCTGGGCTGGAACAGCTTCAACTTCGATCGAGACTGGGCGGCGGCGGAGAAGCATTTCCGCCGGGCGCTCGAGCTCGACCCCAACTATTCGGACGGACATCGCAACTACGCGATCTTTCTCGGAAGGATGGGACGATTCGACGAATCCATTCGCGAGATGCAGCGCGCGCAGCAAATCGATCCGGTCTCGCTCGAGGCGAACGTCGGCGTGGGGTTCGCCTTTCATCTCGCGGGACGGGAGGACGAGGCGATGTCCTGGTTTCGCCGCGCGCTCGATCTGGATCCCGGCTTTGCTCGAGGGCACTGGGGGCTCGGATTCGCGCTGCTCGGGAAGGGAAAACCCGAAGAGGCCATCGCCGAGCTTCAGAAGGCGGTCGAGCTCTCGGGCGACGGCGGAGTGCAATTCGGGACTCTGGGTTACGCCTACGCCGTTGGAGGTAACCGCACGGCCGCCCGGGACGTCGCCGAGAGACTGATCGCGAAGTCGAAGGAACGCTACGTCCCACCCGCCGCCGTTGCCATCGTCTATAGCGGCCTGGGCGACAGGGACCAGGCGATGCGGTGGCTCGAGAAGGCGAACACGGAGCGGGATCCCTGGATCACCGCGCTCCAGGTGGAGCCCATGTTCGACCCGCTCCGCGCGGATCCTCGGTTTCAGGATCTCCTCCGCCGCGTCGGATTCCCGCCTCCGCTCCGCGAGTCCCGCCCGAACTAGAATTCCCCGCAGTGACTCTCGCGGCGGGCACGCGTCTGGGGCCCTACGAAATCCAGACTCCCATCGGCGCCGGAGGAATGGGAGAAGTCTATCGAGCGCGCGACACGCGGCTCGAGCGCACGGTCGCCGTCAAGGTTCTTCCGACGCACCTGTCCGCCTCCCCGGAGTCCCGGCAGCGCTTCGAGCGCGAGGCGAAGACGATCTCGAGGCTCTCGCATCCGCACATCTGCGCGCTCTACGACGTCGGCCGCGAGGGCGAGACCGAGTATCTCGTCATGGAGTATCTCGAGGGCGAGACGCTCCTGGACCGGCTCGCGAAAGGCGCTCTGCCGCTCGAGCAGACGCTGCGCTACGGAACGGAGATCGCCGACGCGCTCGAGAAAGCGCACCGTCAGGGGATCGTGCACCGGGACCTGAAGCCCGCCAACGTCATGCTGACGAAGACGGGAGTGAAGCTTCTCGACTTCGGCCTGGCAAAGGGGATGGAGGCGCCGGGGTCGAAGGGCAGCCTGACCTCCTTGCCGACGCAGCAGGGTCTCACGCAGGAAGGCACGATCCTCGGGACGTTTCAGTACATGGCGCCGGAGCAGCTCGAAGGCAAGGAAGCCGACGCGCGCACGGACATCTTCGCCTTCGGCGCGACGCTGTACGAGATGGCGACGGGGAAGAAAGCGTTCGCCGCCGCGACCCAGGCCTCGCTCATCGGCGCGATCCTCCACACCGACCCGGCGCCGATCTCCGCGGTGCATCCCATGTCGCCGCCGGCGCTCGACCGCGTCGTCAAGACGTGCCTGGCCAAGGATCCCGAAGACCGGTGGCAGAACGCCGGCGACGTCGGCAAGGAGCTGCGCTGGATCGCCGAGGGATCCGCCGCGGGAATGACCGTGCCCGCCGCCGCCTCACGGCCCCGCGTGCGCGAGGCGATCGCCTGGGCTCTCGCGGCCGCCGGCCTTCTGGCGGGGGCCACGTCTTTCCTGACGCGGGGACGCGGGACGGGGCCTCAATCGGTCCGATTCATGCAGACGCCGCCCGCCGGGTTCGCGTTCCGCTTCCAGGACCGGCCCGCCGTCTCGCCCGACGGACGCCGCATCGCGTTCAGCATCACCGACGGCGGCGGCCGGACGCGGATCTGGGTGCGAAATCTCGACACCCTGAGCGCCCGGGTGCTCGAAGGAACCGAGGGCGGCTCGTTCGCGTTCTGGTCCCCGGACGGCCGCCAGCTCGGCTTCTTTCAGGCCGGCAAACTCCGGCGAATCGATGCGGAGGGCGGATCGATCCAGACCATCTGCGAGGATACCGGCGGCGGCTTCGGCGCGACCTGGGGAACGAAAGGCGTGATCGTCCTGGGCTCCCATTTCGGAACGCCGCTTTCGCGGGTCCCGGCCGATGGGGGTGCGCGGGTCCCGGTCACCGTCATCGACCCTGCGCGCGGAGACGCCGCGCACGTGTACCCGGCGTTTCTCCCCGACGGCCGTCACTTCGTTTTCGCGGCGCGCAACGTGGATCCGGCCAAGACGGTTCTCGTCGTCGCCGACATCGATTCGAATGAGACCCGGGTCCTCTGGCGCTCGGACACAACCGCGGTCTGGTCGCCGCGCGGTTACCTGCTCTTCGCGCGCGAGGGGGCGCTCTTCGCGCAGCGGTTCGACCCGGCGAAGCTCGAGGCGGTCGGCGCGCCGATGACCGTGGTCGACGACGTCCACTTCTTCACGGACAACAATCTTCTGCAGGTCTCGGCGGGAGGCGACGTGCTGGCCTACGGTCTCTGGCGGCACGACCGGAACCTCGTGTGGCTGGATCGAAAGGGAACACCGGTCGGCACGCTCGGGCAGGTCGCGGACTATGAGGATCTGCGGATCTCCCCGAAGGGCGATCGGGTCGCGGTCTCGATCCGGGACGCGACGAGCGGACGCAACCTCGACGTCTGGGTGCTGGATGTGGCCCGCGGGATCGCGTCGCGCCTCACCTCGGACCGCCCCGACGAGTTCGTGCCGACCTGGTCTGCGGACGGCCAGCGCGTGTACTACACCTCCGACCGCGCCGGTTTCTACGACATTTACGCGAAGCCCGCGAGCGGCGGCGCCGAGGAGGTGGTGCTGAAGACGAATTGGGACAAGCTCGTGAGCGACGTCACGCCGGACGGGAGCGCCCTCGTGCTGGGCGGGTCGCCGAGCGGGACACGAGAAGACGTCTGGCTTCTGCCGCTCGCCGGCAACCGGAAAGCGAAGCCTCTCTTCGAGACGGAATTCACGGAGTACTCGGCGCGCCTCTCTCCGGACGGCCGGTGGATCGCATTTTCTTCCGACGACGCCGGACCGAGGGAGATCTTCGTCCAGGCGTTTCCGTCGGGGCCGCGGCGGCGGGTCTCGACGTCCGGCGGCTCGTCGCCGGTCTGGAGCCGGGACGGCAAGGAGCTCTTCTACGCCGCCGGGGACGGGCGGCTCACGGCGGTGCCGTTCCGGCCGGACGCGTCCGGCCCGGTGTTCGGGCCGCCGCAGCCCCTGTTCGATCTCGGGGCCGCGGGACTCTCCTCGTACGACCCGCGTCCCTACGACGTGTCGCCCGACGGCCGCTTCCTCGTCGTCCGCGTCGTCGGGGAAGAGCCGTCCAACCCGACCGTCATCGACGTCCACTGGACCGAGCGCCTCAAGAAGTGACGCCGGCCTTGCCCTCGAGCTCCGCGTCGAGGGCGTCGGGCGATTCGAGAAGCGTCTGCTCGAGATCCAGGTCGCGCTGGATCCGGCGCATGACCTCGTCGGCGATGACGTTCTCGTCGCGGAGACGGATGAGCGCGTCGCGCTCTCCTCGGATCATTTCGAGCCGATATTCCCGATAGGCGTTCCGGCGCTCCTCGTCCCTCTCGTGGCGCTTCCCGCGCGTGCGGGCGTCGTAGCGGTGCGAGATGTGCCGGTGCTTCTCGCGCAGGTCCTCCAGCACCTCCCGCCGCGTCCCGTTCTCCGCGGGGATCTTTTCCAGCCGTTCGAGCCCGGCGTCCGCCACGCGATCCCTCGCTTCGGTTTCTTCCTCGCCGGTCTCCTCGTCCGGCCTCAGGCCGAGCGCGCGGATGACGAGCTTCAGCGTAAATCCCTGGACCACGAGCGTCACGAAGATCACGGCGAAGGTGAGGAAGAGGATCAGGTCGCGTCCCGGGAACGGCGCGCCGGCGGCGGTCTTCAGCGGCAGCGCGAGGGCGATGACGAGCGAGTCGCCGCCGCGCAGGCCCGCCCAGCCGACGAACGTCACGCCCTGCCAGGACGGGTATTCGTCGGGATTCCTGGCGCGTAACAATCTTTGGAAGTAGCGCGGCACGTAGGCTCCCGGAAAAACCCAGAGCAGGCGCACGAGGATCGCGGTGCCGCTGACGGCGGCGGCGAGCGCGGCGAGCGCGGTCAGGGGATGCATGCGGAGCGCCTCGAGGACGAATGGGAGCTCGAGCCCGATCAGGATGAAGATGAGTCCCTCGAGGAGGAAGCTCACGACTTCCCACATTCCCGTCGCCTGGAGACGCGTCTGCGGTGAGACGACGCGCGCGCCGCGCCGGCCGAGGAAGAGGCCGACCGCCACGACGGCGAGAACGCCGGAGACGCCGAGGCGCTCGGCGGGAATGAACGCGGCGAACGGCGTGAGGAGCGAGATCGTGTTCTCGACGACCGGCGCGCGTCCGATTCGGCGGCGCACCCAGCCGATCGCGAGCCCGACGAGGAGCCCGACCGCCACGCCGCCCGCGCCGGCCCACAGGATCCGAAAGGCGGCGCCGTGGATCGTCGCGGTTCCCGTCACGACGGCCGCGACGGCCATGCGATACGCCACGAGCGCCGTCGCGTCGTTGACGAGCCCCTCTCCTTCGAGGAGCGTCATGATGTTGCGGGGGATGCCGAGACGCCGCGTGACGGCCGTCACGGCCACGGGGTCCGGCGGCGAGACGATGGCGCCGAGCACGAGCGCGGAGGTCCAGGGCAGCGCGGGAGCCACGGCATGGGCCACTGCGGCGACGGCGAACATGGTGACGATGACGAGGCCGACCGCCAGGAGCGAGATCGCGCGCAGCTTCTGGCGGAAGTCCCTCCAGGAGGTGTTCAGCGCCGTCCAGTAGAGAAGCGGCGGCACGAAGATCAGGAAGACGGCGTCGGGGTCGAGCGATGCGCGGGGTAGACCGGGCACGAGGGCGAGCGCGATGCCGCCCACGACGAGGAGCGCCGGAAGCGGGATTTCGAGCCTGTCCGCCAGCAGCGCCAGGGCGGCCACCGCGGCCAGCAGGACGAGGATGAGCTCCAGCGCGGCCATGGGCACATTCTGTCCCAGCGCGGAAGGCTAGAATCCGCGGCCGCGTGAACCTCGCGGCCGGCGCCCGGCTCGGTCTCTACGAGATCCTGTCCCCTCTCGGGGCGGGTGGCATGGGCGAGGTGTACCGTCGCCTTCGCTTGCCCGGAGATCCGCCTTTCGGGCGCCGGGTCGCGGCTCGTTCGGATGCGGAGGCTTCGGCGGTGGGCGGTCGCTTCGCGACCGGCGCCGAGACTTTCAGTCGGAGCGCCGCGGACGACAGCGCCGGAGCGGCTCGCGGCCTCTCGGGCGTGCGAGAAGTCGTATGCCTACTCCGCGGTCGTTCGTCGAGACGATCTGTTTCTCGTGCAGGACGCGCGATGACGCTGCCGAGCGATCTCGCGCCGGCCGCTCGGCGATAATCTCCTTTCCAAGGAGTCCTCACATGAACCGATCGGGCCGGATGCTCTGCATCCTCGCGATCCTCCTGTGCGCGTCGCCGGCGGCGGCCCTCTTCGACGAACAGGAGCTGATCCGCGAGTACACGAAGAAGCTTTCGAAGGAGAAGGACCCCCGGGAGCGCGCCTCGGCCGCGCACTGGCTGGGCGGCCGCAAGGATCCCGCGGCGGTCGACGCGCTCGCGAAGGCGCTTTCCGATCCTGACGCGTCGGTGCGGCAGGCCGCGGCGTCCGGCCTCTGGGACACCGGCAAGGATGCCTTGGCGGCGAAGCCGGAGCTTCAGAAGACGCTCGCCGATCCCGAGGCGGCCGTCGTGGCCCGCGCCGCCGGCGCGCTCGCGGCGATGGACGTGCCGGACGCGGAGCTCGCGCCGGCCTGGCGCCGGGCGCTCGAGGGCGCGCGCGACGACGCGACGGCGTTCGTCTCGGCGCGCGGGCTCGTCGGAATCGATCCGCCGCTCAGGCTCGCGCCGCCGATCCTGACGTACCTCGCCGAGAACGCCCACGACGCCGCGCACCCCCGCGCCGGGCAGTCGAACCTGAACGACCGCGACAGCGCGGAGGCCGCGGCCAAGGCGCTCGAGCGGCTGCTGAAGAAGGACGCCGCGCCGGTCCTGCCGCTCCTCGACGAGACGGTCCGCAAGACGCCCGAGGCCGGACGCTACGTCTTCTCCGCGCTCGGCCGGGTCAAGACGCTGCCCCCGGGAACGGTCGACCTCGCGCTCGCGCACACGCGCTCTTCCGATCCGGACACGCGCGGCGCCGCGATTGCGCTCGCCGGCAAGGTCACCTCCGAGAAGGAGGCGGCGCGGTGGATTCCCGAGGCGACGCGGCTGCTCGGCGATCCGGAGGAAGGCGTCCGGTCCTCGGCGATCTGGGCGCTGCGCGGAGTCAAGGGCCTGGCGCACGACGCGGCGCCGGAGCTCGCCCGTCTCGTCGCCTCGGAACGCTCGATGTCGATCCGCACGAGCGCCGCCGAGGCGATCGAGGAGATCGGCGACGTCTCGAATCCGATCCCCAAGTCGGCGAAGGCGGCCGTGGCAGCCGCGGCGAAGGGCCCGCTCGCCGCCGCGATGAAGGACAAGGACCACGACCTCGCGCCGGCGGCCGTCGCGGCGTACAACAAGCTCGCGATCGAGAACGGCGAGCTCGTCGCGGCGCTGGCCGACACGGCGGTGACCGCCGCGGATTCCGCCGCCCGCGCGCGGGCTCTCCAGTGCCTGCGCAACCGGCAGGGCCAGGCGAAAGTGGTTCTCGAGAGAATCCGTCCGCTGGCGCAGTCGCCGGACAAGCTCGTGGCGGACGAGGCGAAGGTCGCCGTCGAGTGGATCGAGCGCGGCGGCGCGGGAAGCCCGTCGGCGATCGGCGGGAGCGCCGAGGCGTCGCCGAAAGCCGCGGAATCTTCCGCCCCTCGCCCCCCGAAGGCGGGAGAGGGCAGGGGTGAGGGGGGCTCCGAAGCCGCCGGCCTCGCGAAGCTGCGCGAGCGGCACTTCGAGTTCGACGAGCCGAGCTTCTCCCGCGCGCTCAGCGAAGCGGACGGCGAGGCGGTCCGGGCGTACCTCGACGGAGGGATGTCGGCCAATCACGTCTTCGCGGACTCCAACCGGCGCACGCCGCTGATGATCGTGTTCTTCGGCCGGCAAGCCTGCGCGAAAGGGCCGGAGGGACGCGAGATCGTGTCGCTCCTCATCCAGCGCGGCGCGGACGTCAACGCGCAGGACGACAAGAAGAACACGCCGCTCATGTTCGCGGCGAGCGACTGCGACCGGGAGACGCTCCGGCTTCTCCTCAAGGCGGGGGCGAAGGTGGACGCGAAGAACTGGGCGGGGCTGACGGCGCTGCAGTCGGGGATTTACTCGGGAAATCCCGGGCTCGAGGAGCTCATCGCCGCCGGCGCGCGCCTCGACGCCGCGACCGCGAAGGCCTACGCCGAGTCGTACAAGTCGAACCCGAAGGCGCTCGAGCTGATCAGGAAGGCGACGGCGAAATAACGACGTGCGAAAGCCGTCATCCCGAGCGATCGCGAGGGATCCCGAACTCGGCAGTTTCCGAGCCGGGCGGCATCCTCGGCGTCAAAGCTCGGGATCCCTCGTCGAAGACTCCTCGGGATGACGCGTGCCTTCGGCCCGCGTCACTTCCCTCCGCCCACGACCTTGACCACCGCGGTCGAGCCGGCGATCTTGTCGCCCTCCATCGGCTCGTAGCGCCCGCCGAGACACGCGCCGAGAAACTTCTCCGCGCGCGCGTTGAAATCGATGCGGTTCTCCGGCCGCGCGAAGCCGTGGCCCTCATCGGGATAGAGCACGTACGTCACGCTTCCCTTGTTTTTCTCGATCGCGTTCACGATCTGCTCGGACTCCTTCACGTTGACGCGCGGATCGTTGGCGCCCTGGCCGATGAGCAGGGGTTTGGTGATCCGGTCGGCCTTGAAGAGCGGAGACGCGTCGTGGATCAGTTGCGCGTCCTTCGGGTCATCCACGTTGCCCATGCGCACGGCGAACATCGAACGGATCGGCTTCCAGTACGGCGGAATCGAGCCAAGGAGCGTCTTCAGGTTCGACGGGCCGACGATGTCCACGTTGCAGGCGAAGAAGTCCGGCGTGAACGTCGCGGCCGCGAGCGCCGCATAGCCGCCGTAGGATCCGCCGAAGACGGCGACGCGCTTCGGGTCGGCGATGCCCTGCGCGACCGCCCACTTCGCGGCATCGACCAGGTCGTCGTGCATCTTCAGACCCCACTGCCGGTTCCCGGCGTTCAGGAACTTCTTCCCGTAGCCGGTGGAAGCGCGGTAGTTGACCTGGAGCACCGCGTAACCGCGGTTGGCGAGCCACTGCGCCCACGGGCTATAGCCCCAGGTGTCCCGGCCCCAGGGTCCGCCGTGGACGAAGAGGACGAGGGGGAGATTCTTCGGCGTCACGCCGACGGGAAGCGTGAGATAGGAGTTGAGATTCAATCCGTCGCGCGACTTGACGACGACGGGCTTCATCTCGGCGAGCGGCAATCCCTCGAGCCTCGGCTGAGCGGTGAAGAGGAGCGTTCCTTTTTTCGCGGCGCGGTCCCACTTGTACCAGGACACCGGCCCGCGGTCGGAGGTGAACGCGACGAGCCAGGCGTCGTCGGCCGTCGTGCGGTTGACGATGGCGAAGTCGCCCGGGTTGAGCTTCGCGATCGCGTCGAAGTCCGGCTGAATCGACGCGTCGAGGACCTTCCAGGCCTGACGTCCCGGCTCGAAGGAGACCGCCTGCACCACGTAGGTCCGCGGTTGGATGATGACGCCGCCGGCGTCCACTTCGTTCGACGACGCGAGGACCTTCTCGGCGCCCGTCGCGAGGTCGCGGGCGACGAGACGCGCCGTGTCGTTGCCGATCGAGCTCGTGAGGTATGCCGTCTTGCCGTCCGCCGAGAGCCCTTCGAAGTTCAGGATCTCATCGGCTCCGACCTTCACGAGCGTCTTCCAGGGCGATTTCGCGTCGTCGCGGACGCGGACCTCGGTCCCGCCGTCGGCCGTCGAAGCTTGCGCGGCGCGTACCTGGAACTTCGAGTCCGTTCCCCAGCCGACGACGTCGCCGGGGTTCTGCGTGTCGAGAGCCATCGCGCCGGTCGCCAGATTCAGGCGGTACACGTCCATGACCTGCCGGTCGCGCTGGTTCGTCTGGATGAGGACCTCGTCGGGGAAGTCCGGATGGACGTCCACGATGTCGGCGCGGACGCCGGGAAACGGCGTGAGGTCGCGGACGTCGCTCGACGGGAGGTTCACCCCGTAAACGTGGAAGTTCTCGTCGCCGTCGTTGTCCTGGAGGTAGAGGATCGTCTTGCTGTCTTCCGCCCACAGGTACTGGCGGATGCCGCGCTTCTTGTCGGCCGTCACCATCTTGTCGTCGTCCTTGCCGACGCTCTTGACCCACACCTGCAGGACGTTCTTCTTGTCCGGCGCGAGCCAGGCGAGGCGCTGGCCGTCGGGGGAGAGCCGGGGCTGTGACCTCTCGGGGTTGCCGAAGAGGACGTCGCGCGGGATGACGGGCGGCAGATCCGCGGACAGCACGGCGGGAAGGGCGGCGAGCGCCGCCGCGGCGCAGACGAGCCCCAAAACAAGGCGCTTCTTCATGGGAGTCGAGCCTCCTGTCCCCGAACGATATGACAGGACGGATTCCGAGGAGAGTCGCGCCGCGGGAAGGACAGCGCTCCGGTGCGAGCCGTCCCGAGACGGGACGGGCGCTACGCGCCCGTCTCCATGATCGGCCGCACCTCGATCGATCCCACGGCGGCGCCGGGAACGCGGGCCGCGATTTCCGAGGCCTCGTCGAGATCCTTCGCCTGAATGACGTAGTAGCCGCCGAGCTGTTCCCGGGTCTCGGCGAACGGACCGTCCGTCGAGACGGCTCTGCCGTTGCGCAGCCGGACGGTCGTCGCCGTGGTCGTCGGCTCGAGGCCGTCGCCGGCCTGATAGTGGCCGGTCTTGCGGATGGATTCGGTGAAGGCCCGATAGTCGCCGATCATCCGGCGCTTCTCCGCGTCCGAGAGACCCGTCCAGTCCGCCTCCCGGCTGTAGATGAGGAGGATGTAGCGCATCGTGATTCTCCTTTCGCCTTCTGGTCGAACGGACGGGGACGGATTCGACGGCCGTTGATCACTTTGCGTTCGCCTTCGCGGCCGGTCGGCCCCCGCGGAACTGGCGTCGCGCGGGATCTTTTCGCCATCGGGGTAGCCCCGGGAGAAGGCGATTCCGGCGCTCGTCGTCGCGACGACGGGGAAACCCGCCCGCTCGATCACGCGGGCGTGGCGGCGTCCCAGACGTTGGGGAGCAGCAGCGGCTCTCCGCGGCGGCGCAAGCCGCGAAGCCGGTCGGCCCTGTCGGAAAGATTCGTCACGAAGCCGGGATTCTAGTCCGCGCCGCGCAAGTGACTCGGCCGCAGCGCCTTGTGTGCGCCCCGGCGAATCCGGGCGTCCTTCGGTCGAACCCCGGACCGCTCATTCGTCGTAAGAGCTAGAATGAGGGTTCCGCAGGCCGGTTCGGTTCCCGCCCGGAGGTGGCGTCTCGGTGGGGAGACGCCCTCAATGCTCGCCCTCCCGACGTTTGACTCGGGGTATCGGTCGAGAGTCGGTTCACTTCGCCGTCGGGAGCGCGTTGCCTGGATGGGACGGAGGTTTTCATGGCGAAACGGATGATCCTGATGCTCGTCGGCGCGGTGGTGTTCATCGGCGCCATCGCGGCGGTGAAGACGCGGCAGATCCAGTCGGCGATCAAGCAGAACTCCGGGTACAAGCCGCCTCCGGAAGCGGTCACGACGGTCCTCGCGAAGCAGGAGCCGTGGCCCTCGACGGTGGCGGCGATCGGCACCGTGGCGGCGGTTCGCGGCGTGACCGTGAGCGCCGACCTCGCCGGCATCGTGGCCGCGATCGACTTCGAGTCCGGCAAGTCGGTCCGGAAGGGCGACGTCCTCGTCGAGCTCGACATCCGACAGGAGCGCGCGCAGCTCGCCGCGGCGCAGGCCGAGCGCGAGTTGACCCGGCTGCAGCTCGAGCGCATGAAAGGCTTGAGCGCCGAGGGCGTGACCGCCCGGGCGGACCTCGACACGGCCGTCGCCGCGCAGAAGCAGGCCGAGGCCAAGGTCGGAGAGATCGAGGCGACGATCGAACGCAAGACGATCCGGGCGCCGTTCTCCGGGATCCTCGGGATCCGTCAGGTCGATCTCGGCCAGCACCTCGTCGAGGGCGCGCCGGTCGTGCCGCTGCAGTCGCTCGATCCGATCTACGTGAACTTTTCCGTGCCGCAGCAGCAGGTGGCCAACCTCCACGACGGCGCGCTCGTGCAGATCTCCGCGCGGGGCGCCGGGATCGCGTCGCGAGACGGCAAGGTGACGGCCATCGACTCGGTGGTCGACCCCAATACGCGCAACGTGCAGGTGCAGGCGACGCTCGCGAACGGGGACGGGAAGCTTCGGCCCGGCATGTTCGTCCAGACGACGCTCTCGATCGGCGCGACTGAGCCGGTCATCGCGCTTCCGGCGTCGGCGATCGCCTATGCGCCGTACGGCGACTCGGTGTTCGTGGTCGAGAACATGAAGGACCCGAAGGGCGAGAGCTATCGCGGCGTGCGGCAACAGTTCGTGAAGCTCGGCGCCGGCCGGGGTGATCAGATCGCCGTCGTCTCGGGCCTGAAGCCCGGCGAGGAGGTCGTGTCCTCCGGGACTTTCAAGCTGCGCAACGGCGCGGCGGTCCAGGTCAACAACAAGGTGCAGCCGGGCAACAATCCGGCGCCCAATCCCGCGAACAGCTGACGCGATGAAGCTCACCGATCTCTTCGTCCGACGCCCCGTCCTCGCGGTCGTCGTCAACCTCATCATCCTGATCGCGGGACTGCGTGCCATCCGCTCGCTCTCGGTCCGGCAATTCCCGCGGAGCGACATCGCCGTGGTCCAGGTATCGACGGTGTACGTCGGCGCCAACGCGGATCTCGTCCGCGGCTTCATCACGACGCCGCTCGAGCGTGTCATCGCGAGCGCCGACGGCATCGACTACATCGAGTCCTCGAGCGCCCAGGGCGTCTCGACGATCACGGTTCACCTGAAGCTGAACTACGACACCAACGCCGCGCTGACGCAGATCCAGGCGAAGGTCGCGCAGGTCCGCAACGACCTGCCGCCCGAAGCGCAGGCGCCCGTCATCGATCTCCAGACGGCCGACAGCCAGTTCGCGGCGATGTATCTCGGTTTTTCCTCGCCCGACCTCGATCAGAATCAGATCACCGACTATCTCGTGCGCATCGTCCAGCCGAAGCTGACCGCGATCAACGGCGTGCAGCGCGCGGACATCCTGGGCGGCCGGACGTTCGCGATGCGCATCTGGCTGAAGCCGGACCGGATGGCGGCCCTCGGCATCTCGCCCTCGCAAGTGCGCGACGCGCTCGGCGCGAACAACTACCTCTCGGCGCTCGGGCGCACCAAGGGCTCCATGGTGTCCGTCAACCTGGTCGCCAACACGGACCTCAAGACTCCGGAGGAGTTCCGCCAGCTCGTCGTGAAAGAGGACAAGGGAGTCGTCGTGCGCCTCGGCGAGATCGCGGACGTCGAGCTCGGCGCCGAGGACTACGAGTCCGACGTGCGGTTCAACCGACAGACCGCCACGTTCATGGGCGTGTGGGTGCTGCCCACGGCGAACACGCTGGAGGTCATCGGCAAGGTCCGCGAGGCGATGAAGGACATTCAGGCGCAGCTTCCCGTGGGCATGAAGGCCGGAATTCCGTACGACTCGACCCTCTACATCCGCAACGCGATCGAGGAAGTCCTGAAGACGCTCACCGAGACGCTGGTGATCGTCATCATCGTGATCTTCCTCTTCCTCGGGTCGGCGCGATCCGTGCTCATTCCGGTCGTCGCGATCCCCGTGTCGCTCATCGGCGCCGTGTTCCTGATGTTCGTCGCGGGCTTCACGATCAACCTGTTGACGCTGCTCGCGATCGTGCTCTCCGTCGGTCTCGTCGTCGACGACGCGATCGTCATGGTGGAGAACGTCGAGCGCCACCTCCACATGGGCCAAAAGCCGTTCGACGCGGCCATCGCGGCGGCGCGGGAGCTCGTCGGCCCGATCATCGCCATGACGATCACGCTCGCGGCGGTTTACGCGCCGATCGGCCTGCAGGGCGGCCTCACGGGCGCGCTCTTCCGCGAGTTCGCTTTCACGCTGGCGGGCGCCGTCGTCATCTCGGGCGTCGTGGCCCTGACGCTGTCGCCGATGATGGGCTCGAAGCTCTTGCGCCAGGGCGACTCGGAGCGCGGCTTCGCGGGCTGGATCAACCGGCGGTTCGATGGCGTGCGGCGCCGCTATACCCGCGCGCTGACCGCGACGCTCAAGTACCGGCCGGTCGTGTTCGTTCTCTGGGGGATCGTCGCCGCTCTGATGATTCCGTTCTACGTGTTCTCGCAGAAAGAGCTGGCGCCGATGGAGGACCAGAGCGTCGTCTTCGGCATCATCCAGGCGGCGCCCAATGCGACGCTCGACCAGACGACGCTCTTCGCTCACCAGCTCGCCGACGTGTTCGCGTCGATTCCCGAGCACGAGAGCATCTTCGAGATCACGAGCCCCTCGGGCGGGTTCGCCGGCATGGTGACGAAGCCCTGGAACCAGCGCAAGAAGAGCACGCGTCAGCTCCACCTGGAAGTTTCGGCGAAGGCGTCGCAGATCCCGGGCGTGCGGATCATTCCGCTCCTGCCGCCGGCGCTGCCGGGAGGAGGAAGCTTCCCGGTCGACTTCGTCATTGCGACCACTCTGGCGCCCGAGCGGCTCACGCCCTTCGCTCAGGATCTCGTCCAGAAGGCGTTCGCCAGCGGCATCTTCATGTATGCCGACATGGACATGAAATTCGACCAGCCGCAGACCGAGGTCGTCTTCGACCGCGACAAGGTCCGCGCCCAGGGAGTCGACCTCTCGCAGGCGGGCCGCGACCTCTCGACGATGCTCGGCGGCAATTTCGTCAATCGCTTCAGCGTCCAGGGGAGAAGCTACAAGGTCATCCCGCAGATCGCGCGCGCGGAGCGCCTGACGCCCGATCAGCTCTCGCAGATCTACGTGACGGGAGCCGGCGGCAAGCTCGTTCCGCTGTCGACGTTCGCGACGTTGAAGACGACGACGGAGCCGCGGCAGCTGGAGCGCTTCCAGCAGCTGAATGCCGTGCACATCCAGGGTGTCATCCCCGCCGGCGTGTCGCTCGACAAGGCGTTGTCGCTCCTCGAGGACGAGGCGAAGCGCATCCTGCCGCGCGACTTCTCGGTGGACTACGCCGGCGAGTCTCGGCAGCTGCGCACCGAGGGCGGGCAGTTCCTGCCGACCTTCATGCTGTCCGCGATCCTGATCTACCTCGTGCTCGCGGCGCAGTTCGAGAGCTTCCGCGATCCGTTCATCATTCTGGCCGGGTCGGTTCCGCTCGCGCTGTCGGGAGCGCTGCTCTTCACGTTTCTGGGCTTCACGACGCTCAACATTTACAGTCAGGTCGGTCTCATCACGCTCGTCGGCCTCGTCTCGAAGAACGGAATTTTGATCGTCGAGTTCGCCAACAAGCTCCAGGAGACGGGCAAGGCGAAACTCGAGGCGGTCATCGAGGCGGCCACGACGCGCTTGCGCCCGATCCTGATGACGACGGCGGCCACGGTCATGGGGCACCTGCCGCTCGTCTTCGCGAGCGGCCCCGGCGCCGGCGCCAGGAACTCGATCGGTATGACGCTCGTCACGGGCATGATCATCGGCTCGACGTTCACGCTCTTCGTGCTGCCGGCGATCTACGTCCTCGTCGCGCGGACGCACCGGGCGGACACCGTCGGCGCCGCCGACACCGCCGAGCCCAAGGCACACCCGGTCCGGGAGCTCGAGGAAGCCGCGGTCTAGAGCCGGAGGGACGCCGGCCGGTTCGCGTCGAACGAAGGCCGGCAGACCTACGCGAAGCGCAGCGCCCATCGAAGCAGCCGCGTCGTGCCGATCGTGAGCGCGGCATCGAGCGTCAGGCCGATGGGAATGAGCCAGTAGCCGAGCACCTCGCGTGTCGCCGGGTTGCTGTTCGTCCCGAGGCTGAACCCGCCGGGGTAGACCCAGGCCCCGACGGCGTGCGGAGCGAGCATCTTCCCGATGATGTCCTCCGGCCTTCCGAGGCCCTTGAGATTCCGAGGGGCCGCTCCTCCGTCAAGTCTCCGTTCGCCTCGGCGCGCTCGAGAATGTGCCCGCGGATCTCCCGGAGGATGTCCCGACTTCGCCCTCGGGCAGCTCGCCGAGGCGGCGCCGCAGCTCCATCAGGTAGGCGTCGATCTTCTCCTGGACCCTTTCGTCGTGGCTCATTTTTCCTCCCGGCCGAGCAACGGCGCGATGACGGTTTGCATCGCGCCGAGGAATCCCGTGGCGTAGCTCGCCATGGCGGCGGCGCGACGCCGGCCCGCGGCCGTCAGCCAGTAGTACTTGCGCGGATGGCCGGCTTCTCCTTCGACCCAGCGGGCCTCGACGAGCCCCTCCTCCTTGAGCCGGTTGAGGATCGGGTAGATCGTCCCTTCCGCGACGACGAGGTCGGTGCTCGCTTCGAGCCGGCGGAGAATGTCGAGGCCATAGAGCTTTTCCCGCCAGAGGGACGCGAGGACCGCGAGCTCGAGCCATCCCTTCTTGACCTGACGTTCCCAGTTGTCCGGGGCTTCGGCGTCAAGTGTCATGCATGACACTATACATTGTATTCCGAGGTATGTTTCCGGAGAGCGTGGCGCCGCAGGTAATAATCGGCGCAGCGGATTCCGGAATTCGACGACCGAGGGCGGCGACGATGTCGCCGGAGGAGGCGAGATGACCCTCACGGGAGCGTTCAGAAGGGGCGGTCTGGCGGCGATCGGGCTCACCAGCCTGGCTCTCCTCGCCGGCTGCGCCACGGGAAGCCAGGCGCGCAAGACCGAGGCCTCCGGCTTCCTCGGAGACAACGCCAAGCTCCTGACGCCGGGCAAGAAGGGCGAGGAGGAGCTGCTCGTCTACCGCGATCCGACGGCGGACTGGTCCGGATACAAGAAGATCGTCCTCGAGCCCGTGACGATCTGGACCAACCCGAAGTGGAAGCTGACCGAAGACGAGCGCAAGGACCTGCAGAAGCTCGTCGACAGCTTTCAGCAGACGCTCAACAAGAAGCTTTCGGCGGACTACGAGATGGTCGAGCAGCTCGGGCCGGGCGTGATGCGCATCCAGATCGCCCTGACGGGCGGGAAGAAGGCCGTGACGATCCTGAAGGTGGCCTCGAAGGGCGTCCCCTACGGGACCGGGCCGAGCCTCCTCTGGACGTTCATCACCGGCAAGCCGCCGTTCGTCGGAGAGGCGTCGATCGAGTTCATGGTGAAGGACGGCGTGACCGACCATCTCCTGGCGGCCGGCGCGGACCGCCGCGTGGGCGCCGATACCGTCATCGCGGGCAAGGGCGTCAACATGCAGTACCTGAGCTCGTGGGGCGACGTGAAATACAGCCTGGATTACTGGAGCGACGACGTGGTCTATCGCCTCTGCGTGCTCCGTTCCGGGACGAACTGCGTCGAGCCGAAGAAGGGGCTCCGCGTCCCGATCAACTGACCGGGCTTCCGGCGGCATTTCGACGGGCGGCGTCCGGCGCCGCCCGTTTCATTTCCCGGGCGCGCCGGCGGTCGCCGCTTCGAATTCCTTCTTCACGTCGTCGAGCTCGCGCCGGAGCGACTCGACGCGCTCGACCTGGTACGCCGCGGGACGGCCCTCCCAGCCGTTGATCGCCCCGTACACCGTGTCGAGGTGCTCGCGGATCCGCTCCTCGCCGGTGATCGCGCCGCCCTCCTTTGTCGCGACGATCTCGCGCTTGATGGCGTCGAGCTTCTCCGCGAGGGCGGGTTTTCCCGAGGCCGCGGCCCGCGCGGCGTCGATTCGGTCGACGAGCGCGCTCATCTCCTCGAAGAGACCGTGTGCCTTCATGACGGCGTCGAACTGGGCGCGCCGGTCCTCGACGGTGTACGGCGCGCGGCGGTCGAGGCCGATCTCGATTTTCGTCTCGACCGACTGGCCGCCCTTCGTCAGGCGCACCGTGTAAGTCCCCGGCGGCACGCGCGGTCCCTGCGAGGCTGCGAAAGCGAGGCTCGCGGCGCGCGGCACGCGGGGCGGCTTGACCTGCATCGTCCAAACGACGCGGTTGATGCCCCGGCGCTTGGACGCGGCGAGCGTGTCGAGAAGCTTTCCCGAGGGATCGAGGATCTCGAGCTTGATCGGCCCGAAGAGGTGGCGCGTCGGCTGGTAGTACGTCAGGACCGCGCCGCCGGGCGGGTTCCGGCCCAGGTAGCTCGCGTCGCCCTCGGGCCAGCCCCCGACGCCTGCCATGCGCTGCTGGACCGGCCGGCCGGGAAGGAACGCCGCGGCCGCCGGCAGGGGCGCCGATGCGAGCGCGCGCAGCGGCGTCAGGTCGTCCACGATCCAGATGCCGCGGCCGTGCGTCGCGAGGACGAGATCGTTCTCGCGCGGCTGCACCTGCAGATCGCGCACCGCCACGCTCGGGAAGTCGCCGCCCTTGAACTCCGCCCACGTCTTCCCCCCGTCGGGGGAGATCCAGAGCCCGAACTCCGTCCCCACGAAGAGGAGGGACTTCTCGACCGCGTCCTCCTTGACGACGTGCGCGTACCCGCGCACGCCCTGCGCCGGCGAGACGATGCGCGTCCAGGTTTTCCCGAAGTCCGAGGTCTTGAAGACCCAGGGCGTCATGTCGCCGGACATGTGGCGGTCGAACGCGGCATACGCCGTGGCCGGCTCGAAGCGGCTCGCCTCGACCCAGCTCACCCACGAAGCCTTCGGCAGCCCGGGCACGTTGCCGACGACGTTCGACCAGGTCTTCGCGCCGTCGCGCGTCACCTGCACGTTGCCGTCGTCCGTCCCGACCCAGATCACGTTGGCGTCGCGGGGCGACTCGGAGATCGAATAGATGGTCGTGTGCATCTCCGCCGAAGAGTTGTCCACGGTGACGCCGCCCGACTCCTCCTGCTTCTGCTTCTCGGGATCGTTGGTCGTCAGGTCCGGCGAGACGCGTTCCCAGGTGTCGCCGCGGTCGCGCGACCGGAAGAGAAACTGCGCGCCGATGTAGAGCGTGTTCTTCTGCGTCGGCGAGACGGCGATGGGGGTGTTCCAGTTGAAGCGGAGGAGCTCCTTGTAGCCCGGCTTCGGCTGGATGTCGCGCTGCGCGCCGGTCTTGCGGTCCACGCGGCCGATGAAGCCGCCCTGCGACTCCGCGTAGACGGCGTCCGGATCCGACGGGTCGGGCACGGTCCAGAATCCGTCGCCGCCGTAGAGGTTCTGCCACTGCGAGTTCGCGATGCCGCCCGGGTGCGCCGACACGCCGACCCAGGAGCTGTTGTCCTGGAGCCCGCCGAACACTTCGTAGGGATCCCGGTCGTTGACGGCCACGTGGTAGAACTGGGAGACGGGAAGGTTGTTCGACTTCCACCACCGGCTCCCGCCGTCGTAGGAGATCCAGAGCCCGCCGTCGTCGCCCGCCACCACGTGCTTCGTGTCGTCGGGATCGATCCACACGTCGTGCCAGTCGCCGTGCCCGCCGCCGCTCGTGTCGGCGAAGGAGGCGCCGCCGTCCCCGCTGACGATCAGGCCGCCGCCGGCCTTGAAGACGCGGTCGGGATTGCCCGGATCGACGACGAGACGCGCGAAATAGAAGGGACGCCACACCATCATCTGGCTGTTGTCCCGCGCTTGCCAGTTCTTGCCGCCGTCGGAGGAGACGAAGAGCGAAGACTTCGCCGACTCGACCAGGGCGTACACACGCTTCGGATCGGAGGGCGCGGTCACGACTTCGACGCGCCCCCACGGCTTCGCGGGCAGGCCGTTCGCTCCGGCGGCCACCTCCGTCCACGTCACGCCGCCGTCGTCCGACCGGAAGAGTCCGCTGCCGCTTTCGGCCTTCGGCCCGTCGCCGCCGGAACGGAACGTCCAGCCCTTGCGGCGGAAATCCCAGAGGCCGGCGAAGAGCACGCTGGGATTCTTCGAATCCATGGTGAGGCCGGAGCAGCCGGTCGAGAGGTTGGATCCCTTGAGCACCTGCGTCCAGGTCTTGCCGCCGTCGGTGGTCCGGTAGACGCCGCGGTCCGCGCTGTCGCTCCAGAGCTTGCCGGGGACGCACGCGTAGACGAGGTCGCCGTTGGACGGATGGACCACGATGCGCGCGATGCGCTCGGACTCGGGCAGCCCCATGTTGGTCCACGTCTCGCCGCCGTCGGCCGACTTGTAGATGCCGTCGCCGATCGAGACGGAATTGCGCGTCCACGCCTCGCCGGTCCCCACCCAGACGTTCTTCGGATTCGAAGGATCGATCGCGACCGCGCCGATCGACTGGACGGGCTGCTTGTCGAAGACGGGCTTGAAAGTCGTCCCGCCGTCGGTCGACTTCCAGACGCCGCCACTCGCCGAACCGACGAAGAGCGTCGTCTTCCCGCCGTCGTTGCGGCCGGCCACGGCCGCGATCCGGCCGCTCATGGTCGCCGAGCCGATGTTGCGCGCGCCGAGGCCGGAGAGCGTGCCGGAGTCGAACGCCGCGGGCTTGGCCGACGCGGGAGCCGGCGGCGCGGATACCGCCGCGGCCGCGGCGCCCTTCGCCCGCGCCGGCGCCGGGCCGGCCGTGACGGCGCGCGTCATGGGAGTTCCGGCCGGCGGAAAACGGAAGATGGCGTCGTCGACGTCGACGTTGGCCTCGGCCCGCTCGACCGTGATGCGGACCTGGCGCGGCGCGCCCTTGGGGCCCGCCTCGATCGAGAAGGGGAACCAGACGCCGGCGACCTGCTCGTAGGCCCCCAGGTCGGCCTCGCTGATGCGCTCCGTGCCGCGGACGTGCGACACGGTCTGGACCCGAATCTCGAGGAAATAGTCCGGATCGAGGAAAACGTACTGCGTGTCGCCGTCCTTCAGGTGAATGCGGATCTTGTGCGCCGGCGTGCCGTCCACGTCCTCCATGCCGAGGTACTCGAGCGTGTGGCCTTTCTCTTTCCAGTGATTGAGCGGTCCGCCGATGTCCGCGTCCCGCGCGCGATCGCGCGCTTCGTCCTCGTCGTCCTTCTGCGCGTCGCGCCGTCCCTGGAAGGGATCGATCGTCCACGCGTCCTTCCCGTCCCACGCCTGAACCTGGGTGAGGCCCTGGACGGTGATCTCGCTTCGCATCTTGCCGGGAGACTTCTGGGCGAGCCCCCACTCGGTCGGGATCTGCGCGTCGCCGAATCCGAAAAGAAGGCGGCCCGTCTCGCGCAGGGAGTGGATGGCGTCGATTCGGGCGGCGCCGCCGCGCGCCGCGATGTTCTTGGCCGCGAGCTCCTCGGCCGTCAGGCCGGAAGCGGGAGCGGCGGGGCCGAGTAAAGAGACGGACAAACACAGAGCGGCCGCGAACGGGGCGAACGGAAGGCGCATTTGAACCTCCAGGCGGGGACCGATCATATGGCGGCGTGGAGTGTGCCGCCGCGGAAAATTCGCCGGAGGGAGAGAATCTTCTAGGAGTTCCGCTTGCGCGTGCGCGCGGCCTTCCGCGCCGCGCGGGAGCGGTCCGCGGCTCCACGCTTGCGCGCGCTCGATCGCGCCTGGCGGGACAGCGCCTTTCGGGACGCGGCGGAATGTCCTTCTCGGCCGAGCGCTTTGCGCGTCGCGCGTCCCCGCCGGCTCGAGGTCTTTCTCCGGGCTCTCTTCCCGCGCGCGGTGTCGTGCGCGGCCTTCTCGCGGGTCTCGGCGGAGGTCGTTCCGGGCGCCGGCGGCGGCAGATCGACTCCGGCGCGGCGGGCCTTGGAGAGCCCGATCGCGATCGCCTGTTTCGTCGACCGCGCCCCGTGCTTCCCTTCGCGAACGTGCTCCATCTCTTCCCGCACGAACTCACCGGCCTGCGTGGACGGCGACTTGCCCTCCTCGCGGTCTTCGCGCGCGCGTTCCAGCGTTTCCTTGTCGGGCATGCCGATCTCCTTTCGCCGGAAATCGTCGCAAGACGGATGCCACGCGGGGTCCGAGTCTTGCAGTCGAAAGCGGGAGTGGCGAAAAGCGGTTCGCGGTGGTCTCAGCGGGTGACGCGCGAGAGCAACGCTCTCGATCTCGAAAGCGGAGTCTTCTCGCTCGACAGCCCCCGGAAGATCGCGCTGTCGCTCCAGCGCTCCGCCGAGCGCAGCCGCCGGCGCAAGGCCGGAGCCTACGCTTCCGCGATGTCGATGCTGACCTTCTACATCAATCGCGCGGGGTCCACCCTTTCGGGCGCGCGCCGGCGCCGCCTCGAAAAGGCGAAGGCCGAGCTGCGTGCGCTCTATGGCCGGGGTCCGGGCGGTCCGTCGAAAGCAGGCGCGCGCGGCGCCCGGCGCGGTCCCCGGATCTAGAGGCCGGTCGCGAACCTCTTCAGGTCCTCCCGGAAGTTCACATCCGCGGCGTTGTACCCCTCGTGCGTCAGGCGGATGCGTCCCGTTCGGTCCAGGACGGCGAGCGCGGGGAGACCCGTGAACCCGAAGGCCTTGCGCGCGAAACTTCCCGGATCCCAGGCGAAGGGCATGCGGATGCCGCGCCGCGCGGCAAAGGCGCGCACGGAGTCCGGCGTGTCGCCGCCGGAGTCATTGGCCACGACGAGGAACACGAAGTCCGGCCGCGATCCGAGCTGGTCGCGCGCGGCCTGGAGCGGAGGCATCTCGGCGACGCACGGCGCGCACCAGGTCGAGAAGAAATCGAGGACGACCACCTTTCCCTTCCAGGCGGCGGTGTCGATCGGGCGGCCATCGAGGTCCCGCAGGGCGACGGCCGGCGCGGGCTCGTTTCGCACGTGGGTGAGCGCGCGCGAGATCACGGCCGGCAGATAGCGAGCCGTGTACCACACGGAGCCCCCGGCGAGAGCGAGCACCGCCGCGGCCGCGAGCACCGGTCGCCGGACGAAGACGCGCGAGACCGCGAGCCCGGCGGCGCCCGCGATCGCCCAAAGCAGCAGATGCGGCCAGACGGGCGTGAACTCCCGCAGGGCGACGTAGCCGAAAGCCCCGACGAGAGGGAGACAGAGGAGAAGCCAGGTCCAGATTCCAGCGCCCGGAGAGCTTCCGAGCCAGAGTCCCGCCGCGAAGAGCGCGGCGCCCCCGAGGAGGAAGACCCAGCGCATGTCCAGGGAGACCCGATCCATGAAAACGAAGACGAGCGCGGCCGCGAGCACCCCGAGACCGGCGGCCGCGAGGCGATGCTTCATGCGGCGCCCTCCCTGGATACCGATACGTCGCCCCGTTCTCCGGGTTCCGGGTCGGGATGCGGATGGACCGCGGGGCGCCGCGAAGCGTTACTCTTGGAGGGTGAGCCCGGCCGCCGAGCCCGCCGAACCCGAGGCGCGGTGGCCCATCGCCATCGCGCTGCTCGGGACGGGAGGCGTTTCGCTGTCGCTCCCGCATTCCCTGGTTCTCGGTCCCCGCTGGCTCCTCATCGTGATCGTGGCCGCGCTCGTCGTCCCGGCCACCATCGCGCACCGTGCCGGCCGCCACGACATCGACCGGAGAATCGGCTATGCGATCAGCTCGGTCCTGACGCTCGGTCTGGCCGCGTCCCTCGCGCTGCTCATCACGACGGTCGTCTCGAAGACGGAAACCCCGGTGTCGCTGCTGCGGTCGGCGGCGGCGCTCTGGGTGACCAACGTCCTCGTTTTCGCGATCTGGTACTGGCGTCTCGACGCCGGCGGCCCGCACCGGCGCGAGGCGCGCGGCCGGCACACGTCCGGCGCCTTTTTCTTTCCGCAGATGATGGATGGGGCCCCGGTCGAGAACCCCGAGAGCTGGACGCCGCGGTTCGTGGACTACGTCTTCCTGGCTTTCAACACCAGCACCGCGTTCTCGCCGACCGACACGGCGGTGCTGTCACGATGGGCGAAGGCGCTCTCGATGACGCAGGCGGTGATCTCGCTGCTCATCGTCGCGATCCTGGCGTCGCGCGCGGTCGGAATGCTCTAGTCCCGTCGGGGCGGCCTTTGCGGCCGCCCCTCCGCTTCCGCAAAGCCTCACCGCGAAAGCGTCGCGTCGTAGAACTTGCCCAGGTCCGCCTTCAATTGCTTCAGCGCGGGCTCGTGCAGATAAATCATGTGCCCCGATTCGTAGTAGCCGAACGAGATGTTTTTCTCGAGCGACGGATCGAGACCCATGTGCGCGAGCGTGTACTCGGTCTCGAAGAACGGCGTCGCGAAATCGTAATAGCCGTTCGCGGAGAAGATCTTCAGGTTCGGGTTGACCGACATGACGCTGCGCAGATCCTCGGCCACGTCGGGCATCGACGCCTTGCCGCCGGCCGTGGCCTTGTGGTGCTCGTCCCATTCGCTGATGTCGTCCGCGTAGGGTTTGTAGAGGTCTTCGGTCTTGTAGCCGAGCGTGTCGCGGAGATAGGCGTTCAGGGCGGCGGTGTAGGCGCCCATGATGGCGCTTCCCGCCGGGTCGTACTCCGGGTACTCGCCCCCGGCGTCCCGGTCGATTCCGAAGAATCGGGCGTCCAGGCGGCCGACGGTTCGCCGCTGCGTTCGGAGGATCTCCTTCTGGAAGCGGCCCGGATCGATGCGGAGATTCGCGTTGAGGATGTAGGTCTCCGGCAGCCCGGTGTAGCGATGGAGCTTCGCCGCGATGGTGCTGCGCCGGGCGTCGTCGAGCTTGCCTCCCAGGACGAGAGCCTGCGAGTATTCGCCGATCGCGAACTGCCGCACCTCGGTCAGGAACGCGGCGAGATCGGGCGGCCGCGGATCGAGTCTCTTGTGATACCAGGCGGCCGCCGCCATCGTCGGCAGGTAGAGCTCGTAGGGAGTGTCGTTCGAAAAGGGCGGTCCCGCGAAGTCGTCCCACGCATTCAGGTAGGACGAGATCAGGATCGCACCGTTGAACGCCATGCCTCTCTGCTCGAGATGCGCGAGCAGGGCGGCGGCGCGTGTCGTGCCGTACGACTCGCCCATCAGGAACTTCGGCGAGTTCCAGCGGCCATTCGCGCTCACCCAGCGTTGGAGGAACTGCGCGAACGCCTCGACGTCCTGGTCGGTCCCGTAGAAGTTCTTGGGCTCTCCCTTCCCGATGATTCGCGAAAAACCGGTCCCGATCGCGTCGATGAAGACCAGGTCGGTCCGGTCGAGGAGGCTGTCCGAGTTTTCGATCAGCTTGTACGGGGGCGGCGGCGTGTACTGTCCGTCGAGGCTGTCCACGCGCACGGGAGAGAAGGAGCCCATGTGCAGCCAGATGCTGGCCGAGCCGGGCCCGCCGTTGAACGCGAAGGTCACCGGGCGTTGCTTCGCGTCGGCGCCGTCGGCCGTGTAGGCCACGGAGAACATGCGCGCGATCGGCTCGCCCTTCGAGTCCTTCAGGTCGATCGTCGAGGCCGTCGCGGTGTAGGCGATCGCCTTGCCGCCGACCGTGATCCGGTTGTGCTTCACGGCGGGCGAGGGCGCGGGGCCGGGCGTCGGCGTCGGGGTGGCTTCCTTGGCGGGCGTTGCTTTCGCGTCCGGCTTCGCGTCGGACGAATCCTGCGCGGCCAGCGCGATCGCGGCGGCGAAAAACGCGGCGGCGGCGAGGGTCCCGACGAATCGCGAGCGTGGGTTCATGCGGTCTCGTCTCCTTTGTTGTTCTCGAGAATCGGCGGAGCTTAGTACAGTCCGGCCTCAGGCGGGCGGTTCGTTCATTTGGCGGAAGATCTCGTCGAGCTCGTCCCGCGTCGCGCGGCTCGACCTGCGCGCGGCGCCGTGAGCCACCTCGAGCTCCCCGTCCGCGATCCGCGCGAGGACGTCGTCGAGGAGCGCATCGACAGTCACCCCGAATTTGTGGAGCCCCGCCCCTCCCAGATCGGTGTCCGTCGCCGGCGGCACGATCTCGACGACGCGGACCGGCGTTCCCGCGAGCTGATGCCGGAGCGAGAGCGTGAAGGAATGGATCGCGGCTTTCGTCGCGCTATAGACGGGCGCCCGGGTCAGCGGCACGAACGCGAGACCCGACGAGACGTTCCAGATCGCGGCACGGGGCTGCCGCACGAGGTGGGGAAGCAGCCGCATCGAGAGATGGAGCGGCGCCGCGAGGTTCGCGGCGAGCTCCTCGCGGAAGCGCGGCCACGATCCCGGCTCGTCGAGCCGCGCGCGAACCTGGATGCCGGCGTTGTTGACGAGAACGTTCAGGCCTGGAAACTCCTTCGTCGCCCAGGCGGCGAGGGCCGCGCGATCCTCCTCCCGCGTCAGATCGCAGGCGCGGACGTGGAAACGCGGATGCTTCGCCTTCGCTTCGCGGAGCTTTTCCTCGCGCCGTCCGCACAGGATGACCTCGCTTCCGGCCGCGAGGAGGCGTTCCGCGAGGCCGAGCCCGATGCCGGAGGCGCCGCCGGTGACGAGAACGGTGTTGCCGCCGAGCTCCATCAGCCCGTCTCGCCCACGTCGTCCATCGTCCGCGCGACGAGCCGGCGGGCATCGCGCGGACGCCGGATCCGGGCCCCGCGCGCCGGCCGCGCGGCGCGGTGCCTCTCGGCCGCGGCGGCGATCTCTTCCTCGTCGGCCATGGCGCTTCCTGGGCGAATCATACGGGCGGCCGCTCGCCCGGTTTCGATGCGGAAGGCCCCGGGGGCGCGCGGGCGCCCCGGGGCGGAAGCCGTCAGATCGAAAGCGTGCCCGTTCGAATGAGGTACGCGAGGCGCGATCGCTGCTCGTGATCGAGCATCTTGTGGAGCCGGCCGAGGGCGTTCAAGACGGCGCCCCGCAGCCGCTCCGCGCTCTGAACGCGAACCTGCGCCCCCGAGGCGGCGCGGGACTCGTCGAAGACTTCGGCCTCGATCGCGTCGGCGAACGCCGAGAGCGCCCGGCGATGGTCCACGGCCACTTGGGCGCGCTCGGTCTTGATCTCGTCGAGGATGCGCGCGAGCTCAGCCACCTGGCTCTCCTGAAGACCCAGCTTGTAGGTCAGGAAGCGCAGCGGCCGCCGCACGCGCAACGAGGGCGCCCCGAGGAATCCGAACTCCATGGGATCGTCACTCGAGAGCTCGTAGCCGCGGCGCCGTTCGCGCGCCCTCTCCTCCCCGCCGCCGCAATGCCGGAGCGCATACACGTCGCGCAGGTACTGGCGCTTCCAATGGGGAATGAATCCCGGATACATGAGGTCTCCTTTCGCCGGGGCTGGTCGCTCCCGGCGGGAATTCGCGTGGGCGAAATGCCTCACGCACGGCCGAGAGTACGCCCGGCGACGATCCCGGTCAAAAGGGACGTCGGAACGCCGGCCCTCTAGACCTGGCCCTGCGCGATCTTGTCCACGAGGGCGAGACCCGCCTCGCAAACGGCGAGCGGACGCGTCGCGGCGCGCACCTGAACGACGATCTTGATCGTCGGCACGCGGTCCTTGTCCTTGAAAAAGCCGAAGAAGACGACCCAGTCGAAACCGTCGCGGATCTCGCGGAACTCGAACCGGCGCCGGAATCTCGCGACGATCTCGTCGGCCGCGGCGTCGTTCGTCGAGTAGGGCTTGAGCGGCTCCCATCGCGCGCCGGATTCCTCGGACGCGCCGGCCGGGCGCGCCATCGGCCCCTCGGGCGTCTCGCGCACGACCAGACCGAAGATCGTGCGCGCTACGAGGGTGTCCGTCGCCGGACCGGCCGCCAGGGCACCGACTTGCTCGGGCATTCCTTCCCGTGACGATAGCGCGGCAATCAGGGACCGGCGCACGGGTTAATCAAACGCTGACGCGCCGATGCGCGATCGGCCGGCTTCGCCCGGTGTCGTCCGGGGGAAAATGCCGCCCGAGATCGCCGTCTTGAACGCCGCAGACGAGCCGCCGTCGACCGCTTTCCGGCCTCTCGGGCCGTGGTCCACGGCGGCGCTCGTCGTCGGCCACACGATCGGCATCGGGATCTTCCTGACACCGGCCGAGCTCATCGGCGCGCTCGCCTCGCCGGCGTGGACGCTCGGCCTCTGGATCGCGTGCGGCGCGCTCGTCCTGGCCGGCGCGCTCACTTTCGGCGAGCTCGCCGCGCGGCGGCCGCAGCAGGGGGGCACTTACGTGTACTTGCGCGAGGCGTGGGGCCCGCGCGTCGCCTTTCTCTATGGCTGGCAGAGTCTTCTCATCATGGACCCGGGCGTGACGGCGGCTCTCGCTCTCGGGCTCTCGCAGTATCTCGTCGTGCTCTGGCCGGCGGGCGCCGGGCGCGAGCGATGGCTCGCGTTGACCGTGGTCTGGGCGCTCGCCGCCGTCGGAATGACGGGTCTGCGTCCGAGCGCGCGCGTGTTGAACGCCTTGACGGCGGGCAAGGTGGCGGCGCTCCTGGCGATCGTCATCGGCGCGGCCGTTTTCGGCGCGGGAAGTCTCGCGCACTTCACGCCTTTTTTCGCCCGGCGCTCCGGCGCGCCGCCGCTGTCGGAGGCGCTCGGGCTCGGCCTGATCGGCGCGTTCTATTCCTTCGGCGGCTTCTGGGAAGCGAGCCGGGTCGCGGGCGAGGTCCGGGATCCGGAGCGTCGCCTCCCGCGCGCGTTCGCGTCGGGCGTCTCCGCCGTGACGCTGCTCTATCTCGCGACGACGGTCGCCTTCCTCTATCTCGTCCCTCCGGAGGAGGCGCGTGCCCCGCGCGCGTTCGCGGAAAGCGCGGGCCGCGCGCTTCTCGGGCCCTCCGGCCCTTCCGCCCTCGCGGCCGTCGTGACGCTCTCGGTCGCCGCGAGCGCGCTCGCGCTGCTCCTGATGGCGCCGCGGGTGTACCTCGCGATGGGCCGCGACGGCCTCTTTCCGGCGCCGCTCGCCGCTCTCGACCCTCGCACGCGCTCGCCGCGCCGCGCGACGGCGGTGCTCGCCGCCCTTGCGAGCGTCTACGTTCTGTCCGGATCGTTCCCGCAGGTCGTCGCCTTCTTCATGTGCACGACGCTCGCGTTTCTCGCGCTCGCCGCCGCCGGCCTCTTCGTTCTCCGCCGCCGGGACGCGACCGCCCCGGCGTTCCTCGCGCCGGGGTTCCCGGCGACGCCCGCGCTCTTCCTGTCGCTGACGCTCGTCGTCATCGCCTTGATCGCGCTTGCCCGCCCGATTCCGGCTCTGTCAGGATTCCTCCTCGTGCTCGCGGGGCTGCCGTTCTACCGCGCCGTCGCGGCGGGGCACTCCCGCGCGCGCCGTCTCGAAAGGGAGATGTCATGACCTGGATCCGCACGATCCCGTACTCCGAAGCGCAGGGTGAGCTGAAGGACGCGTACGAGCGCGAGCGCGCCCTCTATCCGCCCGAGTACGCCGTGCCGATCGGAATCACCGACGAGGCCGGCAGCATCGTGGCCTCGCACGCGCTGATCCCGGAGGCCCTCCATCACGCGTTCGCGACGTTCGGCGCGCTCATGTCGCCGGGACTCCCCCTGACGCGGCGGCAGCACGAGATGATCACGACGGTCGTCTCGGTCACGAACCGATGCCACTATTGAATCGAATCGCACGCAGAGTTTCTGCGTCGGGTGACTCTGGATTCCGGTCTCGTGGAGGCGATTCGGAAGGACTATCGAACCGCCCCGATCGAGGAGCGCGACCGTGTCATGCTCGATTTCGTGGCGCAATTGACCCGCGACGCGACCCGGATCGGTCCGGACCACCACGCGCGGCTCCGCGCCGCCGGGTTCGACGACCGGGGGATTCTGCAGATCACGCTCATCGCCGCGTGGTTCAACTACATCAATCGCGTGGCCGACGCGCTCGGCGTCGGGAGAAACCCCGCGGGGAAAGCCGAAGGAGGAGCGCCATGACCGGAGTTCCGGAGCGCGACGAGTACGCGCCTTACTACCAGCGCTACGTCGAGCGGGTCGGAAGCGGCGACATCGTGGATCTGCTGGCCCGCCAGACGACCGAGGATCTCGCCTTCTGGAGAGGGATCTCCGAGGAGAAGGCCCGGCATCGATACGCGCCGGAAAAGTGGAGCGTGCGCGAGGTCCTGAACCACGTCAGCGACACGGAACGCGTGTTCCTCTACCGCGCCCTCTGGTTCGCGCGCGGATTCGAGAGCGAGCTGCCGAGCTTCGATCAGGACGTGTCTTCGCGGGCGGCCCGGGCAGAGGCGTGCCCCTGGGCGAGCGTCGTCGAAGAGTTTCGCGCCGTTCGGGAGGGCAGCGTCGCGTTTTTCCGCAATCTCCCGACGGAGGCCTGGACGCGCCGCGGCGTCGCGAGCGGCAATCCGGTGAGCGTGCGCGCGCTCGCCTACATCGTGGCGGGCCACGCCTCGCATCACCGGGGAGTCGTGGAGGCGCGCTACCTCTGAGGCGCCGCGACGGTCAGTTCGGGCCGCGCGAGACGACGTGGGTCGTTCGCGATCCCGGCGTCGGGAGATCGATCGAGGGGCGCTGCGGCGCCTCGAGCGAGAGCGTCGCGACGCCGCCGCTGCTCAGTCCGGCGTGGATTCGATACGACGCGGGGTCGAAAGCGAGCGCCGTGACCTGCATCGTGGAGAGACCGCTGCCGACCGCCTGCCACGTCTGCCCTCCGTCCGAGCTCGCGAAGACGCCGCCCACGCCGCCGATCTCGTATGGGACGGCCGGGGCGGCGCCGGCGTAGAGCGTCCCCGGGCTCAGCGGGCTGATCGCCAGGACCTGCACGGCGGCGCCGGCGGCCACCGGGAGCGCCGTCCAGGTGTTTCCGCCGTCGGTGCTGCGGCAGACGCCGGCCGTGGTTCCGAGGTCGACCGTCGAGCCGCCGGACTCGTAGAGGATCGTGAGGAGAATGCCGCAGGCCGTCGGCGGCGTGATCGTGCTCCAGGCGCCGCCACCGTTGGTGCTCTGGAAGTAGGAGGTCCCGCCCGCCGTGACGGCGCCGATCATGGACGTGTTCCCGGGATTCACCGCGAGGACGTCGATCGTGTTCGACCCCGCGCTCAACGCGGTCTTCGTCCACGTCGCGCCGCCGTCCACGCTCTTGTACACGCTCTGCGTCGCGCCGGAGCCGGGATCCGCGGTGCCCGCGTAGATCGTCGAAGCGTCCGAGGGATCGGCGGCGAGGGAGGAGACGTAGCTGTCGGCGAGACCCTGTGCCGGGTTCGTCCACGTCACGCCGGCGTCCACGCTCTGATAGAGGCCGCCGCCCGACGTTCCGGCGAGCAGCGTCGCGCCGGGCCCGAAGACGAGCGAGGTGACGGGGAAGACGGGAAGGCCGTTCCTCATGGGTTGCCAGGTCTGCCCTCCGTCGTCGGTGCGATGCACGCCGTCGAAGGCCCCCGCGAAGAGCCGGCCCGGCGCGGGGCCGAAGACGAGTCCGGCGATCTGCGACTCGACGATGCCGTCGCTTTGCTCCGCCCACGTTCCCGCGGAATCGCGGCTCACGTAGACCCCGCCGCCCGACGTCGTCGCGACGATCGGCGTCGGGGAGCCGGGAAGGGGCCGGATGCCGGTGAGGAAAGCGGTCCGCATCCCGGCCGACGCCGGCGTCCAGTGACCCCCCGCATCGACGCTGCG
This sequence comes from Thermoanaerobaculia bacterium, assembly GCA_036558325.1. GTDB lineage: Bacteria > Acidobacteriota > Thermoanaerobaculia > UBA5066 > Gp7-AA6 > DATBFU01. The sequence goes on along the minus strand of DATBFU010000003.1, from coordinate 108,293 downwards.
GAAGGCGCCGTTGCCGTACGACGCGGCAAAGACATTCGACGAGTTCGCCGGATCGACCGTCAGGCCGAGGATGACCGGAAATGCTCCGCTCGCGTCGAAGGGCAGGTCGTTGTTCGCGGTGAGCCAGTTCGCGCCGTTGTTGCTGCTCTTGGCGATGCCGGATCCGCCCTGGTTGCCGGCGTAGATGATCGCCGGATTGTTGGGGTCCCGCGCGAGGCAGTAGAAAGGGATCGGCGCATCGCCGTAGAAATTCCAGTCGTCGCCGGCATCGGTGCTCAGGAGCAGGCCCTGCGTGCTCGCCGCGAGCACCGCTCCGGGGTTGGCGGGATCGTAAGAGAACGCCGACACCTCGAGCGCGACGTTCGATCCGCCGAGCGTCACGGGCGTCCAGGTGGCCGCGCCGTCCTCGCTCTTGAAGATCTCGGAAAACCGCGAGCCGGCGAGGATCGTGCCGGGATTGCTCGGGTCGATCGCGAGGGTCTCGATGTCCACCGGCTCCGCGAGGGTCAGCGGGTCGACGAGGCCGACGTTCATCGGCGTCCACGAGGCGGCGCCGTCCACGCTCTTGAAGATCCCGACGCTCTGGACGCCGACCGGCGTGATCGTGCCGAGGTAGATGGTCTGCGAGCTCGTCGGGTCGATCGCGATCGTCTGAACGCGCTCGTCGGGAAGCCCGACGCTCGAGAACGTCCACGTCTCTCCGCCGTCGACGCTCTTGTAAACGCCGTGCCGGGTCCCCGCGTAGAGAGTGGCCGCGTCGGTCGGGTCCGGAACGAGGCAATAGACGCTTCCTCCGGGAGGGCCGAGCGCGACCCAGGGCCCGGGCTGGCCGAAAGAAGCGGCGGCGGCCAGGAAGAGAACGGCCGCGAAGACCGGAGACGGGACGACGAAACGCCGGAAGCTCACGCGACGGACCATTGCTCGCTCTCTCTAACGCCGGCAGGCCCGCGGGGATTTCGACTTGACACTATATCCATGACGGATATAGCCTGCGCGGATGCAAGACGGCGACGTCTCGGGCGGGACCGCGCTCCCGCTTCCTCCCGCCACGTTTCACATCCTCATGTCGCTCGCCGAAGAGGACCGACACGGCTACGCGATCCTCCAGGACGTGGCGCGACGCACGCGGGGCGCGGTGAAGCTCGGTCCGGGGACCCTCTACCGGTCGATCCAACGGATGCTCGAGCAGGGCCTCGTCGAGGAGACCCGCGAGCGTCCGGCTCCCGAGGACGACGACGAGCGCCGCCGGTATTACCGGATCACCCCGCGCGGCACGGCGGTGGCGCGCGCCGAGGCGCGCCGGCTCGCGAGCCTGGTGGAGCTCGCCCGGTCGAGCGGACTCGTCCCGAGGAAGGCGTGATGCGTCTGTACGACGCGCTCCTGCGTCTCTACCCGGCGTCGTTCCGGGCGGAGTACGGGGAAGAGATGCGCCGCCTCTTCGCGCGCCGGCGTCGCGACGCGCAAGGCGCCGGCGCCGTGGCGGCGCTGTGGCTGGGAACGGCTTTCGACGTCGCGGCGAGCGCCCTCCGGACGCACCTGGACATCCTGCGCCAGGATCTCCGCTTCGCCGCGCGCGCCCTCTCCCGTGCGCCGGGCTTCGCGCTGACGGCGATCCTCGTCGCGGCGGTCGGCATCGGGGCCGCGACGGCCAGCTACTCGGTTCTCGACCACGTGCTCGTGCGGCCCCTTCCGTTTCCGGGAGCCGACCGTCTCGTGGACCTCTGGGAAAACGACACGGAGCATGGCTACGGGCGCACGGAGCTCTCGCCCGCGAACTACCGCGATTGGAAGAGTGCGGCCCGTTCGTTCGACGGGATGGCGGCCTACACGATTCGGTCTTCGAACCTGGCCGGCGAGGGCACACCCGAGCGGCTCGAAGGGGCCGCGGCGACGCCCGAGCTGTTCGGGGTGCTGCGGGTCCGCGCGGCGCTCGGCCGCGTCCTGACCGCGGACGACGGCCGGCCCGGCGCCGAGAAGACGGTCCTGATCTCCGACGCGCTCTGGCGGCGGCGGTTCGGGAGCGACCCGGACGTCCTGGGCCGCAAGCTCCTGCTCGACGACGCGCCGCACGTCGTCGTCGGGGTGATGCCTCCCGACTTCCGGTTCCCCGGGCGCGACGCGGACGTATGGACTCCGCTCGCTTTCGGCGCGAGCGACTACGAGGACCGCGAGGATTGCTATCTGAAGTGCGTCGCGCGCCTGAAGCCCGGCGTTTCGGTCGAGAAAGTGCGGACGGAGATGCGCCTCGTGGCGGCCCAGCTCGAACGGGCCTACCCCAAGGAGAACCGCCGCATCGGCGCGACTGTGCTCCGCCTGCGCGACGAGATCGCGCCGGAGTCGCGCTGGCTCCTGATGGCGCTCTTCGGCGCCGCGGTGGGCGTCCTGCTGATCGGGTGCACGAACCTCGCGAGCCTGCTTCTCGCCCGGGCGATCGGCCGGCGGAGGGAGCTCGCCGTGCGCACGGCCATGGGCGCGGGGCGTGAACGCCTCGTGCGCCAGCTCCTGACCGAGAGTCTCGTGATCGCGGCGTGCGCCGGAGCGGTGGGCGTGCTGCTCGCGGCGGCGGCCGGGCCGCTCGTGGCGCGGCTCGTGCCGAACGCGCTTCCCATCGCCGAGAATCCGCCGCTCGATCTGCGAATGCTCGCGATCGCCGCGGTCCTCACGGCGGCCACGGGCATCGGCTTCGGCGTCGTTCCGGCGCGCCGCGCCTGCCGCGAGGCGGCCGGAGCCAATCTGCACGAGGACTCCCGCACGGGTTCGGGCCGCGCGACGGAGCGCCTGCGCGCCGCGCTCGTCGTCGCCGAGGTGACGGCTTCGATCGTCCTGCTCGTCTCCTCGGGCCTCCTGCTGCGGGCGCTCTGGAAGCTCCAGGGAACCGACCCGGGATTCCGCTCCGAAGGAGTGCTCGCGCTCCGGACGGTCCTTCCGATGCCGCGCTACGAGAAGACCGAAGAACGCCAGAAGTTCTACGACCGCGTTCTCACGCAGGCCCGGGGGCTCCCGGGCGTCACGCACGCCGCGTACATCAGCTTTCTTCCGATGGTGGCGCGCGGAATGATCCAGTCCGTTTTCCTGGAAGGCCACACGGACGGCCGCGACGACGGCCTGGCGAGCCTGCGGTTCGTGACGCCGGACTACTTCGCGGCGATGGGAATCCCGGTCAAGGCCGGCCGCGACGTCGCGCCCTCGGACACGGCGGCCTCTCCTTTCGTCGCCGTCGTCAGCGAGTCGTTCGTGAAGCGATACTGGCCGGGCCAGGGCGCCCTCGGCCGCCGGTTCCGCTTCGGCCAGGCGGACCGCACGGTGGTCGGCGTCGTCGGCGACGTGCGCGTGCGCGGGCTCGAGGGCGACAGCGAGCCGCAGGTCTATGTTCCGTCGCGGCAGGTCCCGGACGGAAACTACATCGGGTACGTCCCGCGCGACCTCGTGATCCGTTCGGCCGTGCCGGCGGCGACGCTCCTGCCGGAGCTGCGGCAGATCGTCGCGCAGGCCGACCCGCTGCTTCCGGTGTCCGACGTCCGTCCCCTGTCCGACCTCGTCGCGTCCGATACGGCGCCGCGGCGAATCCAGGCGCGCGCGCTCGCGGCGTTCGCCGCGGTCGCGCTCGGCCTCGCGGCCCTCGGCATCCACGGGCTGCTCTCCTTCACGGTCTCCCAGCGCTCCCGAGAGATCGGCGTGCGGATGGCGCTCGGGGCGACGCCCCGGGACATCCTCGAGATGGTTCTCGGCCGGAGCGCCGTTCTGGCGGGCGCGGGGGCGCTGCTCGGGGGAGTGCTCGCGCTCGGCGCCGCGTTCGCCATGCGCGCGCTGCTCGCCGGCGTGAGCCCCGCCGACACGGCGACGTTCGGCGCCGCGATCGGCCTCGCCGCCGCGATGACCGCGGCCGGCAGCGCCCTGCCCGCGTTGCGGGCCGTCCGCGTCGATCCCGTCACGGCGATCCGCACGGACTGAACCGGAACCGACTTTCCCTTTTGCGCCGATCCGCGGGAGGATAGGGCAGGCGCCGATCCCCGGTGTCTCTGGATGAAGAATCTCCTGCGCAGGCTGCTGCGGTCCGCCCGGCGCGGCTGGGCGGCGATTCGGCTCGCGTTCGACGTGCTCCTGCCGAGCCGGTTCGGAATTCTGGTGCTCGTCCTGGTGACGGTCGCCCTCGCCTTCGTCGATCAAGGGCTCGAGAGCCTGCGCGTCCTCGCGGAGTTCGGAAGCGCGGACCAGGTCGGCGCCCGCGAACCCTATCTCTTTCGTCTCTTCCTGTTCCTCATCGCGACGAGCGCGCTGGCTTCGGCCGCGTGGTTCGTCAGCCGCCAGGCGATGCTCCTGGAGCCGCCGCGGGCGCCCGCCTCGCGGCTGGCCGAACGCCTGTTCACGTGGGCGCCGCGCGCGCTCGGCATTCTGGGGTTCGCCTGTCCCGCGTTCGCGCTGTGGCGGGCGGCGGACCAGTACCTTCCCGGCCAGGACGTGGACCAGGTTCCCACGCCCCGCAACGTGCTCCGGCTTCTTTCGATCGCGTTCTTCCTCTTCGCGATCCTCTTCGGGATCTTCGTCACGAAGCGGCGTGGGCTCTTTCGTCTCGAGACCCTCGTCGTCCCGCAACGGCCGCGGCGCGTCCGGGAGCTCCCCGGCGCGACGCGCCGCGTTCTCTGGGCGAGCGGGCTGACGGCCGCCGTGCTTTTCGCCTGGATCCTCGTCGATCCGATCGCGTTGACCGCCGTCGTCGCGACGCCGAGCGTCATCCTCTTCTGCGCCGCGATCTGGATCGTGGCGGGGACGGTGCTCGTCGTGGCCGCCGCGCGGATTCGTCTGCCGCTCTTCACGCTGCTCTTTCTGTTGCTTCTCTTTTCCTCGCGCACGAACGACAACCACCGCGTCCGGCCGATCGGCCCGGCCCGCCCCCGGCCCGACCTGGAGCAGGCCACGCGCGCCTGGATCTCGTGGATGGACCGCCATTACGAAGGGGAGGCGCGGCATCCGGCTTTCGTCGTCGCCGCGGAGGGCGGGGGCCTGCGCGCCGCGTACTGGACGGTCGCCGTCCTTTCGTCGCTCCATACGCAGTTCCCGACCTTCGCCGATCACTGCTTCGCGATCAGCGGGGTCTCCGGCGGATCGCTCGGCGCCGCCGTCTACGGCACGCTTCTCGTGGCGCGGCCGGAGGACTTCCGCCGCGGCGCGCGCGGCGTCCTGAGCCACGACTATCTCGCGCCGACGATCGCGCGCCTGCTCGGCAGCGATCTTCCCCAGCAGTTCTTTCCGGCGCCGATCTTTCCCGACCGCGGCGCGGCGATGGAGGGATCCTGGGAGACGGCCTGGGATCACGTGGCCGCGGGAGCGCTGTCCCTGCCGTTCCTCCAGCTCGGCGTGGGGCACCAGCCGCTTCTCTTCCTCAACGGAACGGAGGTCGAGTCGGGCCGGCGCGTGGTCTTCAGCCCCGTTCGGATCGCTCCGGGAGGCTTCTTCCAGAATGCGATGGACGGCATCGAGGTTTTGGGTGGCGACGTCACGACGGGCGCGGCGGCGCACCTGAGCGCGCGCTTCACCTACGTCAGCCCGGCGGGGACGATTCGGACGGCGGGGCGGCGCCTTTCCCGCATCGTGGACGGCGGCTATTTCGAGAACTCGGGGGCGGCCACCGCCTCCGAGATCGTGCGCTTCCTCAAGTGGGGACTTCGAGGCACCGCGGGGCGGATCGATCCGCGCGTCATCGTGATCGGTCACGAAGAAAAGGACTACCCGAGCGGCGAGGCTCTGAGTGAAGAGCTCTCGCCAGTCCGGGCGATTTTCGCGACGCGGATCGCGCGCGGCGAGCACGCGGTCGAGGACCTCAAGGACGTCGTGGGCGAGAACGCGGTCACGACGTTCAATCTGCCGGCCGACGGGTCGGTCTCCCTGCCCCTCGGCTGGCTCCTCTCGGCGCAGGCGCGGCGAGCGATCGATGCCGACGTGGACTCCGATACGAATCGGGCCGCGCGGGCGCGTGTGGGAGCGCTATTGACGGGCGCGCCTCCCGACGCCGGCCGCAACAATCTCGAGGATCCCCTCAGCCGGGTGGCGCGCTCGCGCAACCCGCGGCCGGCCACACTGGGCGCGGCGCTCAAGCGAATCGTTCAGGCCAAATGATGCATATTTGTTCGACGGCATGGCCGGCGGCGGCCTCGAGACATCCGGAATCAATCCCCCGGCCGTATCGTTTTCTGGATGTCCAAGGAGGACTCTTGAAGCGACGCGTTTCGATTCTGCTTTCGGTGTGCCTGGCGGCTTCGGCTCTCGGGGCCGGAGGCGCGGCGCCGGAGCCTCGAAAGGCCACGGCGCTTTTCGCCGGGGGCTGCTTCTGGTCCGAAGAGTCGGCCTTCGAGGGCGTGCCGGGCGTGATCTCGGTGACGTCGGGCTACACCGGCGGTCAGGCCAAGAATCCCAGCTACGAGCTCGTCGAGACCGGAACCACCGGCCATGCCGAGTCGGTCGAGGTCGTGTACGACCCGGCCAGGACGACCTACGAGAAGCTCCTTTACGTCTACTGGCGCAACGTCGATCCCTTTCAGCCGAACGCGCAGTTCTGCGATCACGGGTCGCAGTACCGGTCGGCGATCTTCTACGAGGGCGAAGAGCAGCGAAAAGCCGCCGAGGAATCCAAGGCGAAGCTCGAGGAGCGGCCGGGCTTCAAAGGCAAGATCGTGACGCAGATCGTCCCGGCGTCGGCGTTCTATCCGGCGGAGGAGTACCACCAGGGTTTCACGAAGAAGAACCCGTATCAGTACCAGCGATACCGGATCGGGTGCGGGCGGGACCGGAGACTGAAGGAAATCTGGGGCGACGAGGCGGGAGGCGGACACAAGTGAAGAGACTCATCGCATCGCTCGGTCTCGCGGCCGTCGTTCTCGGCGCCGTTTCGGCCGCCGGCCAGACGGCCGCGCCGAAGGCGGGATGGAACGGGCAGTTCCAGAAGCCGTCGGACGGGGAGCTGAAGAAGAAGCTGACGCCGCTCCAGTACGAGGTGACGCAGCAGGAGGGCACGGAGCGCGCGTTCGCCAACGAATACTGGGACAACCACAAGCCCGGTATCTACGTGGACGTCGTGTCGGGAGAGCCGCTCTTTTCCTCGCTCGACAAGTACGACTCGGGCACCGGCTGGCCCAGTTTCACCAAGCCGCTCGACCCCGCCAACGTGAAAGAGACGAGCGGGCGGTCGTTCGATCTCTTCGGCGTCGAGGTGCGGTCGGCGCATGCGAACTCGCACCTCGGGCACGTGTTCCAGGACGGCCCGCCGCCCTCGCATCGGCGCTACTGCATGAACTCGGCGGCGATGCGCTTCATCCCCGCCGACAAGCTCGTCGAGGAAGGCTACGGCCAGTACGCCGGACTGTTCCCGAAGAAGCGGTAGGGGCGGGGCTCGTCGCCGCCCGGAGGAGTCGGGCTCGTCGCCGCTTCGCGGTCACCCGAGCAGCCCGTCGCTCTTCATCTGATCCGTGATCGCGCCGGCGAGCTCCTCGATGAAACTGTCGAGGTTCGACGGATCGATCGTCCGGCTCACGCCCGCCCACACGAGCTGGTCCTGCCGCAGCGAGTAGATGAGCGTCTCCACCGAGACGACCTGATCGGTGGAGAGATACCCGGGGGCATACACGCTGCCCCAGCCCCAGCCCCAGTAGCCGCCCCAGAAATGGCCGTAGTACGGATACGCCGACCAGTACGCCGGCGTGTAAGTGACCTGCGTCTGCTTTCCCACGACGCGCATGACGACCGAGCCGGCGAATCCCAGTTTCTCGAACGCCGACCGCGCAAACTTCTCGTCGCGGATCAGCCTCTCGTCGATGACCGTGTAGGAGGGGACGCCCTGAGCGCCGCGTTTGCTGATCTCACGCGCCATGACGTCCTCGGCGCGGCGGCGGACGCTTTCGTTCTTGGTCATGAACACCGCGACGACCTTGCTTCCCGCGAGGCGGAGCGGCTGAGCGGTCGGCGACCGCCACGTCGATACGAACTCGGTCGTCGAGCAGGACAGCGACGCGAGGCAGAGCAGGGCGCCGGCGATCCGAAGGGCGATCTTTGTCTCCATGTGGCGACCTCCTGGACCATTCTCTCTGCAATCGGCGGGCCCCGCCCTTGTATAGGATGGCGCGATGCGAAGGCTTCTCAAGTTCCTGGGCTTTGCCCTGCTCGCGCTCGTCGGTGCGGCCGGGTTGTTCGCCGCCTACGTCGCGGTCACGGGGATCCCGAAGTATCCGCCGGGCCGGATCGAGCGGAAGGTCGAGATCACGCCCGAGAGGATCGAACGGGGACGGAAGTTCGCGAACATCCTCTGCCTGAGCTGCCACCAGGATCCGACGACGGGGAAGCTCACCGGTAAGCGCCTCGTCGACATGCCGAAAGAGTTCGGCGTCGCTTATTCGAAGAACATCACGAAGCATGCCGTCAAAGGGATCGGCTCGTGGACCGACGGCGAGCTCATCTACTTCCTGCGCACCGGCATCCATCGGACGGGGCAGTATGTGCCGCCCTGGATGCCGAAGTTCCCGCTTCTGTCGGACGACGACGTCGAGAGCATCGTGGCGTTCCTGCGTTCGGACGACCCCCTCCTCGCGCCGGATCCGAGCGATCCGCCGGGAGTCTCGCGGCCGTCCTTCCTCTCCAAGTTCCTTTCGCACACCGTGTTCCGGCCGCTGCCGTATCCGTCGGGGCCGATCGCGGCGCCGGCCGCCGCGGACAAGGTCGCGTACGGCCGCTATCTCTCGTCGAGTCTCGGGTGCTTCTCCTGCCACTCGGCGGACTTCAAGACGATGAACGAGCTCGAGCCCGAGAAGTCCGCCGGCTTCATGGGCGGCGGCAACCCGCTTCTCGACCAGACCGGCCGGACCGTGCGATCGGCCAACATCACGTTCGATCACGATACGGGAATCGGGAAATGGTCCGAGGCGGATTTCGACCGGACCATGCGGACGGGTGTTCGTCCCGACCGGCGCGTGCTCAACTATCCGATGGTGCCGATTCCCGAGCTGACGGCCGACGACACGGCCGCGCTCTATGCCTACCTCGCGACGGTCCCGAAGCTCGCGCATGCCGTCGCAGCGCCCGAGCGGCGCGTGCTGGAGGCGGACGCCAGCGAGGGAAAGAAGCTCTATTACCGGTACGGGTGCCCCTCCTGCCACGGCGATCACGGCGTCGGCGTCGGCGACCTGCGCAAGGCGGTCGAGCACTACCCGACGGACGCACAGCTGGTGGCGTGGATCAAGAACCCGTCCTCCTTCAAACCGGGGACGAAGATGCCGACCTGGGACGGCGTGATCGCGGAGAACGACTACCCGGCGCTCCTCGCCTACGTCAAGGAGCTCGGCGCGGCGGCGCCGGCGGCCCCGTAAGGATGTCCCGATGCGGGACGCGGACCCTCTCGTTCCGGGCACCGTCCGCATTCCTCCGGGACCGGACGGTCTCGCCGCGTTCGCCCTCGGCCGCACGCCGGTGACGAACGCCGAGTACGCGCCGTTTCTCGCCACGGGCCGCGCGCCCGCGCCGCCGTGGTGGAAGGCTCCGGCGTTCGACGCGCCGCGCCAGCCGGTCGTGGGCGCGACGTGGGACGAGGCCGCCGCTTACGCGGCGTGGCTCGGCGAGATCACGGGCGGGCGCTGGCGCCTGCCGGCCGAGGCGGAGTGGGCGCACGCGTGCCGCGGCGGTCTCGAAGATCCGGCCTGCGCCTGGGGAGACGCGCCGCCCCCGGGGGAGGTCCCGGACGGACCGCTCGCGGGTCCGTGGGAAGCGGGCCGCGGAAGCCCGAACGGATACGGCCTTCTCGACATGGGGACGATCGTGCACGAGTGGTGCGCGGGCTGGGCGGCCGACGCGCGCGTGCCGCGGCGGCGCGCGAGCCGCGGGGGATCCTGGCGCCACGCTTTGCGATGGTCCGGCCCGCGCGCGTCGAGCAGCCTGCCGCCGGACTTCCGATACGCCGACTACGGCTTCCGGGTCTTGAGGGAGCTTTCCGAGGAAGAGTGACGCTTCTCCCCGCGGGCGTCGGAGCGACCCTTCGGGGCCGTTCGCAAAGCCACCCACGCGAGCGCCGCGGCATGCTTCTGATCGGCGGTCCAGGGCGGGCCGAGCGGCTTGCCGGCGGCATCGATCCGTTTTCGCACGTCGTTCTCCGAAAGGCGAAGCGCCGCGGCCGCGCGATCCCAGAGCTCCTTCTCGCGGATGCCGGACACCGGAAGCTCTCGGGACGTCGCCGCCCGCGTCAGCGCCTCCCGATAGTGCTCGCCGTCGGCGGTGTGGATGAGGGCGTGCGAAGCGAGGACATCGGCGAGCTTCGGGAGCTTTCGGCCCGAGGCGAGGAGCAGCCCGCAGCCGACGGCCTCGTAGCCCTCGCGCGAGAGATCGCCGATCACGTCGGCCAGTGCCCGTTTGGCGAGGTTCTCGGAATCCCGCGCGCAGCGGCCGAGGAGCTCCTCCGCCACCTCGAGCGGAAGGTCCTCGGCGGCGTGGTACGGCTGGCGGGGAAGGTCGGCGCCGGCGAGCGCGACGCGGCGGCGATCGACCACCCGCAGTCCTTCCTTCGGGCAGGCCACGGCGACGAGCGCCGCCCAACCCGAATGCGGCGCGAGGCCGATCGCGGCGCGGTTCACGGCGCCCCGATATGATGCGCCGCGGGAGGAGACATATGCGGAAGATTCTCTCGCTCTTTTCTGTCACGGCGGCGGCGTTCTTTCTCGGAGTCGGCGCGTCCGGGCTCGCGGAGGAGCACGCGCCCTCGCCCGTCACGCCAAAAGCGGCGGTCGAAAAGCTCAAGGAAGGCAACGCCCGGTTCGTGGAAGGGAAGCGCCTGCCGCGGGACTATCGGTCCCAGGTGGCGGCGACGGCGGGAGGCCAGCATCCCTTCGCCGCGGTTGTCTCGTGCATGGACTCGCGGGCGCCCGTCGAGGTGGTCTTCGACGAGGGGATCGGTGACGTCTTCAGCTTGCGCGTCGCGGGCAATGTCGTGGATCCCAACTTCCTCGGCAGTCTCGAATACGCGGCCAAGGTGGTCGGCGTGCGCCTCATCCTCGTCATGGGTCATACCGAATGCGGCGCGGTCAAGGGCGCGATCGACGACGTGAAGCTCGGCAATCTGACGGGCCTGCTCGCCGAGATCGGCCCGGCGATCGCGGCCTCGGGGCCGAAGGGCTCGTCGAAGGACGCGGCCTACGTCAACAAGGTCGCGGAGCAGAACGTGCGCGTCGCCATTAAGGAAATTCGCGAGAAGAGCCCGATTCTCCGCGAGATGATCGACTCGGGCGCGCTCGGCCTGGCCGGCGCTCTGTACTCGGTCCAGAACGGCCGCGTGACGTTCCTGACGGACTAGAAGGCCGGCTACTTTCCGATCGCCGCGAGGATCTCGTCGGCGTGGCCGTCGGGCTTGACCTTCGGCCACACCGCCTCGATTTTCCCCTTCTCGTCGATGACGTAGGTCACGCGGTGGGTGCCCATGTACTTGCGGCCGTACATGGACTTTTCGCCCCAGACTCCGTAGGCCTTTACGATCTTTCGGTCCGGGTCGGCGAGCAGCCGGAACGGCAAGTCGAACTTCTCGGCGAACTTCTTGTGGGACTTCTCGTCGTCGGTCGACACCCCGAGGACCTCGATCTTGCGCTTGCGGAACTTGGAGTAGTCGTCGCGGAAGGAGCAGGCCTCCTTCGTGCAGCCGGGCGTGTCGTCCTTGGGATAGAAATAGAGAACGACCTTCCGGCCGCGAAAATCCGAGAGCGCGGCCGCCTCGCCGTTCTGATCGACCGTTCGGAACGCCGGCGCCGGATCGCCCTTCTCGAGCAGTTTCATCTCGTCTCTCCAGAGCTCGCCGCGGCGAGTCTATGGCGAAACGCCGAATCGCGGCACGCGGGCCCGAATCAGGGCTCGAGCGCTCTCCGGACCGCGGCCCGGGCGAGGAGGCGCGTCGAATCGAGCGTCGGCAGCGGCGCTTCCTCCGGGCGCACGATGAGCGGGATCTCCGTGCAGGCGAGCGCGGCCGCGTCGCAGCCCTCCGCCCCGAGGGCCCGCATGACCGAATCGAACAGCGCCCGCGTCTCGTCCGTGAAGACGGCGTTGACGAGCTCCTGAAAGATCGCCCGGTTGATGCGCTCGCGGTCGGCCGCGGGCGGGATCCGCCACTCGATGCCGCGGGGACGGAAGGCCTCGGGGTAGACCGGGCCTTCCATGAGGTACTTCGTGCCCATCACGCCGACGCGTCCGAACCCCCGGTGCTCCGCCTCCTCGGCGACGACCTCGGCGATGGAGAGCCAGGGGATGGGCGAGACCGCCCGGATGTAGGGCAGCGCCTGGTGGAGCGTGTTGTCGGGACAGATCGCGAAATCCGCGCCGGCCGCGGCGGCCTTGCGAACGGAGTCGAGCATCAATTCGCCGACCGCCTCCCATTCGTCGCGCCGGATCGCCTCCATGTGGCGCGCCATCGGAATCGAGTGAAGCGTCACCTCGGGGTGGTCGTGCTCGCCCATCGCGTGAAACCCTTCGATCGCGATCGTGCGGTAGCAGAGCGCGGCGCCCTCGGCGCTGCAGGCGACGATGCCGATGCGGCGCGCCATCAGGCGGCCGGTTTCTTCCAGGCGCCGGCGACGGCCTCGCTCCACCGCGGGCCCTTGATCTCGAGCTTGTCGGCGGCGCGGTTGTATGTCGCGGGCAGGAGGCGCACGTCGCAGAAGGCCCGGATGAGCTCCGCCCGTCCGAACGCGCGCTCGATCGTGACCGCCATCCGATATCCCACCGTGTACCAGGGCCCCTGCTCTCCGAAGAAGGAGAAACCGCGCTCGTCGGCTTTCTCGGCGGTCAGCCGGCCCTGCAGGACGTCGCGGAAGAAGCGATCGAGAGAGACGAGGTCCTCGTCCGCGCGGCGCAGGTCGCGTTGCCAGCGGGCGCGGTCCTGGGGGAGGCTCGCCGCCTGCGGATCGGCGTCGGGGCTTCCGGCGGCGGCGAGCATCGCGAAGCCCTCGCCGAACGCGGAGAGCCACTTGGCGGCGAGCTGCTGGACATCCGACAGGTCGTCTCGCTCCGCCTCCCTGGGAGGGCACGCCGCGGCGAACCCGATGTGGTGGAGCTCGTGCGTGAGCGTGTTCGCGAGCTTCGCGGGCGTGACGGCGGGGTCGACCGCGAGGAAGATCGACGGCTCCGGGTTCTGAAAGACGAAGCTGTTCGGCTGGGGCTTGATGACGGGATAGATCGTGGCGCGAATCGGCGTGTCGGGAGGCAGATAAACGAGCGCCCGGTCCACGGCGGCCCGCACGTCGACCTTTCGCCAGAGGTCGAGCGTCGCCGAGAGGGCTTCGGCTTTCGCCGCGAGCGCATCGGACGTCACGAAGGCCTTGAAGTCCTCGCGCGTCAGCGAGCGGTTCATCGAAGCCTCGCGGGCCTGCAGCCGCCGGAAGGCGTTCGTTTCGAACAGCCGCTTCCACTGCTCGTCCTCGATCGTGCCGCCGGCCTTGAGCTCCCGAAGGATCTGGAGAACCATGTCCGCCTCGCTCGTGTCCATGCGCACCGGCACGCGGTCGGGAGTCTCCGCCGGCGCGATCGCGGCCGGCAGGACGGCGAGCGTCAGCGCGGCCACGCGAATCAGAAGACGGATCGTCTTCAGGCAGGCGGTCCTCCGACCGAACCGTCGGGACTCACGTCGAGATAACGCAGGCACAGCCGGGTCAGCTCCTCGGGCAGCTTATCCGAGGCGGCGAACGGACGAGCTCGCTCGGACCAGGCGAGCGTCCTCAAGAGCGAGCCGACGGCGAGCAAGACGAGCGGGATCGCTTTCTCGGGATCGGGATGCCGGATCTCTCCCCGCCGCGCGAGCAGCAGCGCCGCGATGCCGTCGAAAGCCTCGCGACTCAAGCGGTCGGCGCGCCGCCGGAAACCGGGGTCGGGGTGCCTCTCGGCGTAGAGGAGGAGCGAGCCCAGGAGGCGCCGGTTCTGCCGGTAACCCGTCACCATCCCCGGAACGACTGCGTGCAGGATCTGCGCGGCGGTCCGGTCGCGCCAGCGCGCCGGGTCGAGCGCGGCGCGGTTGGCCTCGCGGGAACGCGCGAAGAAACGCTCGTAGACGCCCCGGAGGAGCGCGTCCTTGTCGGGGAAGCGGCGGTAGACGACGCCGACCGAGAGGCCGGAACGGCGGGCGATGGCCGGCACCGTGGCGCCGTCCGCGCCCCGCTCTCCGAAAACCGCCTCGGCGGCGTCGAGGAGACGCTCGAGGGTCTTGCGGCTGCGTTCCTGCTTGGCCGGCCGGGCGTCGAGGCGTTCCGAAAACGGGCTCATGGCCCCCCCCTTGACGCATCCAGAATGCGAACGTATATTCGCTTTTATGGAATGCGAATTCAAGTTCGCAAAATGCAGGAGGTGACGTCATGGCATCGGAGGTCCCGTTTCGGCTCGCGGGCAGTCGACAGCCTTTGGTCCTCGTATCGGCCGAGGTCAACGGGATCGGGCCCGCTCCCTTCGTCCTCGACACGGGCGCCGGTCCGTGTCTCCTCGCGCCCGAGCTCGCCCGCCGGGCCGGAGTCGCCGCCACCGAAAGCCAGGAGGCGACCGGTGCGGGCGGACCGATGGAAATCGCGATCGGCGCCGCCTCTCTGGCGCTCGGAGAAGAGAAGATCTCGGGCGTGCCCGTCGCGATCACGGGCGAGCTCGCGCGAATCGCGCAGGCGGTGCGCGCGCCGATCGAGGGAGGCCTCGGCCATGCCTTCCTCAGGCATTTCCGCCTGACGATCGACTATGCCGGACGTCGTCTCTTCCTGGAGCGCCCGAGCCAAGGCGCGCCGGCGGCCGGTGGCGGGGACGTCGCCTTCCGCCTGGCGGCCGAGGACAAGCCGCTCGTCCTCGTGCCCGTTCGGATGGCGGGCGAGGGGCCGTTCACTTTCGTGCTCGACACGGGGGCCTCGACGACCGTCGTCTCTCCGGAGCTCGCGCGGCGTCTCGGGATCCATGGGGCCCGGATCGCCGCGTTGACCGGAGGCGGCGGGCGCGCCTCGGGCCTCTCCGGCCGCGTGGGATCGGCCGCCGTGGGCCTCGCCGAGGTCGGGGAGATGGACGTGGTCGTCGGGCCCTTCCTGACGCCGCTCAGCGAAGTGGTGGGGACGAAGCTCGACGGGATCCTCGGCTTCAACTTCCTCGAGAAGTTTCGGGTGACGCTCGACTATCCGGCCACTCGCCTCGGTCTGGAGCCGGCAACGGCGGGCGCTCTCGCCGCCGTCTGAGGGGAGCGATCAGTCCGCGGTCTTCGCGACGTCGCCGATCTCGGTCGAGGTCGAGACGCTGAACTTGCGATATTCGCTGTACTCGCTGCGGGCGTCGAGCCGGCCGAGCGTGAAGAGGAGCACTTTCGCGGCGCCCGTGAAGCGCGCCTGCGCCGGGAGCCAGATCTCGTCGTTGACGCGCCGCCGCTCGAAGAACGCGTGGGCGCCCTTCTGGAGCCGGAAGACGCCGCCCGGTCCCACGCCGAGCGGCTCGAGCAGCTCCGCGTCGATGCGCACGAGCTGCTTCTCCGACTCGTCGATCCAGGCGCGGCCCGCGAGCTTCTGGAGAACCTTGCCGCCTTTCGTCTTCGGATCGAACCCGGGGCGCGGCCGGAAAGTCACGAGCACGGTGCTGCGGCCGCCGAACATCTCGCGTCCCGCGACGTGGATGTCGTCCATCCGGAAGAGCTCGTCGACCACTTCCCGTTCGCGCCGGAGAGACTCCTGCTCCTTCTCGAGGCGCTTCGCGTGCTGCTCGGGCGTCTCGTTCTCGAGCGCGAGCCGGCGTTTCTCCATTTTCTCGTCGTGCTTGCGGTCCTCTTCGGCGAGCTCTTTCGGGTCGACGGGCTTGCCGTCCACGATGACCAGCCGCCGGTAGAGACGTCCGGGCTGCGTCGAAGGATAGACCTCGTAGATCTCCGCCTTGGTGCTTTTCGGCCGCCCCTTGGAGTCGAGCTTCGACTCGAAGTGCTTCTCCGTGAAGGTGTAGTCCGCGAGCAGCGTCTGATCGCTGTGGAGGCTGTCGCGCACGGCCTCGAGGAACGTGCGTGCGTCCGGCAGGGGCGCCGACGTCGCGTCGGCCGCCGGGAGGGCCCGCGCGGCCGCCAGGGCGGCCAGGGACAGGAACGCGCGCGCCGTGAAACGAGAGACGCCACCCCAGGACATCATGCGCATCAACCGGCGACTCCCGTCCGTCATTCCCCGTCTCACCGTTCGGACGCCGCCTCGGTCTCGCCGCCCTCGGGTCCGTAGAAGAAGACCCAGGTCGAGAAGTCGTCGGTGAACCCTTCGAATCGATGTTTCGTCCGGGCCGGAACGAAGAGGACGTCGCCCGGACCGAAGGGGCGCCGCTCGGACTCGAGGACGAACTCGCCGCGGCCGCTCGCGATCACGTACACCTCGTCGCGCGTGTGCGGATTCTGAGGGTCCTTTCCCCGGGGCGCGTAGATCTCGACGGAGAGCGTTCCGTGCTCCAGGACGACCGCGAATCGTTTCCCCTCCGGCGAGGGCAGCCGGGAGAGCGCCTGCTTCGCGGTGACGCGCCAGCGTTCGAGGCTCATGGACCGCGACCTCCGGCCGGAATCATCTCGCGACACGGGTGCTTTCGGGGAGGGGATGGGAATAGGATTCCGTGCATCGGCTCGGCCGCTTGACGGAGGCAACGTGAGAACCGTCGTGATCTTCGTTCTGCTCGGGGCGATCGTCGGCGCCGTCGCGGCCTCGCTCGTCGTCCCGCCGACGCTGTCCTGGTACAACGAGGCGGGCTTCCTGTCGCAGCAGGGGCAGCCCGCCGGCCAGCAGGTTCAGGCGCTGGTCAACATCCCGCAGGTCATCCGCTACGCGACGTCTCGCCTCCTGAAGGCCCAGGCGATCGGCGCCGGTCTCGGCGCGTTCACCTTTCTGATCCTCGGGAGCTATTCCGCGAGCCGGAGCCGGCGCCGCGTCAAGCCCGCTCGCCCCGCGACGGCGACCACGCCGCCGGCCTAGAGTCGGGCGCTTCCGGAACCTCCGGGCTCGGGCGGCGCGTCGGAGCGATCGGCCAGTCGGATCACGGTCTGCTGCATCGCGGCGCACGGCGACTCGGCGCCGCCTCGGACGGCGCAAACGTCCACGCGGCACACGGAGAGGGTTCGGCCGGATCGCACGACCTGTCCGCGCGCGACGAGCATCTCGCCGCGCGCCGGCTCGAGCAGGTTGATCTTGAACTCGACGGCGAGCACCGAGTCGCCGGGTCCCATGAGCGAGAAGGCCGCGTATCCGCCGGCGCTGTCGGCGATCGCCGTGGTCGCGCCCGCGTGGAAGTATCCGTGCTGCTGCGAGAGGGCGTCGCGATAGGGGAGCCGGATCTCGCAGAAGCCGGGACGCAGGACGGCGAGCTCGGCGCCGAGGGTCCGCATGAGTCCCTGACGCGCGAAACTCGCGCGCACGCGCGTCTCGAAGGCCGGGTCGGCGGCTTCGAAGGGCGGAAGGTTCGGCGCCATGGCTCGGCGGCCGACTCTATCCGAGCGGACGCGCGGCCCGTCGTCCTGTTGACATTCGACAAGAAGGAGCATAGCTTCCTGTCGAATGGCATAAGGAGGCGGCAGTATGAGACGGCGCGATTTTTTCCAGAGCGGGGCGGCCCTGGGCCTCCTGGCGGCGGCGGGCGCGGTCGGCGCCTCGGGCTCGCTCCGCGGGGCCGCGAACGGCGGCAAGGGCACGGCATCGGGCGGCGGCAAGCTCGCGCCGCCCGACAAGGGACCGATCCGCGTGGCCGTCGCGATCTCGGAGGGCGTCACGGTCATCGACTTTGCGGGTCCGTGGGAAGTCTTTCAGGACACGTCGGGGCCGGGCGACGATGCGGCGTTCGCGCTCTGCACCGTGTCGGAGTCCACCGCGCCCGTGACCGGAAGCGCGGGTCTGAAGCTCGTGCCGGACTACACTTTCGCGACCGTTCCCGCGCCGCGGGTCATCGTGGTGCCGGCCCAGCGGGGCTCGGACGCGCTTCACGCCTGGCTTCGGAAGGCGAGCGTCACGGCCGATCTCACGATGTCGGTCTGCACCGGCGCGTTCCAGCTCGCGAAGGCGGGTCTGCTTTCCGGCAAGACCGCCACGACGCATCACGATTCCATCGACGTCCTCGCGAGCCGGTTTCCGGACATCCGCGTCGAGCGCGGAAAGCGTTTCGTCGAGAACGGAAACCTCGCCACGGCCGGCGGGCTCACGTCCGGGATCGACCTCGCGCTTCGGGTCGTCGAGCGGTACTTCGGGCGGGCCACGGCCGAGCGCACGGCGGCGTACATGGAGTATCAGGGGAAGGGGTGGGTGGTGTGAAGGCGGCCTTCACCCTGTCATCCCGGGGAGTCTTCGGCGAGGGATCCCGAGCTACCCTCGTCGAGGATGCCGGCCTCCGTCTCGAAGCCTGCCGAGCCCGGGATCCCTCGCAGTCGCTCGGGATGACATCTGCTTGCGAGAAGATCCCCCTCGGGAGGTACCCGCATGCGCTTCTCGCGTTTCCTTTCCGCCGCCGCGCTCGCGGCCGGCTCCCTCTTCGCCGTCGGGGCTCAAACGCCCTCGAAGGCCGCCCACGTCGCGGTCGAGACCGCGGCGCCCCGACCCGAGGACGTCTCTTCGATCGACGGAATGATCAAGGCCTACTACGACGTCATCACCGGCCCGGCCGGCCAGCCGCGCCAGTGGGGCCGCGACCGCTCTCTGTACATCCGCGACCTCCGGTTCGTCGCGATGGACGTCGGCAAGGACGGCAAGCCGGTCGCCCGGATCCTGTCGCACCAGGAGTTCGTGGACGACAACGACGCGCGCATGGCGGCCCGGGGCTTCGACGAGCGGGAGATCCACCGCGTCACAGAGCGTTTCGGCAACATCGCGCACGTCTTCTCGACCTACGAGACGCGCCGGACTCCCGGCGGTCCGCTGCTCGGCCGCGGGATCAACTCGATCGAGCTCTTCTGGGACGGGAAACGCTGGTGGATCGCCAACGCGATCTGGGACGACGAACGGCCGGACAATCCCATCCCCAGGGAGTACCTGCCTTAGCGCCGTCGTCCGTCGCGCGTTTCGTCCCCGGGAGGGGGCGCTTCGTCCACCGGAAAAACTCGCGAGCCCGGCCCCCGTATTTGCGCTCGAGGAGGGTTTCCCGATGACGATCCGCCGCTTCCGTGCCGTTCTGGCCGGCCTCGCCGCCGCCGCGCTGGGGTCCGCCGCGGCCGCCCAGACGGACTACTACTCGATCACCGCTCCCCGCGCGAGTCAGCGCGCCTCCGTCAGCCAGCGCCTCGGCATCACCGACGTCACGATCGACTACCACCGTCCGCTCGTCAAAGGCCGCAAGATCTTCGGCGACGTCGTGCCGTACGGCCAGGTCTGGCGCGCCGGCGCCAACGAGAACACGCGGATCACCTTCTCGGACCCCGTCCAGATCGAAGGGCAGGCGCTCGCGAAGGGATCCTACGGCCTCCATATGCTGCCCACGGACGGCTCGTGGACGATCATCTTCTCGAAGAACGCGACCTCCTGGGGCAGCTTCTCCTACGACGAGAAGGAGGACGCGCTGCGCGTGACGGTGAAACCCGCGGCTTCGGACATGCACGAGGCGCTCACGTACGAGTTCGACGATTTGAAGCCCGACGCGGCCGTCGTCACCATGCGCTGGGACAAGCTCGCCGTCCCGTTCCGCGTCTCGGTCGACGTCCCGGCCGTCACGCTCGCCGGAATCCGCAACAACCTGCGCACCGTGCCGGGCTTCACGTGGCAGGGCTGGAACGACGCGGCGGACTGGTGCGTCCAGAACAAGACCAACTACGAAGAGGCGCTCAAGTGGGTGGACACTTCGATCCAGAACGAAGAGCGCTTCGAGAACTACCAGACGAAATCGAAGCTGCTCGCGGCGACCGGCAAGCCCGCCGAGGCGGACGCGGCGATGAAGACGGCGCTCGCCAAAGCCAACGCCGGCCAACTCCACAACTACGGGCGACAGCTCCTCGGCGAGAAGAAGGTCGACGAGGCGGTCAAGGTGTTCCAGACGAACGCGCAGAAGAACCCGGACGCCTGGTTCGTGCACGCGGGCCTCGCGCGGGGGCTGTCCGCGCAGGGCAAGTACGCCGAGGCGGCCAAGAACATGAAGGTCGCCCTCGCCAAGGCGCCGGAGTCGCAGAAGAAGTACGTCCAGGGGCTGGTCGACAGACTCGAGTCGGGCAAGGACATCAACTAGGGCGGGGTGGCGCCCGGGCGGCCTTGCGGACTCCGGGCAAGGCCCGCCGTCAGCCCGCCCGGACTCCGTTCTCGACCGCGCTCTCGGGCACCGCGAGCACCGGGCGCACGCCGTCGGCGTAGCCGATGTCGAAGAGCATTCCCTCGGAGACCTCGCCCGCCATGCGCCGCGGCTCGAGGTTCACGACGAAAAGCGCCTGGCGGCCGGCCAGCTCCTGCGGGTTCGCGCGCTCGCCGCGGATGCCGGCGAGCACGCGGATCCGACGGTCGCCGAGATCGACCGTCAACCGCGCGAGCTTCTTCGAGTCGGGCACGTCCTCGACCGAGCGAATGGTCCCGACCCGGATGTCCACGCGGTCCAGGAGGTCTTTCGAGATGGGCGGCTTGACGGGCGCGACGTTCATGCGCCGAGCATACGGGAGAAGATAGACTTCATGGACACGACGAGACTCGGGTTTTTCCTGGCGGCCGTCACGGTGCTCCTGCTCACGCCCGGACCGGCGGTCTTCTACATCGTGACACGGAGCTTCCACCAGGGACGCCGCGCGGGCGTCCTCTCGGCGGCCGGGATAACGGTCGGGACGCTCGTGCACGTCGCCGCCGCGTCGCTCGGCGTGTCGGCGCTGCTGGCGGCGTCCGCCGCCGCGTTCGCGACGCTCAAGTATCTGGGCGCGGCGTACCTCATCTATCTGGGCGTGCGCCGTCTGCGCGAATCGGACCCGGGCGTGGCCGGACGCGAGGCGCCGCGGGATACGCCGGCGAGGATCTTCGCGCAGGGAATCCTCGTGAACATCCTGAACCCCAAGACGGCGCTCTTCGTTCTGGCGTTTCTTCCGCAGTTCGTGGATCCGCGGCGTCCCGTCGCGCCGCAGATCCTGACCCTCGGCCTTCTCCTCGCGGGGATCGGGCTCGTCAGCGACAGCGCGTGGGCGGTCGCCGCCGGGTCGGCGGCGCGATGGCTGCGCGCGGGCCCCGGCGCGGAGCGGGCGAGGCGGTACGTCTCGGGAGGGGCGTACATCGGGCTGGGTCTCGCCGCGGCGCTGGTGGGGATGAAACCCTCCGCTTCGTAGGGCGGCCCTTGCGCCGCCCGTCGAGGAGGGCGGGGACGCGACCTGCCCACGCGAAGGGTTCGCAGTAAGCTCGCTCCGTGGCCGGCGCCCCCGCCCCCTCCCGCGTCTGGCTGGCGCGCACAATCGCCATCGCCGCGGACTTCGTTCAGATCGTCGCCTTCCCGTTCTTCCTTCCGGGGGCGGCGTCGCCGTGGAGCGACGCGCTCGACCTCGCGGTGGCGGCGGCGATGACGGTCCTGATCGGATGGCACTGGGCCTTCCTGCCGTCCTTCCTGGCCGAAGTCGTGCCGGGCCTCGACCTCGTTCCCACGTGGACCGCCGCGGTCTTCTACGCGACACGCGGTCTCGGACGGAAGGCTCCGGCGGAGATCCGGCGGGGAGCCATCGAGTCTGAAGTTCTGCGCTCCTCGCCGGAGGCGACGGTCGTGCGCTCCTCGCCCGCCGGGACCGCGAAGAAGCCCTAGCGGGAAGAGGGCAGCTTCTTCTCGAGGTCCTTCAGCCGCTTCTCGATCTCGTCCAGCCGCTCCTGCACGCGGCCCCTGTCGTGCATCGGTCCGATCACCATCGGGGCGTCGAAATCCCGGTCGCGGTAGATCTTCATGCGCTTCTCGATCATGGGGCCGAGATCGCCGACGTGGACTTCGCGCTCCGGGCGCTCGGCGACGGTCACGGAGAGCTGTTTCGCCGCTTTGTCCCGGGTGAGATCGAGCTTCATCGTCTCGCCCGATTTCCGGTGGCGCACCGCGCGCGAAAGATCGCGGGCCGAGCCGATGCGCTCGCCGTCGGCGCTCGTCACGACGTCGCCCACCTTGATGCCGGCCTTCTCCGCCGGGCTGTCCTTTTCGACGCCGCCGACCAGAACGCCGGCGTCCTTCGGGGCGCCGAAGTGCTCGCGCAGCTCGGGCGTGATTCCGACCAGGCGCACGCCGAGGAACCCGGAGTGCCTCCGGTCGACGTGGACGACGACGTCGCCGGGATCGCCGGGCTCGTCGACGTCGAGCAGGTCGACGTCGTTGTCCTCGTCTCCCACGACGACGACGCGGTCCGGGGTGCCGGGGCCGCTGCCGAAGAGCGCGCCGGGAGTGGCGACGATCAGGGCCAGGGCGGGCAGGGCGGCGGTCAGGGTCCTTCTCAACATGGCTGTCCTCCAATTGCTCCGTCTCCCGTGACGCCCGGCCGGCCGAAAGGTTTCGGCTGCTAGGATGAGGGCGTGAAGTGGCTCCTGGTCGGGGCCGGCATCGGGCTTCTCGCCTTCGGGCTGGACCGGATCCTCCTGTGGCTGGAGTGGCGGGGCTGGATCGATTACCGGGGGACGAGTCCGGGCCGAATCAATCCCGGACAGGTCGGCCCGGCGTTCCTGGCCATCGAGTCGCTCTTCCAGTTCGGCGCCCGGCACGCCCTCGAGGAGCGCCAGGCCGTGCGGACCGAACGGGAGGCGACGGGGGACGGAGTCCTGCCGTGACCGGAGCAGCGCTCGCTCTCTCGGCCGCGGCCCTCCTGGCGCCGTCCTCTCCGGGCGTCGCGAAATTTCTCTATCGCGCCTCGCTCGTCCAGGCGGCTCCGGGGCGGCTGCTCGAGCTGATCGACCTTCAGAAATCGCTCGCCCCCTCATTCCCGGAAAGCGGGGACGCGGCGCCCTTCGCGATGCGGCACAGCCAGGGAGACAAGTGGGACCTCCTGCTCCTGTACCCGATGGGGAGCTGGGTCGAGTACTACGCGCCCGATCGCGTCGCGATGCGGGAGCGCTGGCGCGAGGCTTCGCGCACGTCGCTCGAGAAGATCCGGGCGGCCATCGCGTGGCAGGAGGACGTCTTCGTGCGCGGTCCGAACCTTCGCGACGTGCGCAGCCGCCTGGGAGACGCCGGCTTCTTCCATGTCGAGATGTTCGTGGCGCTGCCGGGCCGGGACGCCGACCTCTATCGCCAGCGCGAGATGGAGAACGCGTATGACCGCGCGCTCGATCTCCCGGAGAACCTCATCTTCGTCCGGGAGGCGGGCGCCGCGTGGGACCTCTTCACGGTCGGGGCGTACCGGGACCTGAAGCACTACGCCGAAGGCTCCGGCATCGCCGAAACGGCGCAGGAGACGGCGGCGAAGGCCGCGGGCTTCGAGAGCGCGAAGGCGATCGGGCCCTATCTGAGGACGCTGATCCGCGAGCACCACGATACGCTCGCGACGGCGGTGAAATGACGGGAGCGAGGCGGCTCGGGATCACGGCGCTGGCGGCGATCGCGTCGATCATCCTGCTCGCGGCCGCGCCGGCGCCCGAGACGACGTCGGCGGTGCCATTCGTTGCGGACGACTACGGGAAGGCCCTGAACCTCGCGCGCGAGAAGAAGCTGCCGCTCTTCGTCGAGGCGTGGGCTCCGTGGTGCCATACCTGCCGCTCGATGCAGGCCTTCGTGTTCACCGATCCCTCGCTCGCCCCCCGCGCGGGCCAGTTCGTCTGGCTTTCGATCGATACGGAGAAGAAAGGAAACGCCCCGTTTCTGACGAAGTACCCGGTCGAAGTCTGGCCCACGCTCTTCGTCGTGGATCCCGGCAAGGAAGAGGCCGTCGTCCGGTGGGTCGGCGGCGCGACCGTGCCGCAGCTCGAGAAGCTCCTGGACGACGGACGGCGGGCGATGCGCGGGAACGAAAAGGGCGTCGACGCGACGCTCGCGCGGGCGGACCGGCTCTACGGCGAGAAGAAGAACGCCGAGGCGGCGGCCGCCTACAAGGAGGCGCTCGCCGCCGCGCCGCCGAAATGGACTTCCGGGGCGCGGGCGACCGAGTCGCTCCTCTTCGCGCTCCACAAATCCGGCGACGAGGCGGGCTGCGCGGCCACCGCGCGCGATGTCTTTCCGAAGCTCGCGGACACGCCGTCGGCCGCCAACGTCGCGGGGAGCGGGCTCGACTGCGCGCTCCGGCTCGATCGCGGCCACGCGTCGCGACCGGAGCTCGTCGCGGCGCTCGCGGCCGACGGACGCCGCGTCGTGGCGCGGCCGCGTCCCGACCTCGCGGCCGACGACGTCTCGTCCCTTTATGGCTCGCTCGCCGACGAGCGCGAGGACGCCGGCGACGAGCCGGGCGAGCGCCAGGTTCTGACGGACTGGGCGGCCTTCCTCGAGGCGCAGGCGTCCGCCGCGAAAACGCCGGCGGCGCGCGCGGTCTTCGACTCGCACCGGCTGTCCGTGTATCTCGCGCTCGGCGAGCCCAAGCGTGCGCTTCCAATGCTCAAGGCGTCCGAGAAAGACTTCCCGGACGACTACAACCCGCCGGCCCGCCTCACGCTCGCTTACGAGGCGATGAAGGACTACGAGATGGCGCTCGCGTCCTCCGACAAGGCGCTCTCCAAGGCCTACGGCCCCCGACTCGTCGGCATTCTGACGATCCGCGCGCGGGTCTACCAGGAGAAGGGGGACCTCGCGTCGGCGCGCGTCGCGATCCAGGAGGCGATCCGGGAGGCCGAAGCCCTTCCGCCCGGCCAGCGCTCGGACAGCCAGATCGCGGCCCTCCGCAAGAATCTCGAGGCGGTCCCGCAGTAGGCGCCGGACGCGGCCGGGTCGTGTAGAATTTTTCCCCAGATCCGCTCTCCGAGATGACTTCCAAGCTCCCGACCGATCCGCTCGCGGATGCCAGCACCGGCGTGGTGCGGCGCTCGCGCGGCGCCTTCCTGAAAACGGTGCCCGAGAAACGTCCGGACCGCCGCAACCCGAACCGCCAGAGCAACTACACGGGCCCCGAGCGCCGCCGGAGGGAATCGAAGCCCGGCAAGCCGATCTTCGGGCTGCCGCGCTGGATCGTCATCGCGGGCGGCATCTACCTCGCCGTGCTCGCTCTCGCGCTCGTCCTCGTCTTCACCTACTGATTCCGGGCTCGGGCGAAGCGGGAGATCCGCGCGCAACCCTCGGCCCTCTTTTCCGCACTCAGGGGTACGGACGAGTCGCGAAGGAGGCCGCATGAAGACGATCGCCGCCACGGTTCCGATTCTGGTCCTTCTGCTCGGCGGGTCCCCGGCCGACGAGGTGGCGCCGCCGGTGCCGTCGCCCGCGCGCGAGGCCTACGCGCGGTTCCGGGCCCTCGAGGGGACCTGGCGCGGGGAGAGCACGAAGGGCTGGGCGGAGGACCTGACCTTTCGCTCGATCGCCGCGGGATCGGCCGTCATGGAGACCTCGTTCGACGCCCACCCGGGCGAGACGATGCTGACGGTCTTCATCCTGGACGGCGAGAAGCTGCGTCTGACGCATTACTGCGTCTCGAAGACCCAGCCGCGGCTCGAGGCGACGTCCTTCGAAGACGGCGGCCGCGTCGTGACCTTCACGTTCCTCGACGGCGGCAACCTTCCGTCGCGGGACAAGGGACACATGGATCGCGCGGTGTTTCGGTTCGAGGACGCCAACCACCTCACGACGCGCTGGACCTGGTACCAGGAAGGACGGGAGAAGTGGCTCGAAGAGATTCGCTTGACGCGCAAGCGGTGAGCGCCGACGCATCCTCCGACCGCGCGCTCGTGGCCGCGTACCTCTCGGGTCGCGGCGAGGCGGAGTTCCGGCGGCTCTACGCCGCGCACGCGCCGCGGCTGTATCTGTGGCTGCTGCGGCTCTGCGGCGGACGCGAAGCGGAGGCCGAGGATCTGATGCAGGAGACGTGGCTGCGCGCGGCGGCGAAGCTGGCGGAGTTCCGCTGGGAGTCCGCGCTGTCGACGTGGCTCGGCGGCATCGGCTGGAACGCCTATCGGGAGGCCTCGCGACGCTCGCCAAGGCGGATCCTCGCGGCGGCGCCCGAGAAAACGGGGCCGGAGCCGATCGCCGCGTCGGACCGCGGGGAGCCGGCCGCGCACGTCGACCTCGAGCGCGCGCTTCGCGACCTGCCCGACGGATACCGGGAGGTCTTCGTCCTCCACGACGTCGAGGGATACACGCACGACGAGATTGCGCAACTCCTCGGGATCGCGCCCGGTACGTCCAAGAGCCAGCTCGCGCGGGCCCGCGAGTGGCTCCGCCGGCGGCTCGGGTCCGGCGGCGCGTTTGAGAAAGGAAAATCGTCATGAGCGAGAGCGAAGAGAATTGGACCGAGGCGGAAGCGCGGGCGCTCGAGGAGCTGCCGCGGGAGCTCGCGCCGCGCGCGGAGCTCGAAGAGCGAGTCGTCGCGGCGCTCGGACGGCAAGGCCTCGTGGCGTCCGGACGACGGCGCCACGCGCGGGGGTGGCGCGCGCTCGCCGCTCTCGCCGCGGGAATCCTGCTCGTGGCCTCCGGCGTCTGGATCGGCCGCGCGCTCCCGTCGCGGCCGGCGCATCGCGTCGGGGAGTCGGGTCCGCCGCAATTCGTTCTCTTTCTCCTCCGCGGAGCCGAGTCCGATCGGCCCGAAGAGGAGAGCGCGCGCGTCGCCGAGTATCGCGCCTGGGCGCGCGGTCTGGCGGCCTCGGGACGTTCGGTGTCGGGCGAGAAGCTCGACGACCGCACCGAGAGCCTGGGAGCCCCGGCGGGCGCCGCGGCGGCGCCGGAGGAGGAGATCCGCGGTTACTTCGTCATCTCCGCGGCGTCGCTCGACGACGCGGTCGCCGTGGCGCGGGGATGCCCGCACCTGAAGCACGGGGGAAGGATCGTCGTGCGTCCGATCGCGAGGACGTAGGAGATCACGGGTTCCGGTCAGGTAGGGGCGGGGCTCGCCCCCGCCCGGCGGACGCGGGCGACCGCAAGGGTCGCCCCTACGACGAACGTTCTTCTAATACCTCAGCCGCACGAACCCCGGCTCGCCCGACGCCCGCGGCACGACGATGAAGAGGTTGTCGTACTCGCGATCGCCGAGTTCGATCTTCTCCTTGACGCCCATCGCGGTCAGAAAGAGCGGCACGGTGTTGCCGTGTCCGACGACCAGCGCGACGGTATCGGGCTCGCGCTTGAGCTCTCCGGCGAGATCGTTGACGTCGCCATAGATCCGGATCGTCATGTGGAGCGCCCGCGCGAGCGGCTCGGCCGTCGACCGCGTGCGCACGGTGTCGGTCGAGCAGATCGCCGTGATCCCCGCGTCGCGCAGCATCGCCGCGAGTCGTTCGGCCCGCGCCTTGCCCTGTTCGGAGAGGGGAACTTCCTTCCCGTTCGCGTCGGATGCCTTCTCGGCGTGGCGCACGACGAGGATCGCCTTCTGCGCCTCAGCGCGCGAAGCCGCGAGCGCGAGGAGCGCGGCCGCGGCCGCGAGCCGTACGCTTTTCATCCCTCGAGCATCTCCTTCAGCTTGCCGAGCTGCAGGGCCCAGTAGGTCTTCAGGCGCGCCGCTTCGCGGGCGCTGTCGAGCATCCCGTGCTGGACGGAGATCTGGCTCTTGCCGTCGCCCTTGGCGTAGAAGCCCGCGTCCACGTTGGTCTTGCCGTCGACCCACGTGATCCGCAGCGACTTCCCCGGCGTGGCCTTGCGGATGACGAAGCCGGGATCCTCCAGCCACTTGTCGCGGATGCGCCGGTCCTCCCAGGCGCGAAAGAGACGCGACAGGGGAGCGGCGATCGTCTTGGACACTCCGATCTCGAAGCCGGTGGCCTTCTCGTGCGGCCCTCGAAGTCCCTTGGCCTGCTCGTAGGTGACGGCGACGGCCTGGCACCACCAGCTGCTCAGCCGATGCTCGCCTCTCAGGTGCGCCGCGATCTGCCGGTGCTCGAGTTGTGCGGCGCCCGCTCGGTCCAGGATGCCGAACCATTCGTTCCAGCTCTTGCCTGTCCGGGCTCGAACGGCCTCATCACTCAATCGAGGCTTGGCCGCCGTCACTCGCTTCGGCATGGGACCTCCCGCGTGTGCCCTCGCATCCTACATCCGGGCCGGAGATCCGGCTCCGCGGCCACGTTCGGTCGCCGGGTATATGCTGGAGCATCGGGCGGAGGCAAGTGATGAAGGTTCTCTTGGCGGTCGCCCTCCTCGTCCTGGCGACGCCTTCTCGCGGCGACGCACGCACCGTTCATCAGATCGAGCTCCGCGGCAACGGCCGCGTCCTCGCGAAGGATGCGCCGGTGCGTCGCGGGCGCGTGTACCTCTTTCACCGTTATCCCGACGGCGTGTACATGAGTGTCGCGGCGGACGACGTGCGCGGCATCGCCGTGACGACGGTCGACGAGAAGCCGAAGCCGGTCGAGACCGTGCTCCTCGGACCGACGGGCGAAGGGCAGACGGTGTTGCCTTCCGAGGCGAACGCGCCGCCCGCGCCGCCGGCCGATGACGACGACTCCTACTTTCTCGGATATTACGGCGGCTGCTCCGGATGCTACGGTCCGGTGCGCCCCTCGCCGCGCCCGCCGGCGCCGCCGCCCGCGCTCGTGGGATCCAACGGTTTTCCGCTGATGCCGGGGAGCCCGCCGCCGCTGCCGATCGGCCCGAACGGCTTCCCGATCATCGCGCCGCAGCCGCCTGTCGTCTCCCCGCGCTGACGCGCTCCGGCTCTCCGCTCAGCCCGTGAGCGGTTTGCCGAGCACGTGCTGCGTCTTCTCGAGGCCGTAGCCGTTGGTCTCGTAGAAGCGGTGCGCGTCCTCGCGCCAGGTGCGGCTGCGCACGCGGACGTGCCGATACCCGCGGGAGGCCGCCCAGCGCTCGGCGCGGGACAGAAGCTCGCGGCCGATCTTCCTTCCGCGGACGCGCGCGTCCACGATGAGCGCGCGGATCTCGGCCGTCGGGCCGTCGGTGAGCGTCGCGTCCTCGGAGATGTGGATCCAGCCCACGACCTCGCCCGGCGGGTCCTCCGCGACGAAGAGCCCTTCCGCGGGACGGCCCGAGAGCCGCTCGAGCCGCTCCCGCATCGAGCCCTCCTCGACGGGATAGCCGAGCTCGCCCGAGAGCCGCGCGACCGGGCCCGCGTCCCGGGACTCCATCGGCCTCACCGAGGCCGCCGACGCCCCCATACCGGGCCGGACTTTACACTCCCGGCGCGCCGTTCTGTAAACTCCTCGGCCCGCCGTCCGTTTGGGGACGAAAAGGGAGGACCGCCATGGCGATTTCCGGAGCGAGACCCAACGAGCGGCGCATCGCGGCGCACCTCATCGTGCGCCATGTCGAGAAGGCCATCGACTTCTACGGACGCGCTTTCGGGGCCCAGGTGCTCTATCGATCCGCGGTGCCGCCGGACTCGCGCGTCCTGCATGCGCAGCTCAAGATGTTCGACTCGACGGTTCTCCTGTCGGAAGAGAACATGGGCATGTCCGAGGAGGTCTACGGCCGATACGAGACGGGCACGCGGGCGCGCTCTCCGGAGACGCTGCGCGGTACGAGCGTCATCCTCGAGCTCTACGTGGACGACGTGGACGGCGCCTTCGCTCGCGCGCTGCAGGCCGGCGCGACCTCGAAGATCCCCGTCGCCAACGCCTTCTACGGCGATCGCTACGGCCAGGTCACCGATCCGTTCGGCCACGTGTGGGCGCTCGCGAGCGTCGTCGAGACACTCACCCCGCGGGAAGTGGACGCGCGAGCGGCGGCCCATTTCGCGCAGATGGCCTGAGCCTGCCGGACGGTCTCTCTCCTCGAACCCGAGATAAGTCCCTTTGCTATGATGAGGATGGAGGCCCGCCCCATGGTCGAGTCGCTCGAACGGTACGACGATGAGGAACTGCTCAAGCGCGGACGCGACGCGCTGAAGCTTCAGCGTTATCCGCAGGCGCGGGAGTTTCTCTCGGAGTACTGCGACCGGCAGAGCAAGCGGAACCTGTCCGTGCCGACCGGGATCCTCGCGAGCTACTCCCTGGCGCTCGGGCACACCAAGGGGCTGAAGGAAGGCCTCGACCTCTGCCTCAAGGCGGTGGCCTCGGATCGCCGTAACCCGCACATTTACTGGAGTCTCGCGCAGCTCTACATGTTGTCCGGCTCCCGAAAGAAAGCCGTCGAGGCGCTGGAGGTCGGCCTGAAGGTGTCGCCGGATCACCGCGGTCTGCTGAAGCTCCGGGAGGATTTCGGCGTGCGGCGGCCGCCGCCGATCCGCTTCCTCTCCCGCGAAAGCGTCGTCAACGTCAAGCTCGGCAAGGCGCTGCACAAGCTTCGCGGCGGAAAGCGCACCGGAAAGCGCGCCTCTTCCTGAGGGGATATGATCCGCGGCGGAACGAGCACGGAGGAAGCGTGAAGACCCTCGTCGTGATTCCGCCGGCCGCCGGAACGGTCGCGTCGAGCCCCGAGCGGCGAAAGCACCAACGGCGGATGGGCCTTCCCCGACGCCTCTCGGAGCGGCGCAACGGCGAGGACCCGGGCAGTCTGGAGCGGCGCATGTCTTCGGAGCGCCGCGGAACCGGGAACCGCCGCCGCCGTCCGGATCGCCGCATCGGTCTGTCCCCGGATCTGGATCTGTACCTGATCGGGATCTGACGCGCGCAGCGCGTCATCCGGAGCGATCGCGAGGGATCCCGGACTCGGCAGGCTCTGAGCCACGGCATCCTCGGCGAGAAAGCTCGGGATCCCCCGTCGAGGACTCCTCGGGATGACGTCGCGCCGCGCGGGTGCGGACGCGACGTCACCGCGGCGCGATCGTCAGATCCCCGCTCGACGTCTCGACCCGGATGCGTGCGCCGCCCTCGCCCCGGCGGAACGCGACGAGCTTCTCGTGCCGCATCGTCTCGTGTCCGTCGTGGAACCCGACGGACATGTCGCCGCTCGACTGGTCGGCATCCGCCTCGAACGAGCACTCGTTCGGAAGCCGGAGCTGGACGTCGCCGCTCGACGTGTGGACGCGCACGTTCTTCAGCCGCGCGGTCGTCTGCTCGAGCCGGATGTCGCCGGAGCTCGCTTTGGCCCGGAACTCTTCGACGTCGGCGTCCCGGAACGACGCGTCGCCCGAGCTCGAGTCGAGCGCGATGCGCGCCGCCCTGGCGCCGTGCACGCGGATGTCGCCGGAGCTCGTGTCGAAGGTCATCCCGTCGCCCTCGAAGCCGTCGAGCACGACGTCGCCGCTCGAAAAGTCCGACTTCCAGGTCCCCCGGATGTCCGAGGCCCGCGTGTCGCCCGAGGATCCCGACAGCGAGACGTCGCCGCCCAGCCGCCGAAGCTCCAGGTCCGCGCTCGCGACCTCGAAGCGAAGCGATCCCTCGAGGCCCGCGGCGTCCACGAGGCCGACGAGATTTCGAAACCGCGCGCGAGTTCCATGCGCGGGCACCCGCACGACGAGGTCCGCCCAGAGACGCTTGCCGTGAGAGGTGGAGACGCGGTACCGGCGGCCGTCGTAGTCGTAGTGGCTGCCCTCGAACATCAGGAAGGGGAAGCTGTAGTCGCCGTCTTCGTGCGGCGCGCGGTAGCGGAGCGTGTGGACCGAGTCGGGAAACCGGACCCGCAGCGTCGGCGTCGCTTCGCCCGAGACGCGTTCGAGCCGCACGCCGCGCGCGAGATCGTCATCTTCCGCGTGAACGGTCGCTTCGACGGACACCGTGCCGTCGGGGCCCGGCTCGACTCTCATCGTCCCGGCGAGGTTCTCGACCGCGAAGGCCGCCGCGTCCGGGCCTGCCAGCTCGGCTCTGAGCGTCCGCGTGGCGTCGGCCGCCCGCGCCGCCGGCGCCGCGAGCAGGAGCGTTCCGAGCAGGCCGATCGCCGCGGTCACCGTTTGCGTCGTTCGCATGGGCCCTCCGTCGCCGAGGCGCCGTCCGAGGCTGCGCCCTCGACAACCTGTTACGCGCCGCGTCCCGAAAAAGTTCCCGGTCGGGGCATACAATCCGGCCCATCGGATCGGAAGGGGGAACTATGGCGGGAAAGGCGAGACGGACCACCCATCGCAGCGTCGCGGGAAAGAAGCTTTACGCCGTTCGGGACGCGAAGGGGCGGTTCAAGGACATCCAGACCTACGAGCGCGCCCACCGGATGGACATGCAGAGGACGAGCAAGGCCGAGAGAACGGCGAAGGCGAAGGGCGCGAGGAAGAAGAAGTAGACGGGGCGAGCGTTTCCTCGCGCCGCTACATTACGCGGTCACCCACGCGGCCAGACCCGCCAGATCCGGGAATTCCCGGTCCGGCAGACCGGCCGCTCCGGCCCTCTCGCCCTTCCGGTTGATCCAGGCGACCGGAATGCCGAGCGTCTTGCACGGGACGACGTCGTGGAAATAGCTCTGCGCGGCATGGAGCCACCGCGTGCCCGGCGGGATCCGCCGGCGCGCCTCGAGAAAATGTCCGGGAGCCGGCTTGTACGAGCGCACCTGCGCCGCGGTCACGATGGGAGAGAAGGCGACGGAAAAGTGGCGGCGCGTCCCGGCCAGCAGATCGTCGTCCACGTTCGAGAGGATGCCCAGGCGGCAGCCCGCAGCGGCGAGCTCTTCGAGCGCCGGGTTCGTGTCCGGGAACGGCGCCCAGGAGGGGAGACTTTCCGGAAGGAACCGCGCGCGCTCGAGCCCGAGGCGCCATCCGAATCGGTCGGCGACTCCGACGGCG
Organism: Thermoanaerobaculia bacterium; assembly: GCA_036558325.1. Classification (GTDB taxonomy): domain Bacteria; phylum Acidobacteriota; class Thermoanaerobaculia; order UBA5066; family Gp7-AA6; genus DATBFU01. The sequence continues at coordinate 75,700 of DATBFU010000003.1, read as the reverse complement.
GCGCGCGCGAGGACGTCGCGATAAGGCCGGTACGCCCCGGTCTCGACTCGCGGTTCGATCTCGGCGTAGGCCGGCAGGATGTCCTCGGGACGAATCCGCGCGCCGTCCGAGGCCGCGGCCGCGAGGAAAGCCTTGCGGATGCCGGACTCCCAGTCGATGAGCGTGCCGTAGCAGTCGAATGTGACGACGTCGAAACGCGCCATTGGGTCATTCCATCACGCCGCTTCTCGAGCCACCGCGGCGTATGATGGAGGCGCCCGGAGGACGCATGATGAGGAAGCTCCTTCTGCTGGCGGCGGCGGCTGTCCTCGCGGCCGGATGCGCATCGGCGCCCGGCGGCTCCATGGGCTACTACTACACGGACGACGGACTGCCGGGCTGTGCCTTTCGGTACGGCTACTACCCCTCCTACGACGCGGGCGGACCGTCGAAGGCCGCGCGCCTGGACATCGCGCGCGTGGAACGCGTGGAGATCCCGCGGGTCATCGGTCGCGATTGGGCCTCCGCGGATCGGACGTATTCGTCCTCGGGAGGCTGGGGCAATCCGGCCGACGCGACCGCGGCCGGGACCGTGTCATCCGATCGTTCGGTGATCGCGCCCGCCGCTCCGCCCCCCGCCCCGCGCATCGTGGCGCCGCGGACCTAGCTCTCGGGAGCGGCGCCGGCCGGGGGCGACGCGGGCAGCGTCGCGAGCCACTTCTCGAGCGCGTCGAGATCTGCTCCCTTGAGCCGGCGGCGAACGCCGCGCGCGTGCGAGGAGATCACGTCGGGCCGATCGAAGGGGAGGCGTTCGTACATCTTTCCGCCGGGGGAGTGGCACGGCGTGCAGCGCGCCTCGAGAATCGGACGAACCGTCGCGTCGAACGTGGGGCCGGCCGGAAGCTTGCCCGCTCCGGGCGGTTGCGCGGCCGGCGCGGCCGCGACCGCCGGCGCGGCGGAGGATCCCGGCCCGGCCGATCTCACGCAGGCCCCCGAAAGCGCCGCGAGCCCGGCGAGAACGAGCGTCGTGGCAGAACGGAGGATCCGGGACATTCGAGCGGCTCCCCGGAGAGCATACGCGCCGGGTTGTGCGCTTGTCTCGCGCGGCCGCTTTTTGAGACGATCCCGTCCCTCCGGAGCACGAGAGGACGCCGCCCCGATCCATGTTCGTCGGTCCCGCCGCCACGAAGCCCTGAAGGAGGTCCTGTGTCTCTTCGATCCCGCACCGTTCTCGGAATCCTCGGTGCGCTGGCGCTTTCCGGCGCCGCGCCGGCGGCCGACAAACGCGCGATCAAGCTCGACGACCTCGCGCGCATCCGCGACGTCTCGGACCCGCAGCTCTCGCCGGACGGCGCCTGGGTCGCTTACTCGGTCTCGACGATCGATCTCGTGGGCGACCGCCGCGACCGCGACATCTGGATGACGAGCTGGGACGGCCAGCAGTCGGTGCGCCTGACTTCGAGTCGGAAGGGCGAATCGACTCCGCGGTGGAGCCCGGACGGCAAATACCTCGCCTTCCTTTCGGATCGCGACAGCGACGAAGAGACCGAGCAGATCTGGCTGCTCCCACGCGCCGGGGGCGAGGCGGAGCGCGTGACGTCCTTTCCGGGGGGCGTCGAGGACTACGACTGGTCGCCCGACGGCAAGCGGCTCGTCGTGGCCGCCGAGGACCCGGACGAGGACGCTTCGGAGCCGGGCAAGGAGAAGTCGGAGAAGGAGAAGAAGAAGGCCGCGAAGCCGATCGTCATCGATCGCTTCCAGTTCAAGGAAGACGTGACCGGCTATCTGGGCAAGAAGCGGACGCACCTCTACCTTTTCGACCTCGCGACGAAGAAGAGCGAGCCGCTGACGTCGGGCACGGCCAACGAGCTCCTGCCGTCCTGGTCGCCCGACGGCCAGACGATCGCGTTCGTCACCAAGCGCGCCCCCGACATCGATCGCACGGACAACTGGGACGTCTACGCGATCGAGCCGCGCGCCGGCGCGAAGGAGCGCCAGGTCACGACCTACGAAGGGGCGGACAACGAGCCGGACGTCGAGAGCCGTCTCGCGTGGAGCCCGGATAGCCGCTCGATCGCCTATCTTCAGGGAGGACCCGACCGCCTCATCTACTACGCGATCCGCAGCCTCGCGGTCGTGCCCGCGGCGGGAGGAACGGCGCGCGTCCTCACCGCCTCGCTCGACCGCAACGTGCAGGCGCCGCACTGGGCGCCGGACGGAAAGCAGATCCTCTTCCTCCTCGAGGACGACGGGGCGTTCCAGCTCGCGAGGGTTTCCGGCGAGGGCGGCGCGATCGAGCGCCTCGTTACGGGACGCCGCGTCATTTCCGGCCTCACGACGTCGCCCGGCGGCAAAGTCGCGATCCTCATGGGCTCGCCGCAGCAGCCCGACGAGATCTACGCGGTCGAAGGGAGCGAGCCGCGGCGCCTGTCGACGCAGAACGACGCGTGGCTCGCCGAAGTGCAGCTCGCGTCCGTCGAGGACACGAAGTTCGCGAGCAAGGACGGCACCGAGATCCACGGGTTCCTCGCGAAGCCTCCCGGCGATCCGTCGGCGAGCGGGAAGCGCTATCCGGCGATCCTGCGGCTGCACGGCGGACCGGTGGACCAATTCCAGGCGACGTTCGACTTCGAATGGCAGATCCTCGCGGCGAACGGCTACGTCGTGCTCGGCGCGAACCCGCGGGGCAGCTCCGGGCGCGGCGAGAAGTTCTCGCTCGGAATCTGGGCGGATTGGGGTCACAAGGACGTCGAGGACGTGCTCGCGGCGGTGGACGACGCCGTGCGGCGCGGAATCGCCGACCCGAATCGCCTCGGCGTCGGCGGATGGAGCTACGGCGGGATGCTCACGAACTACGTCATCGCGACCGACGGGCGCTTCGCGGCGGCGACGAGCGGCGCCGGCATCTCCGACATCTTCGCGGGATACGGGACCGACCAGTACGTCCGCGAGTACGAGGCGGAGCTCGGGAAACCGTGGAAGAACCCGGAGGCATGGCTGAAGGTGTCCTTCCCGTTCCTGCACGCCGACCGGATCAAGACGCCGACGCTCTTCCTGTGCGGCGAGTCGGACTTCAACGTGCCGCTGCAGAACTCGGAGCAGATGTATCAGGCGCTGCGGAGTCTCGGCGTGCCGACGCAGCTCGTCATTTATCCGGGGCAGTACCACGGGCTTCGGAAGCCGTCGTACCAGCGGGACCGGTACGAGCGTTACGTGGCGTGGTACGACAAGTGGGTCAAGCCGGGGAAGGCGGCGCAGACGCGCGCGGGGAGCGGAAAGTAGCGGGCACCCGCGGTTGGTCGTCGGGGCGGGGCTCGTCCCCGCCCTCCGGATTCCGGGCAACCGCGAGGGCCGCCCCACGAAAACATCGGTTCGCGCCCGATCACGGCGTTCCGATCGTCACCCTCTTTCGCGCCAGCGTCGCATTGTGGCGCAAACGCACGTGCGCCGTCGGACGGAATCCGCCGCTGAGCGGGCTCCCGTCTTCCGCGCGCAGCATCTCGCCGGACTCGGTCATGACCGCGCGGAAATACTCGACCGCGGCCCGCGCGAACGCCGCCTGGTCGAAAGGCCCGGCATAGCCGACGGGCGATCCCACCTCGATCCGGCCGGTCTCGAAGTCCTCGCCGACGCGCTGCCGCACCTCGGCGTAGTACACCGGTCCGGTGTAATCCTCGGGAGGCGCGATCGGGACGCGGGCGAAATGGTTTCCGGCGACGAGCGCGAGGTCCCTGAGGAAGTCGCCGTCCGGAGCGCCGGCGTGCCGGACCCAGAAGAAGAGGCGCGACACCATCCGCTCGGAGTCGCTCCCGTAGTCCTGCGCGTCCTGGACGCACCCCTCGAACGTGACCTCGATCGAGCGCCGTGAGCCGGTGGGAACGGGCATGGCCGCGCTCCTCTTTGAAGCGAATTCTATATGCTCGCGGCATGTCCGCGGGCGCCAGCGTCGCCGACGAATTCCGGGCGGAGGCGGTCCGGGAGTTCCACTCCATCCGCCGTCTGGCGGAGAAGGCTCTGGCGCAGGTTTCGGACGAGGACTTCTTCGCGACGCTCGGTCCCGAGTCAAACAGCATCGCGGTCATCGTCAAGCACATCGCCGGGAACCTGCGATCGCGCTGGACGGACTTCCTCGCCTCCGACGGCGAGAAGCCGGACCGCCGCCGCGACAACGAGTTCGAGCTCGACGCCTCCGATTCGCGCGAGGGCCTGATGGCGAAGTGGGAGGAGGGCTGGCGGATCCTCTTCGCGAACGTCGAGCCGCTGACCAACGACGACCTTCTTCGCGAGGTGCCGATCCGCGCCCTGCCGCACACCGTCGTGCGCGCGATCAACCGGCAGCTCACGCACTACGCCGGACACGTGAGCCAGATCGTGCTCCTGGCGAAACACTGGACGGGCGAGAAGTGGCAGACGCTGTCGATCCCTCGAGGTCAATCCGAGGCGGTCAACCGCAAGATGACGGGGCCCGTGGACAACAAGGGCCGGTCCGCGTGACCAGGGCATCGGATCGACCCGGTTCCCCGGCTCCTTGGACGTCATCCGCCACCCTGAATCGCCGTCCAGTGGATTGAATATCTGCCCGACGTGACGGTCTCTATTCGTCCCTGAAAAAAAGCCATTCATCTCTCAGGACATGATTTTCATCCCACGTCGGATTGTTTCGAACCGGGCCTGCGGTTTGCTCTCTGAAAGAGCTTCGGGAAGGTGAGGCTCTGAGGGAGAACCGTGTGACGACCGGCGGTCGAGCGGTTCGGCGAGCGGCCGGGTGGCTCGCCGTTCTCGCGGCGGGAATCCTGTGCGCGCCGGCGGACCCCGCGGTCGCGCTCGATCCGGACACCGGCGCGACGCACTACGGCCACGACACCTGGGACAGCGACGCCGGCCTTCCCCAGAACTCCGTCCAGGTCATCCTCCAGACGCGCGACGGGTACTTCTGGCTCGGGACACAGGAAGGTCTCGTGCGGTTCGATGGCGTCCGTTTCACCGTCTTCGATACGCGCAACACCCCCGCCCTGAAAGACGACTGGGTCCAGGCCCTCTGCGAGACGCGCGACGGCACGCTCTGGATCGGCACGCTCACCGGGCTCGCCCGCCGCCGGAACGGGCGATTCGAGCAAGTCGGCGAGGGAACCGATCTCGAGCGCGCGCTCATCGGGACGCTCCTCGAGACGCGCGACGGCACGCTCTGGATCGGGTCGAGCGCCGGGCTTGCGCACGTGCGCGACGGCAAGCTCACGGTGCTGACCGACGCCGACGGCTATCCGCGCGAACGCGTGCGCGCGATGTACGAGGACGAGTCGGGCACGCTCTGGTTTGGCCTGCCGTACGGGCTCGTGCGCCTGTCGGGCGGCGAGATGCAGGTGCGCACGATCCGGAGCGGTTTCCCCGGAACGCCGTTTTCGATCGACGGAGACGGCGAGGGCGGACTCTGGGTCGGAACGGGGCGCGGTCTGGTCCACGTCTCCGAGGACGAGACGCGCCTCTACGGACCCGAACAGGGCCTCACCACGACGCCGGCGCGGACGGTGTATCGCGACCGCAAGGGTGCGGTGTGGGTGGGCACCGCGTCCGGCCTCTATCGTTTCCACGCCGGCGAATTCACGCGCTATTCGACGGAGAGCGGCCTCTCGTCCGATCGGATCCTTTCCGTGTACGAAGACCGCGAGGGCAGCCTGTGGATCGGCACGACGGACGGCGGCCTGAATCGCCTGAAGAGCCAGCGCGTCGTCAACTACACGCGGCGCGAAGGTCTCTCCGACGACAAGATCTGGACGGTCTCCGAGGACCGCGGCGGGACGCTGTGGGTCGGAACGGCCGACGGAAACCTCGACCGCATGCGGCCGGGCCGCGCGGTCTTCGAGCACGTGACGCGCGCCGGCACGACGGTGCTCGCCATCGCCGAGGACCATGGCGGCGATCTGTGGGTCGGCACGCAGGGCGCGGGCCTGCTGCGCTGGCGCAACGGCCATGCGAAACGGTTCACCGTCGCCGAAGGACTGCCCGGCAACTGGATCACGTCGCTCTGCGTGGACCGCCGCGGCATGCTCTGGATCGGGACCGTCGGCAACGGCGTCGCGCGGTGGGACGGCTCGAAGTTCCGCGTTTATCACGTGCGCGACGGCCTCCCGTCGGAGCAGATCTTCTCGATCTACGAAGACCGTGAGGGCGTCCTGTGGATCGGCACGTTCGGCGGCGGCGTGGCCCGCCTGGGAGCCGACGGATTCACGACGTTCACGACGCGCGACGGCCTGCCGCACGACATCGTCATCTCCATCTACGAAGACTCGGACGGGACGCACTGGTTCGCGACGCGCGGCGGCCTCTCGCGATGGAAGGACGGCAAGTTCACGACCTTTCGGCAGAAGGAGGGTCTCTTCCACGACGTGGTCCAGCGCGTCATCGAGGACGGCCACGGCTACCTCTGGATGACGAGCAACCACGGCATCTTCCGCGTGCGGCAGAGCGAGCTCGCGAACGCGGCGGCCGGAAACGGGCGCATCCATCCCGTGCCGTTCAACACGGCGAGCGGCATGCGGTCGGCCGAGTGCAACAACGCGCAGCATGGCGTGTGGAAGAGCCGCGACGGCCGCCTCTGGTTCGCGACGGTCAAGGGGCTCGCGATGGCCGATCCCGCGCGCATCGAGCTCAACCCGACCCCGCCGGCGGTCGTGATCGAGGAGATCGTGTCGAGCGGCGAGGCGGTGGACCGGACCGGCGACGTGCGGATCGCGGCCGGCCACAACGATCTCGAGTTCTTTTACACCGCCTTCAACTACTCGAACCCGACCTCCGTACGATTCCGATACCGCCTCGAGCCGCTCGAGAGCCGCTGGACGGACGCCGGCGCGCGCCGCACCGCGTACTACACGCACCTGCCGCCCGGCGACTACCGTTTCCACGTCATGGCCTGCAACGAGGACGGCGTCTGGAACGAGGCCGGAGCACAGCTTCCGATCCGGCTCCTGCCGCGCTTCTATCAGACCGGATGGTTCCGCGCGCTCGCCGTCCTCGCCGTCGCGCTCCTCGTGCTCGTCGGCCACCGCCTGCGTGTGCGGCGGATCGAGGCGCGCGAGTGGTTCCGCAGCGCGCTGGCCGAAGCGAAGCTCGCGGCGCTCCAGGCGCAGCTGCGGCCGCACTTCCTCGCGAACACGCTCAACTCCGTTCTCGGCCTCATCTCGACCGACGCCACGCGCGCGCGCCGCATGGTCGAGCGGCTCGGCGATCTCCTGCGCGCGAGCCTCGAGACCGATCCCGGCCAGATCGTCACGCTCGAACGCGAGATCTCGATCCTCGATCTCTACATCGGTATCGAGCGCATGAGCTTCCGCGAGCGTCTCGAAGTGATCGTGGATGTCGACCCGGCGGCGCGCCAGGCCGACGTGCCGAGCTTCCTGCTCCAGCCGATCGTCGAGAACGCGATCAAGCACGGCATGAGAGGCACGACGGCGCGGCTGGTCGTTCGCATCGGCGCGCGGGCCGAGGGTCCGAGGCTTGTCCTGCGCGTCGAGGACGACGGGCCCGGCCTTCCGGCGGCGGGCTCCGCGCGGCCCGGGATCGGCGTGCGGAACACGCGGAGGCGCCTGGAGACGCTCTATCCGGACGCTCACCGCTTCGAAATGCGCGGCGGCGCCTCCGGCGGCTGCGTCGTGACGATCGAGATCCCCCTGACCCGCGAGGCCGCGAGGACCGGCGAGCCGGCATGTGTCGAGCCGGTGACGCCGAGGCTGCGCCCGGTGCCGTCGGAGGCCGCGGACCTCGGCGGCGGCCCCGGCCACGACGCCCAGCCGGCGCGGCGGATCTCCGACCGCTAGTCTTTCGTCTCCCGCGATACGATCCTCCGAAATTTCGCGGAGGGTCGATGGGTCTCGGCGTCGTTCTTTCGGCGGGCATGCTGGCGCTCGCGCCGCCTTCGGAGAAATCCCACATCGTCTCCGTCGGAACGGCCCAGGGCGTCCCGGGGGAGATCGTGCGCGGCGGAGACGGCGGGAACGAAATGACGGTTCGTGCGATTCCGCACATGCGTGCCAGGGGCGATTGATCGAAAACCAATAGGGAGGGACCGATGCGCAAACTTCGTCTGGTGCTGACCGTATCCATCCTGGCTGCTGCGACGGCGGCGCCGCTCGCCGCGGACGACAAGACCGACGTCATGGTTCCTGTTCATCAGTTCGTCGACGGTTTCAACAAGGGGGACGTGAAGTCCGCGGTGGCGGCCTGCGCCGACGAGACGTCGATCATCGACGAGTTCCCGCCGTACGCCTGGCACGGCGCCGGCGCCTGCTCCAAGTGGGCCTCCGATTTCGACGCCGATGCGAAGAAGAACGACATCAAGCCCGGCGCCGTGACGCTCGGAAAGCCGCGGCACGTGGACGTGACCGGCGACCACGCCTACGTCGTCGTTCCCACGGAGTACGGCTACACGATGAAAGGCAAGCCGGTCAAAGAGATGGGCTCGACGCTGGCGGTCACGCTCCAGAAGGGCGCGTCCGGCTGGCTCATCACGGCGTGGGCGTGGGCGAAGCACTAGACCCGAGCGGCGCCTCGCGCCGCCTCACGTACCGCGGCTCGGTCTATCCGTCTCAGTGCGACCAGATGGGCCACATGAACGTGGCCTTCTACGTCGCCAAATTCGACGAGGCGACCTGGCAGCTCTTCGCGGCGATCGGCCTGACGCCGTCGCGGCTGCGCGAGGAGAAGATCGGCATGGCCGGCGTCGAGCAGCACATCGAGTACGAGCGCGAGCTCTTCGCGGGGGACGTCGTCACGGTGACGTCGAATGTCCTCGAGATCAAGGACAAGGCGATCCGCTTCGCGCACGAGATGCGAAACGACGAGAGCGGCGAGGTGGCGGCGCGGATGATCGTGGTCGCCGTGCACCTCGACCGGACCGCCCGGAAGGCGCGCCCGTTCCCGGCCGACGTCCGGGCGAAAGCGCAGGCGATGATCGAGGTCTGAAAGGTAGGATGGCGGGCATGAAGAACACTTCGAGGCTCGCCCTGGCCGCCGCGCTCGCCGTCGTCACCGGCTCCGTCTCGCTCCCTGCGCAGGATCCCGCGGTCGTCAACGCTCCGACGATCCACGTGACGCTCGAGAACAGCCGCGTGCGTGTGATGGAGGCGAAGCTGCCGCCGGGCGCGAAAGAGAAGATGCACTCGCATCCGGCCTACGTCATCTACGTGATCGAGGGCGGAAAGGTCCGCAACCACGCGGCCGACGGCGCGACGAGCGAGAGCGAGCTCGCAACGGGCGCCACGCTCTACCGCGAGCCGCTCACGCACTGGGCCGAGAACATCGGCAACACGACGATCCACCTGATTCTTGTCGAGTTGAAGGACGCGCGCTGACGAAGAGTCGCCTCGCCATCCTTCGCCGTCCGAGCGCGTTCCTGCCGATCGTCCTTTCGCTCGGAGCGCTCGCGACGGTCCTTCTCCGGATCGCCCTCGTCGGAACCGCTCCGGAGCCCGACGAGGGGACCGCGGCGCACATCTGGCAGCTTCTGATGGCGTGCCAGGCGCCGATCGCCCTTTACTTCGCTCTGCGGTTCGTGCCGCGTGCCCCGCGCGAGGCGCTGCCCGTGGTCGTTCTGCAGCTTGCGGCGATGCTCGCCGCGCTCGCTCCCGTGTTCCTGTTGAAGCTCTGACCCCGGCGGCGGAGAATCCCCTCTCGGGGGAACGATGGCTCCGACATTGGGCAACGGCAAGATCTGCTACCTCGAGATCCCGACCGCGGACGTCGCGCGCTCGATCCGCTTCTATGAGACCGTGTTCGGCTGGAAGACGCGCACGCGCGGCGACGGCGCGACGTCATTCGACGACGGCGTCGGGCAGGTGAGCGGCGCGTGGGTGACGGGACGTCCGGCGTCGACCGCTCCGGGCCTTCTCGTCTACGTCATGGTGGACAGCCTCCGCGCAACGGTGGACGCGATCCGCGCCAACGGCGGCCGCATCGTCCAGCCGGTCGGCGCGGACGCGCCGGAGCTCACGGCGCGCTTCGCCGATCCCGACGGCAACGTGCTCGGGCTCTACCAGGACAAACGGCCGGCTTCGGATTCTTCTTCTCCGGGCGCGTGACGTGGCGCGGACCGATGCCGAGAGGATGGCGGTTCGGATCGCGATCGTGGAGGAGCACGTCCGCTGCGAGAACCGGCACGATCTCGACGCCGTCATGGCGACGTTCGGCGAGAGCGCGCGCTACGACGACGAGCCGTGGAACGATCATCGCGCGGACCGCGACGGCGTGCGCGCGTACTACGCGGAGATCCTGCGCGCGGTGCCGGATCTCCGGATCGACGTCGTGCGGCGGCACGCGTCGCCCGACGCCGAGTCCATTGTTCTCGAGGTCGTGATCCGCGGCACGCATCTCGGTCCCTGGCGCGGGCTTCCGGCGACGGGGCGTCCGGTGGCGATCCCGCTCTGCGGCATCTACACGTTCGACGGCGAGGACCGGCTCGCCGGCGAGCGGATCTACTACGACCGCGCGTCCGTTCTGGGACAGCTCGGTGTGTTTCGCGAACCGTCGACGGCGTTCGGCCGGATCGCGATGGCGGTGGGACATCCCGTGACGATCGCTCGGGCGCTGTTGCGGAGAGCCCGGCCGTGAACTTCGATCTCGCAAAGAGCCTCGCGATTCTCGAGCGCACGCCCGGCGTCCTCCGGTCGCTCCTCGCGGATCTGTCCGCCGACTGGACGCAAGGCAACGAGGGACCGGAGACGTGGAGCCCGTTCGACGTCGTGGGGCATCTCATCGACGCGGAGGAGACGGACTGGATGCCTCGCGCGCGCGTCATCCTCGCCCAGGGGTCGGACCGGAAGTTTCCGCCGTTCGATCGATACCGGCACCTCCGCGAGAACAAGGGCATGAGGCTCGACACGCTGCTCGACCGCTTCGCGGAGCTGCGGGCGCGCAACCTGACGGAGCTCGCCGCGCTCGCGCCCGGCCCGCGCGAGCTCGGCCTCACGGGCGAGCATCCGGAGTTCGGATCGGTGACGCTCGCGCAGCTTCTCGCGACGTGGGTCGCGCACGATCTCGGGCACATCGCGCAGGCGACGCGCGTGATGGCGAAGCAGTATCGCGAGGCGGTCGGGCCGTGGCGCGCTTATCTGCCGGTGATGGATCGGTGACGCGGCGGCGCCGGCCGGCGTTTCTGCCGCGCGGCTGGGCTACGGTGACCCCGCGAATCGCCGCGGCCGATCCCGCGAGGATCGTCGCCTTCGTGCGACGCGTGTTCGGAGCGGCGGGTGAGTATCGGGCCGACCGGCCGACGGTGCTGCGCATCGGGGACTCGCGGATCATGATCGGCGACGCGAGGGCGCGCGGTCGCGCGACCGCTTTCCTTTACGTATACGTCGCGAAGGTGGATCCGGTGTATCGCCGCGCGCTCGCGGCCGGCGCACGCTCGATCGAAGAACCGGCGGATCTCCCTTACGGCGACCGCCGCGCGATGGTAGTGGATCCCTGGGGAAATTCGTGGCAGATCGCGGCACATAAGGGAAACCTTGGGCGGTCTCGAGGCCGAACGAGCCGCGGTATGCTCTCGCCTCCAAAGTCTCGTTGAGGAGGTCGTCAGTGAGCAAACGTGCGGAAACCCTCGCGGCCCGGATCGAAGAGGGCGCCAAGGGCCTCGCGGCCTTCGCGGAAAAGCTGTCGGACACCGAATGGCGCAAGCCCATGGTGACCGGCAACGACCGGCGCACCGTCGGGGTCGTCGTGCACCACGTCGCGTTCGTCTATCCGATCGAGATCGATCTCGCGAAAACGATTGCCGGCGGGAAGGCCGCCGACGTGACCTGGGAGGCGGTTGCCGACTTGAACGCCAAGCACGCGAAAGACCAGGCGTCCATCAACCGAGCGGATGCCCTCGATTTCCTGCGCAAGAACAGCAAGGCGGCGGCGGATGCCGTGCGCGCGATGAGCGACGCGGAGCTCGACACGGCGGCGCCCTTCGGGCTGGCGTACGGCGCTCCGGTCACCGCGCAGTTCGTGATCGAGGACCATCCCGTGCGGCACAGCTGGCACCACCTCGCGAAGATCAAGAAAGCCCTCGGCAAGTGACGCCGGGCGCGGGACGGCGGCGCTCGAGCGCCTAGCGGATGATGCGGCGCCGCACCGCCGTCCCCGCGATCGTCGCCGGCGGCGCCATCGCCGGTTCCTTCGACATCACCTACGCGATCGTCTTCTCCGGAATCCGCGGCGTGCCGGCGATCCGCGTCCTGCAGTCCGTGGCGGGCGGCCTGCTCGGCCAGGCCGCGTACGAGGGCGGTCTCGGGACGGCGGCCCTCGGCCTCCTTCTGCACTTCTCGATCGCGTTCACGTGGGCGGCGATCTTCTACGCCTCGAGCCGGCGGATTCCCGCGATGACCCGGCAACCCGGCGCGTCGGGACCGCTCTTCGGCATCGGGATCTATCTCGTCATGTATTTCGTCGTGATCCCGTTGTCGGCCTATCCGCGCAAAGTCACGTACACGCCCTTCCTCGTCGGGATCAATCTCTTCGTGCACATGTTCCTGATCGGGCTCCCGATCGCTCTCGCCGCGCGCTGGGCGGAGACGAGCGCGGCGCGCGGGACGTCGGAGGTGAAATGATGACAAGGCGGCTCGGGCGGATTCTCGCGATGGCGCTGGCCGGCTCGGTTGCGGCGGCGGCCTTCGGGGCAGATCAGGAACCGGCGGCGTCGTCGGAGGTTCGGAGGCGCTCCGCCGAGTGGTCCGCGGCGGCGCAGACGCGCGATGTCGAGAGAATTCTCGCGTTCTGGTCCGACGACGCTGTCGTCATGCCGCCGGGCGGCCCGTCGATCTCGGGCAAGGCGGCGATCCGCGAGTACGTCGAAAAGAGCTTCGCGACGCCGGGTTTCGGGATTTCCTGGAAGGCCGTCGACGTGGCCGTGTCGCGCGGCGGCGATCTCGCCTGGGCCCGCGAGAGCAATCGCGTGACCTTCACGGGTCCGGAAGGCAAGCCGGTCGTGATCGACGGAAAAGCCGTCACAATCTGGAGGAAAGGGAGCGACGGCGTGTGGCGTTGTGTCGCAGACATCTGGAACGACGACCCCCCGGCCAAGTCGGGAGGGAGGGAGAAGTCGTGAGGGATCGCCGAGAGGTCCGCGAAACGGGCGTGCACGCGTGCCTCACGGGCGCGGCGGGGCTGGCGATGCTCGGCGCCTCCGGAAGCGCCGCGGCGTCTCCGTCGGGAGCTCCGGAGCCGGCCGAGAAGACGGCGCCCCAGAAGTTTCTCCTGGTCGGTCTCTGCGGCTCGGAGAATCCCACGCGCGCGAACTTCCCCTTCGTCTGGGCCGCCGCGCTTCACGAAGCGGGCCACGAGGTCCGCATCGAGCTCGCGGGCGACGGCACGGTCATGATGCGCGCGCCGGTCGCCAACAGCGTGACGCCGGTCGGCTGGCCTCCGTTTCACGAGGCGCTTGCCAAGGTGATCGAGCTCAAGATACCTATCCACGTCTGAAAGGCCTGCGCGGCCGCCCGTGGGGTGGTCGAGTCGGATTTCGAGGGGAAGAACGCCCGGTACACGAACCCGCAGATCACCGCCGCGACGATGGGATGGGCGACGAAGATCCTGGTGGTGTAGGCCGGGCCGCCGGGCTGCCGGACGACGATCGCTTCGCCGCGAAGCTCCGCGGCTTCGGGTCGGCCGGGATCCTCGCGATCGCCGTCACCACACTCGTCGGGCCGATCTTCGAGCCGGGCGGGCGGAATCCTGGTCCTCCTCCGGCGCGGCGCTCGCGCACGTCTCGTTCGACGTGACGGCCGTCCTCATGATCTCTTGGAATCTCGAAGCCCGGTTCGCGCATCTCGTGTTTCGGTAGGTGTGAATTGCAAAGCCCGCAAAGCCCGCTGCCCGCGCACTTCGAGTGCGTCGAACCGATCCTTCGCGTCGAGGACATGGCGCGGAACGCCCGCGACGACGTCGACGTCCTCGGCTTCGGGAACGCGCCGTGGAGAAACGCCGACTTCACGCACGTCGGGCGCGATGGCCGGGGCATCGATCTCTGCCGCGGGGCGCAGGGCCGCGGCGGCGCCTGGGTCTGGATCGGAGTCGGCGACGTACGGGCGCTCGACCGCGTGTATCGCGAGCGCGGGGCCGTCGTCCTCCAGGAGCCGAAGAACGAGCCGTGGGCGCTCGAGGTGCGCATCGAGGATCCCGACGGCAACGTCCTCCGGTTCGGCTCGGAGCCGGAGGATTCGGCCGGCGAGGAGCCCGGCGCGCCGTGACGCCCGCGGTCTGGACGGTGCGGAGGCTGCGGCCGGAAGACGCGGCGGCATTCGCGGGTGTGCGCCGCGAGGCGCTCGACGACGCGCCCTGGGCGTTCGAGGCGTCGCCCGAGGACGATTTCGCGGGCGCGGCGAATTTCGTCCGCGAGGCGCTCGCGCGATCGGATCAGACGATCATCGGCGCGTTCGCGCCGGAGCTGGCCGGCGTCGTCGGTGTCTTCCGCGAGCGGCCGCGAAAGGCCGCGCACAGGGCGCGCCTCTGGGGCCTGTACGTGCGGCCCGAGCTCCGGCGGCTGGGACTCGGCCTCACGCTCGTCCGCGAGGCGATCGCGTTCGCGCGCTCGCTCGACGGCGTCTCCGTCGTCGAGCTTTCGGTCAGCGAGAAGGCCGCGACGGCGACGGCGCTCTACGAGCGGCTCGGGTTCCGCGCGTGGGGGGTCGAGCCGGCGGCGCTTCGCGTCGGGGGAGAGGATCTGGCGGAGCGGCACATGCGGCTCGACCTCGCGGGTCCGCGATAGGCTGCGCCGCATGACGGCCCGCCGCTCGGGCTCCGCTTCCAACCGCCGCGTCGCACTGATCCGCGGGATCAACCTCGGGAAGGCGAAGCGCGTGTCGATGGCGGACCTGAAGGCGCTCGTCGAAGACCTCGGCTATCGCGACGTTCGCACGTTGCTTAACAGCGGCAACGTCGTCTTCACGGCGCCGGCGTCGGCCCGAGGCGACGCCGCCGAGCGAATCAAGAAGGCCATGGCGGAGCGCACCGGTGTCTCGGCCCACGTCATCGTGCTCGACGCGGAAGAAGTCGCCGCCGCGGTGGAAAGGGACCCGCTGAAGAAGTCCGCCGTCAATCCGGCGCTGCTCCTCGTGGCGGTCACGGATCGTCCCGCCGACCGCGCGAAGCTCGCGCCGCTCGCGAAACAGCGCTGGGCTCCCGAGGCGCTCGCGCTCGGAAAGCGCGTGGCCTATCTCTGGTGTCCTGGCGGAATCCACGCGAGCCCGCTCGCTCTGTCGGTGTGGCGCGCGGCCGGCGAGGGCGTCACGGCGCGCAACTGGACGACGATGACGAAGCTCAAGGCGCTGCTCGCCGAGGACGGAAACCGGTGAAGGAGACGATATGAGGGACTTTCGGGGGATCGCATTCTCCGCCGCGGCGCTCGCCTTCGTGTTCGCTTCCCCGCGGCTTTCCGCCGACCCGGCCTCCGACGCGAAGACCGTCGCGGCGCTCGACACGGCGTATCAGGCGGCGGTGAAGGCCAACGACGCGGAGGGCATGGCGCGGATCCTGGCCGACGACTTCGTCCTCGTCACGGGACGCGGAAAGGTCTTCTCAAAGAAGGACCTGCTCGACGAGACGCGCAAGAAGGCCACGATCTACGAGAAGCAGGACGAGCTCGAACAGAAAGTCCGCGTATGGAGCGACACGGCCGTCGTGACGGCGCTCCTGTGGATCAAGGGGACGTCCGAAGGCAAGCCCGTCGAGCGCAAGCTCTGGTTCAGCGACACATACGTGCGCACGCCGTCGGGATGGAAATACGTCCTCGGGCAGGCGTCGATCCCTCTGCCGGCGGAGTAGGGGCGGGGCTCGTCCCCGCCCGGGGCGGCGGCGAGGGCCCTTACGCGGATTCGCTCGACTCTTTCCACAGCGCGATGCCGATCCACACGAGCCAGATCGACTGCGCGAGCGTCATGACGCCGAACCCGTGCACGTCGAGCCCGAGATGGCCGGCGAAGAAGGCGGCGAGGACGGCGCCGGCCAGCACGATTCCGGCGATTCCCGCGCCGCGCGGCACCCGCGACCCCCGCAGGATCGCCGCGGACCACAGCAGGATCGCGGCGCACGACGCGACGAGGTATACCTTCGCGAACCCCTGGTTCCACAGCCCGGTGTAGACGAGAAAGGCCTGCGGCACTCGGGATCCGTTCTCGGCGACGATGCGCGCGATGGCTCCGGGCGCGACGAAGCCGCTGGCGACGGCCGCCGAGGTGACCGCGACACCGCCGAATCCCCACACGACCAGCGCGGCGATCGAGAGGTCGGTCGCGCCGAGCCGCCGCGTGAGCCCGAGGAGAGCGAAGAAGAGCGCCGGGACCGCGGCCAGCGCGAGCCCGTGCACGAACGTGTTGAGGCGCGTCAGGCGCGGCCCGTTCTCGGGAGACAAGAGGCCATGCGCCGTCGGATGCAGGGCCATCACGACGACGCCGGCGAGAGCTCCGGCGACGAGCAGAATCGCGGAGAGGCGGTCGCTGCGGAATGTCTTTGCGTCGTTCGTCATCCTGGTCGCCGAGTCTCCGGAACCGCGCGCTTCGGGTCAATCGCGTTCTGCGAAAACGCGCCGGTTTCCGGACGGCGCGCCTCTGCCTGTCCGGGAACTCATCGCCTTGACTTCGACCGCGGCTCCTGAAAGCTTTGCGCCCCGGGAGGATCGAATGGCGGACAAGAAGGTCATCGCGGTCACGGGCGCCACGGGGAATCAGGGCGGCGGCATGGTGCACGCGATCCTCGCGGATCCGGGAAGCGGGTTCGCGGTGCGCGCGCTGACGCGGGATCCGAAGTCCGAAAAGGCACAGGCGCTCGCGAAGAAGGGCGCCGAGGTCGTCGCCGCGGACGAGGACGACGTCGAGAGCCTGAGACGCGCGTTTCAAGGCGCGTATGGTGTCTTCGGCGTGACCTTCTTCTGGGCGCACTTCTCGCCCGAGAAGGAGATCGCGGAGGCGGGAAACCTCGCCCGGGCGGCCAAGGATGCCGGCGTCCAGCACTTCGTGTGGTCGACGCTCGAGGACACGCGCCGTTTCATCCCCCTGTCCGACAACCGGATGCCGACGCTTCAGGGCAAGTACAAGGTGCCGCACTTCGACTCGAAGGGAAGCTCCGATCATTTCTTCTCGGACCTCGGCGTTCCGACGACGAATCTCCTCACGGCCTTCTACTGGGACAACTTCGTCTTCTTCGGCATGGGCCCGAAACGCGGGCCCGACGGCAAGCTCGCGATCACGCTGCCGATGGAGGACAAGAAGCTGCCGAGCATCGCGGCCGGCGACATCGGCGGCTGCGCGCTCGGAATCTTCAAGCGCGGGAAGGAATTCATCGGGAAGACGGTCGGCATCGCGGGCGGTCATCCGACGGGCGCCGAGATGGCGGCGTCTTTCACGCGCGCGTTCGGGCAGGACGTGCGCTACAACGCGATCCCGGCGGACGCTTACCGCGCGCTGGGTTTCCCGGGCGCCGAGGACCTCGGCAACATGTTCCAGTTCAAGTGTCTTTTCCAGAAGGAATACGTGGCGGCGCGCGATCTCGGCTTCTCGCGCGCGCTCTATCCGAAGCTCCAGACCTTCGATCAATGGCTCGCGGCCAACAAGAGCCGGATCGCGATTGACTAGGTCCTCGGATTCCGGTGCGGCGCGGATCGTGCACGAGCCCGTCGAGACCGCGGCGTTCACCGGCTTCCTCTCCTTGCGCTGCGACGACGTGGACGCCGAGCGGGAGCGCGTGAAGAGCCGCGCGCGCGTCTGCGATCCCCTCGAAGCCTTCGACGACGGGATGCGCGAGCTCGCGGTGTCCGACGACAACGCATACCTCCTGCAACTCGGCCGGGAGCGCGGCGCCGCGCGGCCTCGGGAGTAGTCGCGTGCGACTCTCCCGCGTCGTCCAGGCGGTCGACCTCCACGCCTGCGGCGAGCCCGGCCGCGTCATCGTCGGCGGCGTGCTCGACGTGCCGGGCGCCACGATGTTCGAGAAGATGCGGCACCTCGAGACGCACGCCGACGATCTCCGGAAACGGATGCTGCGGGAGCCGCGCGGCTATCCGGCGGCCAACTGCAATCTGATCCTGCCGCCCACGCGCCGCGAAGCGGACGCCGGCTTCGTGATCATGGAGCAGACCGAGTATCCGGGGATGTCCGGAACGAACACGATCTGCGTCACGACCGCGCTCCTCGAGACGGGAATGCTCGAGATGAAGGAGCCCGTCACGGACCTGACTCTCGAGGCGCCCGCGGGCCTGATCCGCGTGCGGGCCGAGTGCGCCGGCGGAAAGGTCCGACGCGTCACGTTCGAGAACGTGCCGGCCTTCGCCGTCCATCTCGAGCGCGCGATCGAGGTGCCGCATCTCGGGACCGTGACGGTCGACGTCGCGTGGGGCGGGATGTTCTACGTCATCGCGGATGCTGCGCCGTTCGGGTTGAAGCTCGCGCCGGACGAGGGCCGCGACATCACGCGCATCGGCGAGATGATCAAGGCGGCCGCCCAGGAGCAGCTGCCGGTGCGGCACCCCGAGCAGCCGGGCTTCCACGAGATCACGACGGCGCAGCTCTCCGGCGAGCCGTCCGGCCCGCACGCCGACCGGCGCAATTGCGTGATCGTCTCGACGGGAAGGCTCGACTGGGACCGGCCGGCGACGTGGACCGGCGCGATCGACCGCTCGCCATGCGGCACCGGCACGTGCGCGAAGATGGCGGCCCTCTACGCCCGGGGGAAGCTTGCGCTCGAACGGGACTTCCGGCACGAGGGCGTCCTCGGGACCGTGTTCACCGGGCGGCTGCTGCGCGAAACGCGCGTCGGCGACCGGCCGGCCGTCGTGCCGACGCTGTCGGGTCAGGCGTGGATCACGGGATTCGCCGGCTACGTGCTCGATCCGGAGGACCCGTTTCCGGAGGGGTTCACGGTAGGGGATATCTGGTGACCGGCCGACGCGAAGCGCTTCCGCCGGTCATCCCGAGCTTCCCTCGCCGAAGATGCCGGTCCGGCTCAGAACCTGCCGACTTCGGGATCCCCCGCTATCGCTCGGGATGACCGCGTCGCGTTGCGAACGAAACGACCTTGACCCCGAAAACGAAGGGCGGCCGCGAGGGCCGCCCCTGCCGCGCTGCGGGAACGCTTCGCGTCCGGGCTACTTGACCCCCAGCAGCTCGACCTCGAACAGCAGCGTCGCGTTGGCGGGGATGACCGATCCCGCGCCGCGCGCGCCGTAGCCGAGCTGCGGCGGCACGAGCAGCAGCCGCTTTCCGCCGACCTTCATCGTCGAGACGCCCTGATCCCATCCCTTGATGACGCGGCCCATTCCGAGCGAGAACTCGAACGGCTGCCCGCGATCGACCGAGCTGTCGAACTTCTTCCCCTTCGCGCCGCTTTCCCACAGCCAGCCGGTGTAGTGCACGACGCAGGTCTGGCCGTTCTTGGGCGACGGGCCGTCGCCTTCCTTGAGGTCCTGGTACTTCAGGCCGGTCGGCGTCATCTGCCACTTGTATTCCATCTTCTGCTCCTTCTGCTCGTCCGCCGACACGAACGGCGCGGCAAGCATCAGGACCGCCGCTGCGGCGGCGAGGAGGGCGGTCGTCTTCCTCATGGGGTCACTTGCTCCTTTCGCGGATCTTCGATCCGGCGCCGGAGTTTAACCCGAGTTCCGCGCCGCTTAGCCGGGACGGCTGGAGGAGTCTTTGTCCGCGCGCGGCCGCGCGAGGGACGAGCTCCGGTCGGGCGGCGCGGCGCTCCGCGCGTTCTCTCGCGGCGCGCGCTTCTCGGTCCTGGCCGCGCGGTGCTTGCGCGCGGCGGCCCCGGCGCGCGGCGTCGGCTTCTTGTCGGCTCCGGAGGACGGGACTCCCGACCCGTCCGCTCCGGCCATCTCCGCGTCCGGGAGGGCCGCGGCGAGCGGCCCGGCGAGGAGCAGGGCCGCGAGGGCGAGCGAGGCGAATCGGCGGGGCGTCTTCATGGGTCCCTCCCGGGGAAGCGTCACGTGGCGCGCAACGCGAGCATCGGATCGACGGCCGTGATGCGCCGCGCCGGCAGGAGGCTCGCTCCCGCCGCCACCGCGGCGAGCATGGCGGACATCGCGAGAAACGTCGGAGGATCGGTGGCGTTGACCTCGAACAACAGCCGCGACATGGCGCCGGCGAGCAGATGCGCGCCGGCGAAACCGAGCGCGAGGCCGATGGCGACGAGCGTCATCGCCTGGCGGAGAACCATGCCGATCACGGACCGCGGCTCGGCGCCGAGCGCGAGACGGATTCCAAACTCCTGCGTGCGCTCGCCGACCGAGAACGCGACGACGCCCGCGATTCCGGCGGACGTGATCGCGAGCGCGAGCGCGGCAAAGAGCCCGAGAAGGAGGGACGTCAGCCGCGGCGACGCGAGCGCGTTCGAGCGCACCTGCTCGAGCGTGCGGAAGCGATCGACGGCCTGGTCCGCATCCAGCCCGTGCACCGCGTCGCGCACGAGCCGCGAGAGCTGCATCGGGTTCGACGTGGACCGCACGAGCAGCGTCGAAGAGAGCGGCGGATACTGCGCCTGCGCGAGGTAGACCTGGTCCGTCGGCCGCCGGTCGAGGCCGTACTGGCGCACGTCGCCGACGATGCCGACGATCTCGATCCACGTCTTGCCGTCGTCGATCGAGAGGCGTTTCCCGATCGGGCTCCCGGCCTTCCAGAGATGCCGCGCCATGGTCCGGTTGATGAGCGCGATCGGAGTGGCCCCGGTCCGGTCGGCGGGCGTGAAGCCGCGTCCCTGCTGCACCGGAATGCGCACCGTCTCGAAGTAAGCGGGGCTGACCTGCTGGAAGTCGGCCTGCGGCTGGTTTTCGGGCCGCGCGGGAGGCCAGCCTTCGATCAGGAAGTTTCCGCTCTGCGGGCCGCCGTCGTTCAGCGGAAACGTGCCCGAGATGGCGGCCGACACGACGCCGGGCTGCCCCTGGAGCCGCCCGAGCAGACGCTGCTGAAAATCGCGCCGCTTGTCGCGGTCCATGTACTTCGAGAAGTTGAGGTCGAGCCGCGTCGTGAGGACGCGCTCGGTGCGGAAGCCGAGCTCGACGCTCGCGAGCTTCCAGAGGCTTCGGAGCATCAGGCCGGCGCCGATGAGGAGCATGAACGAGACCGCCACCTGGACGACGATCAGGGCGTCGCGCAGCCGGTGCCGTCCCGCGCCGCCCGAGCTTCGCTCGCCGCCCTCGTGAAGCGCGGCGAAGAGGTCCGCGCGGCGGGACATCGAAGGCAGGAGACCGAACGCGATGCCCGTCGCGAGCGAGACGCCGAGCGCGAAGAGGAGGACCGGCGCGTCGATGCGGATCTCGGAGGCCCGCGGCGTGAAGCGCGCGGCGAAAGCCTTGAGGAGATCGAGGCCGCCCGCGGCGATGCCGATGCCGAGGAGTCCTCCCGCCAGCGACAGGACCAGACTCTCCGTCAGCATCTGCCGCGCGAGACGGGACCGCCCGGCGCCGAGCGCCGTGCGCAGCGCGAGCTCGCGCTGCCGGCGGAGCTGCCGCGCGAGCGTCAGGTTCGCGACGTTGGCGCAGGCGAGCAGGAGCACGAGCGCCACGGTCGCCAGGAGGACGAGGAATGTCGGCCGCGCGCGCTCGGTGAGCTCCCGGCGCAGCGCGACGCTCGTCACGGCCGGCTTCGCCTCGACGCCCGGATAGGCGTCGGGATACTGCTTCGAGAACCGTCCGAGGATCGTCGCGAGGTCCGCGTCCAGCATGGGCATCGTCACGCCCGGCTTCAGCCGGCCGAAGACCGTGAGCATGCGCGCATTGCGATTGTTCGCCGCCGCCGCGCTGCCGCGAAAGGGACAGGCGGAGGACGGCATCCAGACGTCGTTGTCGTCCGGGTACGCGGGCATCGGCGGCAGCACGCCGATGACCGTGTGGATCTTGTCGTTCATCTTGAACGTGCGGCCCACGACCCTCGGGTCGCCGCCGTGGCTGCGCTGCCAGTAGTCGTAGGAGAGGACGAGCACCGGCGGAGCCCCCGGCGCGTCCTCGCCTCGACGAAACGTCCGTCCGTAGAGCGGCCGCACGCCGACGAGGTCGAAGAAGCCCGCGGAGACGACGCCCGTCTGGACGCGCTCGGGCTCGGGATCGCGAAGCAGGATGAACCACATCGAGTGGTATTCCGCGACGCCCGAGAGCGCGCGGGTCTGGGAGGCGAAGTCCCCGACCTCCGGAGGCGAGAACCCCATGTCCGAGAGATTCGCGCCGGGCGCGTCGAGACGCAGGCGCACGAGGCGTTCGCCGCCGCCGTAGGGGAGCGACTGGAGGAAGACGCCGTGCACGACCGAGAAGACGGCGACGTTGGCGCCGATGCCGAGCGCGAGCGTCGCGAGCGCGGCGGCGGTGTAGGCCGGATTCCGGCGCAGCCCCCGCAGCGCGAACCGCGCGTCCTGGCGGACGCTTTCGAGCGCCGAAAGCCCGCGCGCGTCGCGGCATTCGTCCTTGTACTTGTCGACGCCGCCGAAAGTTCGGAGCGTCTCGCGGCGCGCCGCTTCCGGATCGAGGCCGCTCTTCTGGAGCTTCTCGGCTTCCATCTGGAGGTGGAACCGCATCTCGTCATCCATCTCGCGCTCGGCGCGGCGCGGGTGGAAGAGCGCGCGGAGGGTCGCCCGGAACCCGCCCACGGCTAGCTCGCCTCCAGAACGCGCGCGACCGCCGCCGCGAAGCGCTCCCAGCTGTCGGTCTCGTCGGCGAGCTGGCGGCGCCCCGTCTTGGTCAGCTCGTAGAACTTCGCGCGCCGGTTGTTGTCCGAGTTACCCCACTCCGACCGGATCCAGCCCTTCGACTCGAGGCGATAGAGCGCCGGGTAGAGAGAGCCCTGGTTCACCTGGAGGACGTCGCGGGAGAGCTGGTGGATGCGCTGGGCGATGCCCCAGCCGTGCATCGGAGCGAGCGCCAGGGTCTTCAGGATGAGGACGTCCAGAGTGCCCTGGAGGAGCTCGCTGCGGGTCGGTTCGGCGGTCATGGTCTTCTCCTAGTTTCTCGACAGGAGTATTTCGTCACTCCTGTCGGATGTCAAGGGGAAGGGACGGACCCGCGTCCTTCGCGCGCTCACCTGCAGGGGATTACGAACCCGCGCGGAGAAGGTTCGCCGGCAGGGACGAACGGCGGAACGGCTTCTCCGCGCCCGTAAAATCCCCTCATGGATGCCGGCGCCGACGCGAGCGACTTTCTCTTCGACGGCCCGTCTTCCTCGCCCGTGCGCTTGATCCTCTGCCACGGCGCCGGCGCGCCGATGGACTCGCCTTTCATGAATCGGGTGGCGCGCGGCGTCGCCGCGGACGGGTTCCGGGTGGCGCGTTTCGAATTCCCCTACATGCGCGCCCGGCGGACCGGGGGCCGCGCCGGCGCTCCGGACCGGCCGCCCGTGCTCCGCCAGGCCTGGCTCGACGCGATCGGGGCGATCCGGTCGGACGCCGCCGCGGACGGCGGCCGGGACGGGGACCCACGGATCTTCGTCGGCGGCAAGTCCCTCGGAGGCCGCGTCGCCAGCATGGTGGCCGACGAGGCGCGAGTCGCGGGCCTCGTCTGCCTGGGCTACCCGTTTCATCCGCCGGGCCGGCCCGAGAAGCTGCGCACCGCGCATCTCGAGAATCTCGAGACGCGCGCGCTCTTCGTCCAGGGCACGCGCGACCCGTTCGGCACGCGGGAGGAGGTCGGAGGCTACCGGCTCTCGCCGCGGATCGCGCTCCACTGGCTGTCGGATGGGGACCACTCGTGGAAGCCGCGGGCGAGCTCGGGCCGGACGGAGGCGCAGAATTTGGAAGAGGGGATCGCCGCGGTCGCCGCCTTTCTCAAGACGTCCTGAAGCTTCCGGCCGCCTGAATCCCGGGACTGCCGGCAGGCTCTATATAGGCCGGGAGGACCCGCATCTTGAGCATCAACAAGACCGACGCCGAGTGGAAGGCGACCCTGACGCCCGAGCAGTACCGGGTGCTGCGGCAAAAGGGGACCGAGCGCCCGTTCACCGGCGAGTACAACGCTTCCAAGGAGAAGGGGACCTACGTCTGCGCCGGTTGCGGACATGCGCTCTTCTCCTCCGACACGAAATTCGATTCCGGCACGGGCTGGCCGAGCTTCTGGCAGCCCGTCGGCGACGACAGTGTCCACACCGAAGAGGATCGAAGCCTCTGGATGACCCGGACCGAGGTCCAGTGCGCGCAGTGCGGCGGCCATCTCGGGCACGTCTTCGACGACGGCCCGCGGCCGACGGGCCAGCGCTACTGCATGAACTCGGCGGCCCTGAAGCTCCAGCCGAAGTGACGTCCGGGCGCCCCCGCCGGTAGACTTCCCGCATGGCGCGCGGTTGGGGCCGCAGCGAGGAGGATCTGGGAGCCGAGAAGGAGCAGGCGCGCGAAGGCCGCGGCTCGGCGGGCGGGCATCGGCCCGAGGCGGAACGCGAGGCGCTCGCGCGCGGACTGCGGCTCTCGCTCGCCCGCGTCGAGGAGCAGCTCGGCAAGAGCCCGAGCCCGGCCCGGCGTCAGGCGCTCGAGGCGGCGCGGACGGAGCTTCTCGAACGGCTCGCGAAGCTCGACGAGAAGCGGTCCGGGTGAGTTCCGCCGTCGCTTGATCCGTGCGCGGGCGGCGCCGACGGAGGCAGCGTCCGCAGCGTGCCGTCCGGGTTGAGCGGTCCGGGGCCGCAGACGTACGCCTCGCCGAGGCGGCCCTTGACGAGAACGGTGTCGGCTCCCATGAGCACCGCCTCGACTTTCAGATAGTCCGGGAGCTCGGCGTCCGTCGGCGCGCGCACCGGATCCTGGTCGGGATCGATCGTCCGAACGAACGCGCACGTGCCCGTGACTTTCTCGACCTCGGTCGAGAGATGGACGTGGTCCTTGCCGACGGTCTGCGCCTGCCGCAGCGCCTCGTCGTTCGCGACGATCTGCGTGCAGGAGAATGTCGCGGCGGCGGCGGCGACGAGAAGAAGTCGTCTCACGGTTTCGTTCGCTCAGTATGACGTATTCCGCCGCGCCGAAGGCGGCTTGTAGAATCCCGACGTGACTGAGGTCCTCAAGGACCGCGGCGTGGCCTCGCCGGTCAACGTCGAAGAGCTCGAGGCGATCGCGCGCGGGCGGCTCGACAAAGGCGTTTACGACTACTACGCCGGCGGCGCCGAGGACGAGCTCGCGGTCCGCGGCAACCGCGAAGCCTTTCAGCGGCTTCGCCTGAAATATCGCGTCCTCGTGGACGTCTCCACGGTGGACGTCGCGACGGCGCTTCTGGGAGCGCCGCTCGCCCTGCCCGTGATCCTCGCCCCGACGGCGCTTCACCGGATGGCCGATCCCGAGGGCGAGAGGGCCACCGCCCGCGCGGCCGCCGCGGCGGGGACTCTCATGACGCTCTCGACGGTCTCGTCCGTGCCGCTCGAAGAGGTCGCGGCCGCGGCGCCCTCGGGCGCGCGCTGGTTCCAGCTCTACTGTTTTCCGGACCGCGAGGACACCGAGGCTCTCGTCGCGCGCGCTCACCGCGCGGGCTACGGCGCGATCGTCCTGACCGTGGACGCGCCGATCCTCGGGCGGCGCGAGCGGGATCTGCGCAACGGATTCGAGGTCCCCATCGGCCTGCCGGCGCACGCGACCGGCCGGCCGCGCGTCGCCGGAGGGCAGTGGCCGCTCGGCTCGCTCATCGGCCAGCCGGCGCTCTCCTGGAAGGACCTCGCCTGGCTGCGGGGGATGTCGCCGCTGCCGCTCGTCTTGAAGGGCATCGTGCGCGGCGACGACGCGTCGCGGGCGATCGACGAGGGCGCCGCGGCCGTCTGGGTCTCGAATCACGGCGGCCGCCAGCTCGACGGCGCGATCCCGACGGCGGAGGCGCTTCCCGAGGTCGTCCGCGCGGTCGCCGGGCGCGCGCCCGTCCTCGTGGACGGGGGCATCCGGCGCGGCACCGACGTCCTGAAGGCGCTCGCGCTCGGCGCGACGGCGGCGGCGATCGGGCGGCCTCAGCTCTGGGGCCTCGCGGCGCAGGGCGAGGCCGGCGTGGCGCGCGTGCTCGCGATGCTCCGCGACGAGCTCGCGCTCGCGATGGCGCTCGCGGGCTGCCGGCGCGTCTCGGAGATCGACCGGAGCCTCGTCGCGTGAGATTCACCGTGGGGACGTGGAACGTCAACGGCATCCGCGCGCGCGAGGCGCAGGTGCGCGAGTGGATCGAGCGCGACACGCCCGACGTCGTCTGCCTCCAGGAGATCAAGGCGGCGCCGGCACAGGTGCCCGCGGCCCTCTTCGAGATGCTCGGGTACTGGAACTACTGGCACGGAGAGCGCGCCTACTCCGGCGTCTCGCTTCACGTGCGGAAGGAGACGTTTTCCGATCGGCCCATCTTCGCGCATCCGGACTTCGACTACGAGAATCGCGTCGTCACCGCGGAGCTGCCGGGCGTCACCGTCGCGTCGGTCTACGTGCCGAACGGCGGCAAGGACTATCCGGCGAAGCTGCGCTTCCTCGAGGCCGTCGAGCGTTGGGCCGCGGGACGGGCGGCCGGGAGCGCCGCGGTCGTGGCGGGCGACGTGAACATCGCGCGCACGGATCAGGACGTGCACCCGAAGGAGCGGAAGCCGACCGCGATCGGCCAGCTGCCGGAGGAGCGGGCGCTCCTCGAGCGGATCCTGGCCGCGGGCTTCGTGGACGTGGGGCGCGCGCTCGATCCGGGCAACGAAGGCCTCTTCACCTGGTGGGCGCCCTGGCGCAATCTCCGACAGCGCAACATCGGCTGGCGTATCGATTACATCCTGGCGAGCAGCGGTCTCGCCGCCGGAGCGTCCGCCTGCAGGGTGCTCGCGGACTACGGGACGAGCGATCACGCTCCCGTCGTGGCGACTTTCGAGCTTCCGGTCCCTGAGACCGAGAATCCGCCCCCTCCGGCGACGTAGAGTCCCGAGACGTGCCTCACCATGGCCCGGCGCGCCGGGCATCGCGCTGGGATCCGATCCGCTGGCTGCGGCGGGAGTGACATGATCGCGCTCCTCCTCCCCGTCCTCTTCGCGGCGTTTCTCGCCGCGCCCGAAACGCCGGCCGGCGCGATGCCGCGCGGCGAGGTCGTGCCGAAGGTCGTCTGTCCGGCGGACACGGAGCAGAGCTACGCGCTCTATCTCCCCAAGAATTTTTCGATGGACCGGAAGTGGCCGATCCTCTATCTGCATGACCCGCGACGCCACGGCGAGCAGGCCGTGGAGCTCTTCCGCGAGGCCGCCGAGAAGTACGGCTGGATGCTGGCGGGCTCGAACAACACGGAGAGCGACGGCCCGATGGCGCCGAACATCAAGGCGATGGTGGCGATGTGGGACGACACGCACCGCACGCTCCCCATCGACCCGCGCCGCGTGTACGCGACGGGATTCTCGGGCGGTGCGCGCGCGTCGTGCCTGCTCGCGCAGAAGACCGGCAAAGTGGCCGGCGTGATCGGCTGCGGCGCCGGGTTCGCCGAGGGCAATCCGCCGGCGAAGAACATGCCGTTCGTCTATTTCGGGGCGGTCGGCGACAAAGACTTCAACTATCTCGAGATGCGCGAGCTCGACGCGACACTCGCGAAGCTCAAGGCCGTTCACCGCCTGGCGGTCTTCGATGGGCCTCACCGCTGGCCGCCCGGCGACGTGTGCCTGCGCGCGGTCGAGTGGATGGAGCGCGAGGCGATGCGCTCGGGGCTGAGGCCGCGCGACGAGGCGCTCCTCGCCGGATGGCTCGACGGCGAAGCCAGGGCCGCGGCGGCGCTCGAGACGGCGGGGAAGAAAGGCGAGGCCCTCGAGCGGTATCGGGGTATCGCGGCGGACTACGACGGCCTGACCGACCTCTCGGCCGTCCGGCCGGCGATCGACCGCATCGAGAATGACGCGGACGCGCGGCGGGCCGTCGAGCGGCAGGCCCGGCTCGAGGCGGACGAACGGCGCCTGGCCGAGGAGAACGGCGGCAAGCTTCTCGCCGCGCTCCAGTCCGACGATCCGATCCCTCCGAAGCGCCTCGCCCAGGATCTGCGCATTCCGCAGCTGCGCCACACGGTCGAGGCGGGGGAGACCGAGGCGGAGCGGCTCTCGGCCCGGCGGCTTCTCGCGGGTCTCGTGGTGCAGACGTCGTTCTATCTGCCGCGCGACTACGTGGCGAAGCACGACGTGCGGCGCGCGCGGCTCTGCATCGATCTCGCGGAGGAGGCGGCGCCGGACCGCGCGGGCCTCGTCTGGTACAACTACGCGTGCATGCAGGCGACTTCCGGCGACAAGAAGTCGGCGCTCGCCTCCTTGAAGACGGCCGTCGACAAGGGATTCCACGACGCGGACCTGATCGAGAGGGATCCCGACCTCGACGGACTGCGCGGTGACGAGGCCTTTCGCAAGCTCGTCGACGGGATCCGAAAGCCCGCTTAGCGTTTCGTTCGCCGCTCGTTCGGCCGCGGGCCGGGTTAAACTTTCCCCGATGGCGTCCTTTCCGTTCACGCGGCGCGGATTCCTCGCCGCGGCGGGAAGCGCGCTCTTCTTTCCGTCCGCCGCTCTCGCCGCCGCCGCCGAGTCCGTGCCGAAGGACAAGCGGCGGATGCTCCAGCTCAACGGGTACGCCATCGACGCTGAGACGCCTCTTGACGCGCTGTCGACGTACATCACGCCGAACGACCTCTTCTTCGTTCGCCACCACTGGAACCCGATGTATCCGGACGCCCGGCGATGGACGCTCGCCGTGGACGGCGAGGTCTCGTCGCCGCGCGAGTTCACGATCGCGGACCTGAAGAAGCTGCCGCGCGCCGAGGCGACTTGCGTGCTGCAGTGCGCGGGGAATGGGCGAGGATTGTTCCGTCCCCCGGTTCCCGGAGTCCAGTGGAAGGGCGGCGCCGTCGGCAACGCGCGCTGGTCGGGCGTGCGCGTCCGGGACGTGCTCGAGAAGGCGGGCCTGAAGGCGACGGCGAAACATCTCCACACGTTCGGCAACGACAAGCCGCCCGAGAAGGTGCCGCCGTTTCATCGCAGCCTCGAGATCGAAAAGACGCTCGCCGACGGGATCATCGCGTGGGAGATGAATGGGCAGCCGCTTCCCGCGCTGCACGGCGGGCCGGCGCGCCTCATCGTGCCGGGCTGGGCGGGCGACCACTGGATGAAGTGGCTCATGCGCCTCTCGTCGCAGCCGGAGCCGCAGACGGGCTTCTACATGGAGACGGCGTACCGGTTTCCGAAGACGCCGGGGGAGCCGGGCGCGCCGGTGGCGCCGGAGGACACGCAGCCGCTGACCGAGCTCTTCGTCAAGTCGAGCATCACGGACGCGCCGTCCTCGGCGAAGGTCGGGACCGCGGTTACGATCCGCGGCTTCGCGTTCTCGGCCGCGCCGGACATCGCGAAGGTCGAGGTCTCGGAGGACGGGGGAACGACCTGGCGCGACGCGGCGCTCGATCCGCGCCACAACCCCTACGCCTGGCGGCTCTGGTCCTTCCGGTGGCAGCCGCGCGCGGCGGGGCGCGCCACGCTCCGGGTGCGCGCGACGGACAGCCGGGGGACGGTACAACCGAAGGAAGCGGCCTGGAACCCGAGCGGCTATCTCCACAACGCGTGGCCGTCCGCGGAGATCGAGGTCGCGGCGTGAGCCGGCAGTTGTCGCGACCGGGGCGGCGCCTCGCCGCGGCGGTTCTCGCGGCGGCGATGGCGGCTCTGGCGGCCGGTCCGATGCTCGCCAAGACGCCGCGCAAGAAGGCCCGATCGAAGGCGCCGGCCGCGGCCGACTTCGACGTCAAGCTGCCCGTGCTCGGCACGAACCTGCAGGAATACCCCGCGGGTCAGGGCAAGGCGATCGCCGACGCGGCGTGCCTCCAGTGCCACTCCGCGAGCATGGCGCTTCAGCAGCGGCTGACCGAGAAGCAGTGGACCGCGGCGGTGGAGAAGATGACGCGGTGGGGCTCGGCCGTGCCGGCCGACAAGAAGGCCGAGCTGATCGCCTATCTGGTCGCGAACTTCGGGCCCGACAACGACAAGTTCGAACCGACCGTGACGCGGCCGGTGGGGAAGTGACCGGCGAAGCCCGTCATCCCGAGCGATAAGCGAGGGATCCCGAACTCGGCAGGCTGCGAGACGCGAGGCGGCGTCGTCGGCGGGGAAGCTCGGGATCCCTCGTCGAAGACTCCCTCGGGATGACGGGCGTTAGGAGACGTTCCCGCCGATTCAGATGCGTCCGTACACGGGCACGTGCGCGCCGCTCACGAGGCGTGCCTGCGGCCCGGCGAGGAAGAGGATGACCCGCGCGATCTCCTCGGGCCTGGGCCACTTCGAGTAGTCGGCCGTCGGATTGTCCTTGCGGTTGGCCGGCGTGTCGATGACGGACGGCAGCACGGCGTTGACGGTCACCCCGGAGTCCTTCAGCTCGGCGGCCATCGCATCGGTCAACGCCAGCACGGCGCGCTTCGACGCCGCGTAGGCGGCGACGTTTTTTCCGTCCTGCGTCGCGGGGCGGCTCGACACGTTCACGATCGCGCCCGCGCCGCGCTTGACCATCTCGCGGGCGGCCCCGCGCGAGGCGATGACCGCGGTCTTGAGGTTGAGATCGAGCTGCTCCTGCCACACGGACCACGGCGTCTCGAGCGCGGGCTTTCCGCCCGCAAAACCTCCCGCCGTGTTGACGAGGATGTCCAGGCCGCCGCGGTCCTCGGCGACCGTCTGGAAGAAGTCGAGCACGGCGGTCTCGTCGGTCAGATCGAGCCGGGCCCCCGACAACGGCGCGTCGGCCGCGAGGCCCGCCGCGGCGCGCAGCCGCTCGAGATCGCCCTCCGCGCGGAACGGCACGGAGACGCGCGCCCCGGCGTCGAGGAGCGCGCGCACGACGGCGCTCCCCAGGGCCCCCGTGCCCCCCGTCACGACCGCCGATCTTCCGTCGAGCGCCATGGTGCGCGAATTCTACGGCGGCGGCGACGTAAGATCGCGCAAATGGCCGCCCCTCCGGTCGGCAACATCAGCGACACCGCGCGCTGGGTGGCGATGTACCGCGCCCTCGAGAGCGAGCGCCCCGACGCGCTCTTCCGAGATCCTTTCGCGCGCGATCTCGCCGGAGAGCACGGCCTGCGGATCCTGGACGCGATGCCGGCAGGCCGCCAGTCGGCCTGGGCCTTCGTGGTGCGCACGCTCGTCATGGACGAGCTCATCCTCCGTTGCGTCGCGCAGGGCGCCGACACGATCGTCAATCTCGCCGCTGGCCTCGACGCGCGGCCCTACCGCATGGAGCTGCCGGCGACCATGCGCTGGATCGACGTGGATCTGCCCGGCATCCTCGACTACAAGGAGACGGTGCTCGGCGCGGCGAAACCGGTCTGCCGCCTCGAGCGCGTGCGCCTCGATCTCTCCGACACGGCGGCGCGGCGCGAGCTCTTCGCGCGAATCGGCGCCTCGTCGAAGCGGGTCGCGACGGTCACGGAGGGGCTCCTCGTCTATCTGACGAGGGAGCAGGCCGGGGCGCTCGCCTCCGATCTCCACGCAAACGGGGCCTTCCGCTGGTGGATCATCGACATCGCGTCGCCGGACCTCATGCGCTGGATGCAGAAGCGCTATCAGAAGCCGCTGTCCGCCGCCGGGGCGCCGCTCCGCTTCGCGCCGGAGGAGGGGACCGGCTTCTACCGTCCCTTCGGCTGGAACACCGTCGAGTTCCGGTCGAGCCTCGGCGAGGCGCGGAAAGTGCGTCGCGCGCCGGGCTGGTCGTGGATCGTCGATCTGATCGGGCTCCTCTCGCGCGAGCGTCGCGAGAGGATGTATCGCATGGGAGGCATCGCCCTGCTCGAGCGCGCGTGACGGCCGCGCCCGAGCCGACCGTCCCAACGGCCGAGGCGCCCGGCCGCTGGCGGGCGCTGGCCCTCCTGGCGGGCGCCGAGCTTCTCGCCATGTCGCCGTGGTTCTCCGCGGCGGCCGTCGTGCCCGCGATCTCCGCCGAGTGGCATCTCACGGCCGGCGGCGCGGCCTGGCTGACCCTTGCGGTCCAGCTCGGCTTCGTCGCGGGAACCCTCGTCTCCGCGATCGGCAATCTCCCGGACGTCTTCCGCACCCGGAACTTCATCGCCGTCTGCGCGCTTCTCGCCGCGGGGTCGAACGCGCTCTTCGCGGGCGCGACCCGGAGCCTTCCGCTCGCGCTCGTTCTCCGTTTCGCGACGGGCTTCTTCCTCGCCGGCGTCTATCCGCCCGCCATGAAGGTGCTCGCGACCTGGTTCCGGCGAGGCCGCGGCGCGGCGCTCGGCGTCCTCATCGCGTCGCTGACTCTTGGGAAGGCCGTGCCCTATCTCGTCAACGCGGTCGGGACGGGTCGATGGCGCGCGGACGTGCTCTGGATCTCCGCGCTCGCGGCGCTCGGAGGCGTCGTCGTCCTTCTCTTCGTCGGAGACGGCCCGCACGCGACGCCGGTCGCCGCCTTCGACCCGCGTCAGGTCGGGCGCGTCTTCGCCAACCGCGGCGTGCGCCTGGCGGCTTTCGGATACTTCGGTCACATGTGGGAGCTCTACGCGATGTGGACGTGGGCGCCGCAGATGATCCGCGAGAGCTTCGAGAAGACCGGCGCGCCCGCCTCGCTCGCGAACCTGGCCGGATTCCTCGTGATCGGAGCCGGCGCGATCGGGTGCGTCGGCGCCGGCCTCGTGGCCGACCGCGTCGGCCGCACGCTCGTGACGTCGTGGGCGATGGCCGTCTCGGGCGCGTGCTGCCTGGTGGCGGGCTTCCTGTTCGGCGCGAGCCCGGCGCTGCTGCTCACGGTCGCGATCGTCTGGGGCGCGGCGGTGGTCGCCGACTCGGCCCAGTTCTCGGCGGCCGTGACGGAGCTCTCGGATCCGCTCTACATCGGCACGGCGCTCACCGTGCAAACCTGCGTCGGCTTCCTGTTGACGAACGTTTCGATCGGTCTCGTCTCGAGCCTCTCCGGAACCGTCGGTTGGGGGATCGCCTTCGCGACCCTCGCGCCGGGTCCGGCGTTCGGCGTGGCGGCGATGCTGCGCCTGCGCGGGCTGCCCGAGGCGGCGAAGATCGCTCAGGGCAAGCGCTAGAGAGCTGCTAGGATCGCGCGCGATTTTTCGAGGAGGTTCTGCAATGAAACGGGTTTCGCTCGTTCTGGCGGCGGCGCTCGCCGCGGCGGCTCCGGCTCTCTTCGCCGCCGATTCGCCGGCGCCGGCCCGCGTCGCGTTGAAGGCCGCGGGGATGATCGATGGGAAGAGCGACCGGGCCATCGCGCCCGCCGTCGTGCTGATCGAGAACGACAAGATCGTCGCCGCCGGATCGTCCGTCGCGATCCCCGCCGGCACCCGCGTCGTGGACCTCGGCGGCGCGACGCTTCTCCCCGGGCTCATCGACATGCACGACCATCTGACGCTCATGCCGGACAACCTCGGCTACAAGGGGCTCGGCCTCTCGATTCCGCGCGAGGCCCTCGACGGCGCGGCCAACGCGCGCCGGACGCTCGAGGCCGGATTCACGATGATCCGCAACGTCGGCGCCGGCGGGTTCTCGGACGTGGCCCTGCGCGACGCCGTCGCGGCCGGCGAGCTGCCGGGACCGCGGATGATCGTGTCGGGTCCCGCGCTCGGCATCACCGGCGGCCATTGCGACAACAACCTGCTTCCCTTCGAGTTCCATTACCGCGAGACCGGGGTGGCCGACGGGCCCTGGGAGGCGCGCGCGAAGGTGCGCGAGGTCGTCAAGTACGGGGCGGACCTCATCAAGATCTGCGCTTCGGGAGGCGTGCTGTCGAAGGGCGACCAACCGGGCACCGCGCAGTACTCGCCCGAGGAGATGAAGGCGCTGATCGAGGAGGCGCACCGGCTCGGTCGGAAGGTCGCGGCGCACGCGCACGGCACGCAGTCGATCAAGGAGGCGATCCAAGCGGGCATCGATTCGGTCGAGCACGCAAGTCTCATCGACGACGAGGGCATCCGGCTCGCGAAGGAGCACGGCACTTTTCTCGTCATGGACATCTACAACGACGACTACATCCTGCAACAGGGCGAGAAGGTCGGGATGCTCCCCGAGTCGATCGAGAAGGAGAAGAAGCTCGGCCGACTTCAGCGCGAGAACTTCCGGAAGGCGGTGAAGGCGGGCGTGAAGATGGCGTTCGGCACCGACGGCGGCGTCTACCCGCACGGTGACAACGCGAAGCAGTTCGCCTACATGGTCCAGTACGGGATGGCGCCGATGCAGGCGATCCAGGCCGCGACGGTCAGCGCGGCGGAGCTCGCGGGCTGGTCGGATCGCGTCGGCTCGATCGAGGCCGGCAAGTTCGCCGACGTGATCGCCGTGGCGGGCGATCCCCTCGCCGACATCCGCGCGCTCGAGAAGGTCGGGTTCGTGATGAAGGGCGGGGAGGTGGTGAAGAACACGCTGGGCGCCGGGCATTAGCGCGAGAGCTGTCATCCCGAGAGTCTTCGACGAGGGATCCCGAGCTAACTCGCCGAGGATGCCGCCCTTCGGCTCGAGACCTGCCGAGCTCGGGATCCCTCGCTATCGCTCGGGATGACCGGGCGCCTTCAGCGCCCGGTCACCTGCTCCACGTGATGCTGCAGGTGCGCCACGTAGTCGCGCCGCAGATTCTCGAGCGTCACCGGCTCGCCGGCGGGCACGGTGATCATCAGGATCTTGTCGAAGGTGTGCTTCCGCGTCTCGCGCTTCCAGACGTCTTCGGGAATGGCGTCCAGGACGCGCGCGATGTGCAGGTTGTAGAGCCGCCAGAGCTCCACGAGATCCGCCCACGGCGCTTCGCGGTAGTTCTGGTTCCTGACCCAGGTGTCCTGCGGATATCCCGGGAACACGAGGTCCTCCTGGAGCGGCGCCCGGACGAAGCGCTGGTGGTTGTTGGAGGCGGAGTCGATGAGGTGTCCGATCACCTCGCGCGGCGACCATTTCCCCGGCGCGCGCGGCGCCGCGCTTTCCTTCTCGGACAGGCCGCGGAGCCTCGGGAGAGCGGCCGCTACGGCGCGGCGGAGCGGATCGCCGCGGAGCGGAAACGCCTCGGCCGATTCGCGCGTCACGCCGGCGCCCCGGTCAGGTCCGACGTCGGCAGGAAGCGCGGCGTCCGCCGCTGCCTCGTGGCCTGCTCGAAAGCGTAGGCGATCTTGAAGAGCGCCGGCTCGCTCCAGGCGCGGCCGAAGAAGGAGATCCCGACCGGGAGCCCGCGGAAGAACCCCGCGGGCAGCGTGACGTGGGGATATCCGGCCACCGCCGGCAGCGTCGACGAGCCGCCCACGCCGTAGTCGCCGTTGACGAGATCGATCAGCGTCGCGGGTCCGCTCGTCGGCGCGACGAGGGCGTCGAGCTTGTTCGCGTCCATCGTCTTGTCGATGCCTTCCTTGCGGGAGAGGCGCAGATTCTTTTCGAGCGCGTCGAGGTATGTCTTGTCGGTGAGCGGCCCCTTTCCCTCGGCCTTCTCGAAGATCTCCTGGGCGAAGTACGGCATCTCGCGGTCGCGGTTCTGCTCGTTGAAGGCGATGAGGTCCTTGAGGCTCCGGTTCTTCGCGCGCGGCCCGAGCGCGGCGAGGTAGGCGTTCAGGTCCGCCTTGAATTCGTAGAGGAGCACCTCGAACTCGCCGTCGCCGATCTCCGAGGCGCCCGAGAGCTCCACCGGATCCACGATCACCGCCCCCTGACGTTTCATCTCCGCGATCGCCGCCTCGACGATGCGGTCGGCCGCGGGGCTCTGGCCGAAGAGGCCCTTGCGCGGGATGCCGAGCCGGGCGCCCTGGAGGCCCTTCGGATCGAGGAAGGCCGTGTAGTCGCGGGCGATCTTCGACCCGGCGTCTTTCGTGGCCGGGTCCGCGGGATCGACGCCGGCCATCGCGGTGAGGAGAACGGCCGCGTCGGCGACCGAGCGGCACATCGGGCCGGCCGTGTCCTGGCTGTGCGCGATGGGAATCACGCCGGCGCGCGAGAGAAGGCCGAGCGTCGGCTTGAAGCCGACGAGGCCGCAGTTGTTCGAGGGCGAGACGATCGATCCGTCGGTCTCGGAGCCGACGGCGGCCGCGCAGAGATTCGCGGCCGTGGCGGCGCCCGAGCCGGAGCTCGAGCCCGAGGGGTTCCGATCGAGCGCGTACGGGTTGCGGCACTGCCCGCCGCGCCCGCTCCAGCCGGAAGAGGAGTGCGTCGAGCGGAAGTTGGCCCACTCCGAGAGGTTCGCCTTTCCGAGGAGGATCGCGCCGGCCTCGCGCAGGCGCTTTGCGACGTGCGCGTCGGCGTCGGGGATGCTGCCCTCGAGGCCGAGCGAGCCGGCGGTCGTCGTCATCTTGTCAGCGGTGCCGATGTTGTCCTTGAGCAGAATCGGGACGCCGTGGAGCGGTCCGCGCACCTTCCCGGCCTTGCGCTCGGCGTCGAGGGCCTCCGCGATCGCGAGCGCGTCCGGATTCGTCTCGAGCACCGAATGGAGTCCCGGGCCCTGGCGGTCGAGCGCCTCGATTCGGCCGAGGTACTTCTCCGTCAGCGACCGCGCCGTGTCCTGCCCCGACGCCATGCGCTTCTGGAGATCCGCGATCGAGAGCTCCGAAAGCTCGAAGTCGGCCGCGGTCGCGGCCGAGGCCGAGGAATTGCCCGGCGGCGGAGCGGACGGAGGCGGAGGCGAAGGCGGAATCGCCCGCGCGGCGCTGCGCGGCAGCGTCAGAGCGGCGGCGCCCGCCGCGCCGTACCGGAAAAGCGCCCGGCGATTCACGCCGGAGACCGAGCTCCCGCGATCCGTCATGCGATCCTCCCTTTGGCTTTCGTTGCGCCGACTGTATCGCTCCGCCGCTCGAGCAGCACCACGTCGCGCCAGACGCCCGCCATGCATCCGAGGCGCCGCCGCATGCCGACGACCTGGAAACCCTGCGCGCGGTGGAGCGCGATCGAGGCCTCGTTCTCCGGAAAGATCCCGGCCTGGAGGGTCCAGAGGCCCTCCGCCTCGGAGCGCGCGACGAGCTCCGCAAGTAATGACTTGCCGACGCCGCGCCCGCGGGCGGCCGCGGCCACGTACACGCTCACCTCGGCGACACCCGCGTACACCGCCCGCGACGAAAACGGCGACAGGACCGCCCAGCCCACGAGACGCCTTTCGTTCCCTTCGCGCGCGGCGAGCCGCGGCTTCGCGAGATGATCGGCGTCCCACCGTTCCCACGACGGCGCCCGCGTTTCGAACGTCGCGTTCCCCGTCGCGACCCCCTCGAGGAAGATGCGCCGGACGTCCTCCCAGTCGCCCGGAAGGAGTTCGTCGATCGCGAGGGCGCGGGCGTTCGACGCCAAGCTCACCAGCCGAAGACGTAGCGCTCGCGCCGCACGTCCGCGCCGCCGCGCAGCGTTCCCGTCCGCGGATCCACCCCTGCCGCGACGACGCCGGTGGCCATCCCGTAAGGCTCGAGAACGCGCAGGATGTGCCCGCGGCGCTTGAGCTCCTCGAGCGTCGCCGCGGGGAAGCGGCTCTCGATCTGGAGGACGCCGGGCTCGCTGCGGTGCTCCTCGAAAGACGAGAAAGGGTGGAGCGAGTTGAATCGCGGCGCCTCGATCGCCGCCTGCAGGCTCATGCGGAAGACGAGGAGGTTCAGGAGGACGTTCAGGATCTGCTGGTCCTGGCTGTCGCCGCCCGGCGTCGAGATCGCGAGGAACGGCGTGCCGTCCTTCAGCACGATCGTCGGAGTCAACGTCGTGCGCGGCCGCTTGCCGCCGACGAGCGCGTTCGGGCTCGCCGGGTCGAGGTCGAAGATCTGCATGCGGTTCGAGAGCGGGACTCCGGTGTCGCCCGCGAGGAACGCGCCGCCCAGGATCCAGCCCGAGCTCGGCGTCGAGGAGAAGAGGTTGCCTTCCGCGTCGGCGACGTCCACGGCCGTCGTGTCGCCGATCTTGTTCTTCGCTTCGGCGGCGGGTTGCGCGTGTGGGACGTAGGCGATGGGGGGCCGCGGAACGCCCGGGTCGAAGGCAAAGGGGTCGCCGGGGCGGTGCGCAAGCGAGGCCGCGGGACCGATGAGCGGTCGCCGGGACGCCGCGTACTCCTTCGAGAGGAGGCCGCGGATCGGCACCTTCACGAAGTCGGGATCTCCGTAGTAGGCGTTGCGGTCGGCGTAGGCGAGCTTGATCGCCTCGTGCACGGTGTGGACGTAGTCGGGCGACGCCTGCCCCATCGCTTCGAGATCCGCGCCGTCGAGCAGATTCAGCGTCTGGAGGAGCACCGGGCCCTGGTCCCACGGGCCCGCCTTGAAGACGTCGTATCCGCGGAACGAGGTCGTGACCGGCTCCTCGACGCGGCCGTGGTATCCCGCGAGGTCCTCGTAGGCGAAGACGCCGCCCGCCTCCCGGTCGGCCGCCACGATCCGCCGCGCGATGTCGCCGGTGTAGAAGGCGTCGCGTCCGGCGGCGATCGCCCGTTTCCGGTCGTGCGTCTTCTCGAACTCCCGCCGCTCGGCGTCCACGATGGCGCGCAGCGTCTTCGCGAGATTCGGCTGCCGGAAGATCTCGCCCACCTCCGTCACGCGGCCGCCGGGGTAGTAGGTCCTCTTCGACCACTCCCACTTCTCGGTCGCGGCGCGCTCCTTGACCATGAGGTCGTGGAGGAATGCGTACATCGGGAAGCCGTCGGCGAGCTCGATCGCGGGCGCCATGACCTGCTCGAGCCGCATCGTCCCGAACTCCGCGAGCGCGATCGCCATCGTGTCCATGACGGCCGGGATCGTCGCGCCGAGCGGGCCGTTCCCGTCCACCATTCCCTTCGCCTGGAAGAGCGCGCGCGTGGCGGCCTTCGGCGCGGGTCCCTGGCCGTTGATCACGACGACTCTCTTCGTCTTCGCGTCGGCGATCATGGTCGGGCACTCGCCTCCGAATCCGAAGTGCGAGATCTCGACGACCGAGGCGGCGAAGACGGACGCGACGCCCGCGTCCACGGCGTTTCCGCCGGCGTGGAGGATGCGCATGCCGGCCTCGACCGTGTAGTGGCGTCCGGCCGCCACGACGCCATGCTGGCCGACGATCTCCGGTCTCATCGTCTCGATCCGCGGTTTCGCCTGCGTGGGCTCCTGCTGGCCGGCGGCCGCGAGCGGCAGAAACGCGAGAGCGGCCGCGAGCGAGGGTTTCATCGAGATCGGCGCGATTCTATGCGCGCCGATATACTCGCGGGGCGCTCATGCGACGGCTGACGATCCCCGCGGTCCTGCTGGCGATCGGGTGCGCCTCGACGACGCCCGCGCCGGCGCCCGCGCGCCCGGCGTCGTCCTCGCCGTCCTCCGCGAATCCGGGGCCCCCCGTCGAGGCCGACGAATACACGCGCTACGAGCTCCTCGCGCCGGAGACGTCCCAGTTCCACATCCTCTACGAGGTCACGGCCGTCGCGCCCGGCGCGACCGCGTACTTCAACCCGATCCGCAAGGGGAGCGTCGCGAGCGGCGAGCGAGTGACCGACCGGATGACGGGGGAGGATCTGCGCTTCGAGGTCGTCTCGCCGGAGGAGGCGCGGCGCTCGGGGCTCGCCGACGCCGAAGAGGGAACCGACTACATCCGCGTGCACCTGCCGCGGCCCGTCCCGTCCGGCGGCGGCCAGGTGCGGCTGTTGATCGAGAAGACGTACAAGGATCCCAAGAGCTACTTTGCGGATCCAAGCGGCGCCGGCGGCGAGATCGTCTTCACCCGCAGCCTCGGCATCCCGCGAAACAGCGTCGTCCTGCCCGCCGGCTACGAGCTCGTGTCCTGCAACGTGCCGTCGCAGGTGCTGACCGACGCCAGCGGGCGGATCTTCATCAGCTTCATGAACGCGGGCCCGGCGGAAGCGCCGCTCACGATCCGGGCGCGGAAGTTGCCGTCGTGAGAAGGACTCTTCTGTCGGCGGGCGGCGCCATGGCGCTCGCGCTCGCGTCGATCGTCGCCGGGCAGACGCCGGCGCCGGCTCCCGACGAGCGGCTCGACGAGCGCGCGCACCAGGACCGCGACATCGTCTATTTCCTCCAGCAGCCGGAGACCCATTCCTTCGACCTGTACCACGACTACACGGAATCGAAGCCCGGCGCCGACAAATACCTGAACGTCGTGCGCAAGGGCAGCCGCGCCTCGAATCCGTCGGCCATGATCCTCGACACGGGCGAGAAGCTCGCGGCGCAGACGCTTCGCGGCGACG
Organism: Thermoanaerobaculia bacterium; assembly: GCA_036558325.1. GTDB lineage: Bacteria > Acidobacteriota > Thermoanaerobaculia > UBA5066 > Gp7-AA6 > DATBFU01. Next base: position 35,719 of record DATBFU010000003.1, on the reverse strand, counting down.
AGATCACGAAGGCGGGGCTCGACGTCGGCGAAGCGGTGACGCCGGAGTCCGAAGTCGTCGTAATCCGGTATCCGGCCGTGACGCCGGGGCACTCGGTGCGGCTGCGGATCTCGGAGACCTACACGGACGAGAAGAGCTACCGCCTCGAGGGCGACGAGCTCGTCTTCGACCGCAGCTTCGGCCGGCCGCGCAACGCGGTCGTGTTGCCGGCCGGGTGGTACCTGACGGCCTCCGCCGTGCCGGCGCGCGTCTCGACGACGGCCGACGGCCGGATCCGCCTGGATTTCGTGAACCCCCGAAACGACGAGATCGCGGTGTTGATCAAGGCGAAGAGACGGACGGCGGCGCGCTGACGGCGATTCCGGGCGGCCTCAAGGGCCGCCCCTACGGATTCCGCTCCTCCTTCTCCACCGTGTAGTGCCGCACCGTGGGCTCGACCTCGACGAGGTACTCGCGGTCGCGATCCAGGATGACGGCCTTCTCGTAGTCGGCGCCGGCGAACCGCTTGACCGCGTCGAGCGACTTCCAGATCGAGAGGACGAGGAACTCCGTCTGGTCGCCGTCGGCGCGCCGCAGAACGGTCACGCCGAGGTTGCCGGGCGTCTCCCGGACTTTCGTGATTCCCGACGCGAAGAGGTACGCCTCGTACTCGTCGGCTTTGGCGGCGAGGGTGCGGCCGCGCCAGATGCGCGCGATTTTCTTGCCGGTATCGGTCCCGGCGGCCGGCGGCGGGGCGGGCGCGGCGGCCGAGAGGGCGAGGCTCGAGACGGCGAGGGCGAGACAGACCACGCGGCGGCGGATCGGGAACATCTCTCTACCTCCTCTCGGAGGATTATCCGCCGGCACCTTCGATAAGCTCGCGGCCCGCGATGATTCCGATTTCCGAAATTCGCGCCGCGGCCTCCCGCATCGGCGGTCATGTCCATCGCACGCCGATCTTCTCCTCGGCGTCGCTCGGCGCGATGGCGGGCGGCATCCGCCTCTTCCTCAAATGCGAGAGCTTCCAGAAGACGGGGTCCTTCAAGCCGCGCGGGGCGCTGAACAAGACCCTGTCGCTCGCGCCGGAGGAGCGGGCGCGCGGGCTCGTCACGGTCTCGGCCGGCAATCACGCGCAGGCCGTGGCCTGGGCGGCGCGGACGGCGGGCGCCGCCGCGACCGTCGTCATGCCGAACGACGCGCCGCGCTCGAAGATCGAGGCCGTGCGCGGCTACGGCGCCGAGATCGTCTTCCACGCCGACCGCCCGACGCTCTTCGACAAGCTGAACGAGATCCGGCAGGCCCGCGGCCTGACTTTCGTGCATCCTTTCGACGACCCCGTGGTGCTCGCCGGAGCGGGGACCGCCGGTCTCGAGATCGCGGAAGACCTGCCCGAAGCCGCGACCGTCGTCGTGCCGGTCGGCGGCGGAGGGCTTCTCGGCGGCGTCGCGTCCGCGGTCCGTCAGCTGCGGCCGTCCGCGCGCATCGTCGCGGTGGAGCTGGCCGCCGGGCCCGGGCTCGCGCCGGCGCTCGCCGCCGGAAAGCCGGTTCCCGCGCCGCGGCCGGCCGGCACCGTCGCCGACGGCCTGACGCCGCCGTTCGTCGGAGCGCTGCCGCTCGAGATCGCGAAGCAGGCGGTGGACGAGGTCGTGAGCGTCTCCGAGGAGGAGATCCTCGAGGCGATGACGCTCCTCGCGACTCGCGCGAAGCTCTACGTCGAAGGCGGCGGCGCGGCCGCGACGGCGGCGCTCCTCTTCGGGAAAACGCGCGCGCCCGCCGGCTCCGCCGTCGTCGCGCTGGTGTCGGGCGGCAACGTGGACCTCGATCGTTTCCCGCGCGGCGCCCGCAACTCGCCGAGCGCCGGATAGAATCCGGCGCACGCATGCCGTCCCCCGAGGAAGCGGCGGTCGCCGCGGCGAACCTCGCGTTCTACTCTGCGCTGCAGGCGCGCAATCTGCCGCGCATGGAGGCGATCTGGTCGCACGAGGATCCGGTGACCTGCGTGCATCCCGGCTGGCACCGTCTCGACGGCTGGCCCGAGGTGCGGCGGTCGTGGGAGAACATCTTCGCGAACTCGCGCGCCTGGACGGTCGGCTGCGAGGATGTCCGCATCGCGATCCTCGGCGATCTCGCCTGGGTCGTTTGCGTCGAGGTGCTGCGGCCTTTCGGCCTCGCGGAGGAGGAGGCCGCCGCGCGGATGCAGGCGACCAATGTCTTTCTCCGCCGCGGCGGCGCCTGGCGCATGGTGCATCACCACGCTTCGGCCTCGCCGTCGGGAGACGACGAGAGCGAGGACGAGACGGTCAACTAGCAGGCTCTCATGCCGCAGACGCCGCACGTCGAGAAGCACTTCACCGCCTCGGAGAGGATCCGGGACATCGTGATCGGGATGTCCGACGGTCTGACCGTTCCCTTCGCCCTCGCGGCGGGGCTCTCGGGGGCGGTGGACTCGACGCGCGTCGTCATCACGGCGGGATTCGCGGAGATCGCCGCCGGGTCGATCGCCATGGGCCTCGGCGGGTACCTCGCGGCGCGCACCGACGCCGAGCACTACGCCTCGGAGCTCGCGCGCGAGAACCGCGAGACGGTCGAGATGCCGGCCGAGGAAACGCGCGAGGTCGTGGAGGTCTTCGAGGAGTACGGGCTGCCGCACAAGAGCGCCGTCGAGGCGGCGCACGCCCTGCGGCAGGATCGCAAGCGGTGGGTCGATTTCATGATGCGCTTCGAGCTCGGGCTCGAGAAGCCGGACCCGCGGCGCGCGCGCTCGAGCGCGCTGACGATCGCGCTGTCCTACGTCTTCGGCGGCTTGATTCCCCTCGCGCCGTACTTCTTTCTCCACCCGATGCGGACGGCGCTCGTCGGCTCCGTCGTTCTGACGGTGCTGGCGCTGATGGTCTTCGGCTACGTCAAGGGAAGCTTCACCGTGAAGAAGCCGTGGAGGAGCGCCTGGCAGACGGCCCTGGTCGGCGGCATCGCCGCCGCGGCCGCGTTCACGATCGCGAAATTGATCAGTTAACCCGCGAGCCGCCTCGGACCGCCCCTACTTCCCGCCGACCGCCGCTCCATAGAACGCCGCCACGTCCTTCGTGAGCTTTTCGAGGGACGGCTTGTGGATGTACATCATGTGGCCGGCCTCGAAGTGCTCGATGCGGATGTTCTTCTGGAGCGACGGGTCGAGCCCCATGTGCTCGAACGTGTACTGCGCGGCGAAGTACGGCGTCGCGAAGTCGTAGTAGCCCGCCGCGACGAGGACCTTCAACGCGGGATTCTGCGTCATGGCGCCGCGCAGGCGCTCGGCGACGTTGACGTAGCGATTCTCGTAGGTCGCGTAACTCCACGGCCGCACGCGATCGGTCAGGATCTCGTACGGCAGATCGTTCTCGTACTTGAGCTCCGACTCGACGTAGTCGTTCAGCATCGCCGTGAAGGGCCCGTAGATCGCCGCGTAGCTCGGGTCGGAGGAGATGCCGTCGCCGCCGCGCTCCGGCGCGGAGAAACGCCCGTCGAGCCGCCCGACGACGCGCCGCTCCTTTCGCAAGAGCTCGCGGTTGAAATCCTGGAGCGCCAGCCGCAGGTCGTGCTCGTCCACGTACTCCGCCGAGAGGCCGGTCAGGCGCGCCAGCTCCTGCACCGTCTGTTGCCGCTCCGGCGCGGGCAGATCCGCTCCCTTCCCGAGCGCGAGCGTGTAGGCCCCCGCCGCGAACTTCTCCGACTCCTCGAGCGCTTTCGGCAGGCTCGCCGCAAGATCCGACGGCAGCTTCTTGTGGTACCAGGCCGCCGCGGTGTAGCTCGGCAGGAAGAGGACATAGGGCAGATCGTTGCCGACGTCGAACCGCGCCGTCTGGAAGTTCAGGATGGTCGACATCAGGACGATGCCGTTCAGGTACATGCCGTGGCGGTTCTGGAGGTAGCCGGACAGCCCCGCCGCGCGCGTCGTCCCGTAGCTTTCGCCCGCCAGGAATTTCGGCGAAGCCCAGCGGCCGTTGCGCGTGGTCCAAAGCCGGATGAAGTCCCCGACGGACTGCAGGTCCTCCTCCAGGCCGTGGAACTGTTCCGGTTTCTCGCCCTCGGCCGGCCGCGAGAAGCCGGTCGTCACCGGATCGATGAAGACGACGTCCGTGAACGCGAGCCACGTCTGCTCGTTGTCCACGAGGCGATAGGGCGGAGGCGGCGCCCAGCCCTCGTCGGTCAGGAGGACGCGCTTCGGGCCGATCGCCCCGAGGTGCAGCCAGACGGACGAGGATCCCGGACCGCCGTTGAAGGCGTAGGTGATCGGACGCTCCTTCGACACGCCGTCCTTCGTGTAGGCGACGTAGAAGATGTTCGCCTTGAGCTTGCCGTTCTCGTCCCTCATCGGCATGTAACCGGCCGTCGCGGTGTAGGCGAAGGGCTTGCCGGCGAGCGTCATCGTGTGGTGCGTGACCGAGGGCGGCTTCTCCTCTTCCTTCTTCTCCTTTTCCTTCTCCTTGCCCTTCTCCGGCGCCGCGCCCTCCGGAGACGCGGGAGTCGGCGATCGGCGCGCCTGGGCGGCGGCGGGAGTCGAAGCGAGAGCGAGCGCGAGCAGGGCGAAGACGGCGAAGAGGCGTTTGGTCATCAGTTCTCCTCGTGAATCGAATCGGAACCGAAGCGCGCGGATTATACGGTCGGGCGGGGCGGCGGGAGCCCGAGCCTGCGCCGCGCGCGCCGCGAGACGGATCGGCGAAACCACTCGAAGCGGCCGAAGAGCCGGCCCGCCGGACCGAGCGCCTGGGCCGCCCAGCGGGGAAAGTCGAACCGGTCCACGTGCCGCGCGATCCGATCCCCGTCGAAAGAGATTTCCGACACGATGACGTTGACGACCGGCCGCCGTCCTGCGAAGAGATATCGGGCGGTCACCTCGACGACGCCGGAACCCGCCGCGACGTCCGCGATCGTGTAGGACACGCCGAATTCCCGGGCGCGGGACAGAAGGCCGGTCCACATGCGGCCGATCTGATCGCCGTGGAGCCGGAAGACCGGGTCCTCGAACGTCGCGTCCGGCGCGTAGCGCGCGGCCATGGCGGCGCCGTCGCGGCGGGCGAGCGCGTCGTAGAAGTGCGTGAGAGCCGCCCGCGTCTCGAGCTCGTTCATGCGCGCCGGCGGGGATAATACGCCCCGTGCCGCGCCGGGAGGAGCGTCCGCCGGATCCGAAGCTCCGCGAGCGCCTCTTTCCCGACAGCCTCTGCCACGACTGCGCGGCTCCCGTCCGATACGTGACGAACGACCGCGGCTCGACGTTTCTCTACTGTCCGATCTTCAAACGGTATCCGCCGCAGCCGGTGCGCGCGTGCGAGAAGTTCGTGCCGATCCGTCCGGCGCCGAACCCGAAGTGATCGAGAGGGCTTAGGCCGCCGCCGGCCGCTCGGCGCCCGCCAGGCGGCGCAGCAGCCGCCGGATCCATGAGAAGGCGAGTACGGCGAGCAGGACGACGGCCGCGGCGGCCGCGAGCGCCGCGAGCGGATGCGCCACCGCGAGCCACAGGAGCACCGCGACCGTTCCGTCCTCGGCGAGGGAAGCGGCCCAGTTGCTCGCGGGCTCCGGGCTCGTGTTGATCGCGACGCGCGCCGTCGACTTCAGACCGTGCGCCGAGAGGGTGACGCCGCCGCAGAGGAGCGCCGCGATGACGCGCAGCGAGTCCGGCGCGTGCGCCGTGGCCGCCCACGCGAGAAGCGCCGAGGCCGGCACGCGCACGAACGTGTGCACGGCGTCCCAGATCGAGTCGAGGTAAGGAATCTTGTCGGCGAAGAACTCGACGAGATAGAGAAGGCCCGCCGTCACGATGACCCAGGTGTTCGCGAGCACCGAGAGCTCGCCGGGCAGCGCCAGCGCCCCCATGCGGCCGAGGAAGCCCAGGACGGCGATCGTCGCGTAGAGCCGCAGGCCCGAGGCGAGCGAGGAGCCAGCGAGAAGGCCGAGCAGCGCGATCGTCGAGAGGGACGACGTCTCCGGCACGGCGCGTCAGGACTTCGCCGCGGCGGCCGGCGCGAGATCGGACGGCAGACGCGGCGTCGAGAGCAGCCGCTCGAAGACCTCCCAGCGCTTCTCCGGCCGGCTCGCCGTTCCGCCCTGCTCCTCGACCCAGCGGGCGACGAGATCCTTGCCGACGTTGTAGTTGATGACGTAGCTGCGGTACTGGTCGATGAACCGCACGCGCTGCTCGGCGCGCGGCGGCGACATGAGCCCGTACTCCGTCAGCCAGGCGGCGGCCGCCTTCGCGTCGATCTCGCCGTTCAGGTACCGCCGCGCCGCCTCGTTGCCGGCGTAGGAGAGCGCCTGCGCGAGATCGCGGACGCGATCGTAGCGCTCGGCGCGGGACGGATCGAGGCCGGCGAGCGGGTAGAGCGCCGCCTTCTCGAACGCGAGGCGCTCCGCTCCGGGGAACGCCACCTCGATGCCGTAATTCGCGCTGCCTTCCGCGATCAGCGACTCGGGCGAGAAAAGGGGATAGATCTCGAACTCGATCCAGCCGCGTTCGCGCACGAGATTCTTCTCGAGGAGAACGTTGTAGACGTGGTGGCCCGGGTAGCCCTCGTGGCAGGCGAGATCGACCGCGCGGTCGATGTACACGGGCAGATCGGTGTTGACCTGGATCAGGCTGCGGTAGCCGCCCTGATACCAGTTGTAGCCGCTCCAGGTCTTGTCCTTCACGTACTCGACGACGAAGGACTCTCCCTCGGGCAGCGGCATGTGCTTTTTCGTCCGGGACCGGGCCTCCGCGATCGCGGCCTGAAAAACCGCGTCGAGCTTTTCGCGCGGGACGACGAACGCCTTGCGGAACGCGTCGTAGCGGTCGATGAGCGATCCCGAGCCGGGAAGCTCCGCCTCGAGCCGCGCGCGCAGCTTCCGGAAGTGTTCTTCCGTGTTGACCGGAGCCACGGCGTCGTAGAGCGCGCGGGACTCCTCGTCGAAGGACATCTTTCGGCCCGAGAGGATGTCGGCGCGCGCCGTCAGTGCCTCGAGCTGCCGGCGGAGAAAACGCCGCCGGAGGCGGCTCATTTCGTCCGTGCCGTCGGACAGCCGGCCGATCCGGACGGCGAGCGCCGCCGACTCGGCGCGGATCTGCGGCAGCGGCCGCCTCTGCGCTTCGGCCTGTTTGCGCCACTCCTCCGGGCCGTAGAAGGCGTCGACGTAGTCCTTGTCGTGCTGGCCGACGGCGAGCACGAGGCGGACGTAGCGTTCCGCGGCGTCGTTCATGGTGCGCACAGTATCGGACGCGGGCGGCGGGCCGGGCGCGGGAGACTGCCCCGGGCTTCCGGCCGACGCGGCCGCGATCGCCGAGGCGACCGCGAGGAGCCCGGCGGCCCGCCTCATGCCGGGAGCTTAACTCCGGCGGCGGGCGTCGGGTCGAGCCGGGCCAGCCGGTCCATCAGGTCGACGACCCGGTTCGAATAGCCCCATTCGTTGTCGTACCACGCGACGACCTTGACGTAGCCGTCTCCGGAGGCGGCGGTCGAGAGGGCATCGAAGATTGCGGATCGGGAGTTGCCGATGATGTCTGTCGAGACGAGCGGCACCTCGCTGTATTCGACGATCCCGCGCATCGCCCCCGCGGCCGCCTCGCGCACGGCCTCGTTGACCCGGGCGGACGTCGCCGGACGGGTGACCCGGCAGGAGAGATCGACGACCGAACCGTCCGGGACGGGCACGCGCATCGCGATCCCATCGAGCCGGCCTTCGAGGCGCGGGAGGACCTTCCCGACGGCGCGAGCCGCGCCCGTCGTCGTGGGAATGATGTTGGCCGCGGCGGCGCGGCTCCGGCGCAGGTCCTTGTGCGGAACGTCGGCGAGGCGCTGATCGTTGGTATAGGCGTGCACCGTCGTCATGAATCCCTCCTCGAGTCCGAAACGCTCGTCGAGAATCTTCGCGATCGGAGCGAGGCAGTTCGTCGTGCAGGACGCGTTCGAAACAATGCGATGCGCGGGGGAGAGCGCGTCGTCGTTGACTCCGATGACGATCATGGCGTCGATCTCGTCCTTGGGAGGCACGGTCAGGATCACACGCCTCGCTCCTGCGGCCAGATGACCCTCGAGCCGGGCGCGTGTGCGCAGCGCGCCGGTCGCTTCGATGACGATGTCGGCGCCGAGCGCTCCCCAGCCGATCTTCGCCGGGTCCCGCTCCTCGGTCATCCGGACGCGCCGCCCGCCGACCGTCATGGAGTCGGCGTCGGTCGTCACGGTCTTGTCGAACGGCCCCATGACGCTGTCGAAACTCAGGAGGTAGGCGAGCTGGTCGTTGTCGTAGAGGTCGTTGATCGCGACGACCTCGACGTCGGGCCGGTCGGAGAGGATCCGGAAGACGGTCCGGCCGATGCGGCCGAACCCGTTGATGCCCACGCGAATCACGCGACTCCTTCGCGAGCCGCGTAGAGATCGAGGAGCTCGACGGCGCGATGCGCGTATCCGTATCCCGAGTCGAACCACGAGAGCGTCTTCGAGACGCGGCCGGCGAGCGACTGGGTCGCGAGCGAGTCGAAGACGCTCGAATAGGTCGAGTGCGCGACGTCGGAGGAGACGATGGGTTCCCGTTCGTACTGGAGGATGCGCCGCCAGCGCTCCTCCGCGGCGGCGTTTCGGAGAGCGTCGTTGACGGCCGCCGGCGTGACCGGCTTCTCGTGCCAGCACACGAGATCCACGACCGATCCGTTCGCCACGGGGACGTTCATCGCATTGCCCGATATCTTTCCGGAGAGCTCGGGCAGCACCGCACCGAGCATGGCCGGGGAGCGCGATTCCTGCGGGATGATGTTTTCGGCGGCGGCGCGGCCGCGGCGCTTGTCCTCGGCGGGGACGTCGGCGAGGCGGTTCTGGCTCGTGTAGGAGTGCACGATCGTGAACATGGCTCGCCGGATGCCGAACTCCCTCTGAAGGACGGCAAGGACCGGCGCCGCGGCGTGCACCGTGGAAGAGGCGTTCGAGACGACGCGTTGATCCGGATGGATGTGGTCCTCGGTCAGCCCCGGCACGGCGAGCAGGTCCGCGGCGTCGGCGGGCGGCGCGAGCGAGATGACGCGCCGGGCCCCGGCGTCCAGGTGACGCGCCAGCTCCGCGCGGGAGCGGCTCCGCGACGTCGCTTCGAGGACCGTATGCACGCCGAGATCGCGCCAGGGCATCCGGTTGGCCGCGTCTCCGGTCAAGAGCTCGACCCGGCGCGTTCCGGCCTCGAGCGCGCCGTCCCGCAGGGTGACCGGTTCGGGAAATCGGCCGAGCAGCGTATCGAAGCGAAGCAGATACGCGAGCGCTTCCGGGTCGGCGGGATCCGCGATCGCCCCGACGCGAATGTCGCGCCGGCTCTGCAGGATTCGAAAGAGGTTGCGGCCGATTCGGCCGAATCCGAAGATCGCGACGGTCGACAAGAGCGGACCTCTCGAGGGACGTCGAAGCTACCATAGCGCCCGAAGTCGGTCGGCGATTCGAGGAAACGGAGGGTGACCCCATGAGATTCGTTTCGGCGCTGGCGCTCGCGATGGCGTTCGCGGCGGTCCCGGCGGTGCGCGCCGCCGATGCCGAGGCGGAGAAAGCGGATCTGCTGCGAACGGACCGGGAGTTCTCCGACGCCGCCCAGAAGATCGGGGTGGGGGAAGCGTTCCTGCGTTACGCCGACGAGAACGCGACGATGCTCCCGGCGGGCGAGGACGCCGTGACCGGGCTGGACGGCGTGAAGGATCAGTTCTCCGACTATCCCAAGGGCGCGACGCTCGTCTGGAAGCCGGTCAAGGCCGAGGTCTCGCAGTCCGGCGATCTCGGGTACACGATCGGGACGTACGAGTCGCGCGGCCCGGGGCCGGACGGACGGTTCGTCACGCGCTACGGAAAATACTGCTCGGTGTGGAAGAAGCAGAAGGACGGCGCGTGGAAGTGGGTCGTGGACGTCGGCACGCCGAGCGCGCCGCCGAAAGACTAGGGCGCGTCTCGCGAGCTCTCAGGCGCTGGGCTTCTTTCCCGCCTTCGCCGCCTTCACGGCCTTGCGCGCTTCCGCGGCGATCTCCTCGCCGGACCGCGGCGACCAGCCGTGCGCGCTGTACACGACCGCGCCCTCGGGATCGAGCAGGTAGTAGCTCGGGTACGCGGGAATCGAGAAAGCGTGCGCGAGCTCGCCTCGCGCGTCCCACGTCTGCGGCCACGTCATGCCGTTCTTCGCGACGAATTCGCGCAGCGTCGAGAGCTCCCGATCCGCGCTGACCGAGAAGATCTCGAACGGCTGGCCCGCCATCTCCTTGCGCAGGGACTGGAGCTCCGGAAGCGCCATTCGGCAGGGGCCGCACCAGGTGGCCCAGAAGTCGACGAGGACGACTTTTCCGGAGAGGTCCTTGAGCGAGAGCTTCCCTCCCGCGAGCGTCGGGACGTCGAAATCCGGCGCGAGGAGGTCGCCGGCGCGGTGGGGCAAGCGGCGGAGCGTGCGCGCCTGCGCGGCGCGGGGACTGCCCTCCGGCTCCTTCGCGAGGAAGTCGTCGAGAGTCTGCAGGCCCTCCGCCTTCTTTCCCTCGCGCAGGAGGACGATGGCGAGGTTGTACCGCGCGGCGTTGAGCGAGCTGCCGGAGACCTGCACCGCTCTCTTGTATGCGGCCTCCGCCGGCCCGAGCGCGGCCGTGTCTTTCCCGGCCTTGGACGCGAGCGCGAGGCCGAGCTGGTTCTCGGCGCGTCCCGACTCGTCCGCCGTCCGCGCGATCTTGGACGCGGCGCGGGCCGCGGCGGCGGCCGCGTCGGCGTCGCCCCGGCGCAGCTCGGCGGCGGCGAGCCCCTCGAGACAGCGGAAGCACCGTCCGCCCGCGTCCTTGTCGGCGGCGCGGAAGACGTCGCGGGCGTCGTCGTATTGCTGCTGGGCGAGAAGCTGAAGCCCTTCCCGAACCTGCGGATCGAACCTCGAGTCGTCGGCCGTCGCGGCCGGACGGGCGGAATCCGCGACGGAAACCGCCGCGAAAAGGAGCGAGGCGAAGATGGCGAAGCCGCGGCGCGTCGTCACGCCTCAGTATAGCGGGGCGCACGCCGTGCTAGGCTGGCGCTTCGTCGATGCTCCGCGCCGCGCGAGTCGGTCTCACGATTCTCACGACGGCCGCCCTCGCCCTCGGCTGCGCCGCGAGCGCGCCGCCCGCCGCAGCGCCTCCGGAAGGCGCGGCGCTCGAGGCCGTCGTCGGCGCCATCCAGGAGGCGCTCGCGGAGTCGCAGACGCGGGAGGTCCCGGGATTCCCGCCGCTCAAGAGCGTGACGGTGAAGCTCCAGACGGAGGCGAGCCGGTCGGTCGGCGGCGAGATCGCAATCTACGTCTTTTCGCTCGGATCGCATTACACCGCGGAGACCGCCTCGACGCTCGAGCTCAAGATGAAGCCGCCGGAGCGCCCGCCGAAGGGCGTCCTGCCGACGCCGGAGCTCGAGCAAGCGCTCGCCCGGGCGATCCAGGCGGCGAAGGTCGGCGCGGCGAAGGCGTCCTCCGGCACCCCGGCCTTCGTGATGAGCGAGGTTTCCATCGATCTGAAATTCGCGGTCGAGGTGAACGGTTCGGCGGGAGCGAAGGTGGCGCTCGTTCCCCTGGGCGCCGAGGCCGGCGGGAAGCTCAACCGGAATCAGGTGCAAACGATCGCGCTCGTGTTCGCGCCCTGAAAGCGCGGCCGGGCCGCGGCGAAAACAGAAGGAGAAACAACGTGAAACCCCTGCGGACGCTTCTCGGCGCGGCATCGATCGGACTGGCTCTGGCGGCCGCGGCCGGCGGACAGAGCGCGGCGGCTCCGACGCCTGTGCCCGCGCCTCCGGACGCGAAGAAGCCGGCGACGCTCTCCGATCGTTTCGAGGGAATTCGCTTCCGCGTGATCGGACCGTTCCGCGGGGGGCGATCCGCGGCGGTGACCGGAGTGCGCCGCCAGCCGAACGTCTTCTACTTCGGCGCCGCCGGCGGCGGCGTCTGGAAGACGACCGATGGCGGCTCGAACTGGGAGGTGCTCTCGGACAAGGACTTCAAGACGGGCTCGGTCGGCGCGATCGCCGTCTCCGAATCCGATCCGAACGTGATCTACGTGGGGATGGGCGAGTCGCCGATCCGCGGGAACCTTTCCCACGGCGACGGCGTGTACAAGTCCACCGACGGCGGCCGAAGCTGGAAAAACGTGGGGCTCTCCGATACGCGTCAGATCGCGCGCATTCGCGTCCATCCGAAGAACCCGGACCTCGTGTACGTCGCGGCGCAGGGCCACGCCTGGGGACCGAACGCCGAGCGCGGCATCTATCGGTCCGAGGACGGCGGCAGGACGTGGAAGAAGGTCCTCGGCGTCGACGACAAGACGGGCGCCTCCGACCTCTCGATGGATCCGAACAACCCGCGGATCCTGTATGCCGCGTTCTGGCAGGTGATCCGGAAGCCCTGGGATCTCGTGAGCGGCGGCCCGGGCAGCTCGCTCTTCAAGTCGGCGGACGGCGGCGAGACGTGGAAGAAGCTCACCGAGGGCCTGCCCGAGGAGACGTGGGGGCGCGTGGGCGTCGCGGCGTCGCCGGTTCGGCCGGGGCGCGTCTGGGCGATGGTCGAGGCGAAGAAGAAGGGCGGCCTCTATCTCTCGGACGATTACGGCGAAAAATGGACGCACGTCAACGACGAGCACAAGATCCGCGAGCGCGCCTGGTATTACACGTGGGTCGTTCCGGACACGAAGAACGCCGACGCCGTGTACCTCCCGAACGTCGAGCTTCACCACTCGACCGACGGCGGCAAGACCTTCGAGGCCGTATCGGTTCTGCACGGCGACTGTCACGACCTCTGGATCGATCCCGACGACCCGAAGCGCATGATCCTCGGCGACGACGGCGGCGCGACCGTCTCGTTCAACGGCGGTCGCACGTGGTCCACGCAGAACAACCAGCCGACCGCCCAGTTCTATCGCGTCGCGACGGACGACCGTTTCCCCTATTGGGTTTACGGCTCGCAGCAGGACAACTCGAACGTCTGTATCCCGTCCACGGTCCCGGGCTCGGGGATCTCCAACGACGAGTGGCACGCGGCCGGAGGCGGGGAGAGCGGCTGGATGGCGCCCAACTACAAGGACCCGGACGTCGTCTACGCCGGCGAGTACGGCGGCCAGATCACGCGTTACGACCACCGGACGCGGCAGGAGCGCAACATCATGGCCTGGCCGCAGCTCGGGGACGGCCACGCGACGAAGGATCTCAAGTACCGCTTCCAGTGGAACGCGCCGATTCTCCTTTCGCGGCACGACCCGAAGGTGCTGTACCACGCGTCGCAGATCCTGCTGCGCACGACCGATGAGGGCGAGACGTGGCAGGAGGTCTCACCGGATCTGACGCGCAACGACCTCTCGAAGCAGGGCAAGTCCGGCGGACCGATCAGCTACGACGTCACCGGTGTCGAGGTCTACGACACGATCTTCGCGCTGTCGGAGTCGCCGCTCGAGAAGGGGATCCTCTGGGCGGGATCGGACGACGGGCTCATCCACGTGACGCGCGACGATACGAAGACGTGGCAGAACGTGACGCCGAAGGGCATCCCCGAGTGGATCCAGATCAATGCGATCGACGCCTCGCCCTACGAGGCCGGCGGCGCCTACGTCGCGGCGACGATGTACAAGTTCGACGACTTCCGCCCCTACCTCTACAAGACGACCGACTTCGGGAAGACGTGGAGCAAGATCGTCAACGGCATCCCCGACAATGCGTTCACGCGCGTCGTGCGCGCCGACCCGGTCCGCAAAGGTCTGCTGTACGCGGGCACCGAGACGGGCCTTTACATCTCGTTCGACGACGGGGCGAGCTGGCAGCCCTTCCAGCGGAACCTGCCGGTCACGCCGATCACGGATCTCACGGTCAAGAACGGCGACCTCGTCGTCGCGACGCAGGGCCGGTCGTTCTGGATCCTGGACGACCTGACGCCGCTCCGTCAGTGGAAGGACGACGTGGCGCAGTCGACCGTCTACCTCTTTCCGCCGCGGCCGGCCGTCCGGATGCAGATCGAGAGCCGCAGCGAAGACGCGACGCCGGTGCCCGAGGGAGAGAACATGCCGGCGGGAGCGCTTCTCTATTACTGGCTGAAGGAGAAGCCGAAGGAAGGCGACGTCGTGAAGATCGAGATCTTCGACGGCGACAAGCTGCTGCGATCGGTGTCGAACAAGAAAGAGGAGCTCGAGGGCTCGCTGCGCGAGCAGGCCGCCCGAAAGGAAGAGGAACCGAAGGACAAGGACAAGCCGCTCGCGCCGGCGGCCGGGCTGAATCGGTACGTGTGGGACCTGCGGGTCCTGCGGCCGACGCTCGCGCCGAAGGCCGTCTTCAACGAGGGGACGAAGACGCCGCCGAAGGTCGGCCCCGGGACGTACACCGCGCGGCTGACGGCCGGAAACCAGACCGTCACGCAGAAGTTCGAGGTGCGGCCGCATCCCGCCGGCTACGCGTCGGCGGAGGATCTGAAGGCACAGTACGAGCTCCTGGCGGGCATCCGGGACCGCCTCTCCGAGACGCACGCGACCGTGATGCGGATCCGGGACCTTCGCGCACAGGTGAACGACATCGGCGGCCGTGCGGAGCGCCTCGGGAAGGGGAGCGATCTGTCCGCGAAGGCGAAGGCGCTCGCCGCGAAGCTGTCCGCCGTCGAGGAGAAGCTCACGAACCCGCAGATCCAGGCCGACGAGGATGACCTGAACTACGAGCCGAAGCTCGATCACGAGCTCAGCAACCTGGCCGGGGTCGTCTCGACCGCCGACGCGAAGCCGACGGCCGGATCCGCGAAGTACTACGGGCAGCTGAAGGAACGCCTCGAGGCGATCGTCGCGGAGTACAAGGCGCTCGACTCGAAGGACGTCGCGTAGTTCAACCGCGCGGCCGAGGCCGCGGGGCTCGGGCCGGCGATCGCGGCGCCGAGGATACCGGAGTAGGGTTTCGCCGAAACGCTTGATGCGGCGAGAGATAGACTTCTTGACAGAATAGCAATTAGTTATATAGTCATAGCAATCAGCTATGACACTTGGCGAGAAGCTCCGCTACCTCCGGCTGGTCGAGGGCACGCTGCGGGGGCACGACCGCGCGCTCACGCAGGCGGAAGTCTCTCGCGCGATGCAGCGCGAGCTCGGCCGCTCGGTCAGCCAGGCCTACCTTTCGCAGATCGAGAAGGGGATCCGCCCGCACCTGACGAATACGACGCGGATGCTCCTCGCGCACTTCTTCCGCGTGCACCCCGGCTATCTCGTCAGCGACCCCGAGGGCTACCACGAGGAGCTGACGTCGGAGGTCCGCACGCTCGAGGACAAGCTCGACCTCTGGCTCGTGCACGGGGCCGAGCGCTTCCGCCGCGATCCCGAGGTCCACGAGTCCCTGCTCGCGATCGCGAAGCAGTCCGACTCGCGCCGCAGCCTCGTGCTCCTGCGCCAGATCCTGGAGACGCCCGACCTCGCGGAGCGCCTCTTCGACGTGCTCGGCGCGCCCGGCAGGGAGGATGGCGCGGCCGCGCGGCCGAAGCGGGGCGGAAGGAGGAAATCGTGAGCTGGCAGGACTTCTACCTCGTCTGCTTCGTCGTCGGCTTCGCGCTCGCGGTGCTCGCGTTTCTGTCGGGCGCCTTCCATTTGCCGCTCGGTCATGGCGGATGGCTCGGGCACCTCTTTGGCCACGCGCCCTCGGTCGCGCACGGCGCCTCGGGCGTCTCGCCGCTCAATGCGGGAAGCGTGATGGCGTTCCTGGCCTGGTTCGGAGGCGTCGGGTATCTCCTGGCGCGCGGCGGCACGTGGCCGCATCTCGCGATCCTCTTCGCCGCCGCCGTGGCCGGAATCGCCGGCGCCTTCGCCGTCTTCGTCTTCGTCGCGAAGGTGCTCGTCGCGCGGGAGCGGCCGCTCGACGCCGCGGACTTCCACATGGAGGGCGTGCTCGGCCGCGTCACGGTCTCGATCCGCGCGGGCGGCACCGGCGAGGTCCTGTACTCGCAGGGCGGAACGCGGCGGTCGGCCGGCGCGCGGAGCGAGTCCGGTGAAGAGATCCCGCGGGGGGCGGAGGTCGTCGTCACCCGCTACGACAGGGGCATCGCCTATGTGCGTCGCTGGGAGGAGCTCGCCGGAGACGTCTCGGGAGTTCTCACGGGAACGAATCGATCGGAGGGATGACGTGAAGGAGGACGCGATCATGAAACGAATCCTGTGGTTCCTGGCGGCCGTGGGCCTGGCGCTGCTCGCCGTCTCGGCGCTGCGCGCGGACGACAAGTCGGCGAACGAGAAGGCGGCGGACGCGGCCGCGCAGAAATGGCTCGCGCTCGTGGACGGGGGGAACTACGGCGAGAGCTGGAAGGAAGCGGCGTCGGCCTTCCGCAAGGCGGTCACGGCGGAGCAGTGGAGCGCCGCGCTGAGCGCCTCGCGCGGCTCCTACGGCAAGCTCCTTTCGCGCACGCTCAAGAGCGCCGAGTACCGGACGAGCCTGCCCGGCGCGCCGGACGGCGAGTACGTCGTCCTTCAATACGACAGCTCATTCGAGCACAAGAAGTCCGCCGTCGAAACGGTGACGCCGATGAAGGACGGCGGCGCCTGGAGGGTCTCGGGCTACTTCATCAAGTGACGCGCCGGACTCAACGAGTCCCCCGGCGCGCAAGGAGGTCGTCATGTTCGGAATCGCGTGGAGCACCTGGGTCGTCGTCGGGTCCCTCGTCGTCCTGACCCTGCTCATCTTCGCCGCGGTCGCGCGGATGATCCGCAAGGCGGGGCCGAACGAGGCGCTCATCGTGTACGGGTTCCGCGGCACGCGTGTGGTCAAGGGCCACGGCACCCTCGTCTTTCCGATGCTCGAGAACTGCCGCGAGCTCTCGCTCGAGCTCATGTCCTTCGACGTCGCGCCGCAGCAGGACCTCTACACGAAGCAGGGCGTCGCGGTCCTGGTCGAAGCGGTGGCGCAGATCAAGATCAAGTCGGACCGCGAGTCGGTCGAGACCGCGGCGGAACAGTTCCTTTCCAAGGCTCCGCCGCAGCGCGAAGGTCTGATCCGCCTCGTCATGGAAGGCCATCTGCGCGGGATCATCGGCCAGCTCACCGTCGAAGAGATCGTGAAGCAGCCGGAGATGGTCGCCGACCGGATGCGCTCCACGTGCGCCGACGACATGAACAAGATGGGCCTCGAGGTCGTCTCGTTCACCATCAAGGAAGTCCGCGACAAGAACGAGTACATCGTCAAAATGGGCCGGCCCGACATCGCGCGCATCAAGCGCGACGCCGACGTGGCCGCGGCCGAGGCGGAGCGGGACACCGCCATCAAACGGGCCGCCGCGTCGCGGGAAGCGGCCGTGGCGCGCGCGCAGGCCGATCAGGAGCGCGTCCTCGCGGAGACGCTCTCGCTCGCGAAACAGGCCGAGTCCCAGCGCGAGCTCGAGGTCAAGAAGGCGCAGTACCTGGAAACCGTGAAGCGCCAGCAGGCGCAGGCGGATAAGGCCTACGACATCCAGACCAACATCATGCAGCAGCAGCTCGTGGCGGAGTCGGTCAAGGTCCAGCAGGTCGAGAAGCTGGAGCAGGTCAAGGTCCAGGAGGCCGAGATCGCGCGCCGCGAGAAGGAGCTCATCGCGACGGTCCTCAAGCAGGCCGAGATCGAGAAGCAGCGGATCGAGACGCTCGCGGGCGCCGAGCGGCAGCGGCTGTCGCTCGAGGCGGAAGGGCGCGCCTCCGCGACGCGAACGCAGGGCGAGGCCGAGGCCGAGATCATCTTCAAGAAAGGCGAGGCCGAGGCGAAGGCGATGAACGTGAAGGCGGAGGCCTATCAGGAATGGAATCAGGCGGCGGTCGTCGACAAGCTGCTCTCCGGCATGCCGGACGTGGTCCGCGCGATGGCCGAGCCGCTCTCGAAGGTGGACCGCATCACGATCGTCTCGACGGGCAACGGCGATTCGGCCGGCGTCCACAAGATCACGGGCGACATGACGAAGATGGCGGCGCAGGTGCCGGCGCTCTTCGAAGCACTGTCGGGCATGCAGATGTCGGAGCTCCTGAAGCGCGTGAAGGGCATCGGCGAGAAAGACGCCGCCTGAGGCGGCGGGGAAGTCTTCTCCGGAAAGGAGTCGGCCATGGCACTACTGGAACGGGTGGCGGCGCTGGTGCGGGCGAATCTGAACGATCTCGTGGATCGGGCGGAGGATCCCGAGAAGATGATCAAGCAGGTCATCCTCGACATGCAGAACCAGCTGCTGCAGGTCAAGACGCAGGTAGCGATCGCGATCGCGGACCAGCACCTGCTCGCGAAGAAGGCCGCCGAAAGCGAGGACAACCGCGCGCAGTGGATGCGGAAGGCCGAGCTCGCGGTCGAGAAAAAGGACGACCCGCTCGCGCGAGCGGCGCTCGAGCGCTCGATGGGCGCGAAGGACCTCGCGGATAACTTCCAACAGCAGGTCGCCGATCAGAAGGCGGAGGTCGAGTCGCTCAAGGCGGCCCTCCAGAAGCTCGACGGCAAGCTCGCCGAGGCGAAAGCGAAGAGCGATGTGCTGATCGCCCGCCACCGCCGGGCGCGCGTCTCGAAGAAGGCGAGCGACGCGAAGATCGGAATGCGCGACGGCGTCGCCGGCCGGACCTTCGACCGCATGAAGGAGAAGGTGATCCGCGCCGAGGCGGTCGGGCAGGCCTGGGCCGAGGTCTCCGGCGACGATCTCGAAGACCGTTTCGCCGCCATGGAGAAGGAAAAGGAGATCGACCGCCTGCTCGCGGAGCTCAAGTCCCGGAAGATGCTGAACGCCTGATGCGGGCGCCGACGGCCCGCCGGAGGACGACATGATTGCGCACCAGTTCATCACCACGACCAACGAGTTGCCCGGCTATCGGGTCACCCGCGTCCTCGGTCTCGTGCGCGGCGTGACCGTGCGTTCCCGCAGCATCGTCGGGACGTTCGGCGCCTCCATCCAGAGCCTCTTCGGCGGGAACATCACGCTCTGGAGCGAGCTCTGCGAGCACGCGCGTCAGGAGGCCTACGACCTGATGTCGCGGCACGCGGCCGAGCTCGGCGCGAACGCCGTGATCGCCATGCGTTACGACGCGACGGAGATCGCGCAGGGCGTCACCGAGGTCCTGGCCTACGGGACGGCGGTCGTGATCGATCGCGCGTAGCCGCGCGACGCGGAATCGAAGTCGTCTCGCCCGATCTCGTCGCGCCTTTGCTCGAACCATCGGCGCGTCGGGATCGGGCGCCAGTGTGCGCGTCCACCCTCGAACGACAGGCCGACGTTGATCTTCCCGGCGTCGATCCAGAAGACGCCGTCCGTGCGCGCGCCGTCCTTACGGTACTCGCCTTCCACCTGAACTTTTTCGCCCTTGGCGTCGAGGTTCCGCACGGCGAGGCGCCCCGGGCCCGCGGCGAGGTCCGCGGTGAGCGAGAGGCCTTCGAGCGAGAAGGCGCGCCGCGCGATCTTGGGCGGCGCGACGTGCGCGACGGCGAGGAGCGGCCGCGCGTCGAGGCACCTCGCTCGCAGGCGCGCTTCGAAAACACGGCCCCAGGCGGCGCGGGGAAAGTCGAACCGCCCCCACCAGGCGTACGCGGTCTCATGATTTCCGGAGACGTCCGTCAATTCGACCTCCGATCCGGAAAGATCGGCCGGGCCGCCTTCCAGAGGCCAGCGCACGATGCGGAGCTCGGCGCGCACGTCCCCCGAGAGCCGGAAATCCGAGCCTTCCGCGCGCACCTTCGCCGGCGAGAGCCGCGCCTCGCCGCGCGCGACGCCGCCCTCGATCCGGGCCTCCACGCGAGCGCGGCCGGTTCCACCGCCGAAGCGGACGGACGGAGGCTCGTGGATGTAATGATTCAGGAACGCCAGCCCCGGGACGGCGCCCTCGAGACGAACCTCTCCGGAAACGCGGCGCCACACCGCCGCGCCCGGCAGCTCTCGCGGGTCCCAGGGGGCGATCCGTGCGGCGATCCGTCCGCCGCGGTCGAACGCCAGCATGGGGTCCGACCGGAGCCGCAGCGTGCCGTCCTCGATCGCGATCTCCGCCGGACCGACCTCCGCCGCGCGGTGCGGCGTGAGACGGAAACGCCCCCTCAGCCGCGCGGTTCCGGCGAACCGATAATGCGCGATCGCGATCTCGGAAAGACGTTCGACCGCGATCGCGTCCACCCGCACCGTCCAGGGTGATCGGGAGTCACGGGCGGGCTCGCGGCGCGGCGCGGGGGCCGCCGGCTCCGCGCGGAAGGACAGTCCGCTTCCCGAGAGGGCCGTGACGTGAAACCGGCGGGCGGCGAGCTCGAGAACGGAATAGGTGAGCCGCGCCTCCTCGAGGCGAAGCGTCCAGGCGGTCTTGCCGTCGTTTCCCGAGAGGCGGAAGCCCCGAACACGCACGCGCCCGGGGACCACCGACGTCGCCTCGTCCCAGTCGAAGGCGCTCGCTTCCGGGGCCGTGTTCAGGAGGCGCTTCAGCGTTCCGCCGGCGAGCAAGCGGCGCGCCGCCGCCGCGTGGAGCAAAAGCACCACGGCGAGCAACCCTGCGACGAGCGCCGCCAGCCGGGCGGATTTCGCGAAGCGCCGGGACGGCAGCGCTCGCGTCCCCGATCGATCGTTCAATGCCATCGGCAGGGCTTCCGCAAGAGCCGCGCCAATCCGGTGCGGACGGCGCGATATCCTTCGCGCCTTACGAAGGAGGATCAGGATCATGAAGAAGCGCGCTCTGGCGATCGGACTGCTCTGTGCGGGCGTCGCGATCGCCGCGTTCCGTATGAAGGCGGACCAGGCCGCCGGGCCGACGGGGTTCCGGGCGGACGTCATCGGCAACCTCGATTACGCGGCCAAGGAGCTCACGCAGCTCGCCGAGGCCGTGCCGGGCGAGAAGTATTCGTGGCGGCCCGCGGCCGGCGTGCGCTCGATCTCCGAGGTCTACATGCACGTGGCGCTCGCGGACTACTACCTGTGCTCCTTCCTGGGCGCCAAGCCGCCCGAGGGCATCTCTCGCGAAATGGAGACGAAGGTCACGGACAAGGCGCAGGTCGTCGCGGAGCTGAAGAAGGGGATCGCCTACGCGCGCTCGGTGATCGAGAACACGCCCGACTCGGACCTCGACACGATGGTCAAGTTCTTCGGCCGCGATCTCTCGAAGCGCGCCATGATGATCGTCATCGTGGGCCACACCCACGAGCACCTCGGACAGTCGATCGCGTACGCGCGGACGAACGGCGTCGTGCCGCCGTGGAGCGAAGAAGCGGCGCCGGCGAAGAAGGCGGGCGGCAAGTAGAAAGATCGCGGGATTGGCCGCGGCGGCCTCGGGGCGCTGTACGATAGCGCCCCGATGACGTCGTCCGGCCCGGGGGAACTGCCGCCCGAGATCGCCAAGCTCGTCGAGCAGCGCAAGCTCGACGAGCTGGAGGCGCTCTTCACGAAGCGGGCGGACGAGTCGCCGGGCGATCTGCCGTTCTTCTTCGCCCTGGCCGCGGCCGTCAAGAAGAAAGGCTCCGGCGGCAAAGCCGTATCCTGGTTGAAGCTTCTCGCGGACGCCGAGGCCTCCGCGGGCGACCTGCCGAATCGAACGCGCGTTCTCCTGGAGATCGCGCGGATGTCGCCGACGGACGCGACCGTTCGGGCGGACCTCGCGGGGACGCTCAAGCAGCGCTTCGGATCGCATCCGGCGTATGCCGCGGTCGCGTCGAAATTCTCGATCGACAAGGCGCGGGACGCGGCCGAGGCGGCCGGCCGGATCGAACGATGGCTCCGGTTCCGCGTGGGCGACATCTACGCGATGGCCGGCCGCGGTGCCGGCCGCATCGCCGAGCTCAACCCCGCCCTCGACGTGATCCGGCTGCAGGTGGCGGAAGCGAAGGTGCCGCTCTCGCTCGTCACGGCGGAGAGGAATCTGACGCCCCTGCCCGAGGGACATTTCCTGCGGCAGAAAGTCGAGGACCCGGAGTCGCTGCGAACGCTGTCCGAGTCCGATCCCGCGGAGACCGTGCGGCAGCTCCTCGCGAGCTTCGGAAAGCGCCTGACGGTCCTGGAGATCCGCGAGCACCTGTCGGGACTGGTCGACGACGCACGGTGGTCCGCGTTCTGGGCCGCGGCGCGGAAACACCCGCAGCTCGTCGTCTCGGGAGCCGGCAAGGCGGCCGCGGCATCGTGGAGCGCGAGCGCCGGCGCCGCGGAGGAAGCCGTCAAGGCGGAGTTCGAAAGGGCCACGGCGCTGCAGAAGATCGAGATCGCGAAGAAGAATGCGCGGCGCGCCCGGGAGCTCGGAGGCTTCTTCGCGGCCGGACTCGCCGCCGAGGCGCGGAAGGCGCGAAGCTCCCGGCCGGGTCTCGCCTGGGAGCTCTCCCAGTCCGCCGCGAAGCTCACGCCGTCGGAGCCGGAGGCGTTCCCGGCGGAGGAGCTCGTCGCGTCGAACGATCTCGCGGCGATCCTGGCCGAGATCCGCGACCAGACGTCGCGTCAGTCCGCCCTCGCCGCGATCCGCAACGCGCGGCCGGACTGGGCCGACATCTTCCTGGCGCGCATTCCGGCGGAGGACGACGGCCGGGTGCTCGCGATGCTCTTCGAGACGCTCGGAGACCGCGCGGCGGACCTGTCGCGTCGGACCCTGCGATCGCCGAAGATCGCGCCCCGCGCGTTCATCTTCCTCGCGGAGAGGCTCCACGCGGAGGGGCGCGCCGAGCCGCCGGCGCTGTTCTTCGCGCTCCTCGAGGCGCTGCGGCAAAGCGAATTCTCCGCTCTCCGCGCCCGGGTCAAGGAATTCTTCGACCCCGGCAACCTCGCCGTGGCGCTCGTGCGCAACGCGCCGTCCGAGGAAGAGGCGCGGGAGATGCTCCACGACATCGAGCGCGCGGGCGGGCTCGAGGACCATCGCCGCGCCGTCGTGAAGGAAGCGTTGCTGATGAAGTTCCCGGAGCTGCGGGCGCCGGCGCGGGAGTACCTCTATGCGACGCCGGAGGCCGTGGCCGCCCGGCGCGACGAGCTGGTCCATCTCAAGCAGGTCGAGCTCCCCGCCAACGCCGCGCAGATGAAGGCCGCGAAGGAGCACGGCGATCTCTCGGAGAACTTCGAGTACCACGCCGCTCGGCAGCGCCACGAGTATCTCTCCGCACGCATCGCGACGCTCGCCGACGAGCTCTCGCGCACGCGCATCCTGGACCCGGCGCAGGTGGACGCCTCGGAAGTGCGGGTCGGGACGCGCGTCGTCCTGCGCGAGCCGGGAGACGGCGTCGAGCGCGAGGTGACGATCCTCGGCCCATGGGACTCGAAGCCCGAGGCGGCGATCTACTCCTATCAGAGCGAGTTCGCGCAGAGTCTGCTCGGCGCGAAGCCCGGCGAGCGCGTTCGTCTTCCCGAAGGGGAGGCCGAGGTCGTCCGGATCGCGCCCTGGAAGTGAAATCGACCGACCCGAATCCCTGGTACCTCCCGGCCTTTGGACTCGCTCTCGTCTTCGGTTCCCTCTTCGCGCTCCTCACGCCTCCCTCCCAGGCGCCGGACGAGCCGAGCCATGCCCGCCGGGCCTGGGCGATCTCCGAGGGGCGGCTGCTCCCGGAGCGCCGGGGCGATCGGGTGGGAGGAGAAGTCCCGAAGAGCGTCGTCGACGTGAGCCACGACTTTCTCGCAGGCATTCCGTTCCATCGAGAGCGGAAGATCCGGCTCGCAACGATTCTCGCCGGATACGCGGTCCCGCTGGACCCGGATCGGCGCGAATTCATCGCGTACCCCAATACGGCGCTGTACGGCCCGGTGTGCTATGCGCCTCAGGCTGCGGCCTTCGCGATCGGCCGCCGCTTCACCCGATCGGTCCTGCTCCTCTTCACCCTGGGGCGGCTCGCGAACGCGCTCGCCGCGGCGGCCCTGCTCGCGCTCGCCGTGCGTGCGGCGCCCGTCTTCCGTCCGGCCCTGTTCCTCTGCGGGCTCCTTCCGATGGCGGTCTTCCAGGCCGGGTCGCTGTCGGCCGACGCCGTCACCAACGGGCTGGCGTTTCTTCTGACCGCCTGGTGTCTGCGAAGCCGCGGCCGCGAGCAGGCGCGCATGGCTCCGGCGGACCTGGTCGTCCTGCTGCTCCTCGGCGCGCTGCTCGCTCTCTCGAAGCCCGGATATCTGCTTCTTTCGGGCCTCGTCCTGCTCGTGCCGACCGCCCGATTCGGATCGGGATCCCGGCGCGTCGCCGCGACCGTCGCGATGCTCGCTTCCACCGCCGGCTGCGCGGCGCTCTGGGCCGCCATGCTGCGCGAGCGGGGAGCGCTCGGGTCCCCGGCCTCGAGCAACGTTGCCACGCTGCGCGCCGAGCCTGCCTCGTTTCTGCTCCGGATGCTCGCCGACCTGTGGGAGAGGGCTCCGACGCTCGCTGTTCAGTTCCTCGGAAAGCTCGGATGGGCGGACGTCTCGGTGCCGGCGGCCCTGCTCGCGGCGTACGGCCTCGTGATCCTGCTCGTCGGCGCGACGGGCCGGGTGGCTCCGGAGCTGCGATTGCGCGACCGAGCGATCGTCGCGGCGATCATTCTCGCCACGGTTTGCTTCGTGGCGTTGCCCTTCTCGCTTCCGCTTTTCCCCCCCGGTCCGGAAGGGGCCGCGGCCCATCATTTTCAGGGGCGGTACCTTCTGCCGCTCGGCCCCGCCGGCCTTCTCCTGGTTTCCGGCCGGCGGCGGGGGTTCGACTGGGACCGTCGATGGCGCGCGCTCGCGGGCTGGACGGCCCTCGTACTGGTCGCCTCCGTGGTTTCCGTCGTCGTGCGCTACTACGGTTGAGAGCCGCCTGCGCCGATCGCCTCCACGATCCGCGAGCGGACCCGGGAGCCGAGCGTTCGCGCGTCGTCCGGCGAGAGGCCCTTCGTCGCCACCGCGGGCAGGACGCGCAGCGTCGCCGTCGCGGGATGGAAGACGAGCGAGCGCTTGGGCAGCGACGCCGCGGCGCCGGAGATGGCGAGCGGCACGACGTCGACGCCGGACTCGATCGCCAGCCGGAACGCGCCGTCCCGAAACTCGCCGAGCCGGCCGTCCGGGCTGCGGGTGCCCTCGGGAAAGAGGATGACCGACACGCCGCGCTCGAGAATTCTTCGCATCTTCGCCATCGCGTCGCGCGCGCTGTCCCTGTCTCCCCGAACGATCGGCACGTCGCCCGCGATCCGGAGCTGCCAGCCGAGCAGCGGGATCGAGAAGATCGATCTCTTCGATAGCCACTTCATTTCCCACGGCAGCCGCACGACGAGGAAGACGTCCGTATAGGAGCTGTGGTTCGCGACGAAGACGTGCGCGGCGCGGCGATCGACGGCGCCGGCGCCTTCGATGCGGAAAGTCCAGAACGGCGTGATCGTTCCCGCCAGCACCGCGGAGAGGTGGAAGAAGCGGCCGATGAGGCGGCGGTCGCGGTCGAAGGGGAACGTCAGGAGCCGGACGAGGAGAACGAGGGGCGTCCAGAGGATCACGATCAACACGTAGCTCGTCCAGACGAGCGCCGACAGAGGGACCGCGATCCAACGGGCGCGGAGCACTGCAGGCAATCCTAGCCGGGCGGTGCGGTACTCAAGAAGCGCGCTTCTCGAAGAGGCGGCGGCGCCGGGCGCCGGCAATCGCGCCGTGCGCCGCCTGCAGAACGCCGAAGAGAAAATAGACGTAGCCGGCGAGACCCACGGCTCGGGCCGGCAGAGTCCGCGCCAGGATGACGGACAGCAGCCCGACGCTCGCCATTTCGATATGTCGCAGCACGTTCGATTTCGTGTCGAAGACCTCGATCGCCTCGAGCTCGAGCGCGGCCCTGCGGCGCAAGGCATGAATATGGAGCAGCGCGAGAACGCCGAAGACCGCGATGACGCCGGCGCCATAGATCACGAAGAGCGTGCGGACGGAAGCCGCGTCCATCGGCGCCGACGTCATCCCCGCGACGGGGCCGAGCACGAGGCGAAAGAGAAACTTCAGGGGATAGACGTAGAAGAGAACGACGAAGAGAAGCAGCGCGTTGTAGAACACGGTCCGCGCATCCTGGAGCCCATAGCGACGGAAGAAGAGGTAGTGCTCGTACCAGATCCAGATCAGGATTCCGAAGCAAACGCCGAAAGGCAGGAACCCGCGCATGGCCGCCGTGAGCTCCTCGAAGGTCTTCGGAACCTCGAGCGAGACGACGAGCAGCGTCACCGCGAACGCGAAGACGGCGTCGGTGAATCCCTCGAGTCGCGTCACCTCGTGGCCGCGCCAGCGGAACGACCCGCCGCGGCCCACGTCCCGCGAGCCCAGGGCCGCTCGCAGCGCGCGCGTCACGGCTGCGGCTTTTCCTCCGGCACCGGCGCCGCCATCTGCGCCACCGCGCGCCAGCGGCCGTCCCGGCGCGCGAAGACGCGAATGTAGCGCACGCGGTTGGGCACGTCGCGGTCGCCCTCCTTGCGCAGGCCCTTCGTCTTCGCGCTCACGACGGCCGTGTCGCCGAAGATTCGGCCCTCGACGTCGAAGATCTCGAGGTTCGTGTACCGCCGCGCTCCGGAGCGATAGGACTCCATGATGTCCTTCTTGGGCGACGTCTTGCCCGAGGCCTCGAACGCGACGTAGTCGTCAGCCACGATGCGGTCGTAGGTCGCGAGGTCTCCTTTGCCGATCGCGGCGACGAGCTCGCGTTCCAGAGCCTCGACCTCGCGGGCCGCGCCCGGAGTCGCCGGCGCCGGCCCGGCGGCCGCGACCGTGGCGGCCAGAGCCGCGACGATTCCAAGGAGCGAGCGTGCGATCTTCACAATGGTTCCCTCCCCTTCAGTGGCAGCGTCCGCTGCCGGAGTCGGTGAACGTGTGCCCTCTTTCGGGCACGAACTCCCAGTCGTAGGAATCCGGATGGAGCGTCAGCTTCAGCACGCCGAACGTGTCGTTGTTCCGGACCTCGCTCGCGGCATGGACATGATCGAAGCGGTAGTGCGACATGCCGCCGGTCCCGACGGTGAACGCGCGGACGCCGTGCTCCGGGTCCTTGCGGCCCGATGCGTCGATCGGCGCGAATCGCTCGTACACGTGGTCGTGCCCGGCGAGCGCGACGTCCACGCCGCCGTCCACGAGGTCCTTCCAGAGCTCGGCCATCCAGGTGGAGTCGCCGTGCGACGCGGAGGAGAACCGCGGGTGGTGGTACATCGCCACGCTGCAGAGAGGGCGGTGCGCGGCGAGCTCGTCCTTCAGCCACGTGTCCTCCGCGGAGCCCTTGCCGCAGCCGCCGATGTCGCTGCAGTTGCTGTTCAGGACGAGGACGCGCCAGGCGCCGAGGTCGTAGGCGTAGTATCCGCGCGCCGGATCCCCGGCGGCCGGTCCGAAGTACTGGAAGTAGCCGCGGGCGTCTTTCGTGCGGTAATCGTGATTGCCGAGCGCCGGCCGCGTGCGGCTTCGGAACCGGCCCCACGTCGGCTCGTAGCACTGCGCAAACTGCTCGATCGAGCCCGACTCGTAAACGTTGTCGCCGAGCGTGAAGACCGTGCCGGGGATTCGCGCGAGGAGCGCGGCCGTCTTGACGGGGCCGGGGTTCCCGCACGATGCGATGTCCCCGGCGCCGACGAGGACCGGATCGGCGGGCGAAGAGGACGGCGCCGGCGACGGCGTCGGGTCCGGCGCGGCCGCGAGAAGGAAGAGCGCCGCGACGAGCGTCAGCATCCGCCGGGGATTATGTCCCGCTTCACCGGCGCGTCAGACGAAAACTTCGTCCACGTAGCACCAGCGCCAGTCCTCGCCCGGCTCGAAGGAGCGGACGATCGGGTGCTTCGTGCCATGGAAGTGAGCCGTCGCGTGCCGATTCGGCGACGAGTCGCAGCAGGCCACGTGCCCGCAGGAGAGGCACTCGCGCAGGTGCACCCACTTTCCGCCGATCTTCAGGCAGTCCTCGCAGCCTTTCGTCGTCGAGGGCTTCACGTCATGGATCGCGCTCATGTGATTGCAGGTCTTCTCCAAGAGAGCCTCCTCACGCCCAGGCGGCGGCGTTCTCCTTCACGAAATCGTCGAAGGTTCGGGGTTTCCTTTCGAGCGCCCGCGCGACGTCGGCCGTGACCGGGGCGCCGGCGCCGCTGCGATAGTAGACGTTCAGGTCCACGAGCGCATCCGCGTAGCGCGCGGGCACGCCGTTCTCGATCTGAATCCTCCGATATTCGGCGTCGGAGAGATCCACGTAGCGGACCGGCCTTCGGATCGCCGTCGAGATTCGCTCGGCCATCTCGGGCTGTGACAACGCCTCGGGGCCCGAGAGGGCATACACGCGCGCGTCGTGCCCGTCCTCGGTCAGCGCGCGCGCCGCGACCGCCGCGACGTCGCGCGCATCGACGATGCTCCAACGTGCATGGCCCGTCGCATCGGCGATGACGCCGCGGTCCCGGATGCCGGCGGCCTTGTACGTCGTGAGATTCTGCATGAACCCGTTCGGCCGGAGGAACGTCCAGGAGATCCCCGTGCGCTCGATGTCCCGCTCGACGGCGCGATGCGCTCGGCCGATGACGAACGCGTCGTCTCCGGCGCCCCAGACCGAGAGTTTCACGAGACGCCGGACGCCCGCCTTCTTCGCCGCTTCGACGGCGCCGATCTCGCGCTCGGTGCCGCCGGAGGTGAGGAGGAAGAGCTTCTCGATGCCGGAGAGCGCCTTCCCGAAGGTCTCGGGCCGGTCGAAATCGAAGAGGACGGCGTCGTGGCCGTCCCCGTCGGAATTTCGCGAGCCCATCCGGAACGGCGCGCCGATTCGGCCGAGCTCCCGGACGAGCTCGCGGCCGATCTTTCCCGTGGCGCCGGTGACGAGGATCATGGGCGGCTGATGGTATATGCACGGGATTCGGATGGCGATGGGGACGAGATCATGCTGAGCCTGGAGCGGGTGCAGGAGGCCGCCCGGTTCCTCGAGGGGCGCGTCCGCCGAACGCCGGCCGAGTTCTCGCCGGGTTTGTCCGAGCGCCTGGGCGTTCCCGTGTGGCTCAAGCTCGAATGCCTTCAGGTCACGGGATCCTTCAAAGTCCGGGGAGCTTTCGTGCGCCTGGCGGAGCTGACGGATTCGGAGCGGCGGCACGGAATCGTCACGTGCTCGGCAGGAAACCACGGCAAGGGCGTGGCGTACGTCGGCCGCGAGCTCGGGATCCCCGCGACGATCTACGTGCCGCGAACCGTCGACGAAGCGAAATATCGCGGCATGCTGGCCCTCGGCGCCGAGGTCGTGCGCACGGACTTCCCGGGCTACGACGACACGGAGCAGCTCGCGCGGCGCGAGGCCGCGGCGTCCGGCCGTACGTTTCTGTCCGCGTTCGACGACTGGGGAATCATGGCGGGCAACGGCGGCACGCTCGCGCTCGAGACGCTGGCGCAGGCGCCGGAGGCCCGCACGTTCGTTCTGCCGGTCGGCGGAGGCGGACTGGCGGGAGGGTTCGCTTTCGTGGCGAAGGAAACGCGGCCCGGCGCGCGCATCGTCGCGTGCCAGCACGCGCTGTCGCCGGCGCTGCAGCTCTCGTTCGAGCGGGGCGAGGCCGTCACGGCGCTGCCGCCGATCGAGACTCTCGCCGCGGGCGTAGAAGGCGGCATCGGCGTCTCGAATTTCGAGATTCTCCGCACGCGCGTGGACGAGATCGCGCTCCTGTCCGAGGAAGAGATTCTCGAGGGGGTTCGCTGGATGCTCGCGGAGCACCAGTACCTCATCGAGCCGTCCGCGGCGGTCACCGTGGCGGCGGCGCTCGCGGGCAAGCTCGGCTCCTCCGGAGGGCCGGCCGTGTTCGTCGTCTCCGGCCGCAACGTGTCCTCCGAATCCGTGCGTCGGATCCTCTGCCAATGAGAGTCGTCCCGCTCGAAGAGATCCGGCGCGCCGTCTCCTATCCGGAGCTGCTCGACGCGATGCGCGGCGCCGTGATCGCCCAGTCGCGCGGCGAGTGCGACACGCCGATGCCGATGCACCTCTCGGTCGGCGGCCGGGATGCCGAGGTCCACATCAAGTCGTCGTACCGGCGCGGGGGGCCTTACTGGGCCGTGAAGGCGGCGGGCTCCTACCCGGGCCGCCTCGCGCGGGGGCTTCCGGTCGGGAGCGGGATGGTCCTGCTCACGGCGGTCGAGACGGGAGATCCGGTCGCCCTTTTCCTCGACGAGGGCTGGATGACCGACGTCCGGACCGCGGCCGTCGCGGCGATGGCGACGCGCGAGCTGGGTCGGCGCGACCGCGTGCTCGGCATCCTCGGCAGCGGCGCACAGGCCCGCCTCGAGGCGGTCCTGCACGCCGCGGTTCTTCCGCTCGAGCGCGTCGTGGTCTGGGGGCGCTCGCCCGAGCGCGCGCAAGCCTGCCGCCGGGAGATCGCCGCGAGCTTGCCGCGCGTCGAAGTGCGCGCGGCGGAATCGCCGGCCGCCGTCGCGCGGGAGGCGCGCGTCGTCGTGACGGCTACCGCGTCGCGCGCGCCGCTCTTGTCGAACGCGGACATCCACGCCGGAACGCTGGTGCTCGCCGTCGGCTCGGACTCGGCCGGCAAGCAGGAGCTCGACCCGGCGATCCTCCGCCGCGCCGGACTCCTGCTCGTCGACTCGGTCGCGCAGTGCGAACGGCTGGGCGAGCTGCAGCACGTCGCGGATCAGAAGGGACGGGCCGTCGAGCTCGGCGCCTTCTGCGCATCGCCGACGGCCGTCGATTCGGACGCGGTCGCCGTCTGCGACTTCACGGGCCTCGGCATCGAAGACCTCGCGATCGCGGAGCTCGCCTATGGCCGCCTGACGTCCGGATCGACCGCTACGGGTTGACCACGACCATCCCCGTCATCATGCTGCCGTGCACGACGCAGAAGTAGGGGAAGGAGCCGGCCGACGGGAACGTGTGGCGGAAGCTCCCGTTCGACATCGTTCCCGAATTCCAGTTGCCGTCGGCGCTGCAGCAGTTGCCCGACGTCGACGAGTGAAAACCGCCGGACCAGGTCCAGGTCACCGTGCCCCCGACGTGGATCGTCGTCGTCGAGCCGCCGCTCGTCATGTCGCGGAAGACGTTTCCGCCGCCCGCGCCGACCTGGACGGTGGCCGTCGTCGAGCCGGGCGTGGGCGTAGGAGTCGCCAGGGGAGCCGGCACCGGCGTCGACGTCGCGGGCGGCTGCGTGGCGCCGGGTTGCGGCGTCGCGGCCCGTGGCGTCGCGGTCGGGACGGCTCCTGGCTCGGTCGGCGATGAGCTATGTCCGCATGAAATGAATGCGGAAAGGACAGCCGCGGACAACGCCGCCGCGAGAAGAAAGAAACGGGGGGACTTCATGGGCACCTCCGGGAAGAAATGTGAACGGCAGCGTGGGGAGCTCGCCGGGCCGGCGGGTTCGACGGCCGCACACAAGCTAAGCAAGCGATGCGCCGCGAGGGCGCGTCTTTAGAGCGCGCTTAGTCGCGTCGCGCGCTTAGTTTTTCTTGAGACTCGCGCGCGAGCGCGCGCCGAATCTCAGCGCGTCTCGATTCCCGCCGCGACCTCGACCTTGAGCGGCTGTTTCGATTTCGCCTTCCCGTGCTTGATCGTCACCGTGTAGTCGCCCGGACGCACGAAGAGCGCGCCCTCGCCGCCGTACTCGGTCAGGAGCTCCTTCGACGGTTTCAGATCCCACACGGCGCGCTGGAATCCGGGAGTGCCGGCGACCTTCCATTTCGCGACCGGCTGCTCGAGCGCGTTCTGGATCTCGATCTCGACCTCGTCGCCGGTGTACTCGGGGACCCAAAAGGTCAGCAGCGCGCCGTCCTTCGGGTTGTCTCCGCGATAGACGGCCGCACCGCTCCAGTCCGCGAATCCCGGCGTCATCACGACGGCGCGCGCCGGCCGCGGCGGAAAGAGGTGCGCCTCGCCGCGCAGAAGGTCCGGCGTCGCCTCCTCGAGCGGCGCGATGTCGTCCACGATGTAGAGGCTGCGGCCGTGCGTCGCGGCGACGAGGTCGCGGTCGCGCGCGTGAATCGCGATGTCGTCGACGGCGACGGTCGGCAGCTCGCCGAACTTGGACCAGTGCGCGCCGCGATCGAGGCTGACGTAGAGGCCGAGCTCGGTGCCGGCGAAGAGCAGATCCGCGTTCTTCGGATCCTCGCGCACCACCTTGACCGGGCCGTCCGGCGGCAGATCGCTCGAGATCTTCTGCCACGTGCGGCCGAGATCCGCCGTGCGATACGCGAGCGGCGCGATCGTTCCCGAGCGATGGGTTTCGACGGCCAGGTACGCGACGTTCGCATCGTGCGAGGACGCGTCGATCCGCCCCATCCAGAGGCCGCGCGCCTCGGCGGGCAAATTCCCCGTCAGGTCGGTCCAGTGCGCGCCGTCATCCGACGTGATCCACACCTTCCCGTCGTCGGTGCCCGCCCAGATCCGCCCCTTCGCGAGCGGCGATTCGGCCAGCGTATAGACGACGCCGTAGACCTCGGCGCCGCTGCCGGTCGCGTTCGTGCGCGACGGATCCTGCGTCGAAAGATCGCCGCTGATCGGCGTCCAGGACTCGCCCCGGTCGGAAAGGCGAAACACGCGATTGCCCCCGAGATAGAGGACGCCCCTCTCGTGCCGGCTGCCGACGAGCGGCGCGTTCCAGTGGAAACGGAACGACGGCTGGCCCTCGGCCGGCGCCGGCCGCAGGCGCTTGACGAAGCCGCTCGAGAGGTCGATGCGGAAGAGCGATCCGGTCTGCGACTCCGAATAGATGACGTTCGAGTCGTTCGGGTCGAAGACGCACGAGAACCCGTCGCCTCCGCCGAGCGCCGTCCAGTCGCTGTTGCGGATGCCTTCCTTCGTGAACGTCCGCGACGGGCCGACCCAGTTCATGTTGTCCTGGAGGCCGCCGCAGATCCGATACGGAGAGCTCTCGTCGAGACTGATCCGGTAGAACTCTCCGGCGGCGAATCGGCTCTGGTGGTCCCAGCTCTTGCCGCCGTCGAAGCTCTGATACGCGCCGCCGTCGGTGCCGAGCAGCAGTCGTTTGGGGCGGCGCGGGTCGATCGCGAGGGCGTGGAGATCCGGATGCACCTTCTCGCCCCGGTCTTCGCGGAAGGACTTGCCTCCGTCTTCGGAGACGTGCAGCGCGAAACCGAGGACGTAGACGCGGTCCGCGTTCTCGGGATCCACGCGGATCTGCGAGAAATAGAAGGGGCGCGGGTTCAGACGGCTCGTGCGCGTCCAGGTCTGCCCGCCGTCGTCGGAACGGAAGACACCGCCGGCTTTGCTGCGGACGTCGTTGATGTCGCTCGTGCCCCCGGCGTCCGACTGCACGACCGCGTAGACGGTCTTCGGACTCTTCGCCGAGACGGCGAGACCGATGCGACCCGTCCCGGCCGGCAGGCCGCCGGCGAGCTTCGTCCACGTCGCGCCGCCGTCGGTCGAGCGGAAGATGCCGCCGAGATCCTTGCCGTCGGCGGCCGCGGGGCCCGAAGCGAAGGACCACGGGCGGCGCACCCGCGCGTAGAGCGCGGCGTAGATCGTGCTGGGATCCGCCGGATCGAGCGCGACGTCTCCGCACCCGACGCGGTCGCCGTACGGCGCGGCCGCCGCGAGCGCCGCCTTCCAGGTCTTGCCGCCGTCGCGGGTGACGTAGAGGCCGCGGTCGCCTCCCGGCGCCCAGAGGTTTCCGAGCGCGGCCACCCACGCGGTCTTCGCGTCCTTCGGATCGACGACGATGCGCGCGATCGCCTTCGATTCTTTCAAGCCCACGTTCGACCAGTTGTCGCCGCCGTCGGTCGAGAGGTAGACGCCGTCTCCCCAGCCGGAGCTGTTGCGGTCGTTCGCCTCGCCCGTGCCCACCCAGATCGTCTTCGCGTCCGAGGGCGCGACCGCCACGGCGCCGATCGAAGCGACGGCCTGCTTGTCGAAGATCGCCTGATAGGTGCCGCCGTTGTTCGAGGTCTTGGCGACCCCGCCCGTCGCATAGCCGATGTAGAAGACGAACGGATTCTCGGGATCGAGAGCGATGTCCGAGACGCGCCCCCCCATCACGGCCGGTCCGATCGCGCGCGCTTTGAAGGCCTTGAGGCGCGAGGGCTCGATGCGCGGCGTCGCGGCCGGGGCGGGAGAGGGCGTCGGCTTGGGTTTCTCGGCAGCGGCAGCGGCAGCGGCGGCGAGGGCGAGGGACGCGGACGCGCCGCAAAGCGCTGCGAGAGCTCGAAACGGTTTGTTCACGTGCTCCTCCGTCGTGCGATCGCGCGGCAGGATATCAGCGGGGGAGACGTCGCCGGGACGCGATGCCTATGGGCCGTAGAGCTGGAGATCGAACGTGTTGACGAGGAACTTTGCCATGGCGTCGCGGGTGACGGAGCTCGTCGGGCAGTAGGCGGTCGCGGAGCACCCGCCGACGAATCCTCTCGCCCAGAGGTAGTGCACGAACTTGCAGAACGGGTCGCTCGCGGGGACGTCGGTAAAGTGCGTGTTCGGAGCTATTGGATTGCAGGAGTAGGAGAGGCCGGTCACCGGATCGGGACCGTACGCCTGGGGGACGCTCTGGCCGCCGTTGGGCGCGACATAGGCCTTGGCGATGAAGGCCGCCATCGCATCGCGGTCGACCAGGTCCGTCGGGCAGAACTGCGTCGCCGAGCACCCGAGCGTGACGTTCTGCGCGGCGATGTAGTGGATGTGCTTGCAGGCCGCGTCGGCCGAAGCGACGTCGGTGAAGAGCGATATGCCCGACAGACCGCCTCCGCACCGGTAGTCGCGGCCGTTGACCTGGCCGGTCACGGGAACGTTCGCGCCGCCGCCGGCGATCACCTTCGCGAGGAAGATGGCCATCTGGTCTCGCGGGACGTCGGTGCCCGGGCAGTACATCGTGGAGGTGCAGCCGGAAGTGATGCCGGTGTGGAGAACGGTCTCGATCTTCTTGTAGAAGGCCTGGGAGCGCGGGACGTCGGTGAAGCTGCCGCCGATGTGCAGAGTCCACGTCTTTTCGTCGCCGCCCGTGAGCGTCTCGTGGAAGGTCGCGTCCCAGTGCGTCGCGGGTCGCGGCGAGGCTCCGACGCCGAATCGGTAGCAGTTGGCCGTCGAGGCGCAATTGACCGTGGCGCCACCCGGCGTCGAGGCGTATCCGGCCGCCGTGTCTCCCGCGGAGTAGGTCGGCCCGGCAGGGCCCGTGAAGGCCGTTGCAGTCCCCGATTGCGCGAATCCGAACGCCGTCGCGTTCTTCCAGAAGGGCGCGAGGTCGACCGTCTCGCCCGGCTCGAAGACCTGATTGCCGTCGGAGCTCGCGCTGGCATCCGGATCGGCGACGAAGGAAACGGGAGTCCAGGCGCCGAAGCCGACCGGCGTCAAGGTGGAGCTCAACTGCATGACGAACGCGTCGGCGACGGCCGGCGCGGAAACCCCCTCCTGGCCGCCGGGAGTCGGCTGCGCCGCTCCCAGTGTGGCCGGCAGCGTCGCGGAGGACGTCGTTCCGGCGACGAAGACATCGCCGCTGCTCGGATTGAAGAGGACGTCCGCGGCGGATTCGCCGCCGCGGCCGCCGAGATACGTCGAGATGACGACGAACGAGAGGTCGTGCGCGAGGTGCGAGAGGAACAGGTCGCTTCCGTGCGAGGCGCTCTGGATCGATCCGGAAACGCCGGGGAAATCGTAGGACGTCGTGGTCCCGACGGCGTAGACGTCGCTCGTCGCGGAGCCGGGGAACGGGATCGCGATCGCCTGCGCGCCCTCGTCGAAGCCGCCGCCGAGGTAGGTTGCCGAGAGGATGGACTGGAGGTTGGGATTGAGATCCGCGACGAACGCGTCCGACGAGCCGCGGAGGGAGGATTGGGCTCCGCCCGCCGTGTGCGGAAAATCGGACGACGTCGTTCCGCCCGCGACGAGGAGACTCCCCGAGGACCGCAGGACGAGGCTCGCCGCCGTGTCCGTTCCCGTCCCGCCGAGATACGTCGCCTGGATGATCGAGGTGAGATCGTTCTTGAAACGCGCGACGAAGGCGTCCTG
>DATBFU010000002.1:0-59506 GCA_036558325.1 Thermoanaerobaculia bacterium | reverse complement strand
GACGCGGCCGTCCCGCGGCCGCATGCGCTCGCCGTAGGTGTTGAAGATTCGCACGATGCGGGTGTCGACGCCGTGCGCGCGGTGGTAGGCCATCGTCATCGCTTCCGCGAATCGCTTGGCCTCGTCGTAGACGCCGCGGGGACCGATCGGGTTGACGTTGCCCCAGTAGGTCTCCGGCTGCGGGTGCACGAGCGGATCGCCGTAAACCTCGGACGTGGACGCGAGGAGAAAACGCGCCTTCTTCGCCATGGCGAGCCCGAGCGCGTTGTGCGTGCCGAGCGAGCCGACTTTCAGGGTCTGGATCGGAAGCTCCAGGTAGTCGATCGGCGAGGCCGGCGAGGCGAAATGGAGCACGGCGTCGAGCGGCCCGTCGACGAAGATGAAATGCGTGACGTCGTGCCGCACGAAACGGAAACGTTTCTCGCCGGAGAGGTGCGCGATGTTGCGCGCGTTCCCCGTCGAGTAGTTGTCGAGTCCAATGACGTCGTGCCCCTCCGCGAGGAGCCGGTCGCAGAGATGGCTGCCGAGAAACCCGGCGGCCCCGGTGACGCAGACCCTCATCCGCGGCCCACGCCGGTGTAGTTCCAGCCCGTCGACCGCATCTCTCGCGGATCGTAGACGTTGCGGAGATCCACCATGGTCTTCGACTTCAGGCGGCGTCCGAGCTCCTCGAGGTTCAGCGCGCGGAATTCGTTCCACTCGGTCGCGAGGACGAGAAAGTCGGCGCCCTTCGCGCAGTCGTAGGCGTCCTTCGCGAACGTCACGTCCGGAAGGATGGCGCGGGCGTTCTCCACCGCGGCCGGGTCGCACGCCCGGACCGCCGCGCCGGCGGCGAGCAGGTCGCGGATGACCGCGATCGCCGGCGACTCCCGGATGTCGTCGGTCTCGGGCTTGAACGAAAGGCCGAGGACGGCGGCGGTCTTTCCGTGCAGCGGTCCGGCCGCCTGCACGATCCGCTCGATCATGCGGGCCTTCGTCCGGGCGTTGGCGCGGATCGTCGCTTCGATGATCTCGAAGACGTCGCCGTGCTGGCGCGCGAGATCGGCGGCGGCCGAGGTGTCTTTGGGGAAACAGGACCCGCCGAATCCCGGCCCCGGCTGCAGGAACCGCGGGCCGATCCGGCGGTCGAGGCCCATGCCGCGGGCCACGTCGTGCACGTCCGCGCCCATCTTCTCGCAGAGCCGCGCGACCTCGTTGATGAACGAGATCTTGACCGCGAGGAACCCGTTGGAGGCGTACTTGATCAGCTCCGCCGACGCGACGTCGGTAATGACGAACGGCGTCTCGACCAGGTAGAGCGGGCTGTAGATCTCCTTCATCACCTCGATCGCGCGGGGATCCGAGGCGCCGATCACGATGCGGTCCGGACGGAGGAAGTCGGCGATCGCGGATCCTTCCCGCAGGAACTCCGGGTTCGACACCACGGAGAAGGGATGCCCGCCGTTGGTCTTCCGGAGGATCTCCTCGATCGTCTTCCCGGTTCCCGTCGGCACGGTGGACTTCGTGATCACGACCTTGTAGCCGTTGCGGTGCTCGGCGATTGCCTCGGCGACCTGGCGGACGAACGTCAGGTCGGGGGAGCCGTCCGATTTCGGCGGCGTGCCGACCGCGATGAAGATGGCGAGCGAAGACTGGATGCCCTGCCGCAGGTCCGTCGTGAAGCGCAGCCGGCCGGCCCGCTCGTTCTTCGCGACGAGCTGCTCGAGCCCGGGCTCGTAGATCGGGAGACGGCCGCTCTGGAGCGCGGCGATCTTCGCCTCGTCCTTGTCCACGCAGACGACGTTCATTCCGAAGTCGGCCAGGCAGGCTCCCGTGACGAGGCCCACGTAACCGGTTCCGACCATGCAGACGTCCATGCGCGTCCTCTTCAGGCGGGGTCGAAGGAAAGAGGCTCGCCCGGGGGCCGGATCATTGCGGAGGGGGCGTCGGCGTCCGCGCCCCGGCCGCGACGGGCTGCGGCTGGGCGGCGGCGGTCTGCCGTCGCACCTCATCCTTGTACTCCTTCTTGATCCCCGACTTCTGGCGATCCTTGATCAGCCAGCGCAGAAGCGCCGATTCGTCGACGCCGACGACGAGCCGGTTGGCCGCGTCGAAAAGCGCCGGATCATTGATGAGCTTTCCCGCCGTGCCCGTGCCGTCGTCGAGCTTCCGTCCGATCGAGTTGAGGCGTTCGGAGAACTCGAGCAGGTTCTGCGAGAACGCGCGTCCGAATTTTTCATCGCGGAGGAGGATCGGCAGAGCGCCATCGCCCTTCTCGAGGGTCTGGGTGATCCGGGCGAGCGAGTTCGCGGCCGTGGCCAGCTCGTCGAGGAGGGCGTAGACCTTCCGCTTACCCTCCGGGTCGGTCAGGAGCGCCGGAAGGGCCCCCTCTCCGGTGCGGGCGCCCTTGTCGATCGTCGCGAAGAGCGACTCGACGGAATGAATCGCGCGCGCGAGGGCGTCGCCCGTCTCCTTTCCGTACTTCTCGTCGATGAGGAGTCTCCCGACGAGACCCTGACCCTTGTCGACCTTCTTGAGGATCGAGTTGAGCGAAGCGAGCGTCGCGTTGAAGCTGTTTCCGAGCTGCTCGCTCTCCGGACTCTTCGATGTGATCGCGCCGAGGAATCCCTCGCCCTTCTCCGTCCGGCCGAGAATGTTCTTCAGGGAGCGCGCGATCGCGGCGAGGTCCGAGACGAGGTCGCCGCTCCCCTCGAGCAGTTTCTCGATCCCGGTCCCCGGGGCCGCCTTGATGTCGCCGCCGATGGCGATCTGCGGCTCGGAAACCAGGCCGCCGGCGAGATCGATGTACTTGTCGCCGAGCAGCCCGATCGTCTTGATCGAGGCCTGCGTTCCCGTGCGCAGGCGCGGCGCCACGCGGCGGTCCACCTCGTAGATGACGAGGACGCTCTGATCGCCGGGCTGGGGCGAGAGGTTCACCTCGAGCACGCTGCCCACGTTCACGCCGTTCAGGCGCACCGGGTTGCCGACGACGAGGCCGGCGGCGGAGTCGAAGTGGGTCTGGTACGGCCACTTGGCCTTGAAGAGGTTCGCGCGCTTTCCCACCATGAAGACGCCGATCATGATGAAGAAGAGCGCGACGAGCACCACCAACCCGACCCGGAAACGGCGGCCGACGTAATGTTCGGTGACCAACTCAAGCTCCTCCGGGCACGGCCGGAATCGGCGCGGTGCCGCACGGAAACCCCATCGATCGGAAGTAGTCCTGCAGCATGGGAGGCCCCGTGCGCGTGGCCTCCTCGAACGACCCGATGAACTGGAAGCGGCCCTGGTAGAGGAACGCGACGCGGTCCGCGACGGTGCGGGCCGTGACGATGTCGTGCGTCACGACGACCGAGGTCGTATGGAGCCGCAGATTCAGGTCCACGATCAACTGCGCGATCTTTTCGGAAGTCAGGGGGTCGAGCCCCGTCGTGGGCTCATCGTACAGGATGATCTCGGGCTCCAGGGCGATGGAGCGTGCGAGCGCGACGCGCTTCCGCATGCCGCCCGAGAGCTCCGACGGCATCTTCTTCTGGATGCCCGCCAGGCCGACCATCTGGAGCTTCTCCGAGACGGCCTCGGCGATCTGCGCCGGCGTCTTGTCCGTGTGCTCCTGGAGCGGGAAGGCGATGTTCTGCTCGACGTTCATCGAGTCGAAGAGCGCTCCGCCCTGAAACAGCATCGCGAGACGCCGGCGGATCGGCGCGAGCTCCTCTTCGTCGAGCGGCCCGACGGAGACGCCGAAAACCTTCACGTCGCCGCTGTCCGGTTTGGTCAGGCCGTTGATGTGCCGCAGCGTGACGCTCTTGCCCGTTCCGGAGGGGCCGAGCACGCAGAGGACCTCGCCGCGGTGGATGTCGAGATCCACGCCCGCGAGGATCTCGCGTCGCGAGTAGCGCTTCCAGACGTCCCGGAACTCGACGACCACTTCGTCCTTGAGCGGCTGACGATCCTTGGCGGTCGGGGAGCTCATGTCCTCTCTCAGAGACCCAGGAAGAGCTTCGTCAGGAAGAAGTCGGAGATGAGCACGCAGATCGAGGCGATCACGACCGTGCGCGTCGTCGCCGTGCCGACGGCGGTCGCGCCGCCCTCGACGTTCAGGCCGTTGTAACAGCCGATCGCGGCGATCTCGAGCCCGAAGAAGAAGGTCTTGCCGAGGCCGCTCATGATGTCGGAGATCTGGAGCTGGTTCCAGATGCTCGACAGGTAGTCCTGCGCCGTCATGCGGAGGTCGATGATGGCGACGAGGAGGCCTCCCAGGATGCCGAGAACGTCCGCGAGCGCCGTGAGGATCGGCATCATCATGACGGTCGCCAGAATCCGCGGCACGACGAGCTTGCGGACGGGCGACACGGCCATCGAGCGGAGCGCGTCGACCTGTTCGGTCACCGTCATCGAGCCGAGCTCGGCCGTGATGCCTGAGCCGACGCGCCCGCCGACCATCAGAGCCGTCAACACCGGGCCGAGCTCGCGCACGAGGGAGAGCGACACGACCCGGCCGATGAAGAGCTTGCCGCCGAAAGCGGCGAGCGAGTACGCCGTCTGGAGCGCGAGCACGCCGCCCGTGACGAACGCCGTCAGGCCGGTGATCGACACCGACTTGACGCCGAGCTCGTCCATCTGACGGAGCAGGTCGTAGCGGTAGAAGGGCCGCGAGAACATCGCGGCGATCGCGTCGCCGGTGAGCTGCGCGACGCCGCCCAGGTACTCGAGCATTCCCTGGCCCTTGCGGCCGAAACGGTCCACGAAGCGCAGGTACCGGATGTTCCGGTAGAACAGCGCCGTGGCCGACGGCTGCGACGTCGTCGGATTGGGTGCGCGCGTTCCCGCCATGAAGATGCGCGATTGTATTCTCACGCCGGCTTTCTGTAAATGTCGGAGCGCCCGCGACTTGCGTTAGCATGCGCCCTCTCGATGCGAGCTCTTCGCGCCGCCGCCGTCTGGACCGCGATCGGGGCGCTGACGGTCGTTTTCGGCCTCCCCGCCATCCTCGCCGCCTTCGTCCCGCCGCGGGGCGACTGGTTCCTGCGGTTCGCGCGCGGTTGGGCCCGGTCGGTGCTCGCGGTTTCGGGAGTCCGCGTCGAAGTGCGGCACGCCGAGCGCCTCGCCGGCCGGGGGAGCGTCGTGGTCGCCGCCAACCACGAGAGCTTCTGCGACATCGTCGTCCTGCTCGCGAACCTGCCGTTTCCGGTCAGATTCATGGCCAAACGGGGGGTCTTCCGCGTGCCGGTGCTCGGCTGGTCGATCGCCGCGGCGGGCTTCATCCCGGTAGATCGCGGCGACCGGGCCCGCGGCGCGGCCACGCTCGAGGCCGCGGGGCGGATCCTCCATGGCGGCCGCTCGGTCCTCATCTTTCCCGAGGAGACGCGGACGCGGACAGGGGAGCTTCTCGAGTTCAAGTCGGGCGCGGCGCTGCTCGCGCTGCGCTCGGGACGGCCGCTTCGCCCCCTCGGCATCGCCGGGACGCGCGCGGTCCTGCCGCCGGGCCGCCTCCTGATGACGCCGGGGCGCGTCTGCCTCGCGGTCGGCGAGCCCATCGAGACGGGCGAGCCGGCGGCCGGCGCCGCCGCGAGACGCGAGCTGACGGCGCGCCTGCGCGAAGCCGTCGACCGGCTGCGGAGAGAGGCGGCCGACGCGCTCTCCGCGTGATACTTTTCTTCCGAGCGCGAATGTCCGCCACCACCGACCTGACCGACGACAAGGTTCTCGAGGTCCTCCGCACCGTCCGATTCCCCGGCCTGTCCCGCGACATCGTCTCGTTCGGGTTCGTGAAGGACTTGGCGATCGGCGGCGGAAACGTGTCCTTCCGGCTCGAGATCACGACCGAGTCGCCCCGCGCGGCGGAGGAGATCCAGCGCGAGGCGACCGAGAAGCTCCGATCGCTCCCCGGCGTCGCGGCCGTCACGATCCGCCTCGAGGTGAAGGCGCCCGGGCCCCCGCCGCCTCGGGGAGCGATGGGCGTTCCGCCGCCTCCCGGAAACATCCTGCCGGAGGTCCGGTTCACCGTCGCCGTCGCCTCGGGCAAAGGCGGCGTCGGTAAGTCCACCGTCGCCGCGAACCTCGCGCTCGCCCTCGAGCGCGTCGGGCATCGCGTGGGCCTGATGGACTCGGACATTTACGGTCCGTCGCAGCAGATGATGATGGGGATCTCCGAAAAGCCCTACGTCAACGAGGCGAATCAGATCGTGCCGCCGGAGCGCCACGGGGTGCGGGTCATGTCGCTCGGGTTCCTCATGGACGCGGACCAGCCGGTCATCTGGCGCGGACCGATGGTGATGAAGGCCGTCGAGCAGTTTCTCCAGGACGTCGCCTGGGGCACGCTCGACTTCCTCGTCATCGACCTGCCCCCTGGAACGGGCGACGCGCAGCTCACCCTGACGCAGAAGATCCATTTGTCCGGCGCGGTCGTCGTCACGACGCCGCAGGACGTGTCGCTCATCGACGCGCGCAAGGGCCTCGCGATGTTCCAGAAGGTGAACGTGCCGGTCCTCGGGATCGTCGAGAACATGTCCTACTACGTCTGCCCGAAGTGCGGCCATCGCGAGGAAATCTTCAAGCACGGCGGCGGCCGCCGCACGGCGGAGAAGCTCGGCGTTCCGTTCCTGGGCGAGATTCCGCTCGACCCGAAAGTCGTCGCGGGCGGCGACTCCGGCGTGCCGATCGTGGCGGCCGAGCCGAAGTCGGCGGTCACCGAGGCGTACCTGCGCATCGCCGACGCCGTCGTCCGGCAACTCGCACCGTGAGGTCTCCGGCTCCGCGCACCGCCTGAGCCCGC
This sequence comes from Thermoanaerobaculia bacterium, assembly GCA_036558325.1. Classification (GTDB taxonomy): domain Bacteria; phylum Acidobacteriota; class Thermoanaerobaculia; order UBA5066; family Gp7-AA6; genus DATBFU01. The sequence goes on along the minus strand of DATBFU010000002.1, from coordinate 52,752 downwards.
GCATGCCGGCCTCGATCGAGCTCGCCTCCGGCGACATCACGGCGCTCAACGTGGACGCCGTCGTCAACGCGGCCAACGAACAACTCCAGCTCGGATCGGGCGTCGCGGGCGCGATCCGCCGGCGCGGCGGCCCGTCGATCCAGGAGGAGTGCGACCGCATCGGGTCCTGTCCGACGGGCTCGGCCGTCATCACCGGAGCCGGCGATCTGCCGGCGCGGTGGGTCATCCATGCGGTCGGGCCGGTCTGGCGCGGAGGCGACGAAGGGGAAGAGATGCTGCTCGCCTCGGCCGTCCGCGCCGCGTTGAAGCGCGCGGACGAAGCCGGAGCGGCCTCGGTGGCCCTCCCGGCCATTTCGGCGGGCGTTTTCGGCTTTCCGCTGAAGCGGGCCGCGGAGCTCGCGATCGGCGCCGCCCGGTCCTTCGCGCCGGAGGCGCGATCGCTTCAGCGCATCGTCTTCTGCCTGTTCGACGACGCGACCCTCGCCGCCTTTGAGCGCGCCTTCTCCGAAGGTTAGTTTCGTGGAGCCCTTCGCCGCCGGTCTGTTCGGGATCCTGCTGTCGCTCGCGACGCGCGCTCCCGCCGAGCCTGATCTCTCCCGGCTCCAGACGGCGCGCAACGTCGGCCTCGCGGCGCTCGAGGAAGGCAATCTCGCGGAGGCCAGGAAACGTTTCGAAGAAGTCCGCAAGCTCGCCCCGGCGGAGCCTCTCGGCTGGGCCGACGGCGCGGTCGCCGCGATGCGCGAGAAGGATCTGCCGGCCGCGCGCAAACTCCTCGACGAGGCGAGGCGCCTCGCCCCGTTCGACGCCCGCGTGGCGGCGCTCGACGGCACGCTCTTCGATCTCGAGGGCAGGGCCGACGCGGCGATCGACGCGTGCGAGAAGGCCGCGCAGTCCGACCCGAAGGACCTCGCGTCGCGGTGGTGCGCCGCGCGGCTCCTCTCGGAGAAGCCGGGCGGACGCCCGCGCGCCATCCGGGCGATCGAGTCGGCGCTCGAGCAGGCGCCGGCGAACCTCTTCCTCCTCCTGCGCCTCTCGGACCTGCGCCGCAGCGAAGGCGACCGGGCCGGCGCGTCGGCCGCGCTCGATCGGGTCGTGAAGGCGGCCGAGGGCGCCACGACCGGCGACGGGAAGCTCGAGCGTTACGCGGCGGAGGCGAAGGCCGCGCTCGATTCGGGCGACGCCGCTGCAGCGGCACTGAAGACGCGCATCGTCGAGAACCTTCTGCGGACGACGGCGCGCTACCAGCAGGCGCGGCACGACGTCGAGCCGGGCGTCGTCGGCCTGCCTCTCGAGGACTGGAGCGCCGGGCTCTCCGCGCGGCTGCGGGCGCGCTCCGCGCCGATCCCGGTGCGCTTCGCGCCGAAGCGCGAGGAAGGGCTCGCGGCCCTGTCGGGAATCGCGGCCGTCCGCGCGGCGGGAACGGACGGCCGGGACCTCGCCTTCGCGGGAGCCCGCGGCGTCGTGATCGCGCGGGCTTCGGACTCCTATCGCGCCGGTCCGCCGATTCCCGGATCCGCGCGCGCGGCGTCGCTCGTCGTCGCCGACGTCACGAACTCGGGCCGCCTGGACGTCGTGGTGCCGGGCGCGCTCTTCGTCTCGGACGCGGGCGGCGAAGGTTGGAAGAAGACGCTGCTGGCGCCGGGAGAGGAGGTCCTCGCCCTCGACGCGGATTCCGACGGGGATCTCGACCTCTACGTCTCGGCCGCCTCCGGCGACCGCCTGCTGCGGAACAATCTCGATGACACCTGGACCGACGTGACCGCCGCGGCGCTCCCGCCGGGCACGGCATCGCGCGCCGCGGCCGTGGCGGATTTCGACCGCGACGGAGATCCGGACCTCGTCCTTGCGCGCGCGTCGGGCGGGCTCGTCCTCCTCGACAATCTGCGCGGCGGCCGATTCGCCGAGCGGGCGGCCGGTCTGCCGGCGGCCGGCACAATCGTCGCGGTCGCGGCGGGGGACTTGAACGGCGACGGCCGGCCCGACCTCGTATGGACGACGGACGCGAGCGCCTTCGTCGCCTCGAATCGCGGCGACGGGACGTTCGGGCCGCCGAGCGCGCTGCCGACGGGAGGCGCGCCGGTCCTGTTCGACTTCGACAACGACGGCGCGCTCGACCTCTTCCTCGCGAGCCCGCGCGGTTCCGCCCTGTACCGCAACGACGGCGCGGGCGCCTTCACGCGGGTCGAAGCCTCCTTCCCGCCCGCCGCCTCCGCCGAGGCCGTGGATTCCGACGGCGACGGCGACCCGGATCTCGTGCTGGTGACCGACAAGGGCGGCGTCGAGCTCTGGGAGAACGACGGCGGCAACGCCAACGGCTGGATGGACGTCGCGCTCCAGGGCCTGCCGACCGGATCGGCCAAGGTCAACCGCTTCGGATACGGCTCCGAGGTCGAGGCGCGGGCGGGCGAGCTCTACGTCTTCCGCACGGCGTCGAGACCCGTGACGCATCTCGGCCTCGCGTCCCGCCGCCGGGCCGACGTCCTGCGGATCGTCTGGACCAACGGCATTCCGCAGAACGTCGTGGACCCGCCGGCGCGCACGCTCCTGCGCGAGGTGCAGCAGCTCAAGGGCTCGTGCCCCTTCCTCTACAGTTTCGACGGCGCGCGGTGGCGCTTCGTGACCGACGTGCTCGGCAAGGCGCCCGCCGGCCTCCTCTACGACGGCGTGCATCAGGCCGCCGCCGACACGCGCGAGTGGCTCGTCGTGCCGGGGGCTTTGCTCGCGCCCGCCGGGAGCGGCCGCCTGCGGCTCGATTTCACCGAGGAGCTCTGGGAGACGGTGTACCTGGACTTCGCGGAGCTCCGCGCGGTGGACCATCCCAACGGCGTCTCGATCGTTTCCAACGAGCGCATGACGCCGCCGCCCTTCCCCGAGAAGAAGCTCTTCACCGTTGCGCGGCCCGTCGTTCCGGAGGCGACCGACGAGGCGGGACGCGATCGCACCGGCGAGATCGCGCGCGAGGACGGCGTCTTCCTCGGCGGGTTCGCGCCGACGCGATTCCAGGGGATCGTCGCGCCCCACACCCTCGAGCTCGCGCTGCCGCACGCGCGCGCGGCGCGCCGGGTCATGCTGTACCTGACCGGTTGGATCTTCTACGGCGACACGTCGTTGAACGTCGCGCTCTCGCAGGGCGCGCGGCCGGAGCGCCCGTTGCCCCCCGTCCTCGAGGTCCCCGACGGCCGCGGCGGCTGGAAGACGGCGCTGCCCGCGATGGGTTATCCGGCGGGGAAGACCAAGACGATGCCGCTCGATCTCTCGGACGTGCTCGACCGTTCCGATCCGCGCGTGCGCATCCGAACGAATCTGGAGATCTACTGGGACCGCATCGCCTACACGGTGGACGAGGATCCCGCCCCGACCGTCCAGACGGGGGCGCCGCTCGCTGGCGCGCGCCTCTTCTTCCGCGGCTTCTCGCGCTCCCTGCGCGAGGGCCCGGACGCTCCGCACGTCTTCCTCCACGACGACGTGGACCGCGCGCCGCGGTGGGCGGACACGGCGGGTCTTTACACCCGCTACGGCGAGGTGCGCGAGCTCCTGACCTCCGTCGACGACCGCTTCGTCGTCCTGAAGGGCGGCGACGCCGTGCGGCTCGAGTTCGACGCCTCGAGCCTGCCGCCGCTGCCGGCCGGATGGACGCGAGACTATGTGCTCGTTCTCGACGGATGGGAGAAGGACGCGGACAAGAACACCGTCGCGGGCCAGACCGTCGAGCCGCTGCCGTTCCACGGGATGGACGACGCGCGCTACGGCTCGCCCGAGCAGCGCTATCCCGACGACGCCGCGCATCGCCGGTTCCGGGCGGAATACCTGACGCGCGCGGGCGGTCCGGACGAATTCCTCGATGCGGTGCGCCGGCCGGCGCCTTCGGAATGAAGCTCCGGCTGCTCCTCGGAGCGATGGTCGCGGCGGCCGTGACGGTCGCGGCCGCGAGCCCGGACTCGCCGGCTCGAGGCGTCTTCGAGGACATCACGAAGTCCTCCGGCGTCGACTTCCGTGTGGCCACGGATCTGCGTCACTTGAAGCTCATCCCGACCATGGTCGGCGGCTGCGCCTTCGGAGACTACGACGGCGACGGCCGGTCCGACCTTTTCATCACGAGCTCGGTGGCTCGATGGGGCAAACCGAACCCGAAGAGCTGCGGCCGCCTGTTCCACAACCTCGGCGGCGGCCGTTTCGAGGACGTCACCGAGCGATCGGGCATTCGCGCCTGCGGCCTCGGCATGGGGGCGTTCTGGGCGGACCTCGACGGCGACGGCCGGCTCGATCTCTACCTGACGAACGTCGGGGCGAACACCGTCTGGTGGAATCGCGGCGACGGGACCTTCGAGGAAGGGAAGGACACGGGCCTCGAGGACCCGCTCTTCTCCGTCGGCGCGGCGTTCCTCGACTACGACGGCGACGGGAAGGTCGACGTCGTCGTCGCGAACTACCTCGATTCGACGCCGGCCTGGGAGGCGGCGCAGCCGCAGTTCGAGCTGCGCGTCCCCGAGGACTACACCGGGCAGCCGTCGCACCTCTTTCACAACGAGGGCGCCCGGAAGTTCCGCGACGCGACGCGCGAGGCGGGTCTCGTCATGGATCCGCGCGAGACGAAGACGCTGACCGTCGCGGTCGTCGACTACGACGGCGACGGCCGCCCGGATCTCTTCTTCGCCAACGACCGGACGGGGAACCGGCTCTTCCACAACCTCGGAGGGCGGTTCGAGGAGACGACCGCGGAGACCGGAGCCGGCGTGCTCGGCGAGCGCGCGCGGGCCGGGATGGGCGTCGCCGTCGGCGATCCGTTCGGCACGGGCCTTCCGAGCCTCTTCGTGACCAATTTCGGGGCCGAGCCCAACAGCTTCTATCGCAACGTCTCGGGTGCGATCTTCGAGGACGCCGGCGCCGCGACCGGATCCGCGGAAATCGGGATGCCGTTCGTGCGATGGGGCACCGGCTTCGCGGACTTCGACAACGACGGGTTGCCCGATCTCTACGCCGTCGGCGGTCATCTGGCCCCGAGGGCGGTGCGCCTGCTCGGCCACTACAAGAGCGGCGCCGCCAGGTATGTCGAGGCCGGCGACGCGGCCTACGCCCAGCCGACGGTGCTCCTGCGCAACACGGGTGAGCGCTTCGTCGAATGGAAGGAGTCGGGCGACCTCGGCCGCCGGCGCATGGTCGGCCGGGGAAGCGCGGTGGCCGACGTGGACGGCGACGGCGGGCTCGACCTCTTCATTACGGACCTCGACGGCCGGGCGCGCGTCTTCCGCAATCGCGTCGGCGCGCAGCGGTCATGGGTCGAGATCGCGCCGCGGCCGGGGGAGGAAGGCGCCGCGGTTCTCGGCGCGAAGGTGCGCGTCACGGCCGGCGGCCGGACGCAGACGCAGTGGTATCAGGTCTCGTCGTCCTATGCCTCCGGCTCCCTCGTGCCGCTGCACTTCGGCCTCGGCGACGCCGACCGCGCCGCGGAAGTCGAGATCGTGTGGCCGGGCGGCGCGAAACAGACGTTCCGCGATCTGCCGGCGCGCCGCGTGTACGCCGTGCGTCCCGGCGGGGAGCCCGAGGCCCGCGACCCGGCGGCCGGTTCCGGGCGCTAGAACTCCCCGGCCGAGCCCGCCGCCCGAGAATAGTAGAGTTCCGCCCGCATGATCCCGCTGGGCGACGACAACTCCTCTCTGCGCACGACGCCGATCGTCAACTGGCTCCTCATCGCGGCGAACGTCTTCGCGTTCGTCTTCCTGCAGGGCCTGGGCTCGAACGAGAAGTTCACGCTCGCCTACGCGACGGTGCCGTACGAGATCGTCACGGGCCAGGACGTCGCGCGATCCATCCCGATCCGGGACGAGTACGGCCGTGTCGCGGGCACGATCGATCTCCAGCCGACGCCGATCCCGGTCTATCTGACGCTCATCACCTCGATGTTCCTGCACGGCGGGCTCGCGCACATCGCCGGCAACATGCTTTACCTCTACATCTTCGGCGACAACGTCGAGGACGCGCTCGGGCACGCGCGGTATCTCGTTTTCTATCTCCTGACGGGAGTGCTCGCCGGGCTCTCGCACGTCCTGACGACCGTGGTCGCCCGTAGCGGCACGCTCATGCCGAGCCTCGGCGCTTCCGGCGCGATCTCGGGCGTGCTCGCGGGATACCTGATCCTCTTCCCGCGGCAGCGCGTCCGCGTCCTGTGGTTCTACTCGGTGGTGGACGTGCCGGCGATCCTCGCCATCGGGATCTGGTTTCTCTTCCAGCTCGTGAGCGGCGTCGGGATGCTCGGCGGCGCCCAGACCGGCGTCGCCTACGGCGCGCACGTCGGCGGATTTCTCGCCGGGCTCATTCTCGTGAAGTTTTTCGCGAGGGGGCGTCCGGCGTACGCCTAGCTAACCGCCCGCGAGCATCTGCGCGGCGAGCTCCTTGACGATCCGGCCGGCCACCATCGCGGTGAGGCCGGCGACGTCCTGCGACGGGTTGTACTCGACGACGTCGGCGCCCACGATGGGAGTCCCGACGCGGTGGATGAGGTCGAGCACCTGACGCGTCGTGAGGCCCCCCGGCTCGCGGTGCGAAACGCCCGGAGCGAAGGCGGGATCGAGGCCATCGAGATCCACGGTCACATAGACGGGCCCTTCCAAGCGCGGGTCGAAATCGTCGCGCCAGTGGCGCATCTCGACCATCTCGACGCCGAATCGCGCCGCCTGCTCGCGCTGGTGGCGATTGACGGTTCGCAGACCCACCTGCACGAGCCGCTGCGCCAGGCCGTCTTCCAGGATCCGCGCGAACGGGCAGGCGTGCGAGTACCGATCGCCATGGAACTCGTCGTATAGATCGGGGTGCGCGTCGAAGTGCAGGATCGAGAGCCGCGGATGCGCGCGCGCGAAGGCGCGCAGGATGGGGTACGTCACGGCGTGGTCGCCGCCGAGGGACAGCGGCGCGCGGCCTCGCGCGAGCTCCCCGGAAACGGCCGTCTCGATGCGCTCCCGCATCGCGGCGCCGGTGGCGGGCTCGAGGTCGCCCGCATCGGCGACGTTGTCCGCGCTCAGCTCGATACCGTTCTCCGCCCAGGCGTTCGAGGACTCCGCGTGGAAGGCTTCGCGGATGAGCGGGGGCGCCGCGGCCGCCCCACGCCGGAACGACGAGCTCTCGTCCCAGGGTATGCCGAGAAGGACGGGGCGGACCGTCATGACTTCGGGAACGGGACCTCGTGGTACTCGAGCGCCCACTCCTTCATGTAGCGCACGCGGGTCGGGCGGACGCGGAGGAGCTGAAACTCCGGGTTGTCGATCGAGCCCAGGAAGCGCGGAATCAGCGGATCGCGGTCCCACGCCTTCCGGCGGAGCGCGGGATCGGTCACGAGCTCCGCGACGCCGCTGATGCGGACCTGGCTGTGGTGCTCGTCGAGGAAGCAGATCTCGACCTTCGGGTTGGCCGCCAGCTCCTGCGTCTTGTGGAAGCGCTTGAGGCTCACGTAGTAGGTCGTGAAGTTCTCCTCCCACGACAGCGTCATGGGGCGCAGCCGCGGCTGATCGCCGTCCGCCGTCGCGAGGATCGGAAACTTCCCCGCCCGGATGATGCCGCGGGCGAGCTCGGGGAGGTCTTCTGGCCGGATCGGCGGGGGAGTCGGCGGCGGCATGGGGGTCCTCCTCGTCTTCCTAGTCTTCGTCCTCGGGCGGGGCCGTCTCCGAGACGGGAATCCGCTTCGCGAAACAGAGCCGGAGGCCGTTGCAGTCTTCGACGATGAGCTCGCGGCAGGGATAGACGCGGTTGCGAGGGCCTTCCACGATCGCCGCGCCGCGGGCCTCGAGCTCGCGGGCCAAACCGTCCACGTCGTCGGTCCAGATGTACGCGTTGTAGCCCTCGGGGCCCGCGCTGCGCGACAGACACTCGCGGCGGAGCGAACGCCCGATCTGGATGACGACGTGGTCGCGCTGCACGTGCGTGAACACCGGCGGATCGCCGAAATAGCCGTCGATCGAGAAGCCGAGCAAGTCGCGGTAGTGCTCCGCGGTGCGCACGACGTCCTCCACGCGAAACTGTGGAAACGCCAGGAGAAGCCTCGCCGCGCGATCGGTCATCTCGTCATCCCTGCGGACTCTCCGGCGCAGGATATCGAACCGCGACCTAGCGGGTGCCGCGCCACTCGGCCGCGACGCCCGGCGGCAGGTCCCGCAGATGCGCGAGGAACGCCACCACGCGCCAGAGGTCGTCGTCGGCCAGCATGCCGGCGTCCCAGGCGCCCATCCCCGAGTACCGGATGCCGCGGCGGATGGCGACGGACATCGCGGCCTCGGAGAGCGCCGGCGGCAGGACGCCGAACTGCGGAACGCGCGGATAGAAGCCGCGCGAACCCCAGGGGCTCGGACGTCCCGACGCGCCGTGGCAGCCGGCGCAGTTCTGGCGATAGAGCTTCATCCCGGCGCGCAGCGTCTCCTCGGTCGGGCGCAGGGGGTTGGCGATTCCCGTGGCGCTCGCCTCGAGGGCGCGCGCGACGGTCCCGCCGGCGATCCGGCGCTCCCAATCGGGAGGCGCGGGCGTGGCGGCGACGGACAGCCAGCCGAAGCGGACGGCCGCGAGGAGCGCGAGCGGCGCGGCGATCAGTCCGAGGACGAATCCGAAGAGAAATTTCTTCATGCCCGTCGGTTACGGCGCGACCCGGCCCAGGGTTTCCGGGCCGGGTCCGGCGCCCAGCTGAAATCTCGAGAACGCCAGCGCCTGTCGAACGGCGTGACGGGAAGCCTCGTCGTCCTGGAAGAGGTCGAAGGCGTGGCGTCCCGCCGGGTGGTTGACGAGCGTGAGGGGCAGATTGCGGGCGAGCGCCGCCGCGGCGAAACGGTCGAGACTCTCATTCAGACCGGGAGACTCCTCGAGGCCCGCCCGCGCGAAGAAGAGCGCCGTCCCGGCCGGGATCTCCTCGACGGATCTTCCGGCGCAGGCGTTGGCATATCCGAACTGCCGCGAGCCGTCGGCGACGTGCGTCGCGCCCGGGAGGTCGAGCGTGTATCCGTACCAGAGCGCCGCGCAGCGGATCGGATCGGAGCGCCTCTCGATCAAGAGCCGCAGCGCGGTCGGGACGTTTCCCGAGGCCGCCCAGAGGCCGAGGCGCGCGGCGTCCACGCCGAGCGAGGCCCCGTTCCTTTGGACGTGGGCGGCGAGCGCGATCGCGTCGCCGACGGGCTCGCGATTCGAGCCGGCGATGGCGGCGAGGCCCGAAGCCGCGAAGAGACGTGCCCAGGAGGTGACGGAGCCCATCTGCTTGAAGTCGCAGCCGATCCGCGAGCGAAAGCCCTCCCCGCGATATCCCGCGACGAGAATCACCGCCGGAAGCGGCCGCGCCGGATCGGCGTCCGCCGGCCGGTAGATGTCGAACCCGAGCGGCGCGCCGCCGTCTCCGGCGAACGGGACGTCGCGCTCCACGGCGGCCGACTCCATTCCGTCGATCCGGAGGACGACCGTCTTCTGTCGGATATCCTCGATTCGCGGGCCCTCGCTCATGGATTCCTCCTTCGGCCCTCCCGCCCGGAAAATGCAGAAGCCGCCGGGCAGGAGCTGCCGCGACGGCTTCGGTATCGCTGGGCGGTGGGTCGTTTACGTCTTCGCCGAGACTACACGCCGGCCGCGGGCGGACGCAAGCGGGATCCTCCGGCCGAGCGCCCAGGCGCAGCGTCTCGCGAGCGGGCAGACCTCGCACCGCGGCGCCGTGCGCTTGCAGAGCGTCCGGCCGTGCTCCTGGAGAAGCAGGTGCGCCTTCTGCATCGCCCGAACATCCGGGGGCAGGGCCTTCGCGGCCTCCCGCGCGGCCGCGTACATCCGCGCGTAGGATTTGTCCGGGCGAACGAATCCGAGCCGTTCGAGCACGCGGAGGCCATTCGACTCCGGAGCGAGGACGGCCTCCCGTCCGGCGAAGAGCAGGATCTTGTCGGCGCCCGGCTCGCCGATTCCGGGATAGGCGCGGAGCGCCTTCCGGGCGGCCGGGAGCGGCCCCCGGACCACGGCCGCGAGATCGCCGCCGTGCTTCTCGATTGCGATCCGCGCGCACTCGCGGAGCTTCGCGGCGAAACGGACGCCCAGGATCCCGCGCGCCGTCACCTCCTCGAGCGCGCGGTCGGACGCCCTCGCGATCGCCGCCGGCGTCGTGCCGACGGCCTCGCGCAGCTCTTCGAAGGCCTCGCGGCGTTTCGCGGGCGAAGCGAGGTAGGCGACGTTCTCCCAGAGCACGAGCGCGAACGGGTCGGAGCTCGGGGGCCGCTCGACCGCGCCGTAACCCGAGGCCAGGAGGCGGACGGCCTCGCGAAGCGAGACCCTCAATCCCATCGCGGATGTCCGATCAGGACGGCCAGGAGGAACAGCGCGTCTCCGATCCCGGGAACGGCGAGGATGATGACGAGCGCCCGGGCGAGGCCGCGGCGGCCGCGCGTCTGCAGCGCGTAGCCGCCGACGACCACGACTCCGACGCCGAGGAGGAGGATCAGCCCGGTGGCGATGTTGAAGCAGGAAACGGTTCCGTCGGAGAGACCCCGCACGAAGAAGAAGAGGACGCCCGCGGCGATCACGAGGTCGATGCCCGACAGAATCCAGAACTCCTCGAGCGCGCCGGTCGCGAAGCCTTCGCCTCGGAGCGGGCGCCGGGATCGCTGGTCATCGGCGCCTCCGGACCGCGGGGCCGCGCCGAGGCTTGCGCGGAACCGCGTTCCGCGCGATGCGCGCGCGCACGAGCTTTCGCACGAGGCCCGCCGGCAGCGGCCTCTTCGGCGGAAAGCGGACCGTTCCCTTGCTCGTGTCGTAGGCGGCGAGCTCTTTCGCGAAGTCCTGGACCGCGCCCCCGGGGAAGAAGGAGCAGTGGCCCGCCGCGGCCGCGAACCACCCGATGACCTTCCCGTCGAGGCGAAACGCGGGGATCCCGTAACTGATGCACTCCTCGGCGCGCGGGGCCGCCGTGCGGATCGACCGGCGCAGCTTCTCCAGCGCGGCGCGCTTGTCGGGAGAGATTCCGGCCAGGTAGTCGTCGATCGACTCGGGTCGCCGAACGGCTCTTCCGCGGGCGGTTCTGCGCTTCGCGATGTTTCGCCTCGATTTCGTCGCGAGAGTCTTAGCGCTCCCGAGCGGCATGGTCAAGGCTCTCGTGACCGCGGCGAATCGGAGAGAATGGCAGTCGGGATGGCGAGCTTTCGATGCAGTTCCTGATACCACTCGAGGCCCGCGGCGAGCCGCTCTTCCGGCAGGTCTACGCGGGTCTGCGGCGCGGGATTCTGGAGGGCGCCTTCCGCGCCGGCGAGCGCCTTCCCTCGACGCGCGATCTGGCCGAGCAGCTCCGCATCTCGCGCACCGTCGTCGTGCTCGCTTACGAGCAGCTTCTCGCCGAGGGATTTGCCGAGGGCCGCGTCGGATCGGGCACCTACGTTCCGGAAGGCCTCACGGCCGCGCGCCCGGGCGGATCCCGGGCGTCCGCGCGATTCCGGCTCTCGCGATTCGGCGCTTTCGCGGCGGCCAGGGGTCCGTCGGTCGATTTCCCGGGGCCGCGTGCCAAGCCGCAGCGCTACGACTTCTCCTACGGGCGGAGCGTCGTCGACTGCTTCCCCTTCGAGCAGTGGCAGCGCATCCTGCACCGGCGCGCCCGCCGCATCCGGGTGCGCGAGCTCGACTACGGCCCGGCGGCGGGCACGGAGGCGCTGCGCGAGGCGATCGCCGCCCACCTGCGCCGGTCGCGCGCCGTCGCGTGCGACGCTTCTCAGGTCGTCGTCGCGAACGGATCGCAGCAGGCGCTCGACCTCATCGCCCGCGTCCTCATCGATCCCGGCGAAACGGTCGTCATCGAGGATCCGCTGTATCAGGGCACGCGAGAGATCCTGCGCGCGGCGGGAGCCCGAATCGAGGCCGTCGCGGTGGACCGGGAGGGTCTGGATCCCGGCGCGTTGCCGCAGAAGGCCCGCGTCGTTTTCGTGACTCCGTCGCATCAGTATCCGTCGGGAGCGATCCTGCCGCTCTCGCGGCGGCAGGCGCTGCTCGCCTGGGCGCGGCGCGCGAACGCCGTGATCGTCGAGGACGACTACGACGGCGAATTCCGCTATGACGGAAAGCCTCTCGAGTCGCTCCAGGGATTGGATGCCGAGGGCCGCGTCGTCTATGTCGGCACGTTCTCACGCACGATCTTCTCGGCGCTCCGCATCGGCTATGTCGTTGCACCGAAGAAACTCGCCGCGGCGCTGACGGCGGCCAAGTGGCTGAGCGACCGCCACACGCCGACGCTCGAGCAGGAGACCCTCGCGGAGTTCATCGCCACGGGCATGTACGAGCGTCATCTGCGCCGCGTGCGCCGGCGCAACGCCGCGAGCCGCCGGGCCCTCCTCGAGTCGCTCGAGGAGCATCTCGGCCCCCGTGTCGAGGTCACGGGCGCCGGCGCCGGCGCGCACGTGGTCGTCTGGCCGAGGCGGCGAATCGCGGAGGCCGCGGCGGTGGCCGCGGCCGCGGCGCGCGGCGTCGGCGTCTACGGGATCGCGCCCTATTTCTGGAAGCGCCCGTCCCGGCCGGGTCTCATTCTTGGCTACCCGCGTCTGCGCGAAGCCGACATCCGCGAAGGCGTGCGGCGGCTGGCCGAGGTGCTTTGAGGGCGGGCCGGGATCAGGGCCGCCGCGCGTCCTCCTCAGAGACCATGAAGCGGCCGCCCCCCGAGCCCTCGACCTCGTACTGGATGATCCGGCCCGACCCGTAGCCCTCGACGATCGTCCCTTCGCCGCGTGGCGAGACGATCCGTTCGCCCCGTGCGAATCGGAAGGTCGTCCGGGCGTCGGCATCGTTCAGCGTCCGCAGGCCGCCGTGCCAGTGGATCCGGAACGGCCCGACGCCGTGGATCTGGACGATGGCGCCGTCGGGCGAAAACCCGAACATGGTGCTTCCCTTCGGGGCGAAGGCATAGCCGCCGGCTTCGAGCTTCCGAAGCGCGCCGCGATCGAACTCGGGCCCGACGGCGAAGTACCAGGTGCCCTGCACGACGGTGATGTTCTCGTCGACCGGGTGGGAGTGCGGCGGGACGATCGCGCCGGGCAGCTCGCGCACCCGCATCACGAACGGCTCGCCTTCGGCCTCCGGGTTGCCGTACAGGATCTCGACATCGTCGGCCATCGCGTGAATGGGGACGATGCGGTCGTCGCGCGGTCCCTTGCCGCCGTCGGCGCGGGAGACACCCGAGGCCGCCGCCATCATCGGCGAGCCGTCGGGCGGCCCGGCGCTCTTCCTCGCACAGCCGGCCGCCGCCGCGACCGCCGCGAGGAAGATCGACGTCCGGACCGCGCCGCGGGTCATTTCGGAGGAGCGGCCGCCGGCAGATCCGAATTGAACGCGTCGACGAGTACGCGCCATGTGCCGTCCGGGTCCTTCTCCCAGACCGTGACGTATTTGCCGTGGTCCTCGACGGTCTTTCCCGACGAATCCTGAAAGCGCATCCGATACGCGCCGGTCGAGAAGCCGAGGTCGCCCGATTTCGCAACCTGAACGTCCGACGGCGTCCAGGCGATCTCGAGTTCGGGAAGCGCGAAGAATCCCTCGAACAGTCTTCGAATCGCCTCTCGGCCCGTGGCTCTCGGCGCGTTCGGCGCGAGCACGGAAGCCGAGTCGGAGCAGGCGGCGACCGACTTTTCGAGGTCCTTCGCCCCGAAGACTCGATTCCATTCCTGGTCGGCGGCGCGGATCGCGGCGACCGGTCCGGTCGGCTTGGTCTGGGCCGCGGCGAGCGCGCCCGAAGCGAAGAGCAGCGGGAAGAGGCACGAACGAATCCTCACGAAGACCTCCTTGCGATCGGCCGAATCAAGGGATCGGCTCCAGGAGCTCCAGGCGATTCCCGAACGGGTCCGTCACGTAGACGCGCTCGTGGCCCGGCATGAGGCCGTCCTGGGTCGCCTCGACTCCCGATGCCCTCAGGCGCTCCGAGAGGCCGCGCAGGTCCCGCACCAGAAATGCCGGGTGCGCCTTCCGCGCGGGGCGAAAGTCCTCCTCGATTCCCAGGTGGATCTTCGCGTCGCCGCTCTCGAACCAGACGCCTCCGCGCGCGGCGAGACCGGCCGGCTTCGCGACCTCGGACAGGCCGAGCACGCCCGCATAGAAGGCGCGCGCCTCGTCCTCGCCACCGCGCGGCATGGCGAGCTGGACGTGATCGATCCGGAGGATCTGCATCTTCAACGGCTCTCGAGGCCGCGCGCGCGAAAGCGCTCGGCCGCGGCGAGCAGAGCATAGACCAGGGCTCCCCAGAGGAGGACGTTGCCCGCGAAGGCCGCCGCGATCGTTCACGCGCGGGGACGCCCCGCTCGACGAGCGTCAAATACGCCGTGGCCGCGCCCGCGAGCGCGGTGACGGAAACCCCGCCCGCGAGGCTCCAGAGGAGACGGCGGCCGTTCACCCGGTTCCCGGCGATGCGGCGCTCCTTCGGCGGCGTGCCGCGAGGCGACAGGCGGCGAAAGCGATGGCGCCCGCGGCGAAGGCGCGGATCCCCTGGATCGCGAGATCCGAAACCAGCGGCTTCACGAACCAGCGCGTCGACGACCAGGCCATGAGGCCGACGAACACGCCGGCGAAGATCGCCCACCGGAACGGCCGTTCGCTCTCGAAGAGAAGCCCCGTTGCGACGCCCGCGAGGACGGCGGTGGCGCCGACCGGAAGGAATTCGAAGAGACGCATTCCGAGCTCCTGCAAACCGCCGGAGTAAACGTGCCCCTCGTTCAGCTTCGCGATCGGAAACCAGAACGGAACCACGATCCAGGCCGACACGTAGTACGCGCCCACGGTGACGAGGACGTTGCGGAGCGGACGGAGCTCGGGCGTCATCGTCGAGCTTTCGAGGCCGCGATCACGAACGCGCCTCTCCGGCTCTCGGGACCAGAACGCCGATGCCGTAAATGAGCCCGGCAATTCCGCCGACCAGGCCGGCTTCCCCCAGGAACATCGGATAGCGCCACAAGCCGGTCCACCCGATGAGGACCATGAAAGCGGCGACGCCGTAGATGGCCCCGAAGGGCACCGAGAGCGGCCAGTGGAGGAAGCGATATCGCGGGTTCGCGAAAGCGGCGACCGGCAGCACGAAGAAGATCCAGGCAAGCGTCGCGTACACCCCGATCGCAAGAAGCATCGCCCTCGTGTCGTCGAAGTAAACCTCGCCGGACGGATGGGTGAGGTCGTTGAAGATGGCGTAAAAGACGACGCCGCCGAGCGCTCCGCAGGCCATGGCGGCCGCGGAGAGCACGGCACGCGATGCCGGCGTCCAGCCCCTCTCTTCCATCGACGCGCCTCCGACGCCTCGGTCTTTCGTCCCGTCCTACGGGGAGTTCGTCATCGCCAGTCCGGAGCCGGCACGGCCGAGTTGCCGGGAGGCTCGGGCCCGTGCCAGAGTCGGGAGCGTCCGTCCATGAGCTCGATTCTTTACGGAAGGATACTCTCGAGGAGGCGCCGGCCCGTGGGAATCCGCGCACTGGCCCTGACCGGGCTCTGGATCGCCGCGTCGGCGGCCGCGGCGGCGGCGGACTCCTCGGCCGAGCATGTGGCTCTTTCGCCGGACTCTCCCCGCTGGGACCTCCAGGGAGAAGCGAAAGCCGCCGAATACAAGGGACGCAAGTGCCTCGCCCTCGACGGAGGCGCGGCGATCGTGAAGGACTTCGAGATGCGCGACGGCGTGATCGACGTGGACGTCGCGACGCCGGCCAGGCGCGGGTTTTTCGGCCTCCAGTTCCGGATCGCGGACGAGGGCGCGACCGCGGAATGGATCTATCTGCGGCAGCACAAGTCGGGCCTCCCCGACGCCATGCAATACACGCCCGTTCTCCACACGGGCGCCAACTGGCAGATCTACAACGGGCCGGGGTTCACCGGCGCGGTCGAGATCCCGCGAGACGTCTGGTTCCACCTGCGGCTCGAGGTCGCCGGAGCGCAGGCGAAGCTCTACGTCGAGGACATGGGGAAGCCCGCCCTCGTGATGGACGACCTGAAGAGCGGCGTGCAACAGGGACAGATCGCGCTCTACGTCCTGACGGGGGAGACGTACTTCTCGAACTTCGAGGTCCGCCCGACGCCCGACGCGCCCTGGCAGAGGCATCTCCCGCCGATGCCGCCGGAGACGCTGACCAAGTGGAGCATTTCCCCGGCGTTCGACGCGCTCGCGCGCAATCTCGAGGCGTCTCTCACGCCCGCGGAGATCGCGGCGATGAAATGGCAGTCGGTCGAGGCGGAGCCGCCGGGCTTCGTGGTCCTCTATCGCTATCTGGACGCCCCGCACCTCCGCGTGACTTTCGCGACCGACTTCTCAAAACGCCTCGACCCGCAGCCGGGCACGAGGGTCGTCTATGCGCGGACGCGCATCGACTCCGACCGAGACCGGGTCAAGCGGCTCGCGATCGGCTACAGCGACGAGGTGAGCGTCTTCCTGAATGGACGCATCCTCTACCGCGGGCGCAGCGCGCAGAACTTCCGCGATCCCGGATTCCTCGGCATCGTGAATCCCGAAAACGACGCCGTCTACCTTCCCCTGAAGAAGGGCGCGAACGAGCTCGTCCTCGCGGTGAGCGAGCTCGGCGGCGGATGGGGGTTCATCTGCCGGCTGGAGGATTCGGGAAACTAGGATCGTCCCGGGCGGTCGTCATCCGACCCCTCGGGCATCTCGTCGAAAACGTTCGTTCCGCTCCCGTCGCGCGTCGTCCAGCGGAAGTGCTCGACGACGCGGAGGCGCCCGTCCTCCGTGCGCGCGACCTCGCAGATCGAGCGTCCGCCGTGGATTTCTCTCGACGCCTCGACCTGGAGGTAACGGAACGTGAGAACGGGACCTTCCAAAGCGCCGGCGAGGACGCCGCGGAGGATGCGGCCTCCCCGGTAGCGTCCGAGCACGCGCGCGCCGCGCTGCCGGAACACGAGGCGCGTATCCGCATCCACGACGCCGCGGTCGTCCGCCGAGCGGACGGACATCGTGACCCCGTCGAGATTTCGTGCCGTCATGCGGGCCTCCCTTCCAGGATCGAGATGTCGGCGCCCGTTTCGATCTCTCGCTCGAGCGCGAGGCCGGCCTTTCGGAAGAGCGTTTCGTATTCGGCCCGCGTCCGCTGCCGTCCGCCGAGAAACGTCAGCATGTGGACGTCGAGCGTCTTCGACCAGTGGGGCCCGCCGCCCGCCGGAACGATCGACTCGATGACGAGCACGCGGGCGTCCGGCGGCGCCACCTTCCGGATCGCGCGGAGAATCGCGACCGACTCCACGTCACCCCAGTCGTGGACGACCTCCATCACGAGGTACCCGTCGCAGCTCGGGAGGTCGTCCTTGAAGAAGTCGCCTCCCTGGACGCGCAGGCGGTCGGATGGCGGGCCGGCTTCCGCGACGACCGGCGGCAAATCGAAGAGGACGCCGTTGGCCGACGGCGCCGCCCCGAGGACCGCGCGCAGCAGGTGGCCCCGCCCGCCGCCGATGTCGCCGATGGTGCGGAAGCGCGAGAAGTCGTATGCGCCGACGACCGCCGCGACCTGTCCGTGCGCCTTGCCCACCATCGCGGCGTTGAAGATCGCCGCCTCGTCGGGATGGTCCGCGAAGTAGGTCCAGTGGCCGCCCGGAAGGATCTTCTCCGCCGCCGGCCGGCCCGTGCGGAGAGTGTGGTCCATCGCGCCATAGATCGCCCAATTGATCGGAAGGCCGAACATGCGGGCGAGGCCGCGCATCGAACGGGGATGGTCGGATCGGAGAAGGCGAGAAGCGGGGGAATGTGCGAATCTTTCGCCTCGCTGTTCGAAGACTCCGTTCGCCGCCAGGAGCCGGAGCACGCGAGCGAGCGCGTCGGGATTCGCCCCCACTTCGCCGGCCATCTCCGCCGCGGTCCGCGGCGTCTCGCCGAGCGCGTCCGCCACTCCGAGATCCGCGACGGCGTGCAGGGAGCGCGGGATGGCGTAGGAGCCGGCCATCTGGAGAATGGTGTGCGCGGGATCGGGGTCCGTCATCGTCGGCCTCCGCGAATTCTCGAAGCCTATCTCCTCCCAGGCGCGGAGGAGCGGTGCCGCGAGGACGGCGTCAGGTCCGGCCGCCGTCGAGCGAAAACCGCCTAGGCGCCGCGGGACGGCACCCGCAAGAGCCACGCCCCGCCCAGAGCGAGAAGTCCTCCGAGCAGGATCATGGCGACGCCGGAAAGGGGGATAGCGTTCGGCGGAGCGAGGACCGCGATCGAGAGCGCGAGGGCCGGAATCACCCCGCTCGTGTCCGTGATCGTGACCGTCTGCTGGCCCAGTGTCCGGAAAGTGATGGTGAGACCGGCGCGGCCTTCGTCCGCTGAGGTCAACGTGTGGTCCGGGGGGAGAATCGCCCGCGGATCCGAGCTCGTGACGTGAATCGTGCCTCGGTAGTCGGCGTCGAAGCTCTCGTCGGCCTCGACCGCGAAGACGAACAAGTCCGCCGGACGGCCAGCGAAGACGCCGGTGAGCGTGCAACCGCCGGGTGAAATGCCAGGGCACGGGAACTTCCCTTCGAAGTGGTCCGCGGGCTGCGCCGCGGCGATCGCGGCCGAGAAGAATGCGGTGAAGAGAAGCTTTGTCCGTTTCATTCGCGCCTTCGGAGGAAGACGTGCGCCGCCGCACGATTTCCCGGCACGTGCCGGAAGCACTCGTACCCGAGCGCCCGCATGTCGATGCCGGAGAACAGATGCTCGCCGCTGCCGAGGAAAACCGGCGACAGAACGAGGTGGAGCTCGTCGATCAGGCCGGCGGCGAGGTATTGCCGGATCGTCGCGACGCCGCCGCCGAGACGCACGTCCTTGACGCCCGCCGTCTCCTTCGCCTGCGCAAGCGCCGAGCGGATGCCGTGGGTGACGAATCGGAATTCCGTCCCGCCCTTCATCGTGATCGGGGCGCGCGGATGATGCGTCAGCACGAACACGGGCACGTGGTA
The DNA here is from genome assembly GCA_036558325.1 of Thermoanaerobaculia bacterium. Classification (GTDB taxonomy): domain Bacteria; phylum Acidobacteriota; class Thermoanaerobaculia; order UBA5066; family Gp7-AA6; genus DATBFU01. The sequence continues at coordinate 33,888 of DATBFU010000002.1, read as the reverse complement.
CGGCGGCTCCTCGCCCCACCAGCCTTTCCAGCTCTCGTCCGGCCACGTCCCGCGCACGGGCCCGAACATGTTTCGCCCGAGGATCCACGCGCCGACGCCCTCGAGACTCTTCGCGGCCATCTCGTCGTCGACGCCGGTCTCACCGCCGGCGTTGCCGTGCATTCGCTGCCACGTGCGGGTGCGGAAGAACCAGTCGAACAGCTCCGGTCCGCCGACGCCGAGAGGGTGCTCGAGGTCCTGAGCCGGCCCGGCGCCGTATCCGTCGAGGGAGACCGAGAAGCTCGAGACCCGGAACATCGGCCGGGTCCGCCTCAGGCGGCCCGGGACCGAAAGGCCCACACGGCGAGCGCGCCGGCGACCAGCGTCGCGACCCATGAGAACCAGACCGGGATCGACGTTGCGCCGATCTGCACGGACGTCTGCATCGCCGCGCGCGCCGCCTGCAGGGCGGCGACGAGAGTGAACACCAGGCCGGAAACGGTGTGATAGCCGCTGCGATTCATTCGGGCCTCCGCTTTGAGGTCGATTCTATTCGCGGGAGGACGCGGGCGCCGGCGCGGCCGCGTTACCTCGACGGCGGCCGCCGGGTGAACTGCGGGATCCGGCGGCCACGCGCCGAATGCGCGATGAGCTTCGCGAGCCGCTTCGAGCGCGTCGCCTGTTTCTTGGCGCTCACCACCCACCAGATCGCCGCCCGCTTGTAGCTGCCGGGCTGCGCCTCGAAGTAGACCCAGGCTTTCGCGTTCTTCCGGAGCGCGGACCGGTGCGGCTCGGGAAGCCGGGATGGCCGCTTCTCGTAGGAGTAGACGCCGGTTCGATTCTCCTGCCGCGTCGCGAACGCCGCGAGCCCCGCGGGCCGCATCCGGTTCTCGCGGGAGAGCGCCTCGACGCGGCGGACGTTGATCGCGCTCCAGATCGAGCGGGGCTTGCGCGGCGTGAAGCGGATCACGTAACGCCGCGCGTCGAGGCTCTTGCGGATGCCGTCGATCCAGCCCGTGCAGAGCGCCTCATCGACGGACTCCGGCCACGTGACGCTCGGCTCGCCCGAGCCCTTTTTGTAGAAGCCGACCCAGAGCTCCCGCTCCGAGGTGTGGTTTTCGGCGAACCATTTCCGGAGATCCGCGGGGGCGGGGAAAAAGACGGGCTTCATTCGGGTCGCGGCGGCGAACGCCGGCGCATGCCGCCCGCGGTCATTTCGCGGGCCGGCGCCGCGGCCGCTGCTTGGCGGAGACCGACTGGATGATGAGACGGCCGCGTCCTCTCGGCGGCAACGGCACGCGGGAGCGGCCGATCGCTGCCGCGACGAGCGCCTCGACCTCCGGGCGCGCGATCACCGCCGCCGACCCGAGGCGCAGGAACCGCGTCTGGTTGCCGGAGCCCAGAAGGATCTTCTTCGGGTCCGGCAGCGACGCGCCTCGGATGAAACAGAGGCCCACGCCGTTGGCGCGGGCGGCGATCGAGACGATGGAATCCGACGGCCGCTCGGTCGGCGAGTAGCCGATCACGAAGAAGTTGTAGTTGTCGTAGACGAGCTCGTGGGCGGTCGGGAATCGGCGCCGCACGGCGCGGCGGATCGAGCGGATGAGCTTCTGGTCCTTCGGAGAGAACTTCGAGACGAAGCTTCGAAGCCTCGCTTCCGCCGCGGCGGGCGAAGCCGGGGGTCGTGACGTTTTAGGCGCTCGCACGTCGCGCGGCTCTCCAGGCGAGGGCGTAGAAGATCGCCGTCAGGGTCGCGCATTGCAGGACCTCGGCGGCGCCGTCGAGATCCCGCCGATCGAGACGGAAAGCGGCCATGCGGAGCCCATGCCCGATGAACATCAGCGTGCCCGAGAGGAGGCCCTCATCCCCCCGTACGCGCCGGAATCCGCGAGCCCGAGGCGACGATGAAAGTCACCCCCATGACGATGGCCGCGACGGCGAGCGACGCGAAGAGACGCGGCGCCGAGAACCCCGGCGCGCGCGGCTCGGAGCTCGCCCCGGACAGTCCGGCGGCGCGGCGGCCGGCGCGCCACGCCAGGTAGAGCAGCGCGGCGTCGAACGCGAGGATCGCGAGGCCTCGCGACCCGAACGATACGAACGCGAACCCGGTCCGCGCCGTCATCGCCAACCCGGCGATCCCGAGGACGCCGCACGCCGCGGCCGCCAGAGCCCAGAGGAGCCTCCGGAGGGACATGCCACGACCTCCGCGGATTTCCTGCGGTGAGCCTATCCCGGCTGCCGCGCCGTGCGCCGGATTCCGACGCCGGGACCTTCGATCGCCGCCGCTCGCGTGGCCGCCGGGCGCGCCGGCCGTCCGGGCCGCCAGGTCTTGAAAAGCTCCCAGCCGAGGACGACGAGCACGACGAAGAGGCAGATGAGCAGGAACCCGACGATCCCGTCGAACACGGGGGACGGCTGCCGAATATCGCCCGGCCGGAATGCCCGCCAGACGAGCCACACTCCCCAGATCACGGCCGCGGTCGGGATCACGAATCCCATCGTGATCTCGATCAGCCTTCCCGCAGTCACCACCGTCTCACCGGACCATTCTGACACGCCGCAAGCGGCGTCCGGTGGCGACGCTCCAGGCCCCGGGGCTGCGCCCGTCCCGCGCTCAACTCTTCTCCTTCAAGCCCCCCACGAGGATGCGGGTCTGTGTCGTTCCGACGGCGCCGTTTTCTGTCGGGGCTCGTCCCGGTACTCGAGGACACGCACGCGGTCGTTCTCGAATATGTCTCTGAACTTGTCCGGCTCCGTGGCGGTCGGATCATCGGCCATCGCCGTCTCCTCTCGGGATTGCCGGGATCAGATGCGCGAGAGAAACAGCTACTGGAAGTCACGCGGAAAGGTCTCCTTCCAGCTCTTCTCGCGCACGACCGCGCCGTCTCGCAGGAGGCGCCGGGTCGTCTCGTAGAAGAAGTTCGAACGGTCGCTCTTCATGACGACCACGCACTCCCAGCGCAGCGTCCGGTCGGAGAGCTTGATCTCCGTCGCGTACTCGCCGCGAACGGAGGCGTTCTCCGGTTTTCCGTCCTCCGCCTCGTGCGTGATGGATCCGGTCCGGCGCTCCTCGCCCCACGGGTACCGGTACGCGCTCGAGGACGCCGCGGCCACCTTCGCGTGGCCCGTCCGCGGGTTGCGGTCGACCGACGAAATCTCGCCGTAGCCGGAGGGGGTGGCCGTGTCGATCGGCGCGAAGCCCCGAAGGCTCGGCCCCGGCGGGGGGATCGACGCGAACTCGGGCTTCGGCCGGTCCTCCGGAGGCACGACGGGAAGCCGGAGGCGCGTCCCCGACGCTCCCATGTGGAGGGCCGTCGTCATGGCGTACGGGGTGGGCCAGATCATCGGCCACTGCGCGTTCGAGACGGCGAAGCGGATGCGGTGCCCCCGGGGAAACACCCAGGACGTGAAGTGCAGCTCGATCTCGAGGGGAAAGGGCTTTCCCGGCTCGATCGACTTCGGGTTGCGGGAGGACTCTCGGTGCGAGCCGTTCTGGCCCGCGGAGGCAACGAGGGTGACGGTGCCGTCCGGCGCGACGTCGTTCACGCGGGCGAACCAGTGAGCGAGCGGCGCGTCGGCCGAGACGCGAAGCATCGCGTGCGGCAGGCCGAGGATCTCGACGTCCTCCGTCAGCGGCGGCGTCTGGTAGACGAGACTGAACGCGTCCGTCGGCCGCTGGTCCGGCGCGACGTCGCCGAACCACATGACGGGGCCTCCGGCCTCGACGCCCGACGTCGGCACGTAGCGCAGTCGCGCGACCGACTCCTCGGACGGCGCCTCCGGCGAGAGCGAGCCGTCCGGCCGCGGGAAGAACTCCCGCTCGCGGATCCGCTCGATCGGCCAGCCCTTCTCGTACCGCCAGTCGCCCGGCGCGACCTCCAGGTAGGGGCCGGGAGGATGCCACCGGCGCACGTACACGGCGAGGTGCGGCTCGCGATCGATCCCGTTGTCCTTGCCCTTCAGCCACCGGTCGAACCACCGCACGGCCTCTCGTCCGAAATCGAAGCCGGGCTTCGGATACGGCTCGTCCGGATACGTGTGGTCCCACGCGCCGACGATCGCCTTCACGGGCGCGTGCAGCTTCTCGAGCATCCGGGGCACGCTGTCGCGGTAGCCGTCGTACCAGCCGCCGACGACGAAGGTCGGGATCCTGATCGCGTCGTAGCGGGTCTTGAGCGCGGTCCGGTCCCAGAACGGCCCGTCGCGCTGGTGGTGCTTGTAAACGAGCATCCACGGGGGCTGGTCGAAGCGCTCGCGGAAGTACCGCTCGTCGATCCGGTAGTCCGGAGCGGCCGGCATCGCGTTGGCGAGGTCCTGACTCATTTCCCAGTCGTCGACGTGCATCATGCCGTCCATGAAGTGGACGTCGTCCTCGTAGAGATCGTCGGTCGCGTCGACCGCGATGATCGCCTTGAGCGCCGGCGGATTCCTCATCGCCATGTGGATCGAGTTGAAGCCGCCCCACGAGATGCCGAACATGCCGACGCTGCCGCTCGAGAACGGCTGGCGCGCGAGCCAGGCGATCACGTCCTCGCCGTCGCGCTGCTCGATCTCGCTGTACTCGTACGGGATGAGCGTGCCCCCGCTCGCGCCGGTGCCGCGGATGTCCACGCGCGCGACGACGTATCCGCGCCGGACGAAATAGGAGTACTGGGCATAGCGGCCGCCGCGATCCTCGTTCTTGCGGTAGGGCAGGTACTCCAGAAGCACCGGGAACCGCGCGCCCGGGGGGGCGTTTTTCGGCCGCCAGAGGTCCGCGGCGAGGCGCACGCCGTCGCGCATCGGGATCCAGGCTTCCTCCATCGCGATCTCGTCGGCCGGCGGCGACGGCTTTGCCGGTGGACGGGCCGAGCCGGACGCCCGCACGCCGGCCCCGCCGAAGAGCGCGCCGAGCGCGACGGCTGCGGCGGCGGCCGCGAGGAAGGCGCGTCTACCCTGCATGAGGCTCTCCGTCCTTCAGTTCGACGCGAAGCGCGCCCCGCCTTCACGGAGAAGCGCCGCGAGCACGGAGCGATGACACCGGGACGCGTCCTCGCAGTAGCAGCCGACGGAGAACGCGGCGTGCGACGACAGCGCCGCCAAAAGCGCGATGAGCCGCGCGGCGGCCGGGCGTTTCATCTCGGCCCGGTAACGCCGGACGAAGGCCTTCCACGAACGCGCGTCGCGAGCGCGGAAGGCCTGCTTCACCAGGCCTTCCGAGGGGGCGAGCTCCGGGAGCCAGACGTCGTAGAAGTCGCGCGCGGCGAACTCCGACTTCGGGATTCCCCGCGGCGGCCGGCGCACCGTGCCGATGCGAAGCCCTTCGTGCGGAAGTCGGGAAGTGCCGAGCCGGACGATTCGAACGGACATGCGACGATCGGGCGGCAGTCTCTCACGGCGGGCGGGCGTCAGGACGCCCCCGCCCGAGTCCCGAAGGGCCGTCAGCGTGTGCGAGCGCGGCGTGATCTCCGTCCAGCGATCCTGCATCTTCACGCGCCGGCCACGGATCGTTTCCTCGTAGTCGTTCACGAAATCGTCTCCCTCCCAGTGTCCGCTGCCGCGCCGCTCGCAGCCGGACTCCTTCGCCGTCCGGAAGCAGGTCAGAAATCGGTACCGGGCCGACTCCGGCTCCCACCAGATCGTGATGAACCAGCGAAGGTCGCCGCCGACGGCGCCGGCGGAGTGTCGCTCCGACACGAGCGCCATTCCTCCGCCGGTCAGCCGCACCCGCGAGGTGCCGCGCCGCCCCTGCCCCGGCGGAACCGGCTTGCCGTGTTGCAGGATCTCGACGGTGTTCCAGTCGCCCGCCAGCGCCCTGGCGAGACGCGCCATCTCGGGCCCGGCCGGAACGTCGGCGGATTGCGCGCGCGCCGAGAAGGGGAGCAGGACGGCGGCGCAGAGCAGCGAGCGGACGAGGGGCCTTCGCACGGGGAAGCTCGGCCTCACTTCCGAGGAAGGGTTTCGACGAACGACAGCGCAGTCCGAATCCAGGATCGCATCGCCCGGGGCGTCGCGTATCCGGCCGGATCGACGGTCACGTATCCGCGCATCGGCTTGCCGGTGAAGCGCATCTCGCTTGCGTGCGGCCGCGCCAGGGCGTCGTCATAGCCCGATTCGCCGACGCGGACCATCAGGTGGTCCTTGCCGACGGCGCACAGCATGTTTCCTTTGACCATGAAGGCGATGCCTCCGAACATCCGGCGTTCCGTGACGTCCCGCCTCGGGCGAAGGAGCCGGCGCACGCGCTCCGCCGTCCGCTCGTCAATTGCCACGCGTCCCTGTCCTCGAGGCTCCGAGCCTCATGCCGGCGATCGTCCTACCGCTCGTGCTGGCGAAGGATGTCGTCGATCTCCTCTCTCGAGAAGGAATTGAGGCGCACGATCGTGGCCTGTTTTCGGAACGGCGGCGGCACGATCCGGCGGGCATCGTCCGGATCGTCGGCGTCGACGATCATCCAGGCCTTGTGCTGCCCGTCGCGGCATCCCCAGTCCGCGCGCGTCAGGAAATGCGAGCCGCTCTTGAGAAAGGTGTCCACGACGCGCGCACACGCGAGCATCGTCCCTTCGTGCGGAACCTCGATCAGGAATCGTCCGGCCATTGCGTTCTCCTCCCGGGGCGCGTGTCGCCCGCCTCGGTCATGTCAGAGCTTAGAGCAACTCTCGCGGGACGGGCTTGAGCTGAACGAGGTCCCAGAGGTTTCCGTAGAGATCCTCGAAGACCGCGACCGTTCCGTACGCGGCCTCCCGGGGCTCGCGGGCGAACCGGATCCCGTCGGCGCGCATCCGCTCGAAGTCGCGCTGGAAGTCATCGGTCTGGAGGAAGAGAAAGACCCGGCCTCCCGTCTGGCGCCCGACGAACTCCTGCTGCTCGGGTTTCGACGCGCGTGCGAGAAGGATCGAAGCGCCGGCCGATCCCGGAGGCCGCACCACGACCCAGCGCTTGTCCTGCTCCGGCTGATACGTGTCTTCGAGCAGATCGAAATGCAGCTTGCCGCAGAAGAAGTCGATGGCCTCGTCGTAGTCGCGCACGACGAGCGCCACGTGAAGGATGGCCTGATTCATCTCGACCTCGCGCGCGCCAAACGTATCCCGCGATCGGGCGGCGACACCCGCGAGTCGAACCCGCGTCGTCACGGAGCAACCGTTTCCGCAGCCCTCGCCGGAGCGCCCCGCCACCGAACCAGGACCACGCCGAAGACGATCATCCAGAGCGGCAACAGATAGTTGTCGACGGCGGCGATTGGCGCGACCGCCGGGGTCACGTTGCGAAACATTCCCACGAGGCCGGCCGCGCCGGTCAGGAGTCCCAGAACGGGCACCGCGCGCCGGACCGCGTTCGAGCGGAGGAGCGCCCAGCTCGTCAGGAGAAAGAAGGCGCTGAACGTCAACTCGCCGAGGAACTCGCCGATGAAGTTGCCGAGGTAAGCGTTCAGGCCGTCGAAGATGGCGCTCAAAACGGCGCGCTGCGACGGGTCGGCCGTCGCCTGGAGCTGCGCCAGCCGCCAGTGGATCGTCGGCCAGCGCATCAGGCCGAGCATCATGCTGAGGGCCGCCACGACGGCGCACTGCAGGGCGAGCATGAGTGCTCCGGGGTGCGTGCGGCGCAGGGCCACGTAGGCGCCGACGCCGGCCGGGATCCAGATGAGCGGCAGGAAGGCATAGAGCGTCCAGACGGCGCGCCCGAGCGATCCCATGGCGAGAAGCCGCGGCAGGACGGTCTCGGCCGGCCCGTCGAGGATCGCCGGATAGCCGAAGCGCGCAGCGAGGAAGCTGAATACCGCGAGGAAGGCGATGGCGCCGAGGATCAGAGACCAGCCGCCGGCGCGGATGCTGTTTCTACCGGGCACTTTCCCTCCTCATGTCTTCGCGCTTCCCGCGCCGCCGCGGCGGCGTCACGCGCCGGGATCGTCCCAGCCGGTCGGCTGGTGCGGGCGGAGCAGCTCCTTCGCGGTCTCCTCGTCTTCCTTCAGGACCTGAAGCCGGATCGGTCCCATCGCGGCGTTGAAACCGGTGCCGACGGCGCCCCAGCCGAACAGGTTCTGCAGCCGCTCGTTTCGCGCGATGCACGGGATGCCCGCGCCTTCGAGCACGGACTTCGCGACCGCGACGAGGCTCTGATCGCCGGTCTCGAGGACCGTGACCATTTCGAACGGAGGCGTCTGGTCGTCTCCCGGTTGGTTCTCGTCCACCGGAGGCTTCTCGACGAGCGCCACGTCGCAGTCGGCGCATCGCGTGAAGCCGGCCCGATACTCGTCGCCGCACTTGGGACAGAACATCCTCACCTCACGCCGAACCCGACGCGGTGCGCGAAGTGGCCTCGAAACGGACCGCGCTCATGAGGACGTAAATTCCACCGGATCGCCGACACGGATCGTGCCGGTCCGGACCACGGTCGCGTACACGCCGGCGGAGTTCCCGTTGAGACGGACGACCGCTCTCTGAGGCCGGCCGTCCTGTTTCGCGGTATCCGGGTCGAGGTTGATCATCATGCAGCGCTCGTCGCGCATCACGACGCTCACGGCCGGCGCCGAATCGCCGTCGCCGAACGCCAGGACTCCGCCCACCCACCGGTCTTCGAGGAAAGGCTCGCCGCCCTCCGTCTCGAGGAAGACGTTGGCGCGGAAGCGGCGTCGATCGAGATCGAGCCCGGCCTCGCGGCCGATGCCCGCGATCGTCGCGAGCGCGATGACGGAGACGGCGGTCTCGTCGAAGATCCCGTGCTTCAGTTTCATCAGCTCGACGTCACTTCCGCAACGCGCGCCGATCTCCGAGTTCAGCTCCGCGCTCCCGAGAGCGTGATGAGAGCCGGAAGGCGCGCGGACCCTGGTCGCAAGCGGCTCGCCGGCTCGCTCATCGAAATCGCAGGGGTGGTAGAGGATGAGCTCCGGGAGCCGGCTCGCCGAGAGCCAGGGAAAGCCGCTCGCGTCCCCGATGCGCCGGAAAGCGAATCGTCGGTCGCCGGCGAGCCCGTGCCACCCGAGGACCGCCGATTCCGTCGGGACGCCCGCCATGGACTTGACGGGATAGCGAACGATTTCGCGGACGTGACCGACGCGAGTCATCACATCTCGTCATCGACTCGAATCGAGCGAAAGAGCGCATTGCCGAGAGGCAGAACTGCGGGCGCCTCGCCGGCGGCGATCTCGAATCGAATCGTATAGAGCGCTCCGGTCTTCGAATTGGCCAGGGCGGAGGCGGCGACGATGAGCTGCGGAACTCCCGCGGCGTCCGGCATCAGCTGTCCGACGGACGCGAACAGGGTCACGTCCCCGATCACCTCCTGCTCCACGGGAGTGGACTCGACGGCGGCGGCGACCGCGTTCTCGACGTGCTGTTTCGCTCGTGCCACCGTGGCGTCGCGCCGCGCGAGCCGCTCGAACCGGAGCTCGTAGCGCGACTGCGTCAGAACCGGGATGCCGCTGCCGGCGGGGAGAACCTCCCACACCATGATGTCGTCCTTGTCCGGCAGCCGGCGGAAACGCCATCCGTCGGGTAACGCGACGTGCACCTTGATTTCCGGAATCTCTTTCCACTGGCAGCCGGCCGGCGGATCGGGCCTCCCGCTCGCGCGGAGGCCCGCGGGCAGCAGGGAAGCCGCGACGACGATGGCTGCCGCCGTCCGGATCGCCGACACGCTCGTCGAGGTATGGCGCGTCAGAAGTGCCGCCGGAGAAAGGCCGCCGTCTCGTCGGAGATTCCGACAATCTTGTTCGTCGCCTGGCGGTAGAACTTGAAGTTGAGCTCGGTTTCGGGCCGGCCGTCCTTCCAGTCGGAGAACGGCTTGAGCTCGCCGCGCCCGAGGCGCCGCTTGACGGCCCCCGTCCGCCGGACGGCGATGCTCACGCGCGGCGTCTGCCGAGCCACGCCGCGTTTCCGGGGAGTCGCGCTGGCCGACGTGACGATTCCCTTCGCGATGAGCCCGTGTCCGCCCTCGTTCTCGCTCGCGAAGACGAAGATCTCGTCGCCCCGGGCGATCCCCTTGCCGCCGTACATCGTCTTCTGCGCGAGGAACTCGAAGGTCTCGGCCGCCGGATCGCTCACCGCGGCCTTGATCACGAAGATCATGGCCATCGCCTCGGAGCGGGCCGCGCCTCCGAGACCCGGAGGCAGTTCTCGGTCCCGCGGGTCATCGTGGCTCGATCGGGGCATTCGATTTCGCGAGACTCTCGGATGATCGCACGCCGGTCGCCCTCATCGTCTGCCGGCGTCGGCCGATCCAGACCGACATCGGTGGGACTCATTTCGCCTTCGGCCGATTGTCGAATCGCGGCCTCACGCCCGACTCGCCTTTCGCGGCGGCATCGCGCGCTCCGCCCTCAGGACGTCTCTCGGAGAACCGCCCCAGTGGCGGGTCCACGCCCTCCGCATCTGAAGATCGGAGCGGAATCCCGCGAACTCCGCCGCCCGCGTCACGCTCGCACCGTGCTCGAGCGCCTGCCTCGCCCGCTCCAGCCGGATCGACTGCAGGTAGCCAAGCGGCGACACGCGCGCATGCTCGAGGAAGAGCCTCAGGAGGTGGCGCTCGGTCGTGTGCCCGGCCCGCGCGAGCGCCGCCATGTTCCAGTCCCGCTCCGGCTCGTCGAGGATCGCGTCCTGAACGCGATGCACCGTCGTGTGCAGATGCCCTCGATGAATCCCGAAGGGCGACTGCTCCGGATCCCGGTCCGAGCGCCTCAGATAGACGACCATGTCTTCGGCGACGCCGGCCGCCAGCGCGTCCCCGCACTCCTCGGCGATGAGGTGCAGGGCGACGTCGATTCCCGCCGTGATGCCGGCGCTCGAAGCGAGCGGTCCGTCCACCACGAAGACCCGGTTGTCGATGACCTGCGCGCGCGGCGCCAGGCCGCGGAGCGCGTCGAGCAGCTCGTGGTGCGTGGTGCAGCAACGGCCGCCGAGCAAGCCCGCGCGGGCCGCGAGCAGCGTGCCGGAGCAGATCGTGACCAGCCGATGCTCCCCGGAGTCCTCTCGAAGCGAATCGCCGAGGAGCCGGTTCAGCCAGCGCGCCGTCGTCATGACCGCCGGCGTGACCTTGCCGAGGTGCTTGGTCGGCTGACCCACGACCACGACCCAGGTGGTCGCGCCGAGCGTCTCCGGCAGCCGCTCGAGGCCCGCGATCGCGAGTCCGACCGAGGTCTCCTGAACTTCCTTCGGCGCGGCGAAGCGCAGGCGAAAGCGGGGCGGGAGGCCGCGCAGCTCGCGATGCCAGTTGGCCAGGCGGAACGCCTCCGCGGGACCGGCGATGTCGAGCAGCAGCGAGTTCGGCACGATGACGAACAGGACGTCGATCGGATGCGCGCGCGTGATCATCTGTCCGAAAGTGATCGAAAGTTGTCGGTTCGCGACGCGACAGCTCGATGCCGGGCCGGTACCTTCGCGAGGGACATGGGCGATTCCCTCTCGAAACGCTATCACCCCGATGCGAGGTCACGCATGCGTCCTCGGGCAATTTCGCGTCGCGCGCCGCTCGTCCTGGCCCTGGCGATCGTCTCGTTCTGGCCGTTGTCCGCCACGGGCGATCGGGTGCGGACGTCGCGCTCTCCGACCCTTTCGAGGCTGGAAAGCACCGTCGACACGGCCATCAAACCGGGCGACGACTTCTTCGCGTATGCCAACGGCGTGTGGCTGAAGGCGGCCGTGATCCCTCCCGGGAGGGACCGATGGGCGGTCCGGGACGACCTCAACGCGCTCACGGGCCGCCAGATCGCCGCGATCCTCGACGACGCCGGCTCCGCGCCACCGGGCTCGCTCGCCCGGAAGGTGGCCGATTTCCGAGAGGCCATGCGAAACCAGCGGACCATCGACGAAAAAGGAGTCGCGCCGCTCGCTCCGGCACTCTCCCTGATCGCCCGCGTCGGCGACCGGCTCGCGCTCACGCGCCTGATCGGCGGTTCGCTGCACGCCGACGTGGATCCGCTGAACCTCGGCGTCTACACGTCGTCGTCCATCCTCGGGCTGTCGGTCGAGCACAGCATTCACGGCGAGAAGAGTTACACGGCCTTTCTCCTGCAGGGCGGCCTCGGGATCGGAGATCGCGACAAGTACCTGAGCGCGGATCCGGCCGCCGCCGAGCAACGCGCCCGCTACCGGGAATACGTCGCCCGGCTCCTGGCGCTCGCGGGGTTCGACCGCGCGCCGGAGCGCGCCGAGGCGGTGCTCGCGCTCGAGACGGCGATCGCCCGGACGCAGGCCACGGTCGAGGCCACCTCCGCTGACCGCAACGCCGACAATCTCTGGACCCGCGCGGACTTCGCTCGCGAGGCGCCGGGGCTCGACTGGGACGCCTTCCTCGAGGCCGCGGGGATCGGGCCCGAGCAGGCGGTCGTCGCCTGGCAGCCGTCGGCCGTGAAGGGCGTCGCGGCGCTGGTCGCCTCGGAGCCGCTCGAGTCGTGGAAAGACTATCTGCGTTTCCACGCGATCGATGATTCCGCTGCGGTGCTGCCGCGCGCGTTCGCCGACGCGGCCGCGGAGATGCGCGGCGATCGCCGGACGCGCGACGAGCTCGCGCAGGCGGCGACCCAGTCGGCCATGGCCGAAGCGATCGGGGAGCTCTACGCCGACCGTTACTTCCCGCCGGCGCAGAAGGAGCGGGTCCGCCGCGTCATCGCGAACGTCGCGGCCGCGTTCCGCGAGCACGCCGCACGGGCCGCCTGGCTCTCGCCCGAGAGCCGAAAGGTCGCGCTGGCGAAGCTCGATGCGCTGTACGTCGGCATCGGATATCCCGAGACGCGGGAGAGCTGGAACGACCTCCGCATCGAGCCCGACGACGCCTTCGGCAATCGCCAGCGCGTCGCGGACCGCGGCGACCGCCGGGCCCTCGCGCGGCTCGCGAAGCCGTACGATCCGCACGAGTGGGTGCTGACCCCGCAGACCGTGGGGGCGGTCCTCATCTTTCAGCAGAACGCGTACGAGTTCGCGGCGGCGCTCCTCCAGCCGCCGAAATACGACGCGGCGGCATCGGACGCGGCGACCTACGGCGCCATCGGGGCGATCATCGGCCACGACATGAGCCACTTCGTGGACGTGCTCGGGGCCGACTACGAGCCGGACGGGCGGATGCGCCGATGGTGGTCCGCCGACGATACGGCGAAGTTCGAAGCGGCCGCCGAGCCGATCGTCCGGCAGTTCTCGGAGTATCAGCCGGTCCCCGGCCTTCGTGTGGACGGGAAGCTGACGCGGACGGAGAACGTCGCCGACCTCGCCGGATTGACGGCCGCCTTCGAGGCCTATCGCGCCTCGCTCGGGGCGAAGGCCGGGGACCGGGACTCCGTGCGCGCCTCGGACCGGGAGTTCTTCATCGCCTTCGCGCAGGCCTTCGGTGTCAAGACGAACGAGGCGGCTCTGCGGGCGCAGGTCGCCACCGACCACGCGCCGGAGATGTATCGGATGGACACCGTTCGAAACCTCGACGCGTGGTACGCGGCGTTCGACGTGGTTCCGGGGCAGAGGCTCTATCTCGAGCCGCGCGCCCGCGTGCATGTCTGGTAGCCTCGAACGCGGAGGCCGCGAACGCATGAACTCTCCGCGCATCGACGCGCGCGCGCGCGTCCGATCCTCGAACGCTTCCGTCCTTGCGTGGCTGCTCGACAGCGATCCGTCGATCCGCTGGCAGGTCCTCTGCGACCTGACCGAAACGCCCGCGGAGACCGTCGCCGCCGAGCGCGCCCGCGTGGCTTCGGAAGGATGGGGCGCGCGCCTGCTCGACGAGCAGCGCGCGGACGGCAACTGGGGCGACGGCGTCGCGACGCCGTTCTGGTGGTCGAATATGTACACGCTGGTGTTCCTGCGCGATCTGGGGATCGACCCGGGGAGCGCGCGGGGAGCCGCGGCGATCGCGCGCGTGCGCGACCGTGTCACCTGGGGACCGGAGTTCGGGAGCTCGCCCTTCTTCGAGGGAGAGGTCGAGCCCTGCATCAACGGCCGCGTCGTCGCGCTCGGGGCATACTTCGGGCAGCGCAGCGATCGGCTCGTCGATCGCCTGCTCGCCGAGCAGCTCGCGGACGGCGGCTGGAACTGCGAGGCGGAGCGGGGCTCGTTGCGGTCTTCGTTCCACACCACGATCTGCGTGCTCGAGGGGCTGCTGGCGTTCGAGAAGGCCTACGGCGCGAGGCCGGCGGTGACGGAGGCGCGCAAGCGCGGTGAGGAATACCTCCTCGAGCGTCATCTGCTGCGAAAGCTGTCGACCGGCGAGGTGATCGATTCGAAGTGGACGGAGCTCGCCTTCCCTCCGCTCTGGCACTACGACGTGCTGCGCGGGCTCGACTATCTGCGAGCGGCCGGGGACGGCGCCGCGCCGGATGCGCGCGTCGAAGAGGCCCTCGCGGTCGTTCGGGGCCGGCGGCGGGACGACGGGCGCTGGCTCCTCGACCTGCGTCACCGCGACACGCTCCACACGGACCTGGCGGGCGACGTCGGCGAGCCGAACCGCTGGATCACGCTGCGCGCGCTGCGCGTGCTCGACTGGGCCGCGCGTCCGGCGTGACGAGCCGATGCGAGTCACCGTCTGCGAGCTGCCCCACGAGCCGGCCGCCCTCGCCGCCGCCTGGGCGGCCCTGTGCGAGCACACCCGTGCGAACCGCTCGCAGCTCGTCCTGCTCCCGGAGCTCGCCATGGTCGAGCCGGTCTGGGAGTCCGAGCGCTTCGATTTCGGCCGCTGGAGCGCCGTCGAAACGCTGAGCGACATTCAGCTGCGGCGCCTGCCCTCGCTCGCCGCCGACTTCGTCGTCGGCACGCGGCCGTCGGGCCGGAGGGGGCGCCGCCTGAACCAGGGGTACCTCTGGGCGGCCGCAGGCGCCGCGGGCTTGCAGCCGCTCCGGAGCAAGTGCTTCCTGCCCGAAGAGCGGGGAACCTGGGAGGCGACCTGGTTCGAAAAAGGCGATCCGGAGTTCCCCGCCTTTCATGCGGGTCCGGTCTCGTTCGGCCTCAACATCTGCACGGAGCTGTGGGCGCTCGAGACGTATGCGTCCTACGCGGCGCAGGGCGTCGAGCTCGTCCTGTCGCCGCGCGCGACGTCGCTCGCGACGACGTCCAAGTGGCTGGCTCTCGGCGCCGTGGCGGCCATGCGGTCCGGCGCCTTCAGTCTGTCTTCGAATCGCGTCGACGCGACGGGCGCGTGCGGCGGCCGCGCCTGGATCATCGACCCGGAGGGCGACGTGCTCGCGATCACCGCCGGCTCCGAGCCGTTCGCGACGCGGGATATCGACCTGACGAAGGCGGCGAAGGCGAAAGAGAGCTATCCGCGCGACGTGTTCCGCCGATCGGGCTCCGAAAATGGGACCGGCGCCGCCGCGGCCGTCAGCCCCGAAGGTTCCAGAACGGGCCGGTGAGCCCGATGCTCGTCAAGAGCTCCTCGGCCTCCTCCAGCGTATGGCGCCGCCACTCGGGCTCGAGCTTGTCCTTGTACCAGCCCTGCGCGAGGCGCCAGCACTGATCGGGAGAGAGGGTCGCGCCGCGCGCGACGTCACGAGCCCGGCACCAGCGGTCGACGTGATCTTCCGACCGGAAGAGAAGCATCGTGCTTCAGGTGTATCCGATGTTGTCCCAAAAGCGATGGGCCGGAACCCCGAAGTGAACGACGCCCTCGCTTCGCCTGAGGCGCCCGCCGGCAACCTCGAGCTCGAGCGGCTCGCTGCAGTCGCCGCAGACCGTCCGGACGACGCCGTCGCTTCCGAGAGAGGCGAGGATCCCGAGCGCGTCCCAGATGCAGATGCCCCAGTAGCTCTTGTCGCGGGCGTCGACGAGAAAGGGCGACGGGACGGCGCAGAAAGGGTTCGCCGCCCAGATGTTGCCGTCGTTCGGCGCGAGGATCAGGACCCGGCCGGCCGCGAGCGCCTTCAGCGCCCGATCCACGTCGGCCCGGGGACGCTCGAGGCCGGCGGCGATTTCCGCCGGCTGCGGAACCCGCCCCGTCGCGGCCGCCTCGCGAAAGACGTGAAGGCGAACCTCTCTGGCGAAGTCTTCCGATGCGTCCACGTCAGACGACCTCCGAGAAACACAGGATGTACCCGTCGGGGTCCTCGACGTGGAACTCCCGCGTGCCCCACGGCTGGCGCTCGAGCGGCTTCGTGATCCGGGCACCGCGCCCGAGGAGCTCGGCGTACAGGTCGCCGACGCCGGTGACCTTCAGAGAGGCGTCGAGATGCTCTTCCGCGCGCCGGTGCGCGCGGTCGGCCGCGAGCTTCGGAGCGCACTTCAGGTGGATGACGGCGCGATCGCGGGAAACACCGGCGTAGAAGCCTTCGTAGACGAAGTCGGTCGAGAAGCCGAGCCGCTGCTCGTAGAAGGCCAGGGAGTTTTCGAGCTTCTCGACGAGGAACTGCGGAGCCGCCGAGTCGATCGAGGCCATCGATGCTCCTCCTCCGGCATTCCGCCTACCGATCCAGAAGGCGGTATCGCAGCTGAACCAGACCGTCTTCGAAGCGCTCCGTCGAGAGGAGCTCCAGGGGAACGTAGCGGTGGCGCCGCGCGATCAAGGGAACGCCGTCCCCGAGGAACACCGGGACCACGCTGAGGACGAGCTCATCGATCGCGTCTTCGTCGAGGAAGGAGGCAATGAGGTCTCCTCCTCCCATCAGCCAGATGTCCTTGCCGGGCTCCTCGCGAAGACGGCCGACGAAGGGGGCAATGGCCCCGCTCACGAACTCGACGCCCGGCGGGGCATCGCCCGGCGGCGCCTGGCGGGAAAAGACGAAGGTCCGGCTCCGAGAGTCGAACTTCGCGCCCAGGCGCCGGCTCGCCTCGTAGGTCTTCCGGCCGAGCAGCTTCGTGTCGACGGACTTCATGAAGGCTTCCATGCCGTAGAAGCCTTTCGGGGCGGGACGGGACGTCAGCCACTCGAGGTCGCCGTCCCGACCGGCGATGTATCCGTCCGCGCTCGTCGCGATGTGGACGATGATCCTTCGGCGTTTCGACATCGAGGTGGCATCGAATGCTACGCCTCCGCGATGACGGCGATCGACACTTTGAGCCCCGGAATGCGCGCCGGAAGCTTCGCCCCCTGACGCGCCGGCGGGTTCGACGGGAACCACCTCAGCCACTCCTCGTTCATTCCGGCGAAGTCGTTCTCGTCGGCGAGGACGACCGTCGCGCTCACGATCCGGTCCATCGAGCTCCCGGCCGCCTCGATAATGGCGGCGACGTTGGCCAGGCACTGCCACGTCTGTTCCTGGATCGTCGTGCCTTTGATGGCGCCCGTCGCCGGGTCGTGCGGGGCCGTGCCGGAAACGAAGACGAGCCCGGCGGCTTTCACGGCCTGGCTGTAGGTGGCGGGAGGCTTCGCGGCCTTCGGCGCGCTGACGATCTGACGGGTCATCGGCGCTCCTTTCGAGACGCGGAGGCTAGCATCGGCAGGGAGCGCTCTCGGAGGCCTAACGGGAAGCTCAGGTCTCCCGCGGACCCGCCGGCGAGCGCCTACCCGTTCCGAGCCAGGGCCCGCCGCGGTACGAGTCCGCCACGACCCAGCCGGCCGCCGTCAACGCGCAGGTATCGACGACCTCGCCCCACTGGAAGGCGTTGAGGTTGCCCCGGATCACGATGGGTAGCCACACGAGCACCGAGAACAGGCCCATCTGCAGCGCCGAAAGCGCGGCGGCCGGCCGGGCCCACACGCCGACGACGATCGCGGCGCCCGCCGCGAGGAACGCGGCGCCGGTGAAGTACGCCCAGAACACATGCCAGGGCAGCCAGCCCGGTACGAGGGAGGCCGTCCCTTTGACGTTGGCGAAGTGCGCGTAGCCGAACGGGAGAAGTCCGAGGCCGTAGATCACCCGCGCGATGCGCACGCCCGGATCGCCGGTGGCGAAGGCGAACGCCAGGTGCCGCCGGTCCCAATCCGTCGCGAACCCGGCGTACAGCACCCAGGCGCCGGCGGCCATCACCATCGTTTCGCCGCAGCTCCACGTGCCCTCGATGAGAGAGGCGAGAAAGAGCGCGCGCACCCTCCACACGAGGAACCAGAGGATGAGCAGGGCGAGCAGCGCGCGGGCCGCGAGGGCCGCCGTCCGTCGGAAGAGGAGGCCGACTCCCGACGCGAGAGAGACCGAGGCGCAGAGATACGCGAGGGCCTGGCGGCCCGGCAGCGACTTGGGCACGCCCCCCCAGATCACGGTGAAGCCGCCTTCAATGAGCCCCTGGATTCCGAGGAAGATCATGACGGCGGCGTAAGCCGCGTGGCCGGCGCTCGCGACGCGGACCGCGCCTCCTCCGGTCCCGGACGCTTCGGGGACGGCCGGGGGCGTTTTCATGCGCGGAGACTAGCACCGCGCGCCGCGCGATCTAACGCAGCCTGATCAGCTTTCCGTCGGCTGACACGTAGCATCCGTGCGCGATCCCGCGGAAGGCCAGGCGAGGGAGCGACTTCACGGAGCCGTCTCGGTCCCAGCTCGAGATGATCCCCGTCGTTTCGAAATAGCCGCGGTCGTTCGTCCCGTAGGTGTCCATCGTCAGGAAATAGTTTTCGCCCTCTCCCGTGAGCTCGTTCACGAAGTAGCCCAGGCCCTTGTTGAAGACGTAGACCGTCCCTCCGTCCATCGAGACGGCGATGTTGTCGTCGGGAAAATCCATCTGCCAGAGCACGTGGCGGGACTCCTTGCGGATGATGAAGACGGTGCTCGGGTGGGACGGCCGTTCCACGTCGAGCGTCGCGACCACCGCCGTTCTTTCATCGGAGTCGATCAGAATTCCCGGGGCGCCGTCGGGAAACGAATAGCGAAGCGCGGCGGGAATGGCCGCGAGCCGGTACGTCCCGTCGCAGTCCGGAGGGAGAAATACCTTGACCGTATGGAGCCGGATCAGGACGGCGTAGATCAGGACGAAGAGGACGAACACGATCCCGAAGACGCGGCCGGCCGACGCGAGGAATGCTCGGAACCGGTGGGACGGGTCGCGAAGAGCGTCCACCGCGCCCGCCACGAGCGGGCCCAGGGCGAACGCCAGGGCGGCGAACGGATAGAACCGGTCGCCCGGCGCATGCAACACGGACAAGTAGGTGAAGCCCGAGAGGATGCTGAGGAGGAGCCCCGCGGCAAATCCGAGTCTTCGCGTGGATCAGCTCCGTGATGTCGCCTTGTTCATCGCCACGGCTTCGCGGACGAGAGCTTTCAGCGCTTTCTCGTCGATCTTGTCGCCCTCGTGGAAGTCGATCGCCCGCCGCTGGTTCCCCTCGAGACTCGAGTTGAAGAGGCGCGACGGGTCCTTCAGGAACGCCCCGCGGGCGAAGGTCATCTTCACGACGTTCTTGTAGGCCTCGCCCGTCGAGATCAATCCTTCGTGCGACCAGACCGGATTGCTCCACTTCCATTCCTCGACGACGTCGGGATCGGCTTCCTTGACGAGGGCGCGGAGCCGGCCGAGCATCTTGCCTCGCCAGTCCCCGAGCTCCTCGATTCTCGCGTCGATCATTTTCGAGGCGGTCTTGCCGCCCGGCGAACCGCTTTTCTTCATGGAATTCCTCTTCGGAGCCGCCATGGGGACGCGATTCTACAGAGAGGCGGCCGCCAAGGATGGGTTCACCAGAAGCCGTCGCGGCCGCTCTCACGCACTTGCCGGACGCGGTATTCGGCGATCCTCCGAATCAGACGCGCCGGCAGGGGCTCGTCGTAGCGTACCTGGAGCAGGTTGCGGGTCGTCTTGTGCTCCTCGAGCTCGTCGCGAAAGGCTTTCAGCGCCGCCGGTGACGGCGCGAAATCGAGGTGTCTCTTGTGCGCGGAGAAGGCGAACAGGAATCGGGGCTCGACGAAGAAGGGCGTTCCCCACTTGATCGTCTCCTCGGCGTGCGGCGCGGCGCGCCTGAGGATCGCGTGCAACCGGCGCAGATGCGGCTGACCCGGGCGCGGCGCCGACCGGATGTACTCGGCGATCGTTGCCGGACGGTTGCGGCTCATCCCCGGGTCCGGCCGAAGAACAGGACATAGCCGTCGGCATCCTTCAGCTCGAAGCCGCGCAGGCCGTCGTGCGTGTCCTTGAGGGGCTCGGAGAGCTCGACGTCGCGCGATGCAAGCTCCGCCGCCAGCGCATCGGGATCCGGCGCATGGACGTAGGCGTCCCAGCGGGCGCCGGGCTCGCGCCGGGGATTCGGGAGGGGATCAACGCCGACGTCCTTGAGCAGGATCATCGCGCCCCCTCGGCGGACGATGCCGAAGAACGGGTCGTCCACCGGCCCCTCGAAGACGACGTCGAATCCCAGCCGGTCCCGGTAGAACGCGAGCGCGGCCGAGAGTGATTTGACGATGAAGAAGGGGGAGATCGAGGAGATTTCGGCGCGCGATGCGGTCACGGGCGCGGACCTCCATCCGAGGGGCGTACCGGCCTCATCGACGCCCTCTCATTTCCGGTGCAGCCTGAAAGTCGTGGTGAACGTCGCGAAGACGCGGACCGGCTTCTCGAGGTCTTTGCAGCAGGCGGGCTTGTCGCGCCACTGGCTCACCGCCTCGACGGCCGGCTCGCTCAGCGGCTTGCCGGGGCTCGATCGCACGGTGAGGTCCGTGACCTTGCCTTCCGCATCGACGATGCCCTTCAGCTCGACCTGGCCCTCCCGGCCCTGCCGTCGGATCTGATCCGGATATCGAGGCTCGACGCGATGAAGGAGCTGCGGCGCCTCGACGTTCGCGCACGGGCCGTCCACCGGAGGAGGGCGGCCGGCTTGGCGTCGGACGCGGGCGCCGCCGCGGAAACGAGCGCCAGGCAGGCCATCAGCGCGACGCCCGGCGATCGGCGGATCGGCGGGAACGTCCGGAAAAAGTCGGATCTCATGGACGCATGTAGGGCGCGACGTCGTCTGCGATTATACGAAGCTCGTCCGGCCGAGGACGGGTTGCGGCTATGGCAGCTCGTAACTCAGCGTGAAGGGATGCTCCATGCCGTGCCCGACCGACGTGCTGCCGTCGCCGCAGAGCCCGGTCAGGTCTCCCGTGCCGGAACCGGGAACGACGGAATAGGACTCCTTCGCCTGGCCGCCTTCGAACACGCCGGTTCGCTGGAGGACGAAGCTGCCGCTCTTGCCGCCGATCCGTCCGACGACCCGCTCGAGGCCGACGAACGTCGCGGAGCCGTCGCTCCGGTACGTCATGAGGTACTCGACCTGTCCGTCCCCCTCGATGTCGCCCGTGAAGGTCTTGGTGACGTGGGCGCGGGTGAGCTTCGGCAGCTCCGGTCCTTCCCAGGGCTTTTCGTCCCAGGTCTTGATGGCGAAGCGAGCGTTCGCGGTCTGCTTCATGCGTCCTCTCCCGGTTCAATGCGCCGGGGCGGCGCACCGTCCTCCGCCTCGACGCGCGACTCGATGGCAGCGTATGCGGCTTCGATCAGCTTCTTCAAGGCTCCGGCATCGACATTCCGGTCCGGCCGGAGCTTCACGTGGCGCATGAACTTGCCGGTGCCTTCCAGAAGCCCTCCGGGATCCGGGATCTGCGCCCCGGGGTAGAACCCGACGTTGACGTGATCCCGGAAGGCGTTGACGTACGCGAACGCGGCCTCGGAAACGCACGCGGTCGGGTGGCCGTCGTGGAGGATCTCCCGAACGTCGTCTCCGCAGGCCCGCATGACCTCGAACCACCGGCGCGCGATGGTCCCCAACGCCCCGGAGTGCTCGTGCATCCATTTCTCGACGGCGGGATCGCGTTTGACCGCGCCGGGAAGAAGAAAGAGGCGCGTCACGACGTCATGCTTGCGGCGCGTCGGCCGCGGCGGGAGTCCGATGCAGGCTCCATGCAAGGATGGTTGCAGCGATCACCAGCAGGGGAGCCGTCGCGAGGCCCGGCCGGTAGGCCGCCGCCGAGGCCGCCCACGCGATGTGGATGGTGCCGTTCAACACCTCCAGGACGACCCAGAACCATGCCAGCGCCGTGCCGGACGTTGCTCCCCGCCGAGCCGGGCCGAAACAGCACCACAGGCCGAAGGCCACGAGCGCGACGTTGAAGATCACGAAACCGATCCGGCGATCGAAGCCGAAGAGCCCGCTGACGAATCGCGCCGGGGCGAACCGGTCGTACAGCTGCGTCGAGTACTCCTCGACGGAGTGAGCGGCCTGGACGAGGATCAGCGCGAAAAACGCCGCGCGGCTTCGCTGGCTCATCGACTCAGGATCGGACTCGCAGGAGATGCAGTTGAGGCACGCGTCGCGATCGGCTGTTGCAATCGGGTCCCTCCCGAACGCCTATTTCTCCAGATAGTCGCTGCGAAACCGGTCGTTGCCGCTCAGCTGAATGATCACGGGGTCGTCCTTCGTCGCGACGAAATGAGCGACGCCGGCGGGGATGACGATGAAACTCCCCGCCGCGAAGCCCTTCAGGCGGCCCGCGTCGAACCGATTTCCTTCACCCAGATACCAGGTCCCTTCGATGACCGTCACCAATTCGTCCTCCGGGTGAGTGTGTGCCGGGACGCGCGCGCCGGCGGGTATTTTCACCCGATCGACCCACGCCCCGCCCCGGCTGGAATCACCGAGCAGGCGCGCCCGCTGCCGTCCGTCCTTGTATTCCGGAGGCACGAACCACTTCAGCTGGTCCGGCGTCATTGCGACGACGCGGCTCTTCGGGGCGGCGGCCCAGGTCAACGCCGTGGCGAGCGCCGCGGCCGCCACGGCGGCCGTCACCGGAATCATCTTCCTCATTTCTCCGCCTTTCCGACCGCATGACTCGTCCGCAGCGCCCGGTCAACGGGGGATGCGAGTGAGCCGATCCGCGCTTATCTCGGGATCATGCCGATCTGTCGCAGCCATTGCTCCGCCAACCGCGGCCATTCCGTGATGGGAAGACCGTTGGGCCGCAGGCCGAATGCGTGCCCGCCCTTCACGAAGAGGTGCAGCTCGACGGGAGCTCCCGCTTTTCGGAGCGCCGAGTGGTAGACGAGCGAGTTCTCGACGGGATCGACGGGATCGTCCTCCGCCTGGAGCAGGAACGTGGGAGGGGTGCCGGCCGAGACCCGAATGTCGGGATTCAGCGCGAAGCGCCGCTCCGGTACCGCGAGGTGTCCGGGGTAGATCGCGATCGCGAAATCCGGGCGGCAGCTCGCGGAATCGGCGGCGTCCACCGCCGGATACGAACGCTTCTCGAAATGCGTGCTCAAGGCGGCGACCATGTGGCCGCCCGCTGAAAAACCGAGCACGCCGATCCTGTGCGGGTCGATTCCCCAGTCCGCGGCGTGAAAACGCACGAGGCCGACGGTCCGCTGCCCGTCCTGGAGCGCGCTCCCACAATCCCGGTACGGCCCGGTCTTCGCGCAAGGCACCCGGTATTTCGTCAACACGCACGTGATGCCCCGGGCCGTCAGCCAGTCGCAGGCTTCCGTGCCTTCGAGATCGATCGCGAGAGCCTCATAGCCCCCGCCGGGAAAAACGACGACCGCGACACCGGTGTTGCCGCTCGCGGGCGCATAGACGGTCATCGTCGGGTGCGCGACGCGGTGGACGTAGGTCCATGGCCGGCCGCCGACGAGCACGGGCTTGCCCCCATCGACGGCAGTCCCGGACACCTCGGGTCCCTCGATGGGCAGTGCGTCCGGGATCGCGCCCGGCCACAGCGGGAGCTGACGATGGCCCGGCGATGGCTGCCAGCCGCTCTGAGCGGCCGCGCCGCCGCGGCTTCCGGCGGCGAGCGCGAGGATCGCCGGCAGGATGACCGCCATCCGCCGCCGCGTTCTCAAGGCGAGAGCGCGCTGATCATGACGTAGTAGCCGTCCGGATCCCGCAGAGCGAACTCCAGAGTCTTCGTCGCCGGGTTGCGGTGCGGCTCCTCGACCAGGGGAGCTCCGAGAGCCTTCGCGTTCCGGAGCGACTCCTCGAAGGCATCGACGCGGAAGAACAGGAGAAAGCCGTTTCCCGGCGGAGCCAGGTCCGGGCTCGTCAGGGTCGGGTGATCGTGGGAGCCCCACTCGTGAAGACTGATCAGGACGGTTCCATCCGCGTCCTGGACCTGGCCGAAGTACGAATGGGCCGGCTCCGTCGGCGTGATCCCGAGGAGCGCCTGATACCACTTTTGACTTCGAGCCACGTCTCGAACGCCGATGACCGTCCAGAGGCGTCTCATCTTCGGCCCTCCCGCGGCCGGCGCGCGGGTCCGTGACGGGACCGTGCTCCCCGGCCGGTTTCCCGGCATTTATCTGTCGCCCTTGATCTCCACGACCATGACCTCGATCGGTTTCTCGCCGGCGTTGATGTCGGAGTGCGCCGTGCCCGGAGGGTTGGCCGGAAGCCAGTAGGCCCGGCCGGCCTCCCAGACCTGCGTTTCCGACGTCCCGTCGACTTCCGCAATCTGGATGGTGCCGCCCTGGAGCGCCACGATGACGCGGCCGTGGTCGTGGCGATGAGGCGAAAGGGGCTGATTCGGGAGAATCAGGGACCTCCACACCTTGACGTGCGCGTTCTCGAATTGCGGGGTGCGCCGGGTCTCCGGCTTTGGCGCCGAGGACGCGGCGGCGAGCGCGATCAGGAGGCCGGCCGACGCGAAGACGACCTGGGTGACGTGACTCATGAGGAATTCCCTCCGCTCGGCGGAATGATAACGGGGGCTTCCAGAGGGTCTCGCACGGGCCGTGCGCCATCCGGACGATCTCATGCAGCGGCGCCATCGCTCGCCGACCGCAGACAGCCCTCGTGCCACACGCCGGGAAGTCCCTCGAGCAGGTACAGCTCGTCGCCCCCGTGGTAAAACCAGACTTCCCGGACCCGGGCGGTGCGGCCGCCGAAGTCGAGCTGCTCGTCGTGCAGCGGGTTGTGCCGCCGCCATTCCCTCTGGAACTTCTCGAGCAGAGATCGCTCGACCACGCGGACCGTCGAGCCGGGCCGGTAGTCCGCATCGTACGGACCCTTGCGCCGGCCCATCAGGCCACGCGCTCCGGCGTCGCGGCGGCTCCCGAGACGACCATCATTGGCCCGGCGGCGGCTGCCAGAGCTCGATCTTGTTGCCCTCCGGATCGATGACCCAGCCGAACTTTCCATACTCCGAGTCGTCGGTCTTCTCGAGGACGTTGCAGCCTTCGACGCGAAGGGCCTCGAGAAGCGCGGCAAGGTCGTCGACGCGGTAATTGATCATGAACGGCGCCTTGCTCGGCGCGAACTGGTCGCCTCCGGCGCGCCCGATGGACCAGACCGTGGTTCCCTTCGTCGGGTTGCCGCTGGCGTCCGCCCAGAGGAACGCCGCGCCGCCCCAATCCTGAACATCGATCCCGAGATGCGTCTTGTACCAGGCACGCAGCGCGGCCGGATCCTTCGCATGAAAGAAGATCCCTCCGATGCCGGTGACTCTCTTCATCCGCCTTCCTCCAAGTCAGTCGGCGACCCTTCGCCAACCGACGGCCAGGCCATCCTGGACCTCCATGCCGACGCCAACGGCGCTGACCTTGCCGCCCACGAGCCATGACACGCCGTAGAAGTCCCCGGTCTTTTCGATCACCAGGTCGTACTCGTCGGAAAACTCTCCGCTGTCGAGGAAATAGCGGACGTGGTAGCGCCCCGCAAGACCCTCTCGGGGTCCCCCGGTCGCCAGGCCGGAGCCGCTGTACTTGTTCGCAAAGTTCCATCTCGCGTTCAGAGTTCCCGGCGCACGACTCCTGGTATAGAGGACGAAGCCGATGTTCGGTGCTTTGGGTTCCGCGGCCTCGACGGCGGACCCGGCGGAAGCCAGCAGCAGGCCTGCGAGCGACGTTCCGACGACGAATGACTTGAGCATCCACCCCTCCCTCGATTTGTGAAGCCGGTTGGACGTGCAGTCTATCGGCGGCGGGTGCGGGTCGCCGGCGAGCCGAGCGCGCTTCGCGCGGCCGACTCGGGCGAACGATCGCGCCGGCTACCTTCTCGGCTCATACCGCATCGCCACGGCCCCCGAGCCGAACTCCTGCCGGCTCACGAGCTTCAGGTCGACAGGCTTCGAAAGCCCGGCGAACAACGCCGGCCCGTGGCCCGCGAGCCTGGGGTGCACCACGAGCTCGTACTCGTCGATCAGCCCCAGCTCCGTCAACGCCAGCGCGAGCTTCACGCCGGCCACAAACAGTCCCTTGCCCGGCTCCCGTTTGAGCTGCGGAACGGTTTTCGGCAGATCCCCGCGCACGATCTCCGCGTTCCAATCGACCCGGTCCAGAGTGCTCGACACGACGTACTTTTTCGACGCGTCGATCGTCCGGGCGAACGGTTCCATCCAGGGTTCCATCCAATCCGGCCTCGCTCCCGACGGCGCCGGCCGCCACGCGGCCTCCATCATTTCGTAGGTGACGCGGCCAAAGAGAATCGCATCGGCCTCGGCGAGGATGTCGGCCGCGTGACGATGCAACTCTTCGTCCGCGGGGATCGCACGGTGATCGCAGCACCCATCCAGAGTGACGTTGATCGAATATCGAAGGGGTCGCATGATGGAAGACTAACTCCAAAGGATGTTGCCGGCGGATGCCGGTGCTCCGATGTGCGGCAACCTTCCACCGGCAGCGCGCCAACTCATCTCTCGCTCTTGAACGCGATGCGGCCGCTCATCCGCAGGAACCCTCCCTGCGCCGGAGTCACGAAGGTGCGCGCGTGATTTGCCTTCAAATCGATCACGTGAACGATCGTGCTGCCGATGTGCTCCTGCCACGAGAGAAGCACGAAACCGTCGCGAAGCGGGACGGCTTCGTATTCCACGGTGTCCGTGAATCCCGCGTTGTCGCCCGATATGATCTCGACCGTCAACTCCCGTTCCGAGTTGAACGTGATCCGCGGGACGAAGCGGGGGAGCTCGATTTCGAGCACCTGACCGACGTGCAGGCTCGAGTGTCCGGATGGCGTCATGGAAAATCCTTCCGTTCCGCGTTTTCGAGCACGTCCCCACGCAGGAGTCTCGGCCCTTCCCGACTCGTGCGCCGGCTTTTCCCGGCGACGCAGGCGCCGGCTCGACCACCCTGAAGTTCCGTCAATCGATCGGCTTTATGCCCAGACGCTTCGCGCGCTCGAGGCCATCCTTCATGGCCCTCAACGCCTGCGATGAGTGCCCTTTCCATTCCCTGATCTCGCCCGTGATGCGCAAAGGCTCTCGCGAGCGGAACGACTTCGTCGGGTTGCCGCGGAATTTCCGATCCGTCAGATCGGGATCGTCCTCGACGGGACCGGTCGGCTCGACGACGTAGATCCTGCCGCGTCCGTCGCCTTCGGCGAGCTCCGCTCCCCACGTGGCGGCGTCGAGCGTGCGGGTGAGATACACGTACTCGGTCGTCCGCGTCCGATCGCCGAAGTTGGGGGTACGGCCCGGCTTGATGAGATCTCCCGACTTCAGATCGGCTCGGGTGCCGTGGTACAGAGGCCATTCGGTGACCTCGCGCGCGACCCGCAACGGCTCCCGGGAACGCCACGACATCGACGGATGGCCCGCGGATTTGCGATCGGTGACTTCTTCGACCCGGCCGATTGGTTCCACGATGTAGACCCTTCCGGGACCTTCGCCGACGGCGATCTCCGCGTCCCAGATCGCCTCGTCGAGAACGGGCGTCAGGGAGACGTATTCCGCCGCACCGGCGACCTCTTCTGCGCCCGCCGGCTTGCCGGGTTCGATCAGCTCGCCCGGCTTCCGAACGGCGCGTGTGCCGTGGTAGAGACGAATATTTGCTCGCATCAAGGAGTCCGGATCGCCCCGCCTGGCGTCGCTCGCGTCCTCATCGGACGTCCACGGCGATCGCGATCGTGGGACCGGCCATCGCGTGGCCGTGGTGCGGATCGAGCTGTCCCTCCGGAAGGAAGTACCACTCGCCGGGTGTCATTCGGCCGAGCTCCGGCAGCCGTTTCAGGCGCGCCGGGTCGAGGCCGGCCGCGACCAGGCCGGAGGCGTCGAGCTCATAGACGACGTCCTCCGCCGTGCGCTCCGGATGCACCGCGAAGTGCACCATGGTCCGAGGACCGCTCTTGAAACAGTATTCGCCGACTTCCGTGTGGTCGATCGCAATATCGGGATTCGCGCGCAGAATCCGCGCGATGGCCAGAATCTCTCCCTTCGACGTGCCCTCGAGGGCGAGGACGTCGGCATACTCGCGCTCGAGCGCGGCGGCTTCGTCGCCGACCGGGGACTTGTCGGCGCCGAGGAGCCCGCCGCCCGCAAACGCCATCTCGGCCGCCAGGACGAACAAAATGACGCGCATCGCCACCTCCCGTATCGGATTCGAGCGTTTCAGCCTGCCTCACTCGCCTCGCGGCGCGCGCCGGCCACGCCGCATGAATGCAAGTCCGATCGCGATGAACGCGACGCCGATCGGGATGAATGCGCGCTGGCTGCCGCTCCCGATCGCGACGAACGCTACTCCAACGACGATGAAGGCGGCTCCGCCGGCGAGCGATTTGTTCATGGACTGCTCCTCGAAATCGTCAGCTGCTCGACCGCCGGAGGATCCAGTCTCTGATCGTCTCGAGGTAACCGTCAGCGAATGGGCCTCGTCCATTCACTTTCGGCGCGCGGGTGCTTCGGAGATCATGATCGGCGTCGGGGAAGTAGCGAATGAGCGTGCGCGAATTGACGGGCAAAGCGCGGTTCAAGAGATAGCCTGCGACCTGCGACGGGACCTCCCGGTCCTGCTCGCCGAGTAGGACCAGGACGGGAATCTTGAGGGCCCTGACGCTCGGCAGAACGTCGAAGTCGATCAGCGGGTGAATCCATCTCCATAGCCAGTCGTCCGGCGTGGTTGGGCCGGAGGCAATCTTGAACCAGCGCTCCTTGGAGGCGGCGGCAAGCCTCTTCTCGTGGTCGGGCCAGCCTCGCCAGGTTCGTGCGTAGTCCAGGCCGGATCTCGTGAGACGCAGCGCCGATTCCACTTCCGTCGGCGCGAATCCGGCGTCTTCCAGATCGGTGCGGACGTCGTAGAGGACTTGTTCGTAGGGCGTGACGGCCGGAGGCGAAATGAGCACCAGGAACGCGACGTCGGCGGAGCGGTTCGCCGCGAGCGGGAGAATCCAGCCGGACTGGCTTGCGCCGCGCAGTCCGATGAGACGGGGCGCGATCTCGGGCCGTGTCTTCAGATATTCGACGGCGGCAACGGCGTCGGAAGCGAGCTCCTCGAAAGTCGCCGACTTCCAGTCGCCGGTGGATTGACCGTAGCCACGCTTGTCGTATGTGAGACACGCGATGCCGGCGGCCGTAAAGTACGCCGCCTCCTCCTGATACCGGCCGCTGTCGCGGCCCGAGGGGCCGGAGCCATGGGTGAAGACCAGACCGGGAAACGGTCCCGCTCCGGCCGGCAAGGAGAGACGGGCCGCGAGTCGAACGGTCCCGGACGGAATCGTCAGGTCGAATGGGCCGGCCTGGGCGACCGCGGGCGCGGAGCATCCGATGAGGATCGCAAGGCCGGCGGCCGCCAACCGCGCGCTTCGATTCCCGGTCACTGACGCCGCCATGACGAGCGGCGACCGGCTCTCGATCGCGGGTGCCGTTTCATCGGGACGGAGCCTAACGCGGTCGAAAAAGGCGCGACCTGCACATGATCGCGACCAGCCTCGACATCGCGCCTTTCCTCTGGAGGGTCGGAGACGTGCGCTGGCCCTCATGCCCCGCGATCCGCGAGCTCCCAGGCAAAATCGTAGAACACGCGAAACAGATTGCCGTCGTGGTCGGCCGCCGTGAATTCATGCAGCTTCCACGGCTTCGCCTCGGGCTTCGAAAGAATGCGTGTTTCGGAGCGACTCCAGGCCTCATGCAGGTCATCCACCTCTTTCCTGCTGTTGAGGTTGAGCCAGATCAAGACCGGGCCGGCATTGCGGTGTTGTTCTCGAAAAGCGGGATTGGTCAGGAAGATTCGACAGCTTCCTCTGGAGACCTGCGCGATCCCGCCGGCCTCGCCGCCCCAATCCTTGCGGAAGCCGAGACGGCTCTCGTAGTACGCCGCGGCCACGTCGACGTCACTGACCGGCATCTCGGGCACTGCTCCTGGCAACTCTTCTTTCATTCTGGCTCCTTCGTTTTCCAGCGATCACAGGTTGTGAATGGCGACTCCGCCGGCCAGACCAGTCAAAACGCCGGCCAGCGCTTCTCCGGGTGCTCCGCGGAGGAGAGGCGATCGCGGTTGCATCACGAAGAGGTAGCCGACGAGGGAGATCACGCCGAGTGTGATGGCGGCGAAGAAGACCGGGCGTTCGCGTGGCCTGGAAGCGTCCACAGTTTCCCGGGCGCCGCGACGAGCCTGACGGACCATCAGGACCAGCACGGGGATCACGGTAAGGGGAACGACGATCAGGATGCCGCGAACGGCCTGGACCGGACCGCCGAATTGAAGGGCCGCGACGCTCACCATGATCGCGACCATGACGAACGGATGCCCGGGGATGGAGACCCCATCGGGCGAAACCTTTCATTTCCTCGTGTCGCCTTCCTCAACCGGTCTCGGGCCGGCCGACCTCACGCGACGACATCGATCACGACCACGCCGGCCTTCTGCCCGGTCTGGACGTAACGATACGCCTCGGCGATCGCGGCGAGTGGATAGCGGCGGTCGATGACGGGAACGAATCGGCCGGCTTCGATCTCGTCCCTCAGCTTGATCACGAACGCTCTCGCGCTGCCCCGTTTCGCCAGCGGAATCACCACCCGTCCGCTTCCCGTGACCTTCGACCAGAGCACGAACAGCAGATTCTGCGCCCAGGGCCCCGCATCCGTCGCCGCAAAGACGCCTCCCGGCTTGAGCAATCGCCGCCATCGGCCGACGCCGAGCTTTCCTACGGCGTCCAGCACGAAGTCGAAGGTACGGCCGAGCTCGTCGAACGCGCGGGTCGCGTAGTCGACCGCCCGATCGGCTCCCAGCGCTCGGGCCAGCTCGAGGTGGCGGCCCGCCACGACCGCGGTCACCTCGGCGCCGCGATTCCTGGCGAGCTGGAGCGCCGCCGTGCCGATCGCCCCGGATGCGCCGTAGATCAGGATCCGGTGGCCGGGTTTCAGAGCGAAATGCTCGATGATCGGGCCGGCGTAGAAGGCGCCTTCGCAGACGACGGACTGATCGAAGCGCAGATTCGAGGGCATGCGGGCGATCGGTCCGGTTTCGGCCATGCGGAAATATTCGGCCTGAGCGCCGTCGTTCCGGAACGGGCACATTCCGTAAACGCGATCTCCGGGCCGGAACGAGCTGGACGTCGCGCCGACGGCCTCGACGGTTCCGGCGAAGTCCATGCCGAGGATGTTTCGCCGCGAGCGCCCGCCGCCGGTCAGCAGTCTGATGAGTGTCGGATGAAGGAGCTCGCCGCAGTCGGTCCGGTTGACCGTCGCGGCGTGGACTCGGACCAGAACCTCTCCCGGTCCGGGAACCGGCGCCGGAACGTCGCGCACCTCGATCACGCCGTGTGACCCATAGCGCGCCACGATGGCTGCCTTCATTGCAGGCGTCGTCGCCTAGTTGTGCTGCTCCGACGGCACCGGCGCCGGCGAGCCATCGGACCAGCGGCGCACGGGGATGAGAAGCACGGTCGGCTCGATCGCGCGGCTTTCCGTGCCGAGGATCGGCGAGCCATCCGACCCCGCGCCCCAGACTTTTGCCTGGCCATGGGGGACGAACAGCA
Organism: Thermoanaerobaculia bacterium; assembly: GCA_036558325.1. GTDB lineage: Bacteria > Acidobacteriota > Thermoanaerobaculia > UBA5066 > Gp7-AA6 > DATBFU01. Next base: position 2,457 of record DATBFU010000002.1, on the reverse strand, counting down.
TGACGTGCGGCAGCCAGGGCCCGCCGTCGGCCGGGTCGCCCAGGTTGCCCCGCTTCGACAGCATGAAGGAGAACGACCCGGATTCGGGCATCCGGAACTCGTGATTCGCGAAGGCGGCTCTCGTTTTTTCGATCATCTGCTCCCGGGTGACGCCTGCGAGCGCCCACTCGGTGCGCTTCAAGTACTGCGGCAGGACGCTGCGCACCGCCGGCGCGTTGAAGCAGTTGGGCGCTTTGATCTTCGGATCCCAGAACACCGGATCGTCGAAGCCGGCCGTCCAGGATCGCTCGACGAAGCAGACGAAGCCGTTGTCGCCTTCGACGGCGGTTTCGTAGCCCTTCTTGCCGAGGACCAGCACCCGCGCGTGATCCGAGATCGAGGGCGGGGCCGCGGTGCGGGCAAAGGCGGCTTCGTCCTCGGGCGAGGCAAACCGGTACTGGTCCGCCGGAGCCATGGCGGGGTAGGAGGGAGTCGGCTTGTCCGGGGCGGCGCCGGTGCAGAGGCCGAGGAGGAAGAAGGTGAAGAACCACGCGGTCATTTTCATGCAGGCTCTCCCGGTCAGGCGCTGGACGCGCGTGTTAGGCGCCGGCTGCTCACTCGCGAAGGCCGGGCATGAACTGCTCGAGCGCGAGAGCGCCGATCGACAGGACGATCAGAAGAACGATGCCCGGGAGGGGACGCAGGCGACCCCGGGCCAGCAGCAGCCACAGGACGAATGCTACTGCCCCTGCGATCGCAATCAACATCGGCTCGAGCGTGAGGTTGGAGAGATTCTTCCCTCGGAAGCCCGTTCGCTGGGCCGCCGCGAGCCAGGCGCCGACCGGCAACGAGAGAAAGGCCGTGAGCCAGCCCAGGGTTCGCGCCCGGCCCGGTGACCTAGGCATCCCGATCACCTCTGGCGCCTGACGGGCGGCGCGTCCGCAACGTGTGTGAGGCGGCGGGCTCACCGATCATGCGGTCGACTCGAGCGGACGACCCATCCGCGCCGGTCGCCGTGCTACGTCCGCCGCTCGAGTGCCAGTAGGGCATCTCGACAATTGTCGCGCGTTGCGGTGACCCCGTCGATTGGCTGGCCATGGTACGCCGTGATGCGCGAAAACGGGGCCGGGAGGCAGTAGCGACGTCCGCTTAACCGAAGTGGGACGACGGGTCGCGCATGCCAGGCCAGCGGAACGAGAAGGGCCTCGGCCGCTCGCGCGACCTCCAGGAAACCGCGCCGGACTTCCCCGTCCGGGCCTCCCGAATCGACGAAGATGCCGATGATCGGCCGCTCGGCCTTCAGAAGATCGATGATTTGGGTCTTGGGCGGAATCGGCGACCGGCGACGGTACGCCCAGACGGGAAAGCCGTACCAGGCGGCCGATTGATGCAACGCGCGCGATAGCGGCCCATCGTGCCCGATGGCGAGAGGCACGAGGTCCCGCGGCAGGTCGCGGAACGCGCAGAAGCTGTTCAGCTCGTACGCGTGCCATGCGAAGCAGATGATCGGTCGCGATCGCTCCTTGAACAATCGGATCAGCTGCGCCACGTCCGGCTCCCACTGAACTCGAGAGGTCCGCCACGCGGGATACAGACAGCTCGCGACGACGAGATTCGTCAAGAAGACCAGGGGCTCCAGAATGACCTCGAGCGGTCGAGCTCGGTGGGGTGCGTCGGAAAAGCGGATTCGTCGGGGCACAGGGATCACACGGTCCCGGCTGCATCGCTGGAACGGAAATTGCTGCCGGGCCAAATCAGGACCAGGACCAAGGGAGACTTCGAAAAGGACGAACAATGGACGAGATCAAGGGGATCGCAAGAGTCAAATTTCATTCCGGCAAGGTCGAGGAATGGAAGCGCCTTTCGGAAGAGGCCATGGAGATCGTGCGGACCAGGGACCGCGGCACGCTCCAGTACGAAATCTTCCTCAACGAGGATGAGAGCGAGGCCGTGGTGTTCGAGCGCTACCGCGACGCCGACGCGGCGATCGAGCACTTTTCCAACATCAGCCATTTGATGGAGCCGATCCTGGCCACCGCCTCCGTCACGGGTGAAGTCCTGGGAACGCCGAACGCAAAGATGAAAGAACAGCTCGGGAAGGGCGGCCCGAAGCTGTTCGCGCCCTGGATGGCGTTGCAGGATCAGGAATTGGCGGACAAGAAATAACCGTCTCACGGAGTTTCCGCAGCTGACCATCAGCAACCCGCACGCGGCCGCCGGATGCCGCCGCGAGGTGCCCAGCCCGGCGTGCGTTCACCCATGTGCTCCGAAGGCCCTGAGGGCGCCCCACCAGGAGACCGCGACCATCGCAACTCGGATCCAGTTCAGCAGAATCCACCGCCGTGCCTCGGACTGCAGGCGGTCCGCGGGAGTGTTCCCGCCCCGCGCCTCGAGGAAGCGTCCGATTGTCGGGCGGAAGTAGACCAGGGTCCACACGACAACCGAGACCGCGCAGGCCGCCGAAACGATGAGGGGAAC
>DATBFU010000001.1:0-63866 GCA_036558325.1 Thermoanaerobaculia bacterium | reverse complement strand
CTCCTGCGGGATCCGGGTCTTGCGGTGCACGCGCGTCATCGCGAAGATCGCCGCGCCGATGAAGGTGAACCCGAGGGAGAAGACGTACGCCGTGGCCGAATGGAGGTCGTAGCCCGCGAGATACGCGACCGTGGTGCCCAGGGCGGCGATCTGCGCGAGCGAGAGGTCGACGAAGATGACGCCGCGCTCGACGACGTGCACGCCCAGGTAGGCGTGGATCCCCGTGAGGATCAGGCTCGCGACGAACGCGGGGAGCAGAATTTGGACGACGCTCATCTCTTTCCTTTCATCGCGTTGACGAAGGCGTCGATGTCCGTGTCGAAGAGCGCGAAGTAGTCCTTGATGGCCGGTATGCCGCCGACCGACGGATAGAACGTCACGACCGTGGCCCCGGTCTTGGCGGCGATCGCGTCCGGGGTCTTCCGGTCGAAATAGGGCTCGACGAGGATGACCGGGATCTTTTCGGCCTGGATGAGATTGATGATCTCGAGCGTGTGCGACGGAGTGGGCGGGATGCCGGGCTTCGGCTCCACGTGCCCGGCCACGACGAGCTGGAAGTGCTTGGCGAAGTTCGGCCATGAGTCGTGGAACGTCACGACCTTGGTGCCGGCGTACGGCGCCATTTTGGCGTCCCACTCCTTCGTCTTCTCGGCGATCTTCGCCGCGAAGGCGGCGAGATTCTTGTCATAGTCCGCCTTGCCCGCCGGGTCGAGCTCGGAGAGCTTGGCCGCGATGGCGCGCGCGATCACGAGACCGTTGTTCGGGTCGGTCCAGTAATGCGGGTTCCCGTACGGGTGCACGTCACCCATCGCCCGGGTGACCTGCGTCGTGGGCCGCTGGAGAATCTCGCAGCCGACCGACGCGTCGAGGTAGCCGGGACTCCCCGCACGGATCTTGTCGTTCCGGCTCTGGTCGAGCAGCGGCGGCAGATAGCCGATCTCGAGCTCCAGGCCGGCCACGATGAGCAGGTCCGCCCGGGAGAGCTTCAGGATGAAGGACGGCTTGGCATCCACGAAGTGCGGGTCCTGATATCCGCGGGCGAGCGCGAAGGTCTCGATGCGGTCTCCGCCCACCGCCTCGGCGATCGAGGCGAAGTCCTGGAGCGTCGTGACGACCTTGACCTTGGCGACAGCGGGGCTCGCCAGCGCGAGCAGGGCGGCGAGAAAAATCAGAAATCGTTTCATGTCTTGTTCCTCAGAAGGGATGGGCGCCGTGAGCGCCGATCGAGAATTGAATTTGGAGGAGACCCTCGTTGGCCTTCACGCCGTTGGCGTAGGTCCTCTGCCGAAACTCGCCGCGGACCTGTGAGAATTCGCTCGGCCAGAACGTCAGCGTCACCGCTTCGCCATGGTCGCGCAGCGCCGCGTCGTCGGCGTGGTCGGAGAACTCGTAGCGCGCCCCGGTGAACCAGCGTTTCGCGAGCTGATAGTCGCCGGAGACGTAGAACCCCTGCGCGTTCTGTTTACCGTCGGGCTGCTCGCGCTGGCTCCAGAAGTATTCGCTGCGGAGAATGAAGGATCGGTACGGCTTTCCCTGCAGCGGCTTCCAGCGATAGACGAGGTGCGTGTTCTCGAGCGTCGTGCGCGCGTCCGCCGTCGTGCCGTTCCAGCCCTGCCCGTAGCTGAATCCCAGCTCCAGGTTGTTGTCGTCGCCGAAGTCGCGATAGAGGCGATATTGCGCGTCGACGGCGAGCTTGCCGCGCGACGGCGCGTCGAAGATCCCCTCGGTCTTTCCGCGCAGGACCTGGACGGTCGCCTCCGAGAACGTGTCGCCGGGAAGGGGCAACAGCTTCGCCATCGAAACACCCATGTCGTTCCAGCCGTCCTCGGTGCCGAGCAGGTTCACGATCGGAAGCGGCTCGTCCGGCCAGGGCAGGACGTGGAGATGCTGTGTGTTGACCTTGCCGAAGGCGACCTTGAACTGCCCGACCTTCACGAGCAGGTCCCAGGGCAGGTGGAGGAACGTGACGTACCCCTCCTCGACCTCGACGCCGTCGTTGGAGAACGAGATGAAGAAGTCTCCGCGGGCGTAGGGATCGACGATCGCCTGCAGCGAAAGCTCGGATTCTCGAAGCTGCAGGCTGTCCTGGTTGTCGACGGGGTTGTGGCCCGCGATGCCGAGAAAGTTTCCGATGACGGCGATCGACGGGTTGAAGTAGTTGGAGGTCTGACTGGGGGCCGCGGCCGGCGCCGCGACGGGGGGCGGCGGGGGCTCGGGCGCCGGCGGCGGCGCTTCCTGAGCGAACGCCGTTGCGGCGGCCAGAGCCGCGGCCAGGGAGAGCAGGGGGAACCGACTGATCTTCAGGGGACCTCCTTCCACGTGCACTTTCAGGACGCCGGCGCCGATCGGCACGCCGGGCGGGACTAGGCGCGCGCGGGAGGAGAGCGCCCGGAGAGATCGCGGCCGGCCGCGCGGCCCGTGTAAAGAGCCTCCGGCCCCAGCGGCGCCGACGCCCCGGGGGCGGCGGCGAGATAGAGACCGGACAGAGGCGGCGCGAGCGCGGCCTCGTGCGTGAGGCAGGCCAGGCAGCCGTGGGACGCCGTCGCGGCCGCGGCCTTGGAGATTCCGTCGGGAAGCACCGGCGACGCGCCGCCGGGCTCCGGATGCAAGCCGAACGCGGCGCCGATCGTGAGCAGGGCCGCCAGACCCAGCAGGACGTGAGCTCCCCGCGCTCGCCGCAATCGACGCAACATTCGGTGCTTCAACGGCCTCGCGACGCCATTGTATTCCTCCGGGGGGACGGGCGCGCCTGCGTACAATGCCCGCCGCATGGCGCTTTCCACCTCCGACCGGCCCGGGCCCGGATCGCCTCCCGGGGCGGACGCCGCTTCCCGGCGGCGAATGTACTGGCTCCTGGGGCTGACGTTCGTCCACGTCTTCGGGGAAGGGGGCCTCGCCCTCTGGGAGTCGATCCGCACGGGAAGCCTCGCCCTCCTCGCGTTCGGGCTCGAGAGCGTCATCGAAGGCGGCGCGGCGTTCCTGGCCGTGCGGCACCTCCATCACCTCGCCGACGAGGAGGAAGATCACGCGCGGCGCGACTTCCTCCTCGCGCGCTGGATCGGCGTCTCGTTCCTGGCGCTCGCGGCCTATACGACGGCGCGCGGGGCTTACGAGATCCTCGTGGGACGGCGCGCGGAGGGGAGTCCGCTCGGACTCTTCCTGACGGTCTTCGCCACGTTCGGCATGCCGTTCGTCGGCTACTGGAAGTGGAAGACGAGCCGCAGACTCGGCAGCAAGGGGCTGGCGGCGGAGGCCAAGGAATCGATCGCGTGCTCGATCGACTCGGGCCTGACGATGCTCGCGATGATCGCCGGCCTCGCCGGCGCGCCCGCCTGGGTGGATCCCGCGCTCTCGCTTCTGATGGTTCCCTGGTTCCTCCGCGAGGGACTCGCACACGTCCGGGGACGTGTCCACGCCCACGTCCACTGAGGGCGGAGCCGCCTGCTAGAATCCGCCGGCCTCGAAGAGGCATATTTATCCGGCGGGAGGAAGAAGCGCATGTCGAACCCGAAGATTCAGGAGGTTTCCGACGAAACCTTCGAAGGAGACATCCTGAAGTCGAGCACGCCCGTGCTGGTCGACTTCTGGGCCCCCTGGTGCGGGCCCTGCCGGACGGTGGCGCCGCTCATGGACGAGTTCGCCAACCAGTACGACGGCAAGCTCAAGATCGCGAAGCTCAACGTGGACGAGTCCTCGCAGGTCGCCATGAAGTACCAGGTGACGTCGATTCCGACGTTCATCCTGTTCAAGTCGGGACAGGTGGCCGACCGGATGCTCGGCGCCGTCCCGCGCAGCGAGTTCGTCAAGTTCATCGACCGCAATCTCTGATCCGCCCTTCGGGCGCGACGAGCAAGCGAAGGCGACGATTTTCGGGGGCCGAAAGGCCCCCTTTTCATTGGAAGATCGGGGCGTGAGTCCCGACGCTTCCGCCTATCCGTCGGTCCGGTCGCTCGCCCTCGACACGCTCTGGTTCCAGGTCGCGGGCACGCTCTGCAACCTCGAGTGCGCGCACTGCTTCATCTCCTGCGCGCCTGCGAACCACCGCCACGCGATGCTCGGCCTGGACGAGGTCCGGGGGAGGCTTCGCGAAGCGATTCCGCTCGGGGTGAAGGAGTACTACTTCACCGGCGGGGAGCCCTTCCTCCATCCCGATCTCTTCACGATGCTCGAGGAAACGCTGCGGCAGGGCCCGGCGACGGTCCTGACGAACGGGGTGCTCCTGACGCCCGAGCGCTGCCGGCGCCTGCGCGCGCTGGCCGAGGGGAGCGAATACTCGCTCGACCTGCGCGTCTCGATCGAGGGTTACACGGCCGAGACGAACGACGTCATCCGCGGCGCGGGGACGTTCGGCCGGATTCTCGCCGGAATCCGGAACCTGGCCGACGCCGGCGTCAATCCCGTCGTCACCGTCAGCGAGGCGTGCGACGAGGCGGCGACGGCGGCGGGCCGCGCGCGCTTCCTCGACTGGATGCGAGGGATCGGGCTTTCGCGCCCGCGCCTCAAGATCCTGTCGCTCTTCCGGATGGGGGCCGAGGCGAGCCGGCTCCGCGGTTATCTGCCCTCGGAGACGCTCGCCGGGCGGACGCTGACGGCCGAGGAGACCGAGCGGCTGCAGTGCTCTTCCGGCCGCATGGTCACGGCGCGCGGCGTGTACGTCTGCCCGCTGCTCATCGACGAGCCGGCGGCGAAGATGGGGGAGCGGCTCGCGGAGACGCTCCGCCCGTTCCCGCTCGCCTTTGCGGCCTGTTACACCTGTCACGAGTTCGGCGTGACGTGCCGGACGTGACGAGAGACTCCGCGCGCCTCGCGTTCTTCGGCGGGATCTACAGTAACTCCCGCGCGCTCTCCGGCGCCGTCGCGAGCGCCCGCGGCTGGGGCGCGGAAGCCCTGTACGCGCTCGGCGACTTCGGGGCGTTCGGCCCGCATCCGGACCGCGTCTTTCCGATTCTTCTCGACGCCGGCGTCCAGTCGATCCAGGGCAACTACGAGGAGTCGCTCTCCTCGGGCGCCGACGAGTGCCACTGCGGCTACACGGATCCGCGCGACAACCATTTTGCGCAGATCTCCTACGACTACACGGCGGCGCGCACGTCGAGCGAGTGGAAGCGGTGGATGGGAACGCTCCCGAAGACGCGCCGTTTGGAAGCCGGCGGCCGGCGCGTTCTGCTCGTCCACGGCTCTCCGCGGAGGATCAACGAGTTTCTCTGGGAGTCGACGTCGCCCGTGGCTTTTCTGGAGAAGCTGCTCGCCGACCACGATGCCGACGTCCTCGTCTGCACGCACACGGGGCTGCATTGGTCGCGCCGTCTGCCTTCCGGGCGCCTGGTCGTGAACGCCGGCGTGCTCGGCCGCCCCGCGAACGACGGCCGGCCAAACGTCTGGTATACGCGCTTGACCCTCGGCCGGGAGGTCGCCCTCGAGTTCGTGCCCGTCTCCTACGACGACGAAGCGATGGCGCGCGAGATGGCGCAAGAGGGGTTGCCCCTCGAATTCATCGAGACGATCCGCACGGGATGGTGGACGACCTGCCTGGAAATTTTGCCCGCGAAGGAGCGGGAACGCGGCCGGTACTGACGTCCGGGCGGCGACACGCTGATTTTCCGGCACGATTTCCGCATTCTCGTGCGCCCGGAGAAGTAATCTTTCGGCGTCGGGCTTCGTCTCCGTCACGGCCCGACGCCGGGAAGAGCGGACGGCCCGAAGGACGTTAGAACCAACAATGAAGAAGACGGCGATCGTCACGCTCGTGGTGCTCCTCCTCGGTGGCCTCATCTGGGTCGTGGGCTTCCGCGGCCGGGAGGCGGGCCCGAAGTACCGCACCGCGAAGGTCGACAAAGGCAACGTGACGCAGACCGTGACCGCGACGGGAACGCTGTCGGCCGTGACGACGGTCAAGGTCGGCAGCGTCGTGTCGGGAAACGTGGCGGCGCTTCACGCGGACTTCAACAAGGTCGTGAAGAAGGGCGATCTCCTCGCCGAGCTCGATCCGGCGCCTTTCCAGGCGAAGGTCGAGCAGGGGCAGGCCGCGCTTCAGAAGGCGGAGGTCGACGCGCGCAACGCGGACATCTCTCTGCGGCGCCAGACGGCGCTGAAGGAGCAGGGGCTCGCGCCGCAGGCGGACTTCGATCAAGCGCAGGCCAACGCCGACTCCGCGAAAGCCGAGGTCGCGCAGGCCAAGGCCACGCTCGAGCAGGCGACGACGGATCTGCGCAACAGCAGGATCGTCGCGCCGATCGACGGCGTCGTCGTGGACCGCGAATACGACGTCGGACAGAGCGTCGCGGCGTCGTTCCAGGCGCCGACGATCTTCACGATCGCGCAGGACCTGACGAAGATGCAGGTTTCCGCCGACGTCTCCGAGTCCGACATCGGAATGTGCAAGGTGGGACAACCCGTGCGCTTCACGGTCGACGCCTACCCGGACCAGACGTTCCGCGGGACGATCTCCCAGATCCGGCTGAACGCGACCGTGAACCAGAACGTCGTGACGTATCCGGTGATCATCGAAGTCTCCAATCCCGACCAGGCGCTGCGGCCGAACATGACGGCGAACGTCGTCATCGACGTGGCCACGGCCCGCGACGTGCTCCGCGTCCCGAACGCCGCACTGCGCTTCCGTCCCGAGGAGACGGCGGTCGCGGCCGCCTCGTCGCCCGAAGAGCAGGCCGCGCGCAGCGGCGGTGAAAAGGGGCCGGCGGCGGCCATGAAGCAATTCGACCGGACCGCCGGCGGCGGACAGAAGCGCGGAGCCCGAAAGCCGGGCCAGACCGTTTATGAGATCGCCGGCGTCGGGACGGACAGTCTCAAGCCGGTCGAGATCAAGACGGGAATCACCGACGGCCGGTTCACGCAGGTGACGGGCGGCGACCTGACCGAGGGCACGACGGTCGTGATCGGCCTCGTGACGACGAAGGCGGAGGGTCCCAAGGGCGTGGCCGGACCCGGCGGCGCGCGCCGGTTCTGAGGATGGCCCACCCGGTCATCCGGATCGAGAACCTCGTCCGCGTCTACCACATGGGCGAGGTCGAGGTGCGCGCCCTCGACGGCCTGACGCTCGAGATCGTTCCCGGCGAGTTCGTCGCGGTCATGGGGCCGTCGGGCTCGGGCAAGAGCACCTTCATGAACATCGTGGGATGCCTCGACCGCCCGACGTCCGGACGCTACTTCCTCGACGGCATCGACGTGTCGGAGCTCGGGCGCGATGCGCGGGCCGAGATCCGCAACGGCAAGATCGGGTTCGTGTTTCAGTCGTTCAACCTCCTCGCGCGGACCTCCGCGCTCGAGAATGTGGAGTTGCCGCTCATCTACTCGTCCAACGGCCATACCGCCAGGCAGCGCGCCGAGATGGCGCGGCGCTGTCTGCAGACGGTCGGCCTCGCGGGCCGCGAGGACCACCAGCCGAGCCAGCTCTCGGGAGGCCAGCAGCAGCGCGTGGCGATCGCGCGGGCGCTCATCAACGATCCCAAGCTCCTGCTCGCCGACGAGCCGACGGGAAACCTCGACTCCAAGACGTCTGAAGAGGTCATGGCCGTCTTCCAGAAGCTGAACGACGAGGGGAAGACGGTCGTTCTGATCACGCACGAGCCGGACATCGCGGAGCACGCCAAACGCGTCGTCGTCTTCCGGGACGGCCGCAAGGTGGAGGATCGGTCGGTGGCGCGGCCGCGCCGCGCGGAAACGGCGGTGTAGTCATGCTCAAGTTCCTCACGATCCTGAAGGTGGGCCTCAAGGCGATCGGCCGCAACAAGATGCGGTCGATCCTGACGGCGCTCGGCATCATCATCGGCGTCGCCTGCGTCATCGCCATGATCGGCGTGGGGCAGGGATCGCAGGCCGCGATCCAGGCGCAGATCTCCGCGCTCGGCACGAACTTTCTGATGGTCTTCCCCGGCGTCGCGACTCAGTCCGGAGCGCGAATCTTCACCGGCAACTCCACGCTCACGGAGGACGACGTCGCCGCGGTCAAGGCGGAGTGTCCGGCCGTCGCCTACGTGACGCCCTCCTCCCGAAGCGCCGCCCAGATCGTGTCCGGCAGCCTCAACTGGGGAACGTCGGTGCAGGGGGTCGGCGTCGAGTGGCCGCTCGTCCGCTCGTGGAACGTCGAGAAGGGAACGTTCTTCGGGGACTCGGAGGTGCGCTCGGCCGCGAAGGTCTGCGTCCTCGGATCGACGGTCGCCAACGCCCTCTTCGAGGGGCAGGACCCGGTCGGCCAGACGGTGCGCATCAAGAACTTCCCGTTCCGCGTGATCGGAGTGCTCGAGAGCAAGGGCGGGAGCGTCATGGGCCAGGACCAGGACGACCTCGTCATCGCGCCCTACACGACGGTGATGCGTCTGCTCAAGAAGACTCCCAAGATCGACATGTTCATGGCGTCCGCGGTGTCGCGCTCGTCGGTCGAAGAGGCGCAGAAGGAGATCGACGCGCTCCTGCGGCAGCGGCACCGCCTCGGAGCCGGCCAGGACGCCGACTTCATGATCCGCTCGCAGCAGGAGATCGCGCAGACGGCGGACGAGACCTCGCGGACTCTGTCGCTGCTGCTCGCGTCGGCGGCGTCGATCTCGCTCCTCGTCGGCGGAATCGGGATCATGAACATCATGCTCGTCTCGGTCACGGAGCGCACGCGCGAGATCGGGATCCGCATGGCCATCGGCGCCAAGGGCCGCGACATCCGGATGCAGTTCCTCGTCGAGGCGCTGAGCCTCTCGATCGCCGGCGGGCTTTGCGGGATCGCGCTCGGGATCGGCGTGTCCGAGTTCATCGCCGCCAAGGCGCACTGGCCGATCCTGCTGGCGCCGGAGGCCGTGGTTCTGGCTTTTGGCTTCTCCGCCGCGATCGGCGTCTTTTTCGGCTTCTACCCGGCGCAGAAAGCCTCTCTCCTCGACCCGATCGAAGCCCTCCGGTACGAGTAGCCGGCCGGTCCGGGGACGGCCCCGAGGCCCTTCCGGCGCTACAATCGTGGCATCGCCATGACCCGTTTCCGGTCCTTGTGGCGGCGCCTCGATCCGCGCCGGCGGCTGGCGGCTCGCCTGCTGCTGGCTCTTTTTCTGACGTTCGCGTTGCCCGGCGCCGTTCTGGTCGTGCTGCTCGAGCGGCGCCTCGGCGGCGTCGAGGAGTCGACGGCGGCTCGACTCGCCGCGGCCCGAATCGGCGAGGAGACGATGCGTCTTCATCAGGACGCCGAGATGCGCGCCCAATCGATCGACCGCGGCGCGAGGATCGCGGAGGAAGCGGCGTGGTCACTGGCCGAGGCGGCGCGGGTCCTCCTCGCGGATCCCGACGGAGCGCGCGGCGGCGTGCCTCCCGCGGATGCGCACGGCCACGTCTGGAACGCGGAGCCCGGCGCCGCGTCGCTCGGCTACATCTCGCTCGACCGGTCCTCCGACCGGGCCGCCCGGCGGGACCTGGCCGCGACGCGTGCGCTCGAACCGTTGATGCAGGGCGTGCGCCGCCGCCTGCCGGCCATCCGCACGGTGTCCCTCTGGACCGCGTCCGGCGTCGCGCGCGTGTCGCCTTGGGTCGATCTCCACGAGGGCATCCGGACCTCCGGCGGCGCGCTCGAGCGGTTCCAGTTCAACCGGATGGCGCGCTTCACCGTCTCGCCGTCTCCGGAGGGAGACCGCGCCGTCTGGACCGCGGCCTTCGCCGGGCCCACGATGACGCCCGAGGCGCGCTACGTCTCGCTCTTCGTTCCGGTGCGCGACGCGGCCGGTGTTCTCCGCGCCGGCATCGCGTTCGACGTGGATCCCCGTCGTTACGCGGCCCAGGCCGTGGACCGCGGCGGCCTGCCGGGGGATCTCTGGTTCGCGCTCGACGGCCTCGGACACGCGATCGTCATGCCGGCAAAGGCGGGCGAGCTTCTGCGGTGGCGCGGCGACGAAACCGAACGGCTCGAAGATTCCGAGGAGCCGGAGCGGCGCCGGCTCGCGCGCGCGGTTCTGGCCGACGAGCGCGCGGTCGACACGTATCGTTTCCGCGGCCGGGAGCACCGGTTCGCGTCGGCGCGGAGTCCCGCGACGGGATGGGTGTTCGTCGAGGGCCTCTCGGCGGACCGCCTCGCGCGGCTGGCGGCGGGCCCGGACGACGCGGCATCCGACCTCCGGATCGGTCCGCTGCGCCGCGACACGGCGCTTCTCTTCGGGCTCCTGCTGCTGCTCGTGTTCGGCGCCGTGCTCTGGGCCGCTCGCCGCATCTCGGCGCCGGTGCGCCGGCTCGTGGGAGCGGCCGAGGCCATGGGGCGCGGGCAAGAGGTGGAAGTCGACGGCCAGGCGGGCCGCGACGAGCTCGGGCGGCTGGCGACCGCGATCGACCGCATGGGGAGGCGCGTCGAGAGGCGGGTCGAGACCCTGCACCGTCTGCACGGCCTGCTGCGTGCGGCGCATCCGACGGCGGACCTGCAGGAGGTCCAGTCGCGCGCGTCGGCGGCCATCGCGGCCTTCACGGACGCCGAGCGCGTCTGGTTCTTCTTCCACGACCCGGACACGAACCGCCTCGACGCCGCCTGGCCGGGCTGGAATCTGCCCGAGGAGCTCGCGCAGAAGCTCCGGATTCCGTCCGACAAGCCTTCGATCGCCTGGATGGTGTTCCGCACCGGAGAGATCCACGTCTCGAACGATCTCTCGCGGGATCCCTACTCGAACCGCGAGCTCCAGACGCTCGAAGCCGCCGAGAACGCGATCTTCGCGCCGCTCAAGACCGAAGGGAAGATGATCGGGGTCGTCGCCGCGACCAACCGGCGAGGCGGTTTCGGTCCGGAGGAGGCGGACGCGATGGTCATCTTCGCCGACGCGGCATCGCTCCTCATCCAGAACGCCCGGCTCTACGGCACGCTCACGGGCACCGTCTCGGAGCTCGAGCGCGCGAGCCGCCTCAAGGATCACTTCCTCCAGAACGTGAACCACGAGCTGCGCACACCGCTGACCTCGATCGTGGGCTGGACGGACCTGTTCGACGACGGCGCCGCCGCGACGGACGCCGAGACGCTCCGGCGCGGCCTGCGCCAGATCCGCCAGTCCTCGCGCCTCCTGCTCGCGCTGATCGACGATCTCCTCGACCTCGCACGCCTCGACCGCGGGGCGTTGAAGCTCGAATGGCGGTCCGTGTCGATCGGCGACGTCGTCACACGCTCGATCGAGACGATGCGCCTGATGGCGGAGGGCCGCGGCGTGACGCTGCTCGCGGCGCCGCTCCCGGAAGACCTGTTGCCCGTCCGCGCCGACCCGCTAAGGCTCCAGCAGGTGCTCTGGAACCTTCTCGTCAACGCCATCAAGTTCACGCCGCGCTTCGGCCGCGTGATCGTGCGCGTCGAACGCGAGCCCGAGCGCTACCTCGTGAGCGTCGAGGACGACGGCGCGGGGATCCCGGAGGCCGAGCTGCCGCACGTCTTCGAGCGGTTCCGCCAGGTGGACGGATCGGCCACGCGGCGCCACCCCGGCATGGGGATCGGTTTGTCGCTCGCGCGTTCGCTCGTGGAGCTGCACGGTGGGACGATCTGGGCGGAGAGTACGGTCGGCCGCGGCAGCCGGTTCACTTTCAGCCTGCCGATTCGCGCGTGGCGCGGCACGGCCGAGACGGAAATCGTGGAAATCGGAGAAGCGGCGCGAGAGGCCTGAGGTCCGGCGCCGGCGAAGAGACTATCCGGACGCGGCCGGCAATCCGGTGCCGCGCAGGAGATCCTTGACGATCTTGGCCGTCTCCTCCTTGCCCGGCACGCAGAGGTTCGGGTCCTTTTCCTTGCCGTTCGCGAGCGCGGCGGCGTAGCCCTCGCAGTCGTAGCCGCAGGCGGTGCAGTCGGTCTGCGCCATGGCCGCATAGAGCTTCAACGTCAGGTTCCCATCCTTCGCCATCTCCATCCGCTTCGGCAGGGGGATCGTCTCGTCGTGGAAAGCCGGAGCCTCTTTCTTCGGCTTGGGAGCCGCCGCGACGTCCTCCTCGGGACGTCCCGAGTCGATCCACTCGCCGTAGGAGAGACAGTTGGGGCAGATGAACCGATAGTCCCAGCCGACCGGCAGGAACGTGGCCGGAGTGCGGAAGACGACGAGCGGCTCGAAGTCCTGCGGACAGGCCGGCGCCTCGAGCTCCTGCGCGTCGATGACCATCGTCTTCAGGTGGGGCCGCGAGAAGAGGATCTGTTTGGGCTTCTGGTCGAAGCGGAGCATCTCGCCCCTCGGGCACACCATGACGACCTGCGGCTTGTAGACGCGGTCCACGAAGAAGGATCGCATCGGAATGTCGTGGCGGGGGCAGAGCGGCGGCGCATCCTTCCAGAACGCGGCGACGAGCGAAGACTTCTGCGGAAGCGAGAGCCTCATGGCGGGAGAATTGTAGCAGCGGAGGAAAGCCGGTGGTTCGCCGCTCGCTTCAGAGCGCCGCGAACGGATTGAGCCGCTTCTCTTCCTCGATGGTGGTGTCGGGACCGTGCCCGCAGACGACGGCCGTGTCTCCGGGCAGCCGGAAGAGCTTGCCGCGGATCGAAGCGAGGATGGCGTCCGTGTCGCCGCCCCACAGGTCGGTCCGGCCGATCGAGCGGCGAAAGAGCGTGTCCCCGGAAAAGAGGATTCCCGCGCCGCCGGAGAGCCCGAAGCAGGTCGAGCCGGGCGTATGCCCGGGCGTGTGGATCGCGCGCAGCGAGAATCGGCCGAAGCGAACGTCCTCGCCGTCGCCGAGCGGCGCGTCGACGGACTTCGGCGCGCCCGCGGTCAGGCCGAAGATCGCCGCCTGATCGGGCAGCGCGTCGTAGAGCGGTCGGTCGTCCGGATGCAGCAGAATCGGAGCGCCCGTGGCCTCGGAGACCGCGCGCGTGGCTCCGATGTGATCGAAGTGCGCGTGCGTGTGGAGGAGCGCCACGGCGCGCGCGCGGGCGCTCTCGAGAGCCCGAAGAACCCTCTCGGGCTCGTCGCCGGGGTCGATGACGACGGCCTCGCGGCTCTCCTCGTCGACGAGGATGGTGCAGTTGCACTCGAGCATCCCGACGGGGAAAGTCTCGATGAGCGGAGCGGCCGTCACGCGATCACGGGTTCACGGCCACGACGGTCTCCACGTCGTGCCGTTCCTTGCGCTCGGGCGACGCCCAGACGCGCTCCGGCGAGGAGAGATTGAGCTGGACGGCCCACTCCTGATTGTCCGGCCGGCGGTATTCCGACTGGAAGAGCTTGCGGCGGCTACGCGGCGTGAAGATCTCCCAGCGGATGTAGCCGAAATCCGCCGTGTCCTCGTGAAGGTAGAAGGCGGGGAGGCGCTCGCCGGCCGCGATGTCGGCCTCGCGCACCGTCATCCGTCGGAAGCCGTTGGCGGCGAGCCGCTCCTCGAGCTCTCCGCGACGGCTCTTTCCGCGATGCGTCAGAGAATGCCTTCCGCGCGCCACGCCGCGCCCGAGGATCAGGTCGTCGAGCGCCGCCGCGAGCTCCGCGTCCACGCGGCGATGTTAGTCGATAATCCCCGCGATGAATCCCGCCGGTGTCTCCGCGGACGCCGCGCCCCGGCGTCGAGCGGCGTGGGCGCGCGTTCTGCCGTGGCTCGCGGTCGCGGTCGCGGCCTCATCGATCCGGCTGTATCGTCTCGGCCACTTCTCGTACTGGCTGGACGAGGTGCTCGACACCTACCTCGTTCGCTCGAGCTGGGACGAGCTCTGGCGCTCGCTGCGATGGCAGGCTCTGCAGGCGCCGCTCGACTACGTCCTGCGCAAGCTTGTGGAGGTGACCGGTCCGGGTGAGGTCGTCCGGAGGCTACCGGGCGTCGCCTGGGGCGTCGCTTGCGTCGCCGCCTTCGGCATCCTGCTCGCGCGCCGCGGCGGACGCGCCGTCGGCCTCGCCGGAGCGGCCGCGCTCGCGCTCGCGCCCTACCACGTCCGGTACTCGCAGGAAGTCCGGCCGTATTCGTTGGGGCTGTTCCTCCTCTGCGCGTCCCTTCTCGCCCTCGACCGATACCTGGAGCGGCCGACCGCCGGCCGCCTGGCCGTTCTCTACCTCGCCTGTCTCGCGACGATCTATTCGCTGTATCTGGCGGCGCTCGTCCTCCTGGCGGCCGCCGCGTCTCTCGTCGTCGCCGACGCCTTCGATCCGGACCGCGCCCGTCGCGCGTCGGCGAGGCATTTCCTGCGATGGAGTCCGGCGTTCCTCGGCGCTCTCGCCGTGGGCCTCGTCCCGTGGTGGCCGGTCCTGATTCGGGCCATCCATCTCCCGCCGGATTCCGCCGCGCCGGCCGCGTTTGGCCCATCGCGCGTCGTCCGGTGGCTCGCGTACTTCGGCTTTCGGGGACAGGACGCCGTCCGGCCGGGCGTCGCCGAGATCCTCTTCGCGCTCCTCGCTCTCGGTGGCGCCGTCGCCGCCTGGCGGCGGCCGCGCCTGCGGTTCGTGCTCGTCTGGACCGCCGGGGGGCTCGCCGCGATCGAATGGCTCGAGCGCCGGCATTCCGAGTTCGACTCGATCTTCCACTGGCTGCCCGCGGGTCTCGGCCTGACGGCGCTCGCCGGCGCCGGCGCGGCGGCCCTCCTGCGGTCGCGCGTGCCGCGCCCCCTCGGCGTCGCGGCTCTCGCGGCGGTGCTCGCGACGGATGCCCGGGGCCTTCGAGAATACTTTCGCGCCGGCCGTCCCGACTGGCGCCCGGTCGCCCGCTTCCTCGCGGCGCGCCCGGCGGACGAGCGGATCTTCACCGAGAATCCGTACACGCTCTACTGCGTGGGTTTCTATCTCTGCGGGCCCGACTGGCCGCCTTGCAAAGGGCCGGGCCGCCGGACCGTTCTCGACGTTCACGGCGACCCGCCGACGCTCGAGCAGGCCCGGGCGCGGGATCGCGACGCGTGGCTGCTCCTCGCCGGAGGCCCCCGTTCCGAGGCGCTCCGACTCTGGTCGCGCGACCTTCCTTCGATGAGCTTCCCGAGCGCGGAGGGCGACGCGATCCTGCGGCGTCTTCCGGCGGGCGGCGGAACACGCTAGAGGCGACGCGCCGTGCCGCCCCTCCCCGAGCTCGTCATCCGCTTCTCGCTCGCCCTCTGGGTCGGCGGGACGCTGCTCCTCGTCCTCGCGGCGCCGCTCGTCTTCGGCCGCATCGCCTCTCGGGACGCGGCGGGGGATCTCTTCGACGCCATCCTCGCGCGCTTCGAGGCGGTGAAGCACGTCCTGTCGCTCGCGCTCGTGATCGCCGTTTTCGTCGCGCTCGAGCGCACGGGGCGGATCCCGGCCGGCGCCGGCGTCGTCTCGGCGATCGCCATCTTCGTCGCCGTTGCGACGAACGTCTATCTGGCGATGGTCCTGCGGCCGCGGATCAAGTACTTCCGGATGAAGGTGGGATCGTTCGACGCGGCCGCGCCGGAGGACCCCTGGCGGAGGAAGTTCGACGCGCTCCACCGGCGAAGCGTTCGGGTGTTCCTTCTCGGCGCCGTCGCCGCGGTGGTCGCGCTGGCGCTGCGGCCCTGAAATGGCGTCGCCGGGCGGCGAGCCGCGTCAGCCCTTGAGCGCGATCAGGTCGATCTCGACGGCCGCTCCGCGCGGCAGCGCCGCCACGATCACGGTCGAGCGCGCGGGGCGATGCTCGCCGAACCGCTTCGCGTAGACGCCGTTCATCGCCGCGAAATCATCGCCTCGCGTCAGATACACGGTCGTCTTGACGACGTCGGCCAACGTCAGGCCGGCCTGCTTCAGGACGGCCTGAAGGTTGTCGAGAATGCGCTCGGTCGAGGCCTCGATCCCGCCGTCCACGAGCTGGCCGGTTGCCGGATCGAGCGGGATCTGACCCGAGGCGAACAACATGTCGCCGGCGCGGACGGCCTGCGAGTAGGGGCCGATCGCCTTCGGGGCGCCGTCGGTCGAGATGAAGTCCACGTCAGCTGTCTCCTCTCTTCTCTTCTTCCAGGATCGCGATGTAGGGGAGGTTCCGGTAGCTCTCGGCGTAGTCGAGTCCGTAGCCCACGACGAAGTGGTCGTCGATCGTGAAGCCGAGGTAGTCGACGGGGATCGCCGAGTTCGTCGGCACGCGCTTCTTCAGGAGCGAGCAGACGCGCACAGACTTCGGGCGGCGCGTCCCGAGGAGCTCGACGATCTTCTGCAGCGTGCGGCCGGTGTCCACGATGTCCTCGACGATCAGGACCTCGCGGCCGGCCACGTCCGTCGTCAGGTCGCGCTGCAGCTGGACGTTGCCCGACGACTTCGTCCCCTTGCCGTAGGAGGACACCTGGAGGAAGTCCACGGCGACCGGAGTCTGCATTTTCTTGGCAAGATCGCAGAGGAAAAAGATCGAGCCCTTGAGGATCCCGACGAGGAGGAGCGGCCGCCCGTCCTGATCGCGATCGATCTGGGAGGCGAGCCGCGCGACGCCCTCCTGGAGCGTTGCGGCGTCGATCAGAGTTCTGCCTAGGCGCATTCACCTATCCGGCGGCGCTCCGACGTCGGGGCGCTACAATGGCCGCACTCCAGAAAAAAATGTCCGTCGAAAAACTGCAGCTGCTCCACGACGACTATATCCGGCTGACGGAGCGCTTCAAAGCGCTCTGGACGTTCCACCAGTTTCTGCGCGGGATCGGGAAAACGTTCTCGCCCGACGCTCCGGAGCCTTCCGCCGGATTCAACGGCCTGTACGAGGACGTCAAGGCGGCGGGCGCGGAGCTCTCCTCGACGCCTCCCGAGACGGTTGCGCGGCGTCTCCAGGAGCTCTTCACGCGGCTCGACGCGGTCGCTCTCGAGCTTCGCGAAACCGACCGCGGGATCTCGCCGTCGCTCGTGCGGCGCTTCTTCGACAAGATCCGCCCGCAGGACGAGAAGATCGCCTTCTACCTTCTCCGCTTCTATTTCTCGCAACGCGACGTGGACGAGGACGTCGTCGACAAGGTGGATTTTCTCGCCACGGTCGCGGCGACGGGAAGGCCCGAGCCGGACGCCACCGCGACGCGGCCGCGCGCGGCGATCCGCCAGCTCTTCGAGTCCGTGACCGCTTCCTCCGTCTGGCCGCGGATGGAGTCCGGCATGACGCCGGCGATCGTCCGCGCCTTCGACGAGCTCGCCTCCGACGTGACGCAGGCGCGGGAGTTCGAGCAGCTCCTGACCGAGAGGCTCCTGAACAACGCGCGCACCATGAAACGCCGCGTCGCGACGGGGCTCGCCGACCCGGACATCCTGACGGCCGTCGCCTGGTGCAACCTGACCACGCGCTCGGTCTTCCACCGTCTGTACGAGAAGGAAGAACGACGCCTCGACGAGGCGACCGGGCGCATCGCCGATCTCGAGCGCGAGCTGTCGCGCGGCGGGGAGGAAGGCGCGCCGCTTGAGTTCCGCCGGTTTCGCGAGTCGCGCGTCCGGTTCGACCGCCTGGCGATGGAGCGCAACCTCCGCGCGCAGCACATCCTGGAGCTCAAGCTCGCGATCGGCGACGTGCTCGACAAGTTCGACATCTCCGGACTCGAGGCCGAGGACATCGACGAGGCGCTCGAGCTCGTGGAGGAAGTGGACGCGTCGTCGGAGGACGAGGGGTTCTGGAAGCCGTGCCTCGAACGGGTCCTCGATCCGGTCGCCCGGGCGGCCGAGGCGGGCGGCGGCGCGGGCGCGGGAGGCACGGGGCTCGCCGCGCTGATGCTCGAGACGCACGAGCTCGCCGCGGCGCGGCGCGCGCTCGATACCGTGGACGTGCCTTCGGACGCCGACCGGACGCTGCTGCGCGCGGCGGCGCTTCGCGTCCGGGCGGAGGACCAGACCGCGGAGCTCCAGAGGTGGGAGGCCGGCCGCGCGCCGGGCGATCTCGTCCGGGCGGTGCGGGGCACGCTCGCGCGTTGCGATGCGATCGAAGCCACGCTCGAGCACCTGTCGCTCGAAAGCTCGGGCTTCGAGGAGGCGCGGGCCATCGGGCGCACCCGCCACCGCCTGAGGCTGGCGGCCTCGGCCCTCTGGCTCGAATCGGATCGCGCGTCGTAGCCTCGCAGCGCCCGGCGACCGGCGCCGCCCGGCGCCTCCCCGTATACTGCGCCGCGTGAGCGACCCGGCCGACTCGCCGCCGCCGGCGGCGTCTTCCGAGCACACCCTCGTCGAGAACCGCCGCCGCAACCTCGAGGAGATCCGGCGCCTGGCCGTGGACGGCGACGTGTATCCCTTCGATTTTCCGGTCACGGCGTCCGTCTCCCGGATCGGCTCGGCTCACCGCGACCGGCCCGCGGAGGAGCTCGAGCGCGAAGCGGTCTCCGTTTCGACGGCCGGACGCATCCTGGCGCGGCGCGTCCAGGGCAAGGCCGGGTTCCTGGACCTCTCCGACGGCGTCGACCGGGTCCAGGTGTACGTGCGCCGCGACGTCGTCGGGGACGCCGCCTGGTCCCTGTACGGCCTCCTGGACCTCGGCGACTGGATCGGCGTCGCCGGCAAGATCTTCAAGACACGGACGGGCGAGCTGACCGTCAAGGCGGAAAGCCTGAAGCTCCTCGCGAAGTGCCTGCGGCCGCTGCCCGAGAAGTGGCACGGTCTGAAGGACGTCGAGCGCCGCTACCGCCAGCGCTACCTCGATCTCGTCGTGAACCCCGAGTCGCGCCGCGTCTTCGAGACCCGCAGCCGCGTCGTCGCGTACCTCCGCCGGTTCCTCGACGCGCGCGGGTATCTCGAGGTGGAGACGCCGATGATGCAGCCGCTGCCGGGCGGGGCGATCGCGCGGCCCTTCAAGACGCACCACAACGCGCTCGACCTCGAGCTGTATCTGCGGATCGCGCCCGAGCTCTATCTCAAGCGGCTGGTCGTGGGCGGGATGCCGCGGGTCTATGAGCTCAACCGGAACTTCCGGAACGAAGGGGTCGGGTGGCGCTGGAACCCCGAGTTCACGATGCTCGAGTTCTACGAGGCCTACTCGCGGGCCTCGGACCTCATGCGCCTCACGGAGGAGATGCTCTCGGGCCTCGTCACCGACGTCGCCGGCGGCGCGACGACGCCCTGGCAGGGACGGACCCTCGACTGGACGGCGCCCTATCGCCGCGTCACGATGCGGGAGGCGGTGGTCGAGGCGACGCGCGTCGACGCGCGCGGCGCGATCGCCGCGCCGGATCTCGATTCGGCGGAGCGCCTCCTCGCGGCCGCACGAGCCTACGGCGTCGAGAAGCCGGAGCGTTTCGCCGGCCAGAAGGGCAAGCTGTTGGCGGAGGTCTTCGAGGCGGTGGCGGAGCCGCTCCTTCAGCAGCCCACCTTCGTCCACGAGTTCCCGACGGAGATCTCGCCGCTCTCGAAGCAGGACCCGACGCGGCCCGACTGGGTCGATCGCTTCGAGCTCTATGCGGGAGGCATGGAGGTCGCCAACGGGTTCTCCGAGCTGAACGATCCGTTGGAGCAGGCCGCGCGCTTCCGGAAGCAGGCGGAGGCGCGCGCCGGCGGCGACCTGGAGGCGGCGCCCTACGACGACGACTACGTCGAGGCGCTCGAGTACGGGATGCCGCCTGCGGCGGGCGAGGGCGTCGGCGTCGATCGTCTGACCATGCTGCTCACGGATCGCCACTCGATTCGGGACGTGATCCTGTTCCCGCTCCTGCGCCCGAGGGCGGCGGGATCCGGGGACGAGGAGTGAGCTTCGAGTCCTTCGTCGCCCGGCGATACCTCGCGACCTCGCGCAAGACGGCCCACGTCGCGCTCATCACGGCGATCTCGATCGGCGGCCTCGCGCTCGGCGTGATGGCGCTCGTCATCTCGCTGGCGTTGCTCTCGGGATTCCAGGACCGGATCCGCGCGCAAATGGCCGAACGAACCCCGCACCTCACGGTGTCGCCGGAACGCGGTTCGCTCCTCGCCGACACCGGCGTCGTCGAGCGCGCCCTCCGGGAGACGCCCGGCGTCGTCGAGGTCTCACCGGTCGTCGAGGGACGGGGATGGCTCGCGCCCGCGGCCGGCGGGTCATCGACCCCGGTGCGTTACCGCAACGCGGCGGAGAGCCTTCCGGCGCGCGCCGGCGCCGACCCCCCCATCCGTGTCGCGTCGCCCGTGGCGTTCCGCATCGGGGTCGCGCCGGGGGAGTCGGTGCTCCTCACGGGGTCGCGCACACGCCTGTCGCCGATCGGCCCCGTTCCCGTTTCCGTGCGAATGCAAGTCGCCGGCACGCCCCGGCGCGGCGCGCTCGAGCGCGCGCCGGAGGTCGAGGTCCCCGAGGACGTCGCGCGGCTCCTCGCCGCGCTGCCGTCCGGCGCCCAGGCCTGCGAGGCGCGGCTCGCGGATCCGTCGCAGGCGGACCGCGCCGCCCGCGATCTCGCGCGCCGCCTGCCGCCCGGCTATCGCGTCGAGACCTGGCGCGACCGCAATGCGCCGCTCTCCTTCGCGCTGCGCCTCGAGAAGCTGGTTCTCTTTCTCACGATCGCGCTCGTGATTTTCGTCGCGGCGCTGAACGTCGTGTCGAACCTCGCGCTTCTCGTCGTCGAGAAGAAACGCGACCTCGGCGTCTTCGCGACGATGGGCGCGGCGCCGGGATCGCTCGGCCGGATCTACCTCTCGCTCGGCGGGCGGATCGGCGCCGCGGGAACCGCAGCCGGGCTCGTGCTCGGAGTCGCCGTCGCCCTCCTCGCCGACCGTTTCGGCCTCGTGCCGCTTCCCGCCGACGTCTATCTCTTCTCGCACGTGCCGTTCGCCGTCCATCCGGCCGAGGTCGCTCTGGTCGGAGTCTTCTCCCTGGCGACGGCGCTCGCCGCGTCGATCCTGCCGGCGCGCGCCGCGTCACGGTCCGCGGAGCGCGAGGCGCTCGAGCTGTCGCGATGAGCGAGGGCGCGCTCGCGACGCTCGCGGTCCGGGCCGAGAACCTCTCGAAGACCTATCTCGGCGAGACGGCGCCGGTCACCGTGTTCCGGGACCTGTGGTTCGAGCTGCCCGAGCGCGTCTTCGCGGCCGTGATGGGGCCGTCGGGATCGGGGAAGTCGACGTTGCTCCACCTGCTCGGCGGGATCGACCGGCCGGACGACGGGCGCGTCGAGATCTTCGGCGCGTCGCTCGCGGAGATGCCGGCGGCCGAGCGGGCGCGCTTTCGGAACGCGAACATCGGCTTCGTCTTCCAGTTCCACCATCTGCTGCCCGAGTTCACCGCGGAAGAGAACGTCGCGTTCCCGCATCGCATCGCCGGGTTGTCCTCCGCCGAGGCCGTTCGCCGCGCCCGGGAGCTGCTCGAACGCGTCGGACTGTCCGACCGGGCGGGGCACCGGCCGCGCGCCCTCTCCGGCGGCGAGCAGCAGCGCGTGGCGATCGCGCGCGCCCTGGCGCGGGGACCGCGGCTGCTTCTCGCGGACGAACCGACCGGCAATCTCGACGCCGATTCCGCGGCGCGCGTCTTCGACCTGATCGCCGAGCTTCACCGGGAGCGGGGGATGAGCACGATTCTCGTCACGCACAACCCCGATCTGGCGAGGCGGTGTGATAAAATTTTCGCGATGTCCCGGGAACGAATCTCTCCCGCGCCGGGTTTCGCGGGGCGGGGATAGGGCCCCAGGGGAATGGCCTGCATGCCCGCCAGCGATGTTTGAGAAATACAACGAAAAAGCGCGCCGCGCGCTGTTTTTCGCACGCTATGAGGCCTCCAAACTCGGCTCGAAGGTGATCGAGTCCGAGCACCTTCTGCTCGGAATCCTCCGCGAGGGGGAGGACATCATCAAGGAGATCTTCTCCCGCTTCAACGTGAAGCCGGAGGAGGTGCGCCGCGAGATCGAAGGCGACCGCATCTTCGTCGAGCGGATTTCCTCGACCGCCGAGCTCCCGCTCTCCGAGGAGTCCAAGAAGATCCTCGCCTACGCCTCCCATGAGGCGGAGTCGATGATGCACCCTTACGTCGGCACGGAGCACCTGCTCATCGGGCTGCTCCGCGTGGACGGCTGCGTCGCCGGGCGCCTCCTGGCCGCGCGCGGCTTCAACCTCTATGGCGTGCGCGAGGAGACGATCTCGCTCATCAAGGAGCGCGAGGTCTCCAAGCAGAAGAAAGAGCTGCCGTTCCTTTCGGAGTACAGCCGCGATCTGACGCAGCTGGCGGCCTCGGGCACCTTCGATCCGCTCATCGGCCGCGAGAAAGAAGTCGAGCGGATCATCCAGATCCTGTCGCGCCGGACCAAGAACAACCCGATCCTTCTCGGAGAGCCCGGCGTCGGCAAGACGGCGATCGTCGAAGGCCTCGCGACGCGCATCGTCGAGGGCGCGGTTCCGATGTTTCTCGCGCAGAAGAAGATTCTCGCGCTCGATCTCTCGCTCATCGTGGCGGGCACGAAGTACCGCGGACAGTTCGAGGAGCGGCTGAAGGGGATCATCCGCGAGCTGCGCGAGAACCCGGATCTGATCATCTTCATCGACGAGATCCACTCCCTCATCGGGGCGGGCTCCGCCGAGGGGTCGCTCGACGCCGCGAACATCCTGAAGCCCGCGCTCTCCCGCGGCGAGGTCTCGTGCATCGGGGCGACGACGCTCAAGGAGTACCGCAAGTACATCGAGAAGGACCGCAGCCTCCTGCGGCGTTTCCAGGCGATCAACGTTACGGCGCCCTCGGAGAGCGAGACC
The DNA here is from genome assembly GCA_036558325.1 of Thermoanaerobaculia bacterium. Taxonomy (GTDB): domain Bacteria; phylum Acidobacteriota; class Thermoanaerobaculia; order UBA5066; family Gp7-AA6; genus DATBFU01. Next base: position 41,403 of record DATBFU010000001.1, on the reverse strand, counting down.
TTCGAGATCCTGGAGGGCGTCAAGGATCGCTACGAGCAGTTCCACAAGGTGCGCTACTCGGCCGAGGCGATCAAGACGGCCGTCTACCAGTCGAACCGCTACATCACGGACCGCTTCTTCCCCGACAAGGCGATCGACATCCTGGACGAGGCGGGCGCGAAGGTGAAGCTGAAGCGGGTCGCCGACACGCAGAACCTGCGCAAGCTCGAGCTCGAGACGCGCCAGATCGTCAAGGAGATGAAAAAGGCGATCTCCGACAAGGATTTCGAAAAGGCGGTCTTCCTGCGCGAGCGCGAGATCGAGCTCAAGGAGGAGATCGAGCGGGCGAAGGCGCAGACGGCCGAGAAGAGCGACGCGACGCAGGAGGTCACGCGCCGGGACATCGAGGAGATCATCTCCTCCTGGACCGGCATTCCGGTCGCTTCCCTCGAGATGGAGGAGGCCGAGAAGCTCCTCCACATGGAGGACGCGCTGCGCCGGCGGATCGTGGGCCAGGAGGCGGCGATCATCGGCGTCTCGAAGGCGATTCGCCGGTCGCGCCTCGGCGTCAACAACCCGAACCGGCCGATGGGATCCTTCGTCTTCCTGGGCCCCTCGGGCGTCGGAAAGACGGAGGTCGCACGCCGGCTGGCCGAGTTCCTCTTCGAGAATCAGAAAGCTCTCGTGCGCTTCGACATGTCCGAGTACATGGAGAAGCACGCGGTCTCGAAGCTCATCGGCTAGCCGCCGGGATACGTCGGCCACGAGGACGGGGGACAGCTTACGGAACGGATCCGGCGGAATCCCTACAGCGTGATCCTCTTCGACGAGATCGAGAAGGCGCATCCGGACATCGCGAACCTTCTGCTCCAGATCCTGGAGGACGGGATCCTCACGGATTCGTACGGCAACCTCGTCGACTTCAAGAACACCCTGATCATCATGACGTCCAACATCGGAACGCGGCATCTCGTGAGCCGCAGCCGGATGGGCTTCGGCGGATCCAAGGAGATCCAGGACGCCAAGGAGATCGAAGAGATGGTCCTGAAGGAGCTCCGGAAGGACTTCTCGCCGGAGTTCATCAACCGCATCGACGACATCATCGTTTTCCATCCGCTGTCACGGGACGATCTGACCCGCATCTGCCGGCTGCTCATCGACGACGTCAACGCGACGCTCGCGCCGAAGGGCGCGTCCGTGGACGTGGACGACGCCGCCGTCGAATGGCTCCTCGCGCAGAGCGGCGACGATCCGAACATGGGAGCGCGTCCCCTGCGCCGGGCGATCCAGAAGCACATCGAAGACCCCGTCTCCGAGCTTCTCATCCAGGCCCGCGACGATCGGCCCGAGGCGATCGAGGTCCGCGTCGGGCCGGGCGGCCTCACGGTCGCGGCCCGCGAGGGCGAGCCGATCGGCCAGAGCCGCTGACGATCCCGGCGGCCTCCCGTTCGTCCCTCGCCTGCCCGTCGCCCGACCGCGATGAATTTTTTCTCCGCGGCGCTCGCGGGCGTTTGTTTCTCGAAGGGAAGAAGTTAGGCTAACCCCTCGTTCGAACGGGGGACAGGGCAGGGATGGGGCCAAACCGATGAGACATCCGGGCCGGGCAGGCCGGCGCGAGGGGGGCGCGCGCGGCCGCGGGTCTCTTTTCAACGCCGGCTCGATTCTCCTCGCGACGCTCCTCGGGACAACGGCGGCTCCGCTCTCCGCCCAGGAACCCGCGCCGAACCCGTCCCCCACGCCGGCCCCGCAGGCGGCGACTCCGCCGGCGCCAACTCCGCCGGCGACGGCGCCGGCCGTCGCCCGGTCGGCGCCCGCGGGAGCCGAGAAGATCGTCGGAATCCGCGTTCTCGGCTATCAGACCGTCTCTCCCGACACGATCGCGCACTACCTCGGCGTCAAGGTCGGAGATCTCTACGACCCGGACGCGATCCGCTCCCGCTTCCATACGCTCTGGGACGTGGGCCTCCTCGACAACGTGACGATCGAGGCGGACCACAGCCCCGAAGGCGTGACGCTCGTCGTGACGGTCGAAGAGCGGCCCACGATCACGGCCCTCGATTTCGAGGGCAACAAGAAGGTCACGACGTCGCAGATCCGGGACCGGCTGCGGGAAGAGAAGATCGAGATCCATCCCGGCTCGCCCCTTTCGCTGCGCGACATCGCGCGCATCCGGTCGATCGTGTCGGACTTCTACCTGGAGAACGGCTACCGGAGCGTGACGGTGGATTTCAAGGTCGAGGACGTGACGAAGACGGAGAAGAAGGTCGTCATCAACATCGACGAGGGCGACAAGATCAAGATCGCCGCCATCACCTTCGAGGGCAACACCGTCATCCCCGCGTGGCAGCTCCGCAACGCGATGAAGAAGACGAAGGTGAACACCTGGTATCGCGTGTTCTCGGAGAACACGACCTACAGCCAGGCCAACTACGAGGCCGACGTCGAGAACATCAAAGGCCTCTACCAGTCGAAGGGCTACAAGGACGTCGTCGTCAAGGACCCGGTCCTCGACATCTTCGTCAAGAATCCGAAGGCCGACCCCAAGAAGATCAAGCGCGCCGTCCGCATCAAGATCCCGATCGCCGAGGGCGACAAGTGGTTCGTCAACGAGATCCGCGTCACCCGGGTCGACCAGGCCGGCAAGGCGGTCGAAAACGGACCCCCGATGGTGTTTCCGGAGCAGGCCATCCTCAAGAAGTTCTGGGAGCTCGCGCCCGGGACGGTGCTCAACCGCGACCGCCTCGTCGAAGGGTTGTCCGAAGTCGAGTCCATGTACAAGGCGAACGGCTACATCTACTGGTTCGCCGACCCGGCGTACAAGGAGGTCCCGAATCACCGCGTCGACATCGACATCAAGATCTTCGAGGGCGACAAGTACTACCTCGGCCGTTTCGAGGTGAAGGGCAACACCACGACGCGGGACAAGGTCATCCGCCGCGAATTCGCCATCGACGAGGGCGCCGTGATGGACATGGAGGCCGTCAAGAAGAGCCTCCAGAAGCTCCAGCAGCTCGGCTACTTCAAGGTCGCCGAGGAGCCCGAGTTCGGCGTCGATCAGGAGTCGAAGAAGGTCAACCTCACCGTCAAGGGCACCGAGACGTCGCGCAACGAGATCCAGTTCGGGGCCGGCTACTCCGCCGTGGACAAGTTCTTCGGGCAGTTCTCTTTCCAGACCCGCAACTTCATGGGCCGCGGCGAGGTGCTCGGGGCTTCCGCGCAGATCGGCAAGATCTCGAGCTTCTACGACATCTCGTACACCGTGCCGTGGTTCATGGACCAGAATCAGTCGGTCGGCTTGTCGATCTACCGGCGCACGGCCGACTACCTGAACATCGACGAGAACCGGTCCGGCGCCAGCATCTTCTACGGGCGCGGCTTGAGCCTCTTCTCCTCCTGGAACCTCGTCTACCAGTACGAGTCCGTCAAGGCGAAGTACCCGGTCCGCGGCGCGCCGACGCCGCCCGGCCAGCCGATTCCGCCGGACAAGCTGACGGACACGAACGGAAAGACCTCGTCGTTCACGCCGGGCTATCGCTACGACACCCGCAATGACCCCTTCGACCCGACGCTCGGCCGCCGCCTCTTCGCGACCGTTCAGGTGGCCGGCGGACCGCTCGGAGGCACGGACTCCTTCGTCAAGCCGATCCTCGGCGGGACGATCTACATCCCCTTCCGTTTCCCGCGCCACTCGTACATCGCCGCCAACCTCGAAGGCGGATGGGTGGCCAACTACGGCGGCCACGACGTGCCGATCTTCGAGCGTTTCCAGCTCGGCGGCGAGCAGAGCATCCGCGGCTACCAGACGGGCTCGATCCTGCCGCTGCAAAAGAACAACCAGGTCTTCACGGACTCGCTCGGCCGGATTCTCGGCGGAAACAAGTTCTTCGTCCTGAACCTCGAGTACACGTTCCTCCAGTTCGGTCCGGGAAAGATGCTGCTCTTCGCGGACCTCGGGAACACGTACTACGACACCCAGTCTTTCAACCCGGGGGACTTCCGGTACTCGGTCGGAGCGGAACTCCGGATCTTTCTGCCGATCTTTCAGGCCCCGCTGCGATTCATCTACTTCTTCAACCCGGAGACCGTCCAGCCGATCGACCAGTTCGGTTTCCCGATCACGAGCCTGAAGGAGAAGAAGTCCGGGTTCCTCTTCTCGATCGGCCGCACGTTCTGAGATCGGGCGGCGGGGGAATGCGTCCCGGACCCCGTCTGTTGCCGATTCGAGGATTTTGTTAGTATTCGCCGTTCTTTCCGCGTGGCCACCGAGCCGCCGGAAGGAGAAGGAGTCACGAGAATGAAGCGCATCCTGGTCTCGGTCGCGATGGCGGTCGGCGCGGCCGCGGCGTTCGGTCAAACAGGCGGGGCCCCCCCGGCCGCGGCTTCCGCTCCGGCGTCGGCGGGACCGATCAAAATCGCGGTCATCAACGTGGATCGGCTCGTCACGGACTCGGCCCTCGGCAAGGAGGCCTTCGCCCGGGTCAAGAGGATCGCCGACCAGAAGAAGGAAGAGGGCGACAAGCTCACCAAGGAGCTCCGCGAGATGGAGCAGAAGCTCGCGGATCAGGGCGCCTCGCTCGCGGACGACAAGAAAGAGGCGCTCCAGAAGACGTATCAGGAGAGGGCGATCGCCTTCAAGCGCTTCCAGGACGACGCGCAGCGCTCGCTCGACGAGGCCCAGAAGAAGGAGCTCGAGGAGCTCCAGAAGCGCGTGATGCCGGTGATCACCCAGGTGGGCAAGGAGCGCGGCTTCACGCTCATCTTCAACAAGTTTCAGTCCGGCCTCGTGTACGCCGACGAGGCGGTGGACGTGACCGACGACGTTCTGAAGCGCTTCAACACCACGGTCGCCGTTCCCGCGTCTTCTCCGGCCGCCGCGGCCGCTCCCTCGACGACGGCGCCGAAGGTCGCGCCGAAGCCGACGCCGAAGCAGCCCGGCTAGGTCCGGACACCGATCGGATCTTCGGGGCCGCCGTGAGGCGGCCCCGTTCGTTTTGAGCGCCTCGCGGGTACGGGTAGTATCCGGCCCGGTGAAAGCCGCCAGAAAGCCGGTGCCGGCGGGAAGACGCGTCCGGGGCAGAGACGCTCGCGGCTTCACCCTGGGGGAAGTGGCGCGGGCCGTCAAGGGGAAGGTCGAGGGCGACGCCGCCCTCCGCCTGACCGGAGTCCGCGGACTCGAGGATGCCGGGCCCGACGACCTCTCGTTCGTTGCGGACTCGAAGCATGCGGCCGCCGCGCGGGAGAGCCGCGCGGGAGCGTTCCTCGCTTCTCCGGCGACGGCGCCGGAAGGGAGGCCGGCCGTCGTCGTCGCCGAGCCGGTCTCGGCGCTCGCCCTCTGGCTCGAGGGCAATCGCATCCAGGCGAAGCCGAAGCCGGGCGTGCGGCCGGGCGCGCGGGTGGACCGGACGGCCCGTCTCGGCCCCGGGGTCGCGGTCGAGGCCGGCGCGACCATCGGTCCGCGCTGCCGGATCGGAGCGCGCACGGTGATCGGGCCGGGCGCCTTCGTCGGAGCGGACGTCGAGATCGGGACCGACGGGAGGCTCCACGCCAATGCGGTCGTCTACGACGGATGCCGGATCGGCGATCGCTGTGTCCTCCACGCCGGGGCGGTCATCGGGTCGGACGGCTTCGGATACGTCTGGGACGGCGCGCGCCACCGGAAGATTCCTCAGGTGGGCATCGTCCGCGTCGAGGACGACGTCGAGATCGGCGCCAACGCGGCGATCGACCGAGCCACCCTCGGCGAGACCGTCGTCGGGAGAGGGACGAAAATCGACAACCTCGTCCAGGTCGGACACAACGTCGTGATCGGCGAGCACTCGCTCCTCTGCGGACAGGCCGGGGTGGCCGGGTCGACGCGGATCGGGCGGCGCGTGACGCTCGCGGGGCAGGCCGGGGTCGCGGATCATGCGCGCATCGGCGACGGCGCCATTGCCACGGCGCAGTCGGGGATCGTGACCGGCGCCGAGGTGGAAGCGGGCGCCGTCGTCTCGGGGATGCCGGCCGCGCCGCATCGCGAATTCTTGAAACGCTCCGCCTGGGTGGCGCGCCTGCCGGAGCTCGCGCGACGGCTCGAGCGGCTGGAGCGCCGGCTCGACAGCGAAGGCTGAAGGAGGAAGACCGTGGAGCTCGGAATCGGCGAGATCCTGAAGATCCTTCCGCACCGCTATCCGTTCCTGCTCGTGGACCGGATCCTCGAGCTCGAGGCGGGCAAGCGCGTCGTCGGGATCAAGAACGTGACGTTCAACGAGGAGTTCTTCCAGGGACACTTCCCGGGCAACCCGGTGATGCCCGGCGTGCTGATCGTCGAGGCGATGGCGCAGGTGGCCGGCGTCGGGCTGCTCGGGACGGTGCCGGATCCTGCGAAGAAGCTCCTCTACATGGCGGGCGTCGATCGCGCGAAATTTCGCCGTCCGGTCGTTCCGGGCGATCAACTCCGGCTCGAGGCCGAGATCGTGGCGCTCAAGATGCGGACCTGCAAATGCCGCGCGCGCGCCCTCGTCGACGGCGCGCTGTGCGCCGAGGCCGAGCTCACGTCCGTCCTCGTCGACCGCCCGTGACGGCCGCGATCCATCCGACCGCGATCGTTTCGCCCGATGCCGAGATCGGCCCGGACGTCTCGATCGGTCCGGGGGCGGTCGTCGGCGCGGGCGTCCGTCTCGGACGCGGAACCACCGTCGGCGCGAACGCGAACGTCCAGGGCCCGACGACGATGGGCGAAGGCAACCGGATCTTTCCGTTCGCAGTCGTCGGTTTCGAGCCGCAGGACCTGAAGTACGGCGGGGAGCCGACGCGCCTGACGATCGGGAACCGCAACGTCTTTCGCGAGTTCTCGACGATTCACCGGGGCACGGTGGGGGGACGGGGCGAGACGGTCGTCGGCGACGAAAACCTCTTCATGGCCTACTGCCACGTCGCCCATGATTGCCGGATCGGCTCGCACTCGGTCCTCGCGAACTACGTGGGCCTGGCGGGCCACATCGACGTGGGCGACTGGGTCGTCCTCGGCGCGTACGTGGGCTGTCATCAGTTCATCCGCATCGGCGACCATGCATACGTCGGCGCCTTCACGGTCATCCGTCAGGACGTCCTGCCTTTCTGCAAGACCGACGGCCGCGAAGCCAAGACCTATGGCCTGAACGCGATCGGGCTCAAGCGGCGCGGGTTCACGCCCGAGCGCCTCGACGCGCTCGAAAAGGCCTACCGGCTGCTCGTGCGGTCGAAGCAGAACACGACGCAGGCTCTCGCCTCGATCGCGGCGGACATCCCGGCGCAGGCCGACGTCGAGGAGCTGGTCCGCTTCGTGCGCGAGAGCGAGCGCGGTTTCCATCGGTGATCGCGAGGAGGAGAGTTTGACGGCGGCCGGACCGGTCCGTCTGGCCGTCGTGGGCGTCGGGCACCTCGGACGGCAGCACGCGCGGGTGGCGGCCGGGCTGCCGGACGTCCGGGTCGTCGGCGTTCAGGACATCCTGCCGGGTCGCGCCGCCGAGGTCGCGCGCGAGCTCGGCCTCACAGCGCTGCCGGACCTGGAGTCGGTGGCGCGCGAGGCCGACGCGGCCGTCGTCGCGACGCCGACCGCGAGCCACGCCGAGGTCGCGTCGTATCTCCTCCGCCGCGGCCGCGACGTTCTCATCGAGAAGCCGGTGACTTCCACGGTGGCCGAAGCCGACCAGCTCCTCGCGCTCGCACGCGCCGGCGGCCGCATCCTGCAGGTCGGCCACGTCGAACGCTACAACCCCGCCGTCGAGGCGGCGTTCGGCCTGCTGTCGCAGCCGCGCTTCGTCGAGGTCGATCGTCTCGGGGCCTTCACCGGGCGCAGCACCGACGTCGACGTCGTCCGCGACCTCATGATCCACGACCTCCAGATGGTGCTCGAGCTCGTCGGCCGGCCGGTCCGCGAGATCCGGGCCGCCGGGCTGGCGGTGCTGACCGATCGCCTCGACATCGCCAACGCGCGCATCGCCTTCGAGGGCGGCTGCATCGCGAGCCTCACCGCCTCGCGCGTCTCCCTCGAGAAGACGCGCAAGTTCCGGGTGTTCGCGCCCGCCCTCTACGTCTCGATCGACATGCTCACGCGTTCGGTGACCGCCTTTCGGCTCTCGAGGGACCGTGGGACGCCGGAGGTCGTGCCGGTCACGCTGCCGGTCGATCCCGAGGAACCGCTGAAGCGCGAGCTCGAAGACTTCGCCCGATGCGTGCGGGAACGGAGCCGGCCGCGGGTCCCGGGCGAGGCGGGGCGCGACGCGCTGGCGCTCGCCGACCGCGTGCGCGAGGCGATCGAGGAGCACCGCCGGGCCGTGGAAAGGGAAGGCCAAGGCGGCGGCCAGGGCGGGGGCGCCGCCTCGTGACGGCCCGCGGCCGGATCGGTCTCCTCGGGGGCAGCGGCCTGGACGCCCTCGAGGGGCTGGAAGAGCGCCGCGAGGAACGGCTGGACACGCCGTTCGGCGAGCCGTCGGACGTCTTCGTGACCGGCGTGCTCGACGGCGTCCCGGTGGCTTTCCTGTCGCGGCACGGGCGCGGCCATCGCATCGGGCCGTCGGAGATCAACTATCGCGCGAACGTCTGCGGCTTCAAGACGCTCGGCTGCGACGCGATCCTGTCGGCCTCCGCCGTCGGGAGCCTCCAGGAGGAGCATGCCCCGCGTCGCGCCGTGATTGCCGACCAGTTCGTGGACCGGACGAAGGGCCGGAAGGACTCGTTTTTCGGCGAGGGCCTGGTCGCGCACGCGACGTTCGCGGACCCGGTGTGTCCTTCCGCCGCGGCGGCGCTCGAGGCGGCGTCGCGCGCGAACGGCCTGGGCGTGGCGCCGCGCGGCGTGTACGTCTGCATCGAAGGGCCGGCCTTCTCGACTCGCGCCGAATCGCGCCTGTATCGGTCCTGGGGCGCGGACGTCATCGGCATGACGAACCTGACGGAGGCCCGGCTCGCGCGGGAGGCGGAGATCTGCTACGCGTCCCTCGGCCTCGTCACGGACTACGACGCGTGGCGCGAGTCCGAGGAGCCGGTCGGCGTCGATACCATCCTCGCCGTGCTCGCCGAGAATGCCGCCGCCGCCCGGCGGACCCTCCGCGACGCGGCGCGGCGGCTCGACCCGGACCGAAGCTGCGGCTGCCGCGACGCGATGCGCCACGCGATCCTGACGGAGCGTGCCGCGATCTCGGACGCCGCGCGCCGCCGGCTTCAGCCCATCCTGGGGAGGTACCTGTGATCCCACGACCCGGGCCCGAAGGCCGCGTCATCGTGACCGGCTCGGTCGCCTTCGACTACCTGATGCGGTTCCCCGGGAGGTTCGTCGAGCACCTGATGCCGGACCGGCTCGAGCGGCTCTCCGTGTCGTTTCTCGTGGACGAGATGCGCCGCGTGCCCGGAGGCTGCGCGCCGAACATCGCCTACGGCCTGGCGCTGCTCGGCGAGCGGCCGCTGCTCTTCGCGACCGCCGGCCACGACGCCGCGGGATACCGCGACGCGCTCGCGGCCGCGGGTGTAGACGTCTCGGGGCTCGTCCTCCACGGGGACGTCTTCACGGCGTCGTTCTTCGTCTCGACCGATCACGACCAGAACCAGATCGCGTCGTTCTACACGGGCGCGATGGCCCGGGCGCGGGAGCTTTCCCTCGCCGCGCTCGGGGACGGCGCCGTCTCGCTCGCGATCGTGTCGCCCAACGATCCCGAGGCCATGCAGAAATACGCGGAGGAGTGCCGCCGCATCGGCCTGCCCTTCCTCTACGATCCGAGCCAGCAGGTGGCGCGGCTCTCGGGTGAGGAGCTCCTCGCCGGCGCGCGCGGCGCGCGTGTCGTCATCGCCAACGACTACGAGCTCGGCATCGTCTCGCAGAAGACGGGCCGTTCCCGTGGGGAGCTCGAGGCGGATCTGCCGGTCCTCGTCGCGACGCATGGCGCCGACGGATCGACGATCTCGGTCGCCGGCCCCGGCGGCGGGACGCGCCACGAGATCCCGCCGGCGCGCCTCGAGCGGGAAGCGATGGATCCGACCGGCGTCGGCGACGCGTACCGCGCGGGCCTCGTCCGCGGGATGCGTCTCGGCCTGCCGTGGGAAGTGTCCGGCCGCATGGGGAGCGTCGCCGCGGTCTTCGGCCTGGAATCTCCGGGGCCGCAGCCGCCGGCGTACTCCCGCGCCGACTTCCGGGCGCGCTACGCGCGCAACTACGGCCCGGAGCCGCTGCTCTCGCGCCTGGACTGATCGGGCCGGCATCGCGACCTGCTAGAATTCCTTTCTTTCCGAGAGGTCGATCCTTGAAGAGTCGCCGGGCCGTCGTCCGCCAGCCGGCTCCCGCGCCGCCGGCGTGGGAGGGGAGCCTCGACGCCCGCGGCCTTCGCATCGGGATCGTCTGCGCCCGCTGGAATCCCACAGTGACCGAGGCTCTGCGAGCGTCGGCGCTCGACGCGCTGCGAGCGCACGGCGCCCGCGACGAGGACGTGACGGTCGTCCACGTTCCCGGCGCCTTCGAGCTTCCGGCGGCCGCGCGGGCGCTCCTGCGGCGGGGTTGCGACGCGCTCGTCGTGCTCGCAGCGGTCGTCAAGGGCGAGACCAGCCACCACGAGGTTCTGGCCCACGCGGTGGCCGGCGCCCTGGCTTCGCTGTCGGCCGAGACGGGCGTGCCTCTCGGATTCGGGTTTCTCACCTGCGACACCATGGAGCAGGCGCGGCGCCGCGCGGGAAAGGGCGCGGAAGCCGCGGAGGCGGCGATCGAGGTCGCCAACCTGCGCCGCGCGCTGGCGCGGAAGAAGTAAGCATGGGCGCCCGCCGCCGCGCGCGCGAGATCGCGCTCCAGATGCTCTACGAGAACGACGTGGCGGGGACGGCGCCGGGCGAGATGTTCACGCGCACGGACCTCCAGACGGCGCCGGAATCCACGCGTCGGTTCGCCGAGCGCCTCGTGACGGGGACCCTCGCCAACCGCGGCGACCTCGACGACCTGATCTCGAAGCAGGCGGACAACTGGCGCCTCGCGCGCATGCCGGTGGTGGACCGCAACATCCTGCGGCTCGCGCTCTTCGAGCTCCTCCACGAGCCCGACACGCCCCATCCGGTCGTCATCGACGAGGCGCTCGAGATCGCGAAGCGGTACTCGACGCCGCGCTCGTCGCAATTCATCAACGGGATCCTGGACGGGGTGCTCAAGGCCCGCGCCCGAGGCCGCGCGTGAAGGGCCGCCGCGCCCTCGCGGGAGCGGTCCTCGCCGCGTGCCTGACGGCCGGCCGTTCAACCTTCGCCGCCGAAGAGCGGGCCCTCTACCTCGCCGAGGGCGACGACGTGCGCCTCTTCGACCACTACGACAACGACGGCTACTCGCTCGAGGTCGAGCCGGCCGCGGACGGCGCGGTGCGCCTGCGCGTCCGGGTGGACGACGCGCCGCTCGAGAGCTCGGCCCCGTTTCCGACGGGCGCCCCCCGCGACGCGGCGCTGCCGCCCTCGCGCGAACGGGACGCCTTCGCGGCCGACGCGACCCGGGGAAGCCCGCGGCAGTCCGACGCCGTGGCGCGCGTTCTCGTGGCGCTCGCCGCGCGCGTGCGATACGACGCCGATCTCCGCCTCCCGCAGGATCCGGCGGCGGTCTACGCGTCCCGGCGCGCGGACTGCGTCGGTTTCGCGGAGCTCGCCGTGGATCTGCTGCGGCGCGCGGGCGTCCGGGCGCGCACCGTGCAGGGAATTCTCCGCACGAATCCGGGCCAGCCCGCGCACGAGGCGCGGATCGCCGGCGCCTACCACCGGTGGATCGAGGTCTATTATCCGGACCGCGGCTGGGTGTTCTCCGACCCGTCGGCGTCGATCAACGGCGTGGACGCGCGCTACATCCCGTTCCGGGCACGCGCGCTCTCGAAGCCCCGGTCTCTGACCCTCGTCTTCGTCGACCAGTCGGGCGGCCTCTCCTACGCTCCGGTCGACGCCGGACCGGCTCGACTCCTCGAACGCCCCGCGGCGCGCGCGCTCGCGAAGCCCTAGCTCACGCGACGCGCTTCTCGGCTCCTGTAGGATTCCCCTCCCATGGCCGAGCGATACGACCACGCCGCGATCGACGCGAAGTGGCAGAGCCGCTGGGAGAAGGACCGCGCGGCCTTCGTGGACACCGGACAGCCCGGCGACAAGCTCTACATGCTCAACATGTTCCCGTACCCGTCGGGCAGCCGCCTGCACGTCGGCCACGGCCGCAACTACATTCTGGGCGACGCGCTCTACCGATTCGAGCGCATGAAGGGCCGCCGGGTCCTGAACCCCATGGGGTGGGACGCCTTCGGCCTGCCCGCGGAAAACGCGGCGATCGCGAGCGGAACGCCGCCGCGCGAATACACGCTCGGAAACATCGCCCGGATGAAGGAGCAGCTCCGGTCGCTCGGGCTTCTGTACGACTGGTCCAAGGAGCTCGCCTCCTGCGACCCCGAGTACTACCGCTGGAACCAGTGGCTCTTCCTGCGCATGTGGGAGCGCGGCCTCGCCTACCGCAGACAGGCGCCGGTCAACTGGTGCCCGGGCTGCAAGACCGTCCTCGCCAACGAGCAGGTCGTGGACGGGCGATGCGAGCGGTCGGGCGACCCCGTCGAGCTGCGCGACCTGACGCAGTGGTTCCTGCGGATCACCGACTACGCCGACCGGCTGTTGGCCGGCCTCGACGAGCTCCCGCACTGGTCCGAGCGCGTGAAGACCATGCAGCGCAACTGGATCGGGAGGTCGCGGGGCGCGGAGATCGAGTTCGACGTGGATGGCTTCGACCGGGTCACGGTCTTCACGACGCGGCCGGATACTCTCTTCGGCGCCACGTTCCTCGCGCTCGCGCCCGAGCACCCGGTCGCGCAGGCGATCGCGCGCCGGGCCGGCCCGGATTCCGAGGCCGCGCGGTTCGTCGAGCGCGTGCGGCGCGCCTCGCGCCTCGAGCGGGAGTCGGAAACGGCGGAAAAGGAAGGGCTCGACACCGGCGTGCGCGCCGTCCATCCGGGAACCGGGGAGCGCCTTCCCGTCTGGCTCGCGAACTTCGTTCTGCCGGAATACGGCACGGGCGCGATCATGGGCGTGCCGGCGCACGACGAACGCGATTTCGAGTTCGCGCGCAAGTACCGTCTGCCGGTTCGCCCCGTCTACCGAAGCGCCGAGGGCGACGTCGATCCGGAGACGATGACGGCCCCGACGCCGCACGGCGGCGTGCTGGTCCGCTCGGGGGACTGGGACGGCACCCCGGAGGGGGAGCCCGCCATCGCCCGCGCGATCGCGTGGGTCGAGGACAAAGGCGTCGGCCGCGGCAAGGTCGGTTATCGCCTCCGCGACTGGCTCATCTCGCGCCAGCGCTACTGGGGCACGCCGATTCCCGCGATCCACTGCGAGAAGGACGGGGTCGTGCCGGTGCCCGATCGCGACCTGCCGGTTCTCCTGCCGCAGGACGTGGCGTTCCGCGGCGCCGAGGGCAACCCGCTCGCCCAGTCCGAGTCCTTCGTGAACGTCGAGTGCCCGGTCTGCGGAGGGCCGGCCCGCCGCGAGACGGACACGATGGACACGTTCGTGGACTCGTCCTGGTACTACCTGCGCTTCCTCGCCCCGCACGACGACCGGGAGATGGTCGATTCGCCGCGCGCGCGCGCGTGGATGCCCGTCGACCAGTACATCGGGGGGATCGAGCACGCCATCCTCCACCTGCTCTACGCGCGTTTCATCTGCCGGGTGTTGAAAGACATGGGGCTCGTCGCGCTCGAGGAGCCGTTCGAGAGGCTCTTCAACCAGGGGATGATCACGCGCCTGAACCCGTCGACCGGCAAGATCGAGAAGATGTCGAAGTCGCGCGGCAATACCGTCTCTCCCGACGAGCTCATCGCGAAATTCGGCGCGGACACGGTCCGGGTCTACACGCTCTTCATCGGGCCGCCCGAAAAGGAGTCCGAGTGGTCCGAAGAGGGCGTGCTCGGAGCGTCGCGCTTTCTCAACCGCGTCCACGAGCTCGCCTCACGCGTCGCCGATCGGCCGACGGGCTCGGTCCCCTCGGGCCGCGAGCCGTCCGACCTCGACCGACGGACGCACCGGACCATTCGCCGCGTGACCGAGGACGCCGAGCGCTTCCACTTTCACACGGCGGTCGCGGCGCTCATGGAGTTCCAGCGCGCGATCGGCGAAGCGCTCGACGCCGGACAGGAGAGCCCCGAAAGCGTCCGCGAGGCCGTCGCGACGCTCGTGAAGCTCCTGCATCCCGTCGCGCCGCACCTGACCGAGGAGTGGTGGGAGCGTCTGGGAGGCAAGACGTCGCTTCTCGAGGCCTCCTGGCCGGTCTACGAGCCTTCGCTCGCGACGAGCCCGCGCGTCACGCTCGTCGTGCAGGTCAACGGCCGCGTCCGCGGCCGGCTCGATCTCGAGCGCGGGGCCGAAGAGGCCGAAGCGGTCGCGCTCGCGCGGGCGGACGAGAAGATCCGGCCCTGGGTGGAGGGCAAACAGATCGCGCGGGCGGTGTACGTGCCGGATCGGCTGCTGAACCTCGTGGTCCAGTGAGAGATCATCGCGGGGGATTGATCCCTCTGGCCCTCCTCGCCGGCGCCTGCGGGTACGGCCTCGCCGGACGGACCTCGACGCTGCCTCCGTCGATCAAGATCATCCGGTTCTCGACGCTCGTGAACCAGACCTCGCTCGCCGGAGTCGAGCAGCGGGTCTCCGGCGAGATCGCCAAGGAGCTCGCCGCGCGCGGACACTTCAAGGTCCAGGCCGAGGCCGCGGGAGCGGACGCCGAGCTGTCCGGCGCCGTCACGCGCTTCGACTTCTATCCCGTGGCCTTCGATTCCTCGGGCCGCGCCACGCAATACCAGGTGGCCGTCACGGCCAGAGTGGCGCTCAAGAGCCTGCCCGACGGCGCGCCGGTCTGGGAGAACCCGGCCTACACGTTCCGCGAGAACTACAGCTTCGAGGGCGCGGGCTCGAGCGTCGATCGCCAGAACGAGACGATCGACAAGGTCGCCGAGAAGTTCGCCGAGGCCCTGGTCGCGAGCCTCCTGGAAGGGTTCTAGGCGCCCGGGCCTCAGCCCTTCGACGCCTTCGACGCGGGCTTCGCCTTGGGCGCCGCGGCGGGCTTGGACGCCTTGGTGGCCTGGGCATTGCGGGCCAGGCGCGACTTGTAGCGCGCGGCCGCGTTGCGGTGGATGACGCCCTTCTTCAAAGCGCGGTCGATCTCCGAGACCGTCGCTCCGATCATCTGCGACTGGTCCTTCTCGCTCGCCGACCGATAGGTCTTCAGGGTCGAGCGCAGGCGCGTCCGCACGCCGCGGTTGCGCTTCTGGCGGCGCGCCGTCTGGCGCATGCGCTTCTCCGCCGACTGGATGTTCGCCATCGTCTTTCCTCTCTGCCTGTTTTCCGGGGAAGCGGAGTCTATCGCGTCTCGACGCCGAGCGCCTTCAGGCGGGCCCGCGCGAGGCGCGCCTCTTCGGACGACGGGTACTCGTGGACGACGTACTGGAGCTGGACGACCGCCTCCGCCTTCTGGCCGAGCTCGGCCAGGGCGTACCCCTTCTTGAGCAGGGCGGCGGGGGCTTTGTCGCTCTTGGGCCACTGCTTGAGGACCTGGTCGAAGTCTTCGACGGCCTCCGGGTACTTTTTCTGGGCGTAGTGGCACTCGCCGATCCAGTACTGGGCGTTGTCGGCGAGGTCGGTGTTCGGATAGGTGCGCAGATAGTCCTCGAAGCCCTGGATCGCGAGCGCGTACCGGCCCTTCGTGTAATCCGCCGTGGCCGTGTCGTAGAGCTCGCCGGGCGGCGGGTTCATCCCGGCTCCGGTCGGGGGCGGCGAGACGACCGCGTCCGGGGCGCCGCCGCCCGCGGGGGGAGCCGTTGCTCCCGGCAGGGTGGACGCCGGAGCCCCGCCGGCGGACGCGCGGAGGCGGGCCAGGTCGCCCTGCGTCTCGGCGATCTGCTGCGAAAGCTGCGAGAGGCGCCGGTTGGTGTCCTCGAGCTTCGCTTCGAGCTGCTCCATCTTCGTCGTCAGCTCCCCGAGTTTGACGCCCATGTCCGCGTTCGACTTCAGGAGCTGCTGCGTCTGCTGCGAGACGCTCGAGTTCAGCTTGGCGACTTCTTCCTTGCTCGAAGACTTGCGCTCGAGGGCCTGGATCTCCTTCTCGATGTCGTTCATCTGACGGTGGAGGCCGTCGATGTCGCTCGAGGAGACGCACCCCGCGCCGGCGAGCGCCGCCGCCGCGGCGATCGCCAGCAGGACCGTGGTCGGGAGGCGACGCACGCTACTTGGCCGTGATCACGAGGTGGGCGCGGCGATTCTTCGCCCAGCACGCCTCGGTCTCTTCCGTGCAGAACGGGCGTTCCTCGCCGTAGGAGACCGTCTTGACCCGGCCGCCGTCGATGCCGAGAGAGACGAGGTAGTCCTTGGCGGCGTTGGCGCGACGCTCTCCGAGCGCGAGGTTGTACTCGTTGGTGCCGCGGTCGTCGCAGTGGCCCTCGATCAGGATCTGGATCGTTCCAAACTTCTTCAGCCACTCGGCGTCGGTCGCGAGCGCGGAGCGGGCGTCGTCGCGGAGCTCGTACTTGTCGTAGTCGAAATACGCGTCCTGGAGGTATCCCTTCTGGTTGAGCTCCTGGATCGACGAGGAGAGGATCCTCTGGGTCTCGTCGATCGGAGCCGAGGTGACCGGGGCGGGCACCGGCGTCGCCGCGGGCGGCGCGGGCGCGGTCTCGGCCGGACGCTTCTCAGCGACCGTCGTGGGCGCCTTCTTCTTGCAGCCCGCGGCCAGAGAGAGCGTTCCGATGGCCAGCAGGGCCAGGGAAACCAGGGTCGGGAGCTTCCTTCTCATTACCTCATCTCCTGTTCTCTAAGCGCAACGCTCCGGACCCGGTCGGACGCAAGACGCGCCGCGCGGAGGATACAAATATAGCAGACGCGCGCGTTTTGCCCGACACGCGCGCGGGATCACGGCAGCCAGACCGGTTGGCTGTTATTGCCGGCGTCGGTCAGCAGCCGCTTGTCCTTTCCGTCGGCCGCGCTCATCGTGTAGACCTGCGTCTTCCCGCCGCGGCGCGAGGAATAGACGATCTTGTCGCCGTCCGGCGAGAACGCGGGGTGGCCGTTGGAGCCTTCCGACGTGAGCTGAACCGTTCGCCCCGTCGCGACGTCCATCACGCAGATGTTGAAGTCGCCCTCGTTGCGGCAGGCGAAGGCGATTCGGGAGCCGTCCGGAGACCACGAGCCCTCGTCGTTCCAGTTGCCGGCGAAAGTGAACTGGCGCGGGCTCGTCCCCTCGGCCTCCATCAGCCAGATCTGGGGCAGCCCGGTCTGGTCCGAGGTGTAGAGGATCTGCCGTCCCGTCGGGGACCACTCGGGTCCGGCCTCGAGCGAGCGCGTGTTCGTGAGCCGCCGGAGGTTGCCGCCGCTTGACCCGATGACGTAGATGTCCGTGTTCCCGTGCTGGGATCCCGCGAAGACGATCTGGGTGCCGTCGGGCGACAGGGAGGGCGAGGCGTTCAGGTCGACGCCGGTCGGGATCTCCCGCTTGTCGCTGCCGTCCACGTTCATCGAGTACAGCGCGGGATAGAGGTGGAGATACGACGTGTAGACGATCCGGGAGCCGCGGCCGTTGGGGCTGATCGACAGCGACTTGTGGGCCGTCAACTGGCGGACGTTGCGCCCGTCGAAATCCATCGCGTAGATCTCCTTGTTGCCGTCCCGGTCGGAGACGAACGCGATCGTCGAAAGATAGGAGCCGTCCCTTCCGGTGAAGTACTTGACGAGGTCGTTGGCGAGCGTGTGCGCGATGCGCGACACCCAGGCGGCCCCGCCCGAATAGCGGCGGCCGAGGACCATCTTCTTCGACTTGAGATCCCAGACGCGCGCCTCGATCGTGACCTTGTCGCCCGAAACCTCGGCGCGCGTATCCACGAGGACCTCGGCGCCTCCGGCAATCCACCGCCCGGCGGCGTCCGGGACCGTCGGGTCGCGCTGGCCCGCCGGATAGAGCGAGGTGTCGGCCAGGACGAACACGTCGGAGTACTCGACGTCCGACCGCAGGGTCGCGGTGAACGGACCGACGACGGCGGAGGTCAGGGCCGCCGATCCCGAAGGGGAGAGCTCCGGCACCGCGAGGGCCAGCCGGCGGAACCCTTCCTTTCGGATCGTGATCTCGACCTCCTGCGGCGCGGCGGTCGGACCCGGCGTGGGCGGCGGCGCCTGAGCGAGGAGCGCCGGAGCGCCGGCGAGCGCCAGGGCGCCGGCGAGGAAGAATCGAACAGAACTCATCGAATCGCCTCCGCGACAAGGAATTCGGATCATTCGAACGTCACCGTCAGGCCGATGTAGGGTCCGGACCAGTCGGCCGGCAGCGGGGGGAAGGTCGCGTCGAGGACCGCCCGAATCGCCGTCCGGTCGGCGAAGAGGAGGCCGCTCGACCGGACGATCTGCGGGTCCGCGACGGTGCCATCCCGGTTGATGCGGAAGTGGACGCGCGGCGCGATCTGGGTGGCGGTCGTGGGAAGCCAGCTCCGGTACAACGCCATTTGCACGGCCTCGATGTAGTAGTCGTACTTGAAGTCCGGCTGGTCGATCTGCGCGCCGCCTCCGATCTTCGCGGCGCCTCCGGCTCCGGACGGGGCGGCGGCGGTTCCGGCGCCCGCGGATTCGGCCGAGCTCGGCAGGGAAACGTCGGGAGCGTGCGGAGCCGTCACGGCGGCCGGCGCGGGGGTCGGCTTCTCCTTCTTCTTCTTTTCCGGCGGCGCCGGCAGGAGGACCGCCTTCTTCGACGGCGGGGGCGGCGCTTCCTCTGGCGGCTTCTCGATCCGCGGTTTGACGGGCTCCGCGGGCGCGCGCGGCGCGGCCTTGGCGGCCTCGGCGCGGATCGCGCCGGCCTGGAGGATTCGGACGGCGACGGCGCGCGGCGGAGCGAGCCGCATCGGTCGGCCGAGCGACGACGCGAAGAACGCCGCGAAGATCGCGAGGTGCAGGGCGGCGGCGAGCGTGGCCCCGGCGGCCCACGGGAAGCTCTCTCTCTGCTTCTCGGCGAGGATCTCTCCGACGGCGTCCATCGGGTAGCCGACGGCTAACAGCCGACAACTCTCAGCCGGAAGGCGACGCGCTGCTCCGGCCGTGAGCTGTGAGCTGTGAGCTGTGAGCTCGACCTCATTTTTTCTTTCCGCCGGTATCCGTGATCATGCCGAGGTTCTCGATGCCCATGCGGTTGAGGATGTCGAGAGTCTCGACGACCGTGCCGTAGGAGAGGGCCCGGTCCGCCTTCAGAAACACGGTCCGGTCCTTCCGGTTTCTCAGAAACGCGCGCAGCCGTTCCCGGAGAAGACCCCGGGCGACGGGCGTTTCGTTGATGTAGTACGCGCCGTCGCGCGTGATCGACAGGATGACGGGGTCTTCGATCGACGTCGGCAGATTGGTCGTCGCGGTGCGCGGCAGCGCGACGGAGACGCCCTGGTGGAGCATGGGGGCCGTGACCATGAAGATGATCAGCAAAACGAGCATCACGTCCACCAGGGGAGTGACGTTGATGTCCGCGAGGTGGTCGAAGGGGTCGCCGGAGGATCGTTGGAAGGCCATCGGGAGGCGCGGCTAGGTGAAATTTCTCTCGGCCAGGTTGATGAACTCGAGCGCGAAATCCTCCATCCCCGCCCGCAGCAGGCGCACCTGGCCCATGAAGTAGTTGTAGAAGACGAGCGCGGGAATCGCCGCCGCGAGTCCCGCCGCCGTGTTGATGAGCGCCTCCGAGATTCCGGGAGCGACCGCGACGATCGACGTGGAGCCGGTCGTCCCGATGGCGCGGAAGGACTGCATGATGCCCCACACCGTCCCGAAGAGGCCGATGAAGGGGCAGGCCGAGGCCGTCGTGGCGAGGAAGGTCATGTACTTCGTGAGCCGCGAGACCTCGGCGGTGATCGCTCGCTCGAGAGCCCGCTCGACGCCGGAGATGTTCTTGATGAGGAGCTTTCCGCCGCCGCCGGCGGTGACGGCGGGATCCTCGGGGCGGTTGGCCTTGACCTGGGCGTCGAGCTCGGCGTAGCCGGCTCGGAAGAGCGTGGTCAACGGCGTGTCGGGCAGCTGGCTGGCGATGCCGTTGACCTCCGAGAAGCGCTTCGACTTGCGAAAGAAGGCGATGAATTTCGCCGACTGCCGGCCCACGCGACGGAGCCTCAGGAACTTGGCGAAAATGATGATCCAGGAGACGAGCGAAAAGAAGAACAGGACGGCCAGGACCACCTTCGCGGTCGCGCCGGTCTCGCGAAAGAAGGCCAGGAGGGAGGTGCCGCCGGGGAGATTTTCGCTCGAAACCTGCTGAAAAAGCGCCGCGGCCATCCGGAAGGAACGTAACATACGCATTGGAGATTTCAAAGGGAATGGCCGCTCTCCGAGGTCCGGTTGTCTTTCCTGTGACGCGTCCCCTGAGCCGCTCGGTGCTCTGTCTCGGTTTCGCGCTCGCGCTCGCGGTCGTTCTGCCGGCGGCCGCCGTCCTCGCCCAGCCCGCGGAGATCCTTTCGGCCGACCGTCTCGTCGCCGGGATGAAGGGGTACGGGCTCTCGGATCTGGGCGACGGGAAGGGCGTGCAGCGATTCGACGTCGAGATCCTCGGCATCGTGAAGCGCTTCGCGCCGGGCCAGGACATGATCCTGGGACGCGTGTCCGGGGCGGGGCTCGAGAAGTCGGGAATCATCGCGGGCATGAGCGGGAGCCCGATCTACGTGGACAACAAGCTCATCGGCGCCCTCGCCTACGGCTGGCCGTTCGCGAAGGATCCGATCTGCGGGATCACGCCGATCCAGAGCATGCTCGACATACGCAAGGCGCCGCCGACGCCGCCGGTGCCCATCGCCGGCGCCGCGGCCACCACGGCTTCCTTCATCTCCGCTTTCCGCGACGGAAAGTTCACGGCAGCCCTCGACGCGCTCCTCTCTCCGTTCCGGCCCGCCGCGGCGGACGCGATGTCGCCGCTGCCGCTGCCCGTTTCGTTCTCCGGCACGGGCACCCCGGGCCGCCTCGCCGAACGCTTCGCCTCGGCCATGGGGGCCATGGCGGTGCCTTCGGGCGGGAGCGCGCGCCCCCTCTCCGCCGCACCCGGTCCGGCGGCGCTCGTGCCGGGCTCGGCGATCGCGACCGTGCTCCTCAGCGGCGACATGGACATCGCGGCCACCGGGACGGTGACCTGGGTCGAAGGCTCGAGCGTTCTGGCCTTCGGGCATCCGTTCCTCTCGATGGGCCCGGTCGACATGCCCATGGCGGACGCCGAGGTCCTGACGATCCTGCCTTCGGTCTATCGCTCCTTCAAGTTCGCCGCCACCGGGAACGTGCTCGGCTCGATCTCGCAGGACCGCTCGAGCGGCATCCTCGGCAGCTTCGGGAGCCACGCGAGCATGGTTCCGATCCGCGTGCGCCTGTCTTCCGACGACATCCCGACCCAGACCTTCCACTTCGAAGTGGTGCACAACGCCATGCTGACGCCGATCCTCGCGGCGATGGCGATCGACAACGTGCTGACGACCATCGAGAAGCGGACGGGAGAGCGCACCCTCGTGTGGAAGTCTTCGATCTCGACTCCGGACCGCGTGATCCCGTGGCAGACCGTGTTCACGGGCCTCGCCGCGCGTGAGGAGGCCGTCGCCTCGCTGGCGCTGCTGACGAACTACCTCATGGCCAACGAATTCCAGGATCTGACGATCACCGGTCTCGACGTCGACATCCGGCATTCGGACCGCCTCCAGAGCGCGCGGATCGTCAACGTGGAGGCCGACCGCGGCAAGGTGCGGCCGGGCGAGACGGTGCCGGTTCGCGTCGATCTCGTGGACTTCCGCGGCAGCTCGCGGAGGGTGCCGCTCGAGGTCCACATCCCGCCGGACACGCCTCCCGGTCCGGTCACGGTGTTCATCGGCGACGGCGCGGCGGCGACGGCCTACGACCTGGCGCTCTATCCGCCGGACCCGCGGAACCTGTCCCAGGTCCTCGACTTCCTCGCCCGCGTCCGTCCTCCCAACACCTTGAACCTCCTGGCCGACCGGCGCGCGCTCGGCGCCGTCGTCGGAGGCGAGCCGCTGGCGGCGCTTCCCCCCTCGATCGGCGCGGTCCTGCTCGACCGCGGGCCGGGCGGCAGCGGCGCGCCGGATCTCTCGTCGGCGCGGCTGGAATCGCAGTCGGTCGAGCAGCCCGTGCCGGTGACGGGCTCGGTGCACCTGCGGCTCGACGTCCAGCCGAGAATCTTTTGACGTTTCGGCACCCTGGCGCGGTGTCCGCGCTCGCGGCGATATCCCTCTGGCTCGCGGCGGGGCCGGCTTCGGCCTCCGAAACGCGCATCTGGCTGCTCGACTCCGCCTCCGATTTCTCGACCGGCGAGGCGCGCGGCGTGTCCGTCCGCGGGGACGGCAGCCTCGCGCTCGCGCGCGGGCTCGAGCCCGTGGCGGGCATCTCCGCCGCGGCGATCTATGCCGGCGCGCGCGGCTCCGACGGTGCGCTTTACCTGGGCACCGGGGAGGACGGGAAGGTCCTCCGCGTGGTCGGCGACAAGTCCGAGACGGCCGCCACGCTTCCCGAGAAGCAGGTCACGTCGCTCGCCGTGGGGCCGGACGGCGCCCTGTACGCGGGGGCGTCTCCGGGAGGAAAGGTCTACCGCGTGGCCGCGGGCAAAGCCGACGTGTACTTCGAGACCGGCGCGAAATACGTCTGGGCGCTCGCGTTCGACGGCAAGACGCTCTTCGCGGCGACGGGCCTGCCCGGGGCCATCTATCGGATCACGGCGGCGAAGAAGGGCGAACGTCCGACCGGCGAGCGCCTCTACACCTCGACCGACGCGCACATCCGCTCGCTTTTCGTCGACGCCCAGGGCCGTCTGTGGGCCGGCACCTCGGGCTCGGGGCTCGTGCTGCGGATCGACCGCGGCGGCACCGTGACGACGGCCTACGACTCCTCGAAGACCGAGATCTCGTCGATCACGGCGAGCGCCGACGGACGCGTCTGGGCGGCGGCCGTCTCGGGCGAGACTTCGGGCGGAGGCGAGTCGATCACCGCCCCGTTTTCGATGCCGGCGGGCAAACCGGCGCAAGGCGGCGGCGAGTCGGACGAAGGCAAAGACAAGCCCGAGGTCTCCGTCAGCGTGTCCGCGCCGCGCGTGGCGCCGTCGCGGCCGGGAAACCGAGGCGCCTATTCGTCCGAGATCGTGGCGTTTCCCGAAGACGAGCCGCCGCGTTCGGTCTGGGCGAGCTCGGAGGAGATCGTCTTCGCCCTCGAGCCGTCCGGCGCCGGCGACGTCGTCGCGGCGACCGGTCCGAACGGCAAGCTCTACCGCATCGGCTTCGGGCGATGGTCCCTCGAACGGACGCTCGACGAGAAGCAAGTCACCGTGCTCACCGGCGAGGCGATCGCGACGAACGGATCCTGCGCCGTCTACCGGCTGTCGGAGGGCGCTCGGAAGGGCGAATACGTCTCGGCGGTGAAGGACACCGGGCGCACGAGCCGCTTCGGGGCCTTTCGCTTCGAGGGCGACCTTCCCGCCGGCACCGACGCGGAGTTCGCGTTCCGATCCGGGGAATCGCAGATTCCGGACGCGACGTGGAGCGGATGGTCGACCTGGGCCTCGGGCGAAGCCACCTCGAAGGTCGCGGCGCCGCCCGGGCGATACCTGCAGTGGAAGCTGCGCCTCTCCTCGAGCGGGAAGGCCGTTCCGTCGATTCGGCGCGTCGAGGCCGCCTATCGGAACCGCAACGCCGCGCCGGATGTCGAAAGCGTCAGCGCGATGGCGGCCGGCGAGGTGCTCGCGCGCGCCGTCTCGGGCAGCCAGAACGTCTTCGAGTCGCAGGCTCCGGACGAGAAGGGCATCTTCACCGGTCTCGAGGAGTCCAAGGCGGAAGGCGCGCCGCGCAAGGTCGTTCGGAAGGGCTACCGGACCCTGACGTGGAGAGCGAGCGACCGCGACGGCGATCCCCTCCGTTACGAGATCCGCGTTCGCCCGGCGGCCTCGGACCGCTGGGTCCTGCTCCGCAAGGACATCCGGGAGACGTTCTACGCCTTCGACACGACTTCGCTGCCCGACGGGGACTACGTCTTTCGCGTGATCGCCTCCGACGCCGACACGAATCCGGAGGAGCCGAAGACGGCCGAGCGCGACTCTTCGCCGGTGCGCGTGGACAACACGCCGCCCGTCATCCGCCGGCTGGCAGCCTCCGGGCCCGACTTGAGGTTCGAAGCCGCCGACGCGGCGTCTCCGATCCAGGACGCCGAATACAGCATCGACGCCAAGGAATGGGTGCACCTCGAGCCCGACGACGGGCTCTCGGATTCTCCGACGGAGACCTACACGGTCCGGCTCGACGGCGCTCCGAAAGGGGCCTACGTCCTCGTGCGGGTGACCGACGCGTCCCGTAACGTCGCCGTCGCGAGCTATTCGCTGCCCTAGTTCCCGGAGGACCGCTCCCGCATAATCTCTCCGTGCGGCGATGGGTTGGGGCGCTCCTCTTCGTCCTGCAGGGGCTCGGCGCGTGCCGCGCCCGCGAGTCCGCCGCGCCGGCCGGCGCCTCGGTGCCCGCCGCCGATCGGACCCTGACGCGGCGGCTCTTCGGCGAGCCGGGGACGCTGAACGCCGTGCTCCAGACCGACGTGCCGGAGCAGCTCGTTCTGGCGTACGTCTCGCGAAACCTCTTCGATTTCGACGCGGGCCTGCATCTCGTGCCGGGCCTGGCGGAGCGGATCGACGCCTCGGCGGACGGCCTCGTCTACACGATCACCCTCCGCCCCGAGGCCGTGTGGGAAGACGGCACGCCGGTCACGCCCGCCGACGCCGTCTTCACGATCCGAAAGATCGCCGATCCCGCGACGCCGGCGCCGCTCTTCAAGCCGCTCTTCGAGGACTTCGTCTCGGCCGAAGAGGTCTCGGACCGCGCCTTCCGGGTGGAGTTCCGGAAGCCGTATGCGTATCGCGCGATGTCGTTCGTGCTGCCGCTGCTTCCGGTGCGGCGCTTCGCCGGCGTTCCGTTCGATCGGGCGCCCGACAATCGAGAGCCGTTCGCCAACGGCCCCTACCGGCTGGCCTCGTGGAAGGCGCAGGAGTCGATCCTGCTCGAGCGCAATCCGAAGGCCTGGGGGCCGCGCGCTTTCTTCGACCGCATCCTCTTCCGGATCCTGCCCGAGAACGACGTCGCTTACCGCGCGCTCGTCGCGGGGTCGCTCGACGAGAGCCTGATTGACGCGAGCCTGAAGGACCGCGCGGCCGGCGACGCGGCCTTCGCGCGATGCTGTCGCGTGCTCGAGTTCTACGACCTCGACTACAGCTACATCGCTCTCGACACGCGCCTGCCGTTCTTTTCCGACGCGCGGGTTCGGCGGGCGCTGACGATGCTCCTCGACCGCGAGGGCATCGCCTCGCACCTGTATCGCGGATCGGCGCGCGTCATCTCCGGACCCTGGGCTCCCGAGTCGCCCGCCGCCGATCCGGCCGTGACGCCGCTGCCGTTCGATCCCGCCGCCGCGGCGCGCCTGCTCGACGCGGCGGGCTGGCGGGACTCGAACGGAAACGGCGTGCGAGACCGCGGCGGCCGCGAGTTCGACTTCGAGCTGCTCGTCTCGTCGGGCAACACGATCGGAAGAGAGATCGACGAGACGTTTGCCGCCGAGCTCGGCCGGGCCGGGATCCGGGCGCGCGTGCGGACCCTCGAATGGGCCGCCTTCGTCGAGCGGCTGGACTCGGGGTCGTTCGAGGCGGCCTCGCTCGCTTCGAGCGCCCCCGACCCCAATCCGGACCCGTACGCGTACTGGCACTCGTCGCAGTGGCCGCCCCGCGGCTTGAACAGCGGGTACTACAAGAATGCCGAGGCGGACCGCCTGATGGACGCCGCGCGCACGGAGATGGACGAGGGAAAACGGCTCGCCTTGTTCCACCGCCTCCACCGGATTTTCCGCGACGACGCGCCCGCGATCTTCGTCGTGAACTCGACGAAGAAGTACGGCCTGCGGCGGGACCTCGAGGGCGTCGAAGGGTCGCCGCTCGGCCTCTTCGCGATCTGGCCCGGACCGATCGGGTGGCGCGAGGAGGCAGCGAACCGAGAGACCGCGCCGTGACGCGCTACGCCCTGACGCGCCTCGCCCTGGCGGTGCCGACGCTCGCCGGGATTCTGGTTCTCGTGTTCCTCCTGCTGCACCTCGCGCCGGGGAGTCCCGTCAGCGCGCTCGGGGCCGAGTCGGGCAGACGCGTCTCGGCCCGTGCGGCCGAGGAAATGCGCCGGCAATACGGGCTCGACCGGCCGCTTCCCGAGCGCTTCGGCGGGTGGATCGCCCGGGTCGCGCGGCTCGACCTGGGCACGTCGTTCGTGGACCGCCAGCCCGTCGCGCGGCGGATCCGTCAGGCGCTCCCGTACACGCTCCTCCTGAACGGGCTCGCGCTCCTCCTCACGCTCGCGATCGCGATCCCGCTCGGCGTCGCGGCGGGAGGACGCCCCGACGGGCCGCTCGACCGCGTGTCGGGGCCGGTCCTCTTCGCCCTCTACTCGCTGCCGACGTTCTGGGCGGCGCTGCTCCTCCAGACGCTTTTTTCGGTGCGGCTCGGGTGGCTGCCGCTCTGCTGCGTCGCGTCCGACGCGCCGCCTCCGGGCCTGGGGGGAGTGGCCGACCGTCTCGCGCACCTCGCGCTTCCCGTCGCGTGCCTGACGTACGGCTCGCTCGCCTTCTTCGCGCGCCTCATCCGATCCGGCGTCGTGGAGGCGCGGCGGCAGGACTTCGTGCTCGCGGCGCGCGCCCGCGGCGCCTCGAAACGGCGGGCGCTCTGGGCGCACGCTTTCCGCAACGCGCTCCTCCCGCTGATCACGGTGCTCGGCCTGATCCTGCCGGCGCTCCTCTCGGGCAGCGTCATCGTCGAGAAGATCTTCGCCTGGCCGGGCCTCGGGCGGCTCTACTTCGATTCCATCCTGGCGCGCGACTATCCGGTCGTGCTGGGCCTTTCGCTTCTGACCGCGGTCGCGACCCTTCTGGTCACGCTGGCCGCGGACCTCGCCTACGCGATGGCCGATCCCCGGGTGCGCGACGGCACGGAGGCGCGGTGAAGCCGTGAGCGCCGAGCCCCTGATCGTGCCGGCCGGCCTCGCGGCGGGACGCCCTCGCCTCGCGGGAAGCGCGCGCATCGCGCTCGGCGTCGTCGCGGGCCTCTGGGTCGTCGCGGCCTGCTCGCCCCTCTTCTCCGGAAGGGCAGGGGAGATTCGCCTGGGCGATCGCCTGCGGCCGCCGTCGGCGGCGCACCCGTTCGGCACCGACGATCTCGGCCGGGATCTGCTCGCGCGCGTCGTCGTCGCGACGCCCGTGTCGCTCGGGATCGGACTGACGGCCGCGGCCGTGTCGCTGTTCGTGGGATTCACGGTGGGCGGCCTCGCCGGCTACTTCGGCGGCGCCGTGGATCTCCTGCTCTCGCGGCTGATCGAGGTCGTCCTGTGCTTCCCGGTGCTCTTCCTGCTCCTCGCCCTCGCGGCCTTCCTGCCGCCGACGCCGCTCACCGTGATTCTGGCGATCGGGCTCACGACGTGGCCGGGCGACGCCCGCTTCGCGCGCGCGGAGGTTCTGAAGGTGAAGGACCTCGACTACACGCGCGCGGCGCGCGCCGCCGGCGCTTCGACCGGCCGCATCCTCTGGAGACACCTCCTCCCGAGCGTTCTGCCGCCGCTCATCGTGTCGGCCGCGTTCGGCGTCGCCTGGGCGATCCTCGCGGAGGCGGCGCTCTCGTTTCTCGGCGTCGGTCTTCCGCCGACGACGCCATCCTGGGGCGGGATCCTCGGCGTCGCGACGAGCTACGTCGAGGAGGCCTGGTGGCTCGCGCTCTTTCCGGGCCTCGCGCTCTTCCTGACGGTCGCCGCCTATAATCTGCTCGCCGAAGGGCTGCGCGCGGGAGCGAGCGAGAGGGGGAGGACCTGATGGCGGAACGCGTGGCGCTCTACCCGGGCTCTTTCGATCCCCTGACGAACGGCCACCTGGACATCCTCGCGCGCGCGCGCCGTCTGGCCGACCGCATCATCGTCGCGATTCTCGAAAACGACGCGAAGACGCCGCTCTTCTCGGTCCCGGAGCGGACCACGATGATCCGCGAGATCGTGGGAGACGACCCGGCGATCTCGATCCGCTCCTTCCAGGGGCTCCTCGTGGACTTCGCGCGGACCTCGGGCGCGACGCTCATCGTGCGCGGGCTTCGCGCCGTCTCCGACTACGAGTACGAGCTCCAGATGGCGCTCATGAACCGGCGCCTGTCTCCGGCGATCGAGACGGTCTTCCTGATGGCAAAGGAGGAGTATTCCTACGTCTCGAGCCGTCTCGTGAAGGAAGTGGCGCGGCTGGGTGGCTCGGTCTCGGGCCTCGTGCCCGAGCCGGTGCGGCAGAAGCTCGTGGCCCGCTTCTAGCGCGCGGCCTCCTCCCATGCGCTCCGTCGAGATCGCGCTGCGCGTCCGGTACGCCGAGACCGATCAGATGGGGATCGTGTACCACTCCCACTACGCCGTCTGGTTCGAGATCGGGCGCACGGAGTTCTGCCGCGCCGCCGGATATCCCTACCGGGACCTCGAGGCCGCGGGCATCCGGATCCCCGTGACCGGCCTCGAGTGCAAGTACCGCCGGCCGGCGCGCTACGACGACGCGCTCCGCGTCCGCACGCGGCTGCCCGACCTCTCGCCGCGCGGCCTCACGTTCTCCTACGAGGTGGTCGGCGCCGACGAAACCCTGCTCGCCGACGGCTCGACGCGCCACGTCTTCGCGGACGCCGCGGGCCGGCTTCGCCGGGCGCCGGCGGAAGTTCTCGAAGCGCTCGAGCGCTTTCGAGGCTAGCGCGCCCGGCGCATCCCGTAGCGCAGGACCGTCCACAGGATCTTGTGCCCGGCGCGGAGCGAGCCCGCGATCGTCCCGCTGATCTTCGATTCGCCCACGCGGCGCCGGTAGGAGACCGGAACCTCGGCGACGGCGAGGCCCGCGCGGTACGCCTTGACCTGCATCTCGGCGGTCCAGCCGAAGTCGCGGTCGCGCATTGCCAGCCGTTCGAGCGATCGCCAGCGGATCGCGCGGAACGGCCCGAGGTCCGTCGCGCGCCGCCCGTAGAGAAGCCGGATCAGGGCGCAGGCGAGCGCGTTGCCGAAGCGCGCCTGCGGCAGGAGCGCTCCCGCCTCGGCGCGGCCGAGCGTGCGAGAACCGACGGCCAGGTCGGCGCCGCGGGCGAGCGCGTCGAGCAGGAGGGGCAGCTCCGCGGGGTGGTCCGAGCGGTCGCCGTCCAGGAACACGACGACATCGGGCGGGCGCTCCCGCACCGCCGCGATGCCGGCCAGGCACGCGCTTCCGTAGCCCCGGCGGGGCTCCCGCAACAGCCGAACCGGCAGGCCGCGCGCGATCTCGTCCGTGCCGTCGGTCGACCCGTTGTCCACGACGACGATCTCGTCGACCGCGTCGCTCGGAATCTCGCCCACCACGAGCGGCAGCGCCTCGCGCTCGTTCAGCACCGGGATGACGACGGCGACGCGGCCGATCCCCGCGGGCCTCACGGGATCGGTCGAGCCGGAAGGCGGCCCGGCGAGAGCGAGACGCCGAGCCCCGAGAGGATGAGGAGCGAAGCGACCGCGGTCCGCAGCGTGAGCCGCTCACCGAGCGTCTCGACGGCCAGGACGGTCGAGATCATGGGCTGAAGAAAGGCGTAGAAGGCGACGCGCGACGCGTGCATGCGCGCGAGCGCCCACGAGTTCCAAAAGTAAGGCAGCACCGTCGAGAAGACGATGATCGCGGCGACGCTCGCCCAGCCGGCCGGCGTGACGCGCGAGGCATCGAAAGCCGCGAGCGCGGGCGCGGCCGCGATGAGGATGGGCAGCGTCCCGTAGGCGAACACCCCCGAGACGACGGTCAGAACGCGATAGCGCGCGAGAATCGGACGCGAGAGGACGAGGTAGAAGGAGTAGGAGATTCCGTTGGCGATGAGGAGCAGGTCGCCGCGGAAGGCGTTGCTGCTCCAGTCGAAGCGCTCCGTCCGGAGAAGCAGCAGGGCGCCCGCTCCCGCGACGCCGAGCGCGAGCACGGCGCGGCCGGTGAGGCGTTCGTGCCTGAGGAGCGCGGCGGCGGCGAGCGTGTAGACGGGAATCATCGAGTTCAGGATCGTCGCGTTGATCGCGGTCGTGAGCGAGAGGCCGAGAATGTAGAAGACCTGGTTGAACGAGATCCCGAGCAGCGCGTACAGAAGGATCCGCTTGCGGTCTTCGGGCGCGACGCGCTCGGCGCCGGACGCCCGGCGCAGCAGCGCGAGCAGGATCGACGCGGCCACGACCCGGAAGGCCGCGAACGGGAGCGGGCCGATCGTCCCGAGGGCGATCTTTCCGAAGATCGGGTAGAGGGCGAAGCCGATCTGGGCGCCGACGAGCGCGAGATGCGCTTCCCAGGCGGGCGCCTCGGAGGGCCGGTTCACGCGAAGGGCAATCCGACGACGACCGCGACGCGCTCCGGCGCGTCCGAAGCCGAGAGCGCCGCGCCCTCGACCACGTCGCGCGCCGCGAGGCCCAGGCCGATCGCCCCGAAACGGGGCGAGATCACGGAGGTCGTGACCGTCGCGAGCGTCCGTCCCGGCTTGCCGGGATCCGCGAAGGCCGTTCCCTCGGCGACGGGGCCGCCCGGGAACCGGAAGCCGACGAGCCGCCGGGCGACCTTTCCGTGGTGCCGGAGGCGCGCGACGACCTCCTGCCCGACATAGCAGCCCTTGGCGGTGGAGACCGCCGCCTGAAGTCCCACCTCGTCGGGAATGTTCGACGCGTCGGCATCCTTCCCGAAGAGCGCGCGGCCGGCCTCGACGCGGAGCGTCTCGGCCTCCTCGGAGGAGACCCGTTCCGAGCCCGCGCCGGCCAGCGCCGCTTCCAGAGCGCCGCCCGAAGCGGCCGGCGCGAGGATCTCGCCCGAAGTCTCGCCCCGCGCCGGCAGCCGGAGGGCGCCCCGGGGAAGCGCGATGCCCTCCGGTCCCGGCCCATAGAGCGTCCGGAGGATCCAGCCTCGGGAGATGTCGCTCACCGCGGCCTTCTGGAACGCGGCGAAGCGGGAGAGGTGCGACACGGCCGGAGCCGCGACGTCGTCGCGGTCGCCGTCGAGGACGAGGAGGTACCGGTCGGACAGCGCCACGAGGAGACCCGCGTAGAGCAGCTTCCCCGTGGGTGTGAGCCCGGCGGCCGGGCGCGCTTCTCCCGCGCGGAGCCCGCGCACGTCCTGTGTCAGCTGGCCCTGGAGGAAAACCTCGCGATCGTGGCCCTCGACGGCGAGGACGGCGGCCTCGCGCGCGCGATATCCGGGCCGCTCGCGTCCGGCGTGCAAACCCGTCGTCTCCGCTACTTCGATGTGATCTCGGCCTTCAGATGCGCCTTCGGAGCGTCGGCGATGTCGATCGTCTTCATGCGGGTCGAGACCTTGATGTTGTCGTCGAGCTTGTGGGCATCCACGGTGTCGCTTCGGTCGCTCTGCTTGAGGACCTTGCCGTTCTTGTCGAGCACCTCGACCCAGAGCTTGATCTTGCACTTGGCGTCGCCGCGGTTCTCCACGTTGAAGTCCCACCAGACCCAGGAGTGGTCGTTCGGGTCCGACTTCCGGGCCTTCTCGATGTCCTCCGCTTCGGGATAATTGCGGAGCTCGACGAGAACCACCGCGCACGGGCCCGACTTCCAGTTGAGCCGCGCCACTCCGGTGCGCGGGACCGGAACGGTCTTCTCGAAACTCTCCGCCGAAAGGGCTGCAGCGGCTCCGGCGACGATCAGGGAAAGCATGGCGACGCGTGTCTTCATGGTGGTCCGCTCCTCCGGGCGTATTATGATGGGGTGGAGGCGCCGGCCGACCGACCCGAGCTGCACGTCATCGACATCTTCATGATGTCGGTCAAGTGCGGCAACTGCGAGGCTTATCAGACCGTGGTGGGGTTCGCGAAAAAGGCCGACCGGAACATTTATACCTACGAATGCGAGAATGACGTCTGCGATCCAAACGTGACCCGAACGATCATCGAGGTGCCGCGCCACCTCGACAATTCGACCCGCCGCGCGGAAGAGCTGCCCTACTACGAGAAGGACGGACCGGAGGAGTGATCCCCGACGGGCCCGGCCCCGCCCGACTGTGAGCGTCCGAGCGTTTCCCTCTCCCGTCCTGGCCCCGGATCTCCGGGAGCGGCTCGAGCGGCGGCTCGCCGGGTCGCCGGCGCTCGCGCACCTGCAGCCGGTGCTCGAGGAGCTCGGCCCGGACACGTGCGTCGTGCGGCTCCCGTACCGGCCGGAGCTCGCGAACCTGTCCGGAACGCTGCACGGCGGCGTGCTCGCCATGCTGGCCGACACGGCAATCGCCTTCGCGCTCTCGACGAATTTCGACGGAAAGATGGGGTTCGCCACGGCGGACCTGACGATCCACTTCCTGGCCCGCGCGCGCGCGGACGTGTGGGCCCGGGCGCGGATCCTGAAGAAAGGAAGGCGCGTCAACGTCGGCGACGTCGACATGACGGACGTGGCGGGACGGCTCGTGGCCCGAGCCCTCGCGACGTTCGTTCTGACGACGTCCGCTTTCGACGACGCGCCGGAAGGAAAAGAAGAAGCATGACCGACGATCCGATTCCGTTTCCCGCCGCCGAAAACGGCGAGCCCGAGAAGAAAGGAAGGCGCCGCCGCGGGGGAAGCCGGCGCCACAAGAACCGGCCGCCGGCGGCCGACGAGGCCCGCCCGGCGGCGGAGATTGCGCCGCCCCCGGCGCCGGTGGCGCTCGCGCCCGGCAACTCCCAGTCCGTGTCCGCGGTCCCGCCCGCGCGCACGGCGGTCGACCAGCGGCTCTCCCTCTTCATCGACTTCGAGAACATCGCGCTCGGCGTGCGCGACGCGCAGTACAAGAAGTTCGACGTCAACCTCGTCCTCCAGCGGCTCATCGAGAAGGGCCGCATCGTCTACAAGAAGGCCTACGCCGACTGGACCCGCTACCAGGAGTACAAACGGGAATTCCACGAGGCGGCGATCGAGCTCATCGACATCCCGCAGCGCGGCTACACGGGAAAGAACTCCGCCGACATCCGCATGGTCGTGGACGCGATGGACCTCGCCGCGTCGAAGTCCCACATCACGACCTTCGTCATCTGTTCCGGAGACTCGGACTTCTCGCCGCTCGTCTCGAAGCTCAAAGAGAACGACAAGGCCGTGATCGGCGTCGGGGTGAAGAACTCGACGTCGGACCTGCTGCTGTCCAACTGCGACGAGTTCATCTTCTACGAGGATCTCGTGCGCGCGACGCGTGCTCTCCCGTCCATCGACAACCTGCCCGAGAAGAAGCGCGAGGTCTTTCGCCTGATGCTCGACTCGATCCAGGCCCTGCAGCGCGAGAATTACGACGCGATCTGGGGCTCGATGGTCAAGCAGACGATGCAGCGCAAGCAGCCGTACTTCAACGAGTCCTACTACGGCTACCACTCCTTCTCGGAGCTGCTCGAGGACGCCGAGCGCCAGAAGCTCATCGCCTTGAAGAAGGACGCGAAGAGCGGCGGCTATTTGTTGACCCTGTAGCCGCTACCGCGTCAGGACGATCTCGTCGGGGGGCCCGCCCGCGGGCCCGGAGATCGTGACGGGCAGGCGCAGCGTGAGGAAGTCCGCCGCGCCCGAGAGATCCCAGAGGAGATTGCGGAATCCCGAGAGCGACGCCCCGGGCTCCGGGTGGATCACCCGGGAGATCTCGTCGCGGCCGCGGGGCGGCGCGTCCTCGGGCGAGAAGCAGACCCAGGAGAGGAAGCCCGAGGCGTTGATTCCCGCCTGGAGCAGATAGTCCGTTTCGAGGGACTCGACGAGGAGGTACGAGGCCGGCGTGCCTCCGGGGCTCGCGCCCTCGAACGCCTTCCAGAGACGGTCGCGCGACGGGACCCAGCCCGGAAGCTGCACGAAGTCGAGCGCGAGCGGCGCACCGCGTGGGGCGGCGGCGAGGGCCGCGGAGGCCTCGGCCAGACGGCGCGGGCCGTCGGGCGCCATGCGATAGCCGGCGGCGGCGCCGCCATGCCCTGGATCGGTGAACACGACGCGACCCGACGTGAACGCGCCGCCGCGGTCCGTCTCGAGCACGATCTCCGTCAGGACGGGCCGCGGCGGGTTTCCGGCGATCGTCTTCGAGAGGGAACCGTGCCACCGGCCCGCCAGGTCGAGCGCCATGGCCGTCGGGGGCGGAGCGGCTTTCGGCGAGGTCCCCTCCGGCGCCGGCGATGGGCGCGCCATCCAGAGAATCAGCAGGACGACGAGAAGGACGCCCCCGGCGGCGAGGAGGCCGCGGGCGCTTCGGGAAAGGGCCGGAGCCGGCGAAAGCCGGGCGCGAGCCGGCGCGTCGGCCGAGATCGGCTCACCGGCCGGATCCGCAGGCGGCGGCAGGGTCGCGCCGCAGCGGCGGCAGTGCTCGGCGGACTGCTGGCTGAAGTGACAGCGAGAACAGACGACCCAGTCCACGGCCGGAGTGTAACTTCAACACCGCGACCGCGGGCGGACGAAAGCGAAGGGCGGCCCGCGCCGAATCAGATCTCGCGGAAGAAGAAACGGTCGAGCACCGAGAGCCGCTTGCGGTCGAAGTCGGGCTCCATCAGCCAGAGAGCGGCGGCGATCGAGGACGCCAGCGAGTTGCCATCCTGGGGCGTGAAGCAGAAGCCCACGACTTCGCGCTCGCCGTTCAAGGTCACCGTCGGAGCGGCCACAACCGCCTGCGACAGGATGCGGCCGTAGTAACCATGGTCGCGGCCGAAGGAGAAGATCTGGTTGGAGGACCTCTTCTCCGTGAGCGCGAGGCGTCGGTTGCCGCGCAGCTTCTCGAGGACGCGGTCGCGGGTGGTCGGCTTGCGGAACTGCAGGTCGAACCAGAGCGAGTGCATGTACTGCGTGTTGAGCTTCATCGCCGACGAGAAGAGCCGCGGTTCCCAGCCGATCGTCTCGAGGAGGCGGGACGCGTCGCGCGCGTGGTGGGTTCCGTACGTGGGGTCGTCGTGCTTTCCGGCGGAGGGCGCGGGCGCAAAGCCGGAGTCCTGCGACACGTCGTTGGCGCGGCGCATGCACACGAAGCGGCCCTGCTCGAGTCCCGAGCCGTTCGGCTCGTCTTCGCTCAGCGTCTTGACGAGAGCGGCGATGTTGTGCGTGTTGCAGGAGACGATCTGGAGGTAGCGGTCCTGGCCCGGAACGAGCGCCTCGTCGTTGACGCCCATCGCGTACGGCTTCCCGAAGCCGAACTCGCTGCCCTGCGCAAGGAAGCCGCGGGGACCCGAGATCGTCTCGTAGATCTTCTTGTTCTCGTTGCCGGCCGGCGTGCAGTCGATGACGACGGTCGCACGCTCGAGCGCTTCCTTCTCCTCGAAGGCCACTTCGTGGCCGAGCGCCTCGAAGTCCGCCTTCTTGTCGGAATCCACCGCCAGGCGGGCGCCGCGCCGGAGCAGGTGGTTCACCTTGGCTCGCTCGGTCGTCATCGGCGTTCGCTTGTGGAACGTCACCTCGTCCACGCCGAGGTGCTTCGAGAAATCCGTGAAGAGCCCGATCAGAGGCTCGCCGATCGTGCCGGTGCCGACCACGTGGACGATCTTTTTCATGACGTCTCCTGCGGCCGACGCGGCCGCCGATGGCCCCGGAAGGATACGATGAGAAGCGGTTTTCGCCAACGCGCGGAGGAGGGCACGCCTTGGGGCAGCTCCAGTCCCTGACGTTCTCGGGGCCCGCCGGTCCGATCGAGGCTCTCTGGAAAGAGGCTGTGCCGCCGCGCGCCGGCGCGGCCGTGTTCGCGCATCCGCATCCGCTCTACGGCGGAACGCTCCACAGCCGCGTCGTCTATCGCGCCGCGCAGGCGCTCACGCGCTCCGGCTACGGAACGCTGCGGTTCAATTTTCGCGGCGTCGGGTTGTCCGCCGGAACGCACGACGGAGGCCGCGGCGAGACCGACGATTTCCGCGCGGCGCTCTCGGAGGCCGAGCGTCGGGGGGGGCTGCCGATCGTGGCGGGAGGATTCTCGTTCGGCTCCGCGGTGGCGTTGAGAGCGATCGCCGGAGACCGCCGCGTCGCCGCGTACATCGGGGTCGCGCTCCCGCTCGCGACGTCCTCGGGAGACGGCGTTCCGTCACCCGATGTCCCGGCGCTCTTCGTGGTGGGATCGCGCGACACGCTCGCGCCGCCCGAGCGCGTGCGCGCCTTCGCGGAAGGCTTCGGCGATCTCGTCGAGATCGCGGGCGCGGACCACTTCTTCGAAGGCCATCTCCCGGAGCTCGAGGCCGCGATCGAAGGCTTCCTCTCCGGAGTCGCGTCGCGGAGAGCGGCCGGATGAGCGGCCCCGGGAGCCTCCCGGATCGCGCCCGTCGGGATCTCCTGTGGCTGGCGCGCGAGTCCCTCGCGGCGCATTTCCGCGGAGAACCGGAGCCGCGGCTCGCCTCGGACCGCGCGGAGGCGTTCGGGGCGCCGAAGGGACTCTTCGTCACGCTGACGCTCGGAGGGCACCTGCGCGGCTGCATCGGAACGCTCGCCCCGCAGGGCGACCTGACCCGCGTCGCCGCGGAGTTCGCGCGGCGGGCGGCCTTCGAGGACCCGCGTTTTCCGCCGCTCGACTCGGGCGAGCTTCGGCAGTGCCGCATCGAGATCTCGGTCCTGGCGCCCCCCGAGCCGATCGAGGGGCCTTCGGACGTCGTGACGGGGCGCGACGGCCTCATCGTGGAAGGCCGCGGACGGCGCGGTCTGTTGCTGCCTCAGGTCGCGACGGAGTGGGGCTTCGATGCCGCGCGGTTCGTCGAGGAGACCTGCCGGAAGGCGGGGCTTCCGCCGGACGCCTGGCGCGATCCGCAGGTCCGCCTCTGGCGGTTTCAGGCGGAGGTCTTCGGCGAAGGCGCGGAGGAGAGCCGGGCAGAATAGAGGAGCAGCGCCGCAGCCACGGCGGCGTTCAGCGAATCGACGGGCGGGCGCATCGGAATCGTGAGCCGGCGCTCGAGATAACGGTACGCGCCGGCGGGCAACCCCGCGCCCTCCGAACCGACGACGATGACGGATTCGGTCGGCGGCGGCGCCGCGAAGGGATCGTCGCCTCCGGCCGGGACCGCGCCGCAGAGGACGCGGCCGGCCTCGCGCGCGTCGCGCGCGAAAGGCTCGAACGAGACGCGACCCGAGACCGGCAGGCGAAGCACGCTGCCGGCGCTCGCGCGAACGGCGCGCGGGTGGAAGAAATCCGCCGAGCCGGGCGCCGCGGCGACTCCCGCGCCGCCGGCCGCTTCCGCGACCCGCACGACGGCGCCGAGGTTGCCCGGATCCTGGAGCCCGAAGAGGAAAACGAGCGGCCCCGGCCGCGCGAAGAGCTCGGCGACGGAAACGTCGCGCCGCTTGACGATCGCCAGGAGATGCTGCGGCGTCTTCGTTTCGGCGATGCGCTCGAGCACCGCGCGGGAGACGAGACGCGGTCTCGCGGCGGTCGCCGCGGCGAGCCGACCGGGCCGCACGCTCGCGTCGTGCAGCACGTGCTCGAGCCCGAGACCGGCGGAGATCGCTTCGAGAATCGGCTTCTCGCCCTCGAGCAGAAACGACGTGTGCTCTTCGAGCGATCGCAGAATTTCGCGGATGAGCGGATTCGACGGAGACTCGATGGCGGTCAAGCGCCTCATGCTATAACCCGCCGCGATGAAGCGACTGCGGGCGATCCTGCTCGCCGCGCTCCCGGCAGCCGAGGCTCAGGGCTCTCCGGTCGCGGCGCTCTGGACCTTCCCCGCGATGATCGGATCGGCGTTCCTTGTGGCGTGGGGCGCCGAGGCCGCCGAGTTCCTGATGTCGCAGGGCCTCGCGCTGGCCGTGCTCGCTCTCATCCAGACGGCCCCCGAGTTCGCCGTCGAGGCGGTCATCGCGTGGAAGGCGGGCAAGAACCCCGCGATGGTCCATCTGGCGATCGCCAACTTCACGGGGAGCCTGCGTCTGTTGACGGGTCTCGGCTGGCCGATGATCTACGCCGTCGCGGCGTACTACTCCCGAAAGAGAACGGGGCGCACCCTCGGCACGCTGCGGCTCTCCGACGATCATGCCGTGGAGGTGCTGGGGCTGTTGCCGCCGCTCGCGTACTTCGTGGTCGTCTGGGCGAAGGGGAATCTCTCGCTCGTCGACGCGGTGGTGCTCGCGGCGACCTACGCGGCCTACCTCGCGATTCTCCTGAAGATCCCGCCACGCGAAGAGACGGTCGAGCAGGACGACGAGGTCCCCGCGGTCTCCCGCTGGGCCCTCTCGTTCCGCGGCGGGAAGCGCTGGGCGGCCGTGCTGCTGCTGCTGGCCGGCGGCGGCGCCGTCATCTACTTCGTCGCCGAGCCGTTCCTCGCGTCG
The DNA here is from genome assembly GCA_036558325.1 of Thermoanaerobaculia bacterium. Classification (GTDB taxonomy): domain Bacteria; phylum Acidobacteriota; class Thermoanaerobaculia; order UBA5066; family Gp7-AA6; genus DATBFU01. Next base: position 3,178 of record DATBFU010000001.1, on the reverse strand, counting down.
ATGCTCGCGCTCGCGACGAGCCTCGGCATGTCGCAGTTCGTCTTCATTCAGTGGGTCGCGCCGTTTCTGTCCGAGTTTCCCGAGAAGACCTCGGCGTTCGCCTGGGCACGCCGGGTGACGCGGGCGCCGGTGGCGCTCATGAACATGGTCTCGTCGAACATCAACCAGTGGGGAATCCTGTCGGGGCTCCTCGCCGTCATTTACTGCTGGAGCCATGGGTCGACGGAACCCTTGCCGTTCGACGACTTCCAGCGCCACGAGATCCTGCTCACGATCCTCCAGGCCTTCCTGGGATGGCTCTTCCTGGCGTCGATGGACCTCGAAGCCATGGAGGCGGCCGGGTTGTTCGTCCTGTGGCTGATCCAATTCCTGGTACCGTCGAGCCGGCACCTGATGCTCTTCGTCTACGGGGCCTGGATCGCCGTGGAGGTCGCGCTGATCGCCCTCGGGCGCAAGAAGCTCGCGGCCTTCCCGGCGTTCGCGCGCGTCTGGCGAGGCCGGAAGTGAGCGGCCGGCGTCTCTCGCGCCGCGCCGCGGGCGTCGCGCCGTCCTCGACGATCGCGGTCGGCAAGGCGGCCAAGGCGCTCGCCGCGAAGGGCATCGACGTCGTGGACTTCGGGCTCGGGGAACCCGACTTCGCGACCCCGGAATTCGTGGCGGAAGCGGGGGCGCGGGCGATCCACGCGGGGCGCACCAAGTACACCGACGTCGCCGGCGACCCGGAGCTTCGCGACGCGATCGCGGAGAAGTATCGCGCGGAGCAGCGGGCGGACGTCACGCGGGAGAACGTGCTCATCACCGCGGGGGCCAAGCAGGCCGTCTTCAACGCCTGTCAGGCGCTTTTCGAGGAGGGCGATGAGGTCGCGCTCTTCCAGCCGTACTGGGTCTCGTTTCCGGAGATCGTGCGGCTGGCGGACGCGACGCCCCGGTCCGTCGAGACGGATCTCGCGTCCCGCTGGCATCCCGACGCCGGGCGCCTCGCGCGCGCCGCGACGCCGGCGACGCGCGGCGTCATCCTCAACTCGCCCAACAACCCGACGGGCGCCGTGACGCCGGCCGCCGAGGTCGAGCGGATCCTCGCATGGTGCCGGGACCGCGGCGCCTGGCTCGTCTTCGACGAGACCTACGACCGCTTCCTGTACGACGGCGCCCGCCACGTTTCGGCGGCCGCATTCCCGGAGCACCGCGATCGCGTTCTCGTGACCGGCGCGGCATCCAAGACCTACGCGATGACCGGATGGCGCCTCGGGTGGGCTATCGGTCCGAAGGACGTCGTCGCCGCGATGACCTCGTACCAGAGCCACTCGACGTCGAACGCGTCGTCGATCTCGCAGGCCGCCGTTCTGGCGGCTCTGCGCGACCCGGAGCGGACGGAGCGTTCGGTCGCCGAGATGCTCGCCCACTACACCGAGCGGCGCCGCGCGATGGTCGAGGGCCTCGAGAGCGTGGCGGGAGTGCGCGTTCTCCGGCCCGAGGGCGCCTTCTACGCGTTTGCGGACGTCTCGGAGCTCGCTCGCCGCAAGGGCATCCCGGGCTCCGGGCCCTTCTGCGAGCGGCTTCTGCAGGAAGCGCACGTCGCCGCCGTTCCGGGCGACGCCTTCGGAGACGACCGCTGCGTGCGCTTCTCCTTCGCCACGGCGATCGAGCGCGTGCGCGAGGGGATGCGCCGCATGGCGCACTGGGCCGGCTGAGACGCCGCGCGCGTCCGATCCGATGGCGATGACCGCTCGCCGCGCGCTCCTGACCGGCGCCACGGGGTTCGTGGGGGGGCACGTCGCGCGGGCGCTGTGCGATGAGGGCTGGAGCGTCCGCGCGCTCGTTCGCTCGGACCCTTCGCGCGCCCCGCTTCTCGCCGGACTGCCGATCGAGTTCGTCCGGGGGGATCTTTCGGCCGCGGCGCAACTCGATGAGGCGGCTCGCGGATGCGCGGCCGTCGTCCACGTGGCGGGCGTCGTGAAGGCCCGGACGCTCGACGACTATCGCGAGGTCAACGTCCGCGCGACCGAGCGTCTCGCCGCGGCCGCGGCGCGGGCGGCTCCGGAGTCCGTCTTCGTCCTCGTGTCGAGTCAGGCCGCCGCGGGGCCGGCGCGCAACGGCCGCCCCGTGACGGCGTCCGATCCGGCGCGGCCGGTGTCGTGGTACGGCGTTTCGAAGCTCGAGGGGGAGGAGGCGGTGCGCCGGGCCTTCCCGGGCGCCGCGATCGTCTTGCGCCCGGGCGTCGTCTACGGCCCGGGAGACACGGGCCTCTTGACCTTCTTCCGCATGGCCGCGCGGGGCCTGGTCGCGGTGCCCGGCGGCCGGCGCCGGATCCAGATCGTGGAGGCCGAGCGGGTCGCCCGGGCGATCGCTCGCGCCGCCGGCCGCGCGGATCTGGGCCGGCGGACGGCCTTCCTCTGCGACCGGGAGCCTGTGGCGATCCGGCGCCTCGCCGGAGAGATCGCGCGACTCGCACCGCGCCCGGCGCGCCTGATCGGCGTTCCCGATCCGGTGGTCCGGCTGGCCGGCGCGGCCGAAACGGTTCGTGAGGCGATTACCCGTCGCTCCCGGCCGTTCAATGCCGATAAGGCGCGGGAACTCCTTGCGGGCGAATGGCTTTGCGAGGCCGGGCTCGAGCGCGATCTCGAGCTTCCGGCGGCCGTGCCTCTCGAGAAGGGCCTGCGCGACACCTGGGACTGGTACCTCCGGCAGGGGTGGTTGATTTTGTAAAATTTGCTAAGATTCCGAGGTTCGCAGGTTTTTTCGGGGGTGGGAGAGAGAATGAGCAAGCTCGCTGCCGCGGCAGCCAGGAGGGGAGTCGTGCGATCGTCCCCCTTCTTCGACAAGTGCGAGAAGTTCGACGACGCCAACCGCGTGCGCCGCGCCGGCGTCTACTCCTTCTTCCGGGTCGTCGAGTCCGCGCAGGATCCCGAGGTCACGATCGGCGGCCGCCGGCTGCTGATGCTCGGGTCCAACAACTATCTCGGGCTGACCAACGATGCCCGGGTCAAGGAGGCGGCCGTCGACGCGATCCGAAAGTACGGGTCGGGTTGCGCCGGGAGCCGCTTCCTGAACGGCACCCTCGATCTCCACGTGCGGCTCGAGGAGCGCCTGGCCGAGTTCATGCGCAAGGAGGCCGCCGTCGTCTTCGCGACGGGCTTCCAGGTGAATCTGGGGGCCATCTCCTGCCTCGTCGGCAAGG